>NZ_NWVA01000001.1:567740-629893 GCF_003546845.1 endosymbiont GvMRE of Glomus versiforme | reverse complement strand
TTTTTGCTGGGGAGAGGGAGAATTAGGAAACCAGTATAATGAAAATAATTTTTTAGTAATCCCAAATTAGGCCTGGATTAAAACGTCGCATAAAGAAATGCTAAACTAATTTTTTACTCCCCAGCAATTCTAGCGCACAGTCTGAATCTTAAAAGGCAACAGAGTTAGAGAAGTATTGAGTAAAGTTTCTACTGTTTGTTGGATTAGGAAACCACAAGCTACGGCTAGAAGTGAGCAAAAGATTAAACTTCCGGTGGACATTATCAACCCCCTCCTAAATAATGGTTTAATTGTCTAAACTGTCCTGCTCCAGTGTGAACTCAATGGCGAAAGTAAAAACCTGCTATTAGACAGAGAGTGAATCAGATAAAGTATTTACTCATTAATACTCATTTTCCTCCTCGTTATCATCATAAGTATGGCGGAAAGTAATTGGGTTTTCTTTTTTGCTTTTATAAAAGGCTATAGCATAAGGGATTAGTAATCCTGCTACTATGCCTATGGCTAAGTATTTAAGGTTTTTCATATTTCTTTTAGGCTGAATTGATTAAAATAAAGTCTTGTTCTGGTTGGCAAGTGTGATAAGGAAGCTTTTGCTGACTTAACTCATAATTCCAGTAAGCATTACCGGCTTGAATTAAGACTTGTTTGGTAGGTTCAGCATACTTAGGAATAATGGTTAATTCCGGTTTAATGAAGCTAGCAAGAGAGGCAGTGCGAGAGGTTATAGTTAAGCCAATTATGGCATATTTAAGTATTTGATATTTATTCATGATTTAGTTATTTTGGATTGCAGGTAATGTCTTTCAGGTAGCTAAAGCCACATTTAGGATAAGGGTTAGTTTTCACTAGCGGACAGGCTTGATGTTGGATAATGAAACTAGGAAGAATGATTAGGAAATTGGATTGAACTAGGTCTTGATGAGTGATAGTTTGTTGGCATTGCGAGCAAAGGAGAATTATTGGAAG
Source organism: endosymbiont GvMRE of Glomus versiforme (assembly GCF_003546845.1). NCBI lineage: Bacteria > Bacillati > Mycoplasmatota > Mollicutes > Mycoplasmatales > endosymbiont GvMRE of Glomus versiforme. Next base: position 628,924 of record NZ_NWVA01000001.1, on the reverse strand, counting down.
GGTTAAGGTGGGTTTTATGATTACTGGCATGTTATTTCGCTAAAAGTTTCTCACCAAATTCTTGGGGTTTGAGGGCAACTACATAAGGCACTAAATAACCCACTAATCCTCCTAATACTAAGTATTTTCACTGAATACCAGGCTCTTTATCTTTTCAAAAGAAGACTAAGGCTAAAAGCAAGAATACAGCTAGCAAAATAGCAATAATGGCTTGCTGAGTGTTGGCTCCCCGGGCAAAGTTTTCTTTTAAGAGTTCTTTATATTCAGTGCTTTTGGTTTCTATGGTGGGTTTGATTTTTTCATCATAAAAGTTGCTTAAAGCTCCTTTGAAATCAGGTAATCCTCAAGTCATTAGTTATTAGCCTCCTGTTTTCTGATATAGTGATAAACAAATATTCCCACTAGGGCAGTGGCTATTAGAGCATAAGTGATTAACTGGGCAGTAGGGCTTTTAGGCTGAATAGCTTGTAAACTAGTAGCTAACTGATTAAGATTACTAGGCACTGTTAATTGTTGCGGTTGCTTCACTATTGGTTGAATTATTGGCATAACTTTCTTTTATTTCAGGTGAGACTGGTTCAGAGGCTTTTTGGTTCTGGAAAGCTTGGGCTTTGGCTTGTCGCTCTTGAAACTTAGTAACTTTGTCTATTGTGCTTTTGGGATAATCACTTAAAGGTTTGTTTTCTTGGGCATAAGGAGTTCAGTAAGGTTCTGGTTTATAGTTAGGCTTAGGAGTGGGCTTAGTTTCCGGGGCAGGCTTTGTTTGATTAGCAGGCTCCTTGGGACTTTCACTCTCATACATCTCCCTAAACTTTCAGTAAACTGCTCCTCTTTTATCTAAGCGTTCAGTGCCGACAAATTTTTGTTCAGCAACTTTAAGAATGTAAATGGTTTGGCCCTCTTTAGTGTCTTTTCAGAGCAGGATACGCATTTTATTAGGGTCAATTAGGTGACATTGGCAAGTGACACTAGCGAGCAGTTGAGGCTTTTCTTGGAGGAGTTGTTGTAATACTTTAGTGATTAGTTCTTCGTTGGCTTGATGGATTAGTTCAGGATTATTCATAGTAGTTTAGAGGAGTTTAAGGACAGGTGGCAAGTTTTTAAGTTTTTCTAATCTTCTTTCTTGGCAAATAATTTACCAGTTACTTTTTGGATTAAGCCGGAGTTATAGATAAAGTATCCGACGGCTAATCCAATCGCAAACATGGCTAGTTTACCAGTGGCTCAAGATTTTAATGTTGATTCTTCGTTGTTCATGGTTTTTTATTTTTTCAATTGGACAATAGCTAAATAACCAACGCTGGCTAAAACGGCAATGACCGAAACGCCGACTATGGCATAGGCAAAGGAGGTTTTAATGTCTTCCCGATAGAGGATTTCTCCCCGACGGACATTAAGGGAGGGATTTTTAAGGTTTTCTTGATTTTCTATTTGGGGCATAATTTTTTAGGGTTTTTCTTTTAAGTGTTTTTCAATTTGGTTCAGGGTGGCTTGGATAGCTTGTAAACAGGCTAAAGTTTGTTGTTGAGTTTGAGTGAACTCATCAATTTTAGTGATTAAAGGTTGAGTGTTAAGGTTGAACATATTAATAGGTTTCAGTTTCTTGGTAATGGCGTTCTGGTTCAGGCTGAGGGCGAGGATTGAATTCTAAGCTTTTTTTAGTTTCAGTGGCTAAGAGGCGAAAGGAGTTATTAGTGCTGGTGATTTGTTGGCTTAAATTGGTGAGTTGGGAATTAGCATTATTTTCTAAGCTTTCAATACGAGCAAAAATTTGTTGTTGGCTGTTAAGCAATTGGGTGAAACTGAATTGAATTTGCTGTAAAGAACTCTGGATTTCACCAATAGTGCCAGTCATTTGGGGGATTTTTTGTCCCGTCATGGCTTCTAAAGCAAAGGGTATTCACGGAACTATTTGCATTAGGGAAGGAGGCAAGGAGAATAAGCCTTTTTGGGCAGGTTGCTGGGCTTGATGGCTTTGTTCACTAAACTGACTTTGGCTTTGCGTGCTTTGGAATTGAGCTTGATTATCAGTAAACTGACTATTTTGATTAAAGCTATTTTGCTGAGTGAAAGCTTGCTGATTAAGTTTTGGCATATTATTGGGCTAATTTTGTGATGGTTTCTAAAGCAAAAGCTAAGCTTCCAATGAATGGTAAGTAATTAGTAGCATTCTGTAATCAAGTAGCATCTTTGATTTGGGAACTAAATCATCATAAAGCTAAGCAACCTAAAGCAATCACTAATAATCAATGTCTTTTTTCTCATTTTCATTTAGCAGAGTATGGGCTGGTTTGAGAAGAAGTTGCTTTTTTTTGTTGGTTTAACATATTTAGCGATTATATTTCTTTTCTAAGGCTTGATTGAGGGCTTGTTTAAGTTTGCTACTAGGAGTGAATTTAAAGCGATAAAAGACATAAGCTTGACCACGAGGCTTTTTTAAATAACTAGTAGTTTGCCCTTCAGTCTTTTTTAGAGAACCAAAGGAACCTAGTGTTCCGATTTGAACAGTTTCATTAGTTTTGGCTTTTATTAGGCGGGTAAATAAGTCTTGGGTGACAAGGGAATAGGCTTCTTTTATTTCAGATTGAGTGTAATTCGTTTTTGTTGGCATATGGGTAAATATAGCAATTGTCGACTAATTTCTATAGTTTTCTTTTTAGAGATTGGGTGAATGCCTGAAGGGCTTTTTTTGTTGTATACAACACGGGGACAATAATGCATACAGAGATTTTAGTTGATTTTTGGTGATGAGAATTTGGAGAATTTTTTGTTTGTCATTTTTTGACGTTTGAAATCAGGATAGTTAAAGAATGTCTGTTATCTATTATTCTTTAACTAATTAGGTGGTTGACATTTAGGGGTTTTGTTATCTCATGAGAAACGTCAACGTTTGACTATAACCAACTCCAATTCTTAAATAACGCTTCGTAAGTAAACTTACTATGCTATTATACTAAGCCAAAATAATATACTAATGTATATTTAAAAGGTAAAAAGGGCTATTTCTAGGCTAAAACAAGCCCAAATTAAAACTGTTCTTTCCCTATGGGACTTAAAAATTGAATTAAAAGAAAAAGGCTGTTCTCCTTCTGAGAAACTTAATCACTAAAATAAAAAAGCAAGGACTTTGATGGGTCTCCCGTTTTCAGCTTATAATACTGTCACCTAATCACAGAGCTATGGCTGAACCAAGTTGTTTTCAGTTCCGTTCAGGATGGTTCAATTGGGACATCCTTTGCCAATTAGGTTAAAGTTGGGTTCTACGGTTAATTAAGTGGTTTCAAAGACTTTGTTATTCTGAGAATAACTGTTCTGAGGGTAATTATTCCCTCAAAGGAACCAGCAATAGATTAATAGACAATAAAAACTTCTACTCATGTTTTTATTTGTTTTGCTGGCTCCAATCAGGGAGTAATTAAAAGGAGGGTTTACATATTTCCTCGAAAGGCATTATTTACCTTCTCCTTTCACTTGTTCTCATTTCTGTGTTTGCTTGTTTCACTCTCAGAGATTAGTTATTAAAGGAGGAGTTTTTTTGCCCGCACAAAGATAACAAATAGCTCCTAGAGGATTGATTAATAAGCGTCCTTTTAGGTGGTCTTTGGTACCAATTATTTGCCAAAAATCACGACAGATTTGGCATTCAATTCTGAGATTAGACATTACTTCTCTCCTCCTTTACTTACTGCTTTTCAAATCAAGCATAAACATTCTAAACAAAGTAAAATCTTTTTTCCTAATTCTATTTTCTCTCCTTGGATAATGGCTTCAATTGGCTTGCGATAAACTAAAATTTTCTTTTTATTTCAGCATTGAGAACATTCTCCTTGATTAATTTCAAGTTCAATAAGAGGACGTTTGATTTCAAGAGTGTAGTATTTAGTCATTATTTCCTCCTTTCAAGCGGTAATAATGAGCTTCTTGTTTATGCTTTTCATCTTTACACTGCTCATTAAGCACTACTAAATATTCCCCGCAAGTTGAACAGAAACCTTTAGCAAAATCTTGTTCTTCTTCTTGTTCTAGTTGTTGGTTAAAACAGTCTCAAGAGCAATAGTAAACACTACCAGCATATTGACGACCATACTTTTGGGCATTATTAGGTGGGTTGTTTATTCCGACAAAAATTTCTTTCACTATATTGTGGGAACCTTGGTAATGTTTTTCCTCAATTCATTCATTTACTGGAGGCTTGACTTTTAGGTTTTGACAGACTAAGCATTGTTTTTTATTCATGCTTGTTCCTCCACTTTCCATTAATCTTTTCCACTTCATCTTTTGCTGTGAAAGTGAAGATTAGAGGGTATTCTCGGGGTAAATCTTTGCGGTAATAAGTAAATCAAGGGGACTCTTGGTCTTTATAGAATGCCCGTATTTTTGTTTCATAGATGGTAAAAGATATTCAACCCTGCTCTAACTTAAAGCCTTGACTTCCAAAGCTGCCTGTGAAGGTTCTGGTTTCATCTATTTCATTTCAATATTCTCCCTTTTGGTAAGCTAAGATGTTTTCGAGATAATTAAACTTGAATTTAAGCATTTTCCTCCTTTAACTCTTGCCAGTTGTGTAAAATAAAACCATTTTTCTTCTTTTCAGCTCGGAATAAATAACGCTTATCAGCATAGTGGCTATTAGTGATAGCTCTCCAAAGAGTTTGGTTCACTAAATTAGAGTAAACAAAAAAAATGTGAGTTTCTTCATTTTCCGCTAAGACTTTCAGCCGATAGTAAAGATTGCCGTAAAAAGGAATGCGTTTATCACGAACTTCTTTAGGTTGTTTAGAGATGATTTTGCCGATTAGTTCGGAGAGGTTTTTAGTCATTATAGTTGTTCCTCCTCACAATTAGAGCAGGGTTTATTTGATTTTCAAGGTTGAAAGAAGTTCTTTCAGCCTAATCATTGGTGGCATTTGGGACAGTGGTTATACATATTTACCTCCTCAGTTTAAAGGCATCTTGCCTTTCTTTACTTGCTTTTGCTGGCAAGAATGGCAAGTGTAAATGAAATAATTGTTGCCATTGAGGTGAAACTGATTATCTATTCATGCTCGGCCACAACCTTCGGAAACAGGCTTTTTAGTTCTTATGGTTTTGATAGCTAAAAAACTAAAAGGGCTTTGGTTGGTTTCCATTACAATTGTTTCCTTTCAATGGTTCTGTTTCTCTGGATAATTAAGGCTTGCTTAGTGAGCTTTTTGATAAGTTTTTTATAGCGTTTGTGGTTAAGAGCTAAATTACGAGAATTTTGCTGTTTAACGGGAATATTATCAAGCTGTGTTTCTAGAGCTTTTAACTGGTTTTGGTGTTTTCTTTCTAGGTTAAATGGTGCTGATTGAAGAGGCTTTTTCTTTGGTTTTGGTTTAAATAAGCCTTTAATTAAGGTTAAAAAGTTAGTCATAATCCTCCTCTTCTTGGCTTTCTCAGTCATCCATTAGCGAACACAAGCCCGGTTCTAGGACAATTGGGTCGCCAAATTCGTCAAGTTGCTTTCCGGTTTTGTCTTCTAAGAGCTGGAGAGTTTCTTTTAATTCTTCAGCGAGACTATAAAGGGTGTCACTGTTTCAGTTTTCCGGCTCATCAGAATTGAGGATTCGGGCTTCATCAATTTTATCTAGCAGTTGGCTTAGTTTATTGAGTTTCTTCTCGATTTGTCTTTGGAGTTTTTTAGACATGGGAGACCTCCTTAACACATTTGGAACAATAATGTCCATCTTTGATTAAAGTTAAATCTTCAGTCAAGAACTTTTCAAAGCATCTTTGACAATGTTCAATATCAGGACAATCATAAGCTCCATATCTTTCACTAGTGATTAGTTTATGGGTGATATCTCTAACTCAAACTCCTAATCAGTGTCAGCCGTTAGTTAAGGGCTTGAATTCTATGTCATTAGAAGTGTCCCATCAGAGGGAAAAGTTATCTTCACTAATGTCTTGTCCAGTGAATTTCTGACCACATTGACCACAAGCCAAATTAAGTAAGTGGTTGTGGATATTTATGTCACGGTAGTTAGTGGAGGCTCCCATTACTGGTTAGCCTCCTTATAATTACCTTTTCATTGCTTATATTCAGTGGAGAGTTTTCAATCAGTTCCGTATTTGAGCTTTAATTCGGCTATTTTCTTATGTTCTCGGTCTTCATGACGGGCTTTGATTTCTTCAATAGTTTCTTTGGTGTCGTCAGCTTTACGGTTTAGGTGTTCATGGAATTTAGTGACATCAGGGTCTAGTTCATCGGTGGTAGGGATGAGGAAAAACTTGGTTAGGAAGTATTTGATGGCATAAGTTTCCGCACAGCCTTTGGCTTTAGCGGGGTCAGTGTTGCTACCAATGGCTCAGTAGTGGAAGATTAGTTGTTGTTCGGGGTTTTCTGAGTTGGTGAGAATTGCTCTTTTACAGTAGCGGATTATTCATTCTTTTTCTGGCTTTTGTTGGGTGAAACTACCGCCTACTTCATCAAAGTTAACGGGTTCATAGATATCATCAAAAGTAAGGGTTAACTTCTGCTCTTGGAGTAAGGGTTTGAGGATATTTAAGGCTTGCTGTTCAGTGAAATAGCGATAGTTTTGGTATTTATTTAATTCAGTTTTGCTGATTTTCCCTGTTTGGCTTTGGATTTGTTGGAGTTTTTGGTAGATATTAAGAGTAAGGTTAGCCATGGTGAACCTCCTTTTGGATTATCTTTGGCTGTAAAGAGCAGAGTTTACAGGCTCTTAGGGGTTGATTAGGGAATTTAATTCAGCCACTGCCATCACCGCATTCTGGGCATTGGTTTTGTGCGTATCTGCTGTTGTTTAGAGGGCAATTAGGGCAATAATCATAATTATCCTTTTGGTAGCAAGTGAAACTATCGTCACAAGCAGTGCATATTTTTTTTATTCTTTTAGGCATTTTTTGCCTCCCTTTCATATTTAGCCGTTGAGGTTCGTGGTCGGCCAACACCCCGTTTTGGTTTATTTCTTGTTCTATTTCTTTCATATTTATTTGCTTTGGTTGGCACATTTTAGCAGTTGTGCCAGAACTGTTGGTTGCCTTCATAGCTATTAAGCAATATTCCAGGTAAGCAGGCAACCAGGAGGGGGCAGATTACTCTGGCTAGTCAGAAACGCCTAACCAGTAGCTTCATCCTTAAACTCACCGGGGATAAAATGTGCTTTATAGCATAGCTCCTCCTTGTTCACGCCTTCAAGGAACGTGGTAAGAAATTAGTCAATGGTTAAGATAAGCATTTCTTGAGTTTATTGGGTCGGTAAAACGGCTATCTTGGAAGTGTTGTCTTTCTTCAATATCAAGAAACTCTTGAGCTTGGTTATCAAGGTTGAGGACAAATTCTTTGATTAGAGGGGCAGTTTCTTTGCTGAATTGGAAGTGGAGAACGGGTTTTTTTTGGAAATGGTTGTAATCTAATTGGTCACATTTGGAGCCATTTTGAGGAACTTTTGGTTGTTCTAAGGGTAAATTAGCGAAAGTGGCTTTTTTACTCAGTAAGAGGAGACTGGTTATTAGGTATTCTTGGAAATCTTGAGCCTTATCAATTACTACTAGCTGGCTAGAAGTATTTTTAGATATAGCTAGCTGTTTTCTAAGCTCAGTTTGGCGGGAGAGATTTAAGATTGGTTGCGTGTTTAAGGAGTGATAATATAAACGATAACTTCGCTTGATTATGAGGGGTTTAAGAGAGTGTCCAATTAGGGTTTCATTAGTGCGATAGTAATAAGTGTTATTTTGGCGACGGAAAATGTGTTGATTATGGGCTAAGTATTTGCCTGTTTCTTGGTCATATTTAGAGTCGTTGATTAGAATGGCTTCTCGGGTTTCATACTCATAGAGGTTTTTGAAGAAACGATAGGTTTTATTCTTGTTTTGGAGACCGTGTTGCTGGTAAAGATTACGGAGATGGAAAGATTTAGAGAGATATTTGGCTAAATATTGGCTGATAGTTTTGCGTCCAGTAGAGCGACTTTCTACTCTGCCTCAGGGTCAGAGTTTAGAGATATAAGCCCGACAGTTCCAGCAAGATTTAAAGTTTTTGCTTAGAGTGCAGTTGTGGCTGTATGGCACAATTGGAGTGCTTAAAAAGTGAAAGTGTCAGTGGCCATTTTTTTGTAATTCCGCAATTACTACTCATTTTCAGTGTTGAGGTTTGAAGGTGTGACGAACTTTACGGAGGAATTGGCTTAAAACTTTGCTAGCAGAGTGCCAATTACTGGCTATTTCTGGGGAGGTTTTGAGGATTTTTACTTTTAAGGGTTCGGCTTTAGGGTCCAAGGTTCTGGCTCATTTGGTTAATCAAGGGAGCTTGTTTTGAAGTGGCTCTCAGCAAGGGTCTTTTTGGCTTCAGTTAGTAGTGAAAGAATACAAGTTCTCTTGGGTAGTGTTGAAAGTGAGAGTTAAGAATAAAAGTGGTCTGTTTTCTGTGGTGCCTTCAAAGTTGGCTTCTATTTTATCTTTAAAAATGGTGTGGAGACGCTTTTCTTTGCTGGAGAATAGGGCAAAGTAGTGGCAGTTTTGGGTGTCTTTTCGGCAATCTGTTAGTGGAGTTGGCTTGGTTTGCTGGGGTTTATCTGGCTTAGATTTATCTTTTAAATAGAAAGATTTGGCTGAATTCTTGGAGAGAGTGATAAAGGTTCTTTGGGTGCTTTCTATTTGCTTAAAAGAGAGGGTAAGGACATTGAAATCTCTGTGGTCGCTTTGGAGGAAGCGGTGGAGGTCTTCTTTAGATACTTGCTTGATTTTAGTTAATGCGTCCATGAGGATTTTTGGATCTTTTCAATTTGATTTTTTTAAACTTGTAGTTGTGTTTGCATTAAATAACACAACTTCCTAAATCAGCATCAGCAAGCCTATATAATAATTTTAGTATACACTCTCTAAACTATTTATTTTTTTGTTTCCATTACCTCTTTTTATTTAAAAATAAATAATTATGAATAGTAATGATCAAGAAATAAACCGAATTAAAGAAATATTAAATAATCCTAATTTAGCTAAACCAAACAAAATAATTTTAGAAAAAAGATTAAAAGAGTTGGAACAAAATAATCATGACTAAAATCTTTGCTGTTTCTTGCCCTAAGTGTGAAACAGAAACTCCTCTTTCTAGTAAAAATAAAGAAACTTTAAAAGAAATGAAAGTAGAATGTAATAAGTGTGATTGAGCAGGAATGGCTTCAGAAGGAATTATTAAAGAGAAATCTTTTGAAGAATGATTTTAAAAATTAAGTATTATGAGAGTTAGTGAAAATTTAAGAGAAGAAAAACAAGAACAACATAATCTACCTAAAAAAGAAATGGTTAGAAAAACATTAAAAAAAATGATTGAGTTATTAGAGAAAGAAGCCCCTATTTCTCAAAAATATCCTTTTTGTGCTACTTCTCACATTCAATATTACAGCCATTTAAGGACAAATTGTCTAAAAAAATATGAAGAACTCTATACTTTAAAATGCTTTGATATTCGACAAAAAAAACTATTAGAATATTTAAAAGAAGGTTTAAATAGAATGCCCCAAGAAGAAGCAGAATATAACCGACAATTATCTCTGTTAGCTTGTCAAACTATATTAAAACGAGAAGAAAAAAACGAAGTATTAAAATGTTAGGCTATATCAAGTGTCCCAAATGTCAAGAAATCAATCCTTTATATACTCCTTATCCTAAATGTTATCAGTGTGGGCATACTCAATATATTGATAAAAACAAAACAGAACAAGAAACTCAAAGCAAAGTAAAAGAAATGGTCAAATATTTAATACCTACTGGCACACCATTAGTAGACTTTCCCGAAAGCAGTATAAATCCCATAACTAACGAAAGCAATGCAGGTTGAAGTTGTAATATAATTAGCGGAGGGATTTCTACTAATACTATTTCTATTCCTCGAAATACTCTTTATATGTCAAGGAAAATAATTGTTGATACCACGGCTCATGAATCGGCTCACATTCTAACTTGGGATGAAGACATAGCTCATGGTCCTCGTCATGAAAAACAGACTGAAAAATTTGTTGGCAAGTTGAATAATAGGTTTGGCTCTTGAATTAACCAGCCAAATCCTAATGTTAAATACTTAAAAAATTATTATAAAAAACACCCTGAATATAGTTTAGAAGAAAGTGATTTATTATTTGACCCCTATGAAGACTAATCTTCAGTATCTTTACCTTTATAGCCTTCTTTTCAATTCATAATCATTTCTTTCACTTCCTCAGGCAACTTCCTCTCTTCCTTTTCACTAACTCCTAAAAATACTTGGTCATGTTTTCACTTCAAAGCCTGTAATCATTCATTAAAACTCTCTCAATCACTAAAATCACTCCCCACTTCCATTTCTAAAACTAAAAATATCATTTTACCACAATGATTACACTTTTTATAAATTCTCATAGTTTCCTCCTAAATTTCTCACAGGCTTACTACCCCATCAATACTCATCAGGTCAATCATTAACAAAATAATCACCTGTGTCAGCATTCGTTCCTGTGATAATTTCTTTAACCTTCTTTTCTTGACCAAATTCATCTTTAACAGTTCTTTCTTCAATCCCAATTCTTTTAGTAAGGGTTAAAGTTCTTGTTTTGCCATTTAGATTATAAGATAGTCGGATAACTCCATTTTCATCTTTCAAATATTTTTCTAAGGGAGTTTCGTATAAATCGTCATACTCTTCTAATTTCTCTAAATAACCTGTTTGTTTATCTACTTCCAAAACCTCTAAAAATCTCACAGTAGCAGCCACATTATTAATCCCTCCTCTAATCCCCCAAGTTTCAGTTATACACATTTCAATAAATCTATCAGTGATTTTATTTAGCAAGTGTTCTAACTTAAACCTTCTCAATTCTTTCTTAAATCTGCTTCTTAAAATGCCTTTTCTTTGTTCCCAAGTTAAAAGTTCAATATTGATTGGTAATCCTCTATCTCGAACGAATTGAGGCACTTTATCTAAATAGTTAGCAGTCAATAACATCTGACACTGACTTAAATCTAACCTAAAATTAAAGTATTTATCCATAAAAGAAAAGTTCATTTCTCTATCGGTCATTTTACCGATAACATTCATCACATCTTCTCGGGAACACTTTTCAAATTCATCTAATAAGATAATAGGGGCTCGACTTCTTTGAGGTTTATTTTTGGTTAGTTTGGGTTCTTTGCCTGCTTTTTGCCTCTCTTCATTTTCTTCTTCTCAATCTTTAATATCTTCTTCTAATTTTTCTATCCTTTCTTCTTCTCATTCTGTTATATTAGTTTCGGGTCGTTCTTGTCGATTGCCGTTCTCATCTACATAGGTTTTTATTTCTTGGATTTCTAGTTGTAAGTCTTGGATAGTAATTTCAGCTAAGATACTTCTTTCTACAAAAGCTTCCATAACTTTTCCGTAGTTGGCAGATTGTAAAGTAGCTCGTTTGCCTTCTAATTCTCCTCCATCATCCATACCTCCTACATTTATCATTTGGATAGGTCTTTTGTAAGCTTTGGCTAGATTTCGAGTGATTTCTGATTTACCTGTTCCAGGTGGTCCTAGCAAGTAAGGAAAGACTTGAAAAGGAACAATGCCTAAACTTCTTTCTCGGTGAAAGACCTTTAAGTTTTCTCACATTTGAGACTTGAATTCTTTAAATCCGATTACTTCGGCTTCTAAGGTGTCTCCAATGTTTATGTCCATTCTTTTTTTGTTGGCTTTGGCTATCTCGATATTTTCAGCATCGACTACATATTCTTTTCAGTCATAATCAGGGCTTCCCATAATACTTTCAAAAACACTCACGGCAGGAACATAAGGACTTCGGTAAAAAGCATCTAAAAGAGTTTCACAAAGTTCTAAACGGGCTTGGTCAGTCTCATCTTTATTGGGCTTTTTTTCAATTCTTTTCTTATTTCGGTAGATTTGCTCTAAATACCAAGTAGGCATACAAGGCTTTTCTTTTTCTCTTCAGAGTTCATTTCATTCATCTTCAGAAATATCTTGGTCGGGGTCTTTTTGGGGTTTTTCTTTTTTTTTCTTGGGTTCAGTTTCTTCGATTAGTTGCTGTCGGGTAATGTAATCATATTGAAAGGTGTTAGAGTTAAACCTAAATTCTCCTTGGGGCAAGTAGATAGAGTGGAAAAGATAAGAAAAATCAGTTAAGTCATCTAGATTAGTTTCTACTAGTGAGAAAGAAGGCATAATTCTTGCTAATTGTTGGTAAAAAACAGGTTGCTCTTGGGTGGTAATGGTTTTATCTATTTTGCCGTATTCAGTGTTTTTGCTGTCTTCTTTGGTTTTGTCGGTTTTATGAGAAGTATCTTTATTTCTTCCTCGACCTGTTCTTTTAGTTCAGTTAGGGTTAATGATTTTGTTGGGTTTTCCATCTTCACCTAAGATTGGGTTGCCTTCTTTATCTTTCTCAGTAGCTATGTAGCCTGTATCAATATTAGCTTCTACACCTAGTCAATCGGCTCGGTCTTGGATATGTCCATAGTCTCCGTGGATAAGGTCAATTGTGCTGTAAGGCTTTTCTTTGTTAGTTATTCTTTGACTGTCTCTTCTATCTTCTCGGTCGAAGGTGTTATGAGTAGTAGTTCGGTCTCAATCTCCTGTCAAAGACCTATTGGCATCATATCATTTAGTTCTATCATCTTGAGTGTATTCAGTAGTTTTGATATCTATTAACTTGCTCATTTCTAGTTTGAGGTGTTCGAAAATGTTGTTTCAAAGTCTTTCTCTTTTTTTAAAAGTAAAGAATTTGGTTGCCATGCCACTTCATAATTTACTGAAAAATACCTCGGGTTGATTGTAATGAGGGTTTAGTTTTCATCTATCATAAACACAGTAGGAGTAGAAGGAGAAATTGGTGTCATCTTCATTGCTGGATAGTATCTTTTCCACACAATTTAAGGCTTCTTGGTGGAATTCCTCGAAAGTGGGGAATTGGTGGTAGATGGTTTTTTGTTGGATATCTAATTCTTGTTCTACCATATTTTCCTCCTTTGGTTAGTGGGACAATAACAATCAAATTCATTGCCTTCGTAGGTGTCTCTTCCTTCACTGGTAAGAGGGCAATAGTAGTCAGCTTTGATGGCTCGGTAAGTTAAGCAGTCTTGGCAGATTAAGGAGATTTCTCTTGGGTCATGATTAGGAAGGTTTTTGATATGACGAGGTTTTAAAGAAGTTTCAGGCTTGAGTTGATGGCAAAATTGGCAAGGTTTAGTTGGTTCAGGTTTGGTTTCTTCTTGGGTTTCGATAGTTAATTCTTTACCTGTGGCTTGGCTAGTTTCTTTAAGCATTTCTTCTACACAGTCAGGACAATATTTATTTCCTTGCTTGTCAATTAGTCTTATGAATTCTTGATTTCATTCTTGTTGGCAGTCAGAGCAAGTGAAGGTTTTTGTTTCTGGTTGATTTAGGGATTTTGCTTTTTTTAGGAGTTGGTTTTGTTTTTCTAATTCTCTTATTCTTTGGTTGGCTTCAATTAGGGCTTTTTCGGCTTCTTGGCTGAGGGTTTGGGACTTTGGTTTTGATTCTAGTTCTTTTATTCTTTCTTCAGCATTGAATAATTCAGCAGAGGTTTTGGAGAGATTTAAAAGGTGATTTTGAGCTGTTTTGCTCCAGTAATTTACTTGTTGCTGTAATTCTTTTAGATTATTGGCTGGTTTACTTGGCTGGGTTGGTTTTAAGAGAGGACTATCTGGAGGAGTTGGATATTGGACAATAGGGGAGGGTGAATTGTTAGTTTTTACTGGTTTCAAAGGAGGTGTTGGAGGTGGAGTTAGTAATTGATTAGTTTGGACTGGTCCCAACACGGGACTGTCTGGAGGAGTTGCTAATTGTTGGTTGAATTGGCTATCCTTTTTCTGTTTTTTCAAATCACTAGGCTTCACTCCCAACTTTACCTTCTTTTTTAATTCCTCAGCTAATTGTTGCTTAGTCATATTTACCTCCTAGCTTCTTTTCTAACTTTCCAATTTCCTCTTTTAGCCTTTCAATTTCAGCTAATTCTTTACCGTTCTTTTTCTCTAATACAGTGGTTCTTTTGCTTAATTCAATTGACTTCTCTTTGAGTTTTAGGGAATAGTTGAAAAACATGGCTAACATAGCCAGCAAAACTCCACATAAAGCCAAGCAAAGATAAAATAAAGGCATACAATTATTCATACTAACCTCCTATCCTTCCAAATTTAAAGTTATAGTTGCCTTTTCCTTCTTCAAAAACTCGATTATACTCTCTAATAGACTTCCATAACAGTCGGTAGATTTTCTTTTCTTGGGCATCAAAGTTGGCTTGTGAGCTGAATACTTCACTAACACTTGCTCTTTCCTCTTTATTTTCCAAAGTATCATGCCTAATCCCATAAGCTCTTTCCATATTAGTTCACACAAAAGCAAACTGACTTCGATATTTCTCTTCATGAAACTCCTTAGGTTCATAGAATTCAGTTTTGATTTGGTGAGGAGCTATTCCTAATTTTCCTTTATCTCCCTCTTGTGATTTAGGTAAACACATAAAAAAGAATGGTTTCTTGCTAAATGATTTCATGATAAGACTAACATCAGCATCATCAGGTCATTGAGGAAGAGTGACCATGATACCTTTTTCATTCATAAAGATTTCTTTTTCCATTTGGGTTAGGATATTTACTAGTCTTTTGGTTCAGAAGTCTAAGCCTTTTAGGATGGGGGTGGCTTCTTTGTTAAACTTAAAGATTACTCATTTAGTTAGGTCTTTGCTTTGGTAGGTTAGATTAGAGTTTTCCAGTAAAGTAAACTCATAAGAAACAACAGGTTCAATTGGTTCACTGCCTTTTTCTCCCTCTACTTTTTCTTTTAAGAGAGTTTGTTGGATGAGTTTAGGAATGGCTAATAGTTTTTGCTTGCCTACTTCGATAATGGCAATTTCTCCTCTTTCAATGGCTTCTTCAATTATTTCGTCAAAATACTCCAATAAAGCTCCCTCACCAGTCAAATGAGCATTACCTACTAAGCAATTTAGGAGGTATTTTTTGGTTAGGTTGGCAAAGGTTTCGTAATTACTCTCCACCTGTGATAAATCAAACATTTGTTTAGTGATAGTTCCGTTTCAGTCATTCATAATTATTCCCTCTCTTTCCTTTCTTTATCTTTTTGTTTTTGTTTCTCTTTGGCTTCTTTCCTTGCCTTTTCTTTTTCTCTAACTCTGGCTTCTCTTTCTTTCCTATCTCGTTCTTTCTTGTCTTTTTCTCATTGTTGGTCTCGTTGTTTCTTTTCTTTTTCAGCCTGTAATTCTCGTTCTCGTTGTTTTTCCTTTTCAGTTTCTTTCTCTTGCTCTCGTTCCCGTTCTTTTTCTCTTTCGAGTTCCCGTTCAAGTTCTCTTTCCTTTTCTTGCTCTTTTTCTCTCTTGGCTTGCCGTTCTTTTTCTTTTTCAAATTCTTTTTCGGCTTCACCTTGGCTTTCTTTAATATCAGTTTCTTTATCCTCTCAATCTTTTTCTTCAAGTTCTTGGTCAAATTCTTTTAATTTTTCAGCTTGTTCAGGATCAGTTTCACCAATATTAGAGTTAAATTGAGTATTATCATCAGTTCATTCGGGTTCTTCAAACTCTCTTTCCTTATATTCCTTTTCTCTTTCGGCAACTATTCCTTCAATAACAAATCGTCGATTATAAGTTCCGTCAGTGCTTTCTTTAAGTCAAGTAATAAGGTTAGTAGTAGCATCTCCTAAAATTAAAGTAAAGCCATTAATTTCTTTTCCCTCATCAGGGAAAGCTTGTAGTCCTTTACAATGTCAGTAAATATTATACTTTCCTCGGGGAATATCATAATCTTTTTCAAATGACAATCCCGACTTTAAATCTCAACCTGTGGAAGTAGAAGCAGTCATTCCTCCATTAGTAGAATTAGCATTCATATCATCAGCACACAATTCAGAAAAGTAATCTTTATTTGGGTCATTCATAGGAAAAATTCCCATATGTCCTGAACTTCCATATCACTTATATCCTCTGCTACTGTGTTCGGTTATTCTAGTAGCACCTCAATTAGGAGCTCCAATCATACTACACACTCAAGTAGCCGAATTAGCAGGAATTTCTCTATCTTTTTCTTTCTTTTCTTCACCTGGCACATACTCAACATCTTCTTGCCCTGGTATAGTTCCTGAATTAAAAGTATCTCCGTGAGTGAAAGATTGTAAACCTTTATATTTAGGTCTTCATGGCTTAAATATTTCTTCTAAGTCGTCATAAAAGAAAGTTCCTGCTCCACAAGCATTAGTTAAAGCATTATTGATATCATACATTAAATCAACATTACCTTGCCATTCTCCTACTTTTATACATTGTTTAAAAGCACTAAATCGGCACTGAATGTTTTGGATGGGCGATTTGTTATTGTTATTGGCAAGATTATTATATAACACTTCGGAGTGTTCGAACCTAATCATAAACGGATTAGCTACACATCGATTAGCAAACTCTCAAAAGTCATAAGAAAAATCAACAGTGCTAGCATAGAAAATTGAAGGGTCTAAAACAAAATCTTGTCCTTTTCTTCCCGTGCTTTTTTTCTTTCGGTCAGTTTGAGCTTCTTTTTCTGGTTTGTCATCGTTCTGTTGCCTGCCTCCTTCAGGATTGATATTTAAAGCATCAGCATATTTGTCGGCTGTAATTAATCCTCCAATAGAAGCTCCTCCTTCACCTTTTCCCATATCTTTTATAGCTTGCTCAATTTTTTCTAAGGCTTCAGGTATCTTATCACCACTATCATCAGTGAAAGCTTTTCCTGCTCCTGTGGCTTCACTGCTTCCTCCAGTAAAGAAAGCCATTGCTCCTCTAGCTAAACCTTTAATAGCTTTGCCTCCCATTTTACCCAATCACCTAGCTCCTTTTTTTAAAGTATCTCCAACAATCGAACCTACTACTGAATTAAGCAAAGAAATATCTTGAATAGAACCTTTTACTTTCAACTCTCATTTGTAGAAAATGTCCCCACTTTCAAAACAATAGAGAATACCACTAATGCTACTTCTAATTAGTATTCGATAACCTAATTGAAATCCTGAACCTTTTCTTTTCACTAATAAATGCTTTAAGTTAGCTGTAAATAATAACTTCTTCTGAAAATAAAACTGTCCTGAGGAATGATTTAATAAATGAGGTTGTTCGTGATAACATTTAGGAATTTCTTCTCAAAAGTAGTTTTGATTACTTTCAGGAAATCTCCTTGGAGAAGCACAAGCGATACCTTCAACCAACTGTCCACTTTCGTTTTTAGCTTCATGGTTAACATCGACAATAAAAAGCAAAGATGGCACCTTAGCATTGGTTAACATGTCTTGGCTATCTCCTTTTTTTCATTTCTTTAGCTTTAAGTTGGAAGGCACGGCACAAACTAAGGGATAATCGTGTCCTCCTTTCTCTCCTGCTTGACAATCAGAATTTTTGTTTTTACAAGCTTTACATTCATCAGCAGTAATAGTAACGACAGTTATATCTTGCTTGTCAGGTTTCAATAATTTTTCATAAGAAAGAGGAAAAACGGTATAAAGCAACTTAAAATCAGGTTGTCATTGGGCTGGTTTGCCTTGGGTTTGATAACCAACCGACACAGCTCTTTTTTCTCGTAAATCTCCACAGAAATCATAACAATTATTACAAGCTGGACACTGATAAGCAGGAGTATTTTCGTCTCCTGTTTCATCTTTTCAGTCTTCGTCTTGAGGTCAGTGTTCAGTTCGGTCTTTGATTATTTTACCTTCTTTATTCAAATGGTCGTTGTTAATTTGAGAAGTAGTAATCTGAGCTTGACCTTTGGAATTCATCATATCTCCGTAATTAGCTCAGATAGGGTCTTTGGTGACAGTGAGTTGGCAAAGCAAACTCCGATTATCAATGTAATCTCAGCTAGTTATTCAGTAAAGATTAGGGTATTCTATTCCTTTTCGATTAGCTTTTTCATTTCTTTTTTTGGTATCTTCAGATAGAGTATTCCGACCATAGAAAAGGACTATTCGAGGGTCAGAAAAGTCATATTGTCCTCGGTTTTGGAAGATGATAGTCATTTGATTGTTCTTGTTTCTTAATATGTAATGAGGAATACTTTCTAGAGTGCTTCAAGTTTCTTCCAAGAATTCTTTTTTGATTTCGATAAATTTATCAGGAGTAGGTAAGAACTTATAGTTAGGTTGTCATCATTTCCATTTAGAATAAATAACTAGATTTCGGTAGTTGGAATTAATTTCTTTGGTAATTGTTCCTCCTTTATCAGGTTTTTCAATGATGGGTTTCTCTCAATGTTTAGAACGGGTGAAAATATCCTTTGGTGATATTTTATTCTCATTAGTAGTTTGTAAGACTTTTTTATTTACTTGGTTCATTACTTACCTTCTCCTTTCACTAAGACTTCATCTGAAACAAATCACTTTCCCTTAGTAGCTCCCAATAATTCTTGTGGTTTTCTTTTCGTTCTTAAATCTACCACAGCTTTTTGTTGGGCATTGAAGTTCACAGCTAATCTTCCTTTACCAAACACTCCAAAAAACAAACAGGTATCATCAAACTTGGTAGATAATCCTGATAAATCTAATTCTTGTTTATTTTCTCCTACCGAATAGAATAAATAATAAAGTTTAGTTTGGTGTTGTTTAATCACTTTTAAAGCCTGTTCAGAAGGAGTTTCAAAAAAACTTAAAGCATCAGTTTTTTGGTAAATACTTAATAATTCTTTCATTTCTTTTACTCCTTTTTCTAAATTAGGATAAGTGTCAAAACCTACTTTTTTGAGAAAGTTAACTTCAGCTTTTTCTAATTTAGCTTTTTCTTGCTGGGCTTTTTTTATTTCTGTTTCAGCTCAATTTTTTCAGTAAATTCAGTGGGTGGTTCCTGTGGCTTTACCTTGAATGAATTGTTGCTTAATGTGGTTTTTTTGATTTTCTTTTTCGGCTAGTAAGTTATTGGCTTGCTGAATTAAGTCAGTTTTTTCTTGTTCTAATTCGTTTATTTCCGTTTGTAAGTCATTTATTTTAAGGTCTTTTTTGTGGCTTTTTTTGACTATCTCTTTAACTGTTTTGCCATTTAGAATAGTTCTAGCCTGAGCAAAATCATCAAAACCACATTCATTAAAAAAATCATATAAAGTTGCTAAAGTATCTTGGGCTTCTTTTAATTTATCTTCTAAATCTTTATGAGGTTTGCCTTTGCCTGCTTCTAAAACTTTAATTCTTTTTTCTAAGTGTTTAGTATAAGTTGGCTTAGTAAGAACTTGGTTATACTCTCTGGCTTTATTTAGCCAGTCATTAGCAAAATTTGGGTCATAGTTCATTTAGTCATACCTCCTAGGGCTTTTTCTTTCAAGCCAAAACATTGAAAGCAGTTATGAAGCCTCCATGGATTACGGGGTTTAAGAAAAATCATTGATTACCATTTTCAGGTTCTTCTTTAAAACGAAAGCCTTTGTTGTTTTTTCTTCTTCGGTAAAGCTGTAAACATCTTTCGTCAAAGACTAGCATGCCGTAGCCATTAGGTAAAGTGTCTTCCATAATGTTCTCTGAACCAAATCTTTTTTCTAGGTCTAGGGCTTGGAAATTAACATTTTCTTTATAGCCTCCAATGTCGATAGTGTTTTTAACCGAGCTGTCTAAAAGACAAATCATTCTTTTATAAGACCTGATTTTAGTTTCCATGGGTTCATAGCCTTTGGTTTTGTCGTCAGGATCTTTTTGGTAGCCTTTATTGAATTCTTTTGACCTTTTTTTTAGGGCAGAGGAGCCATCAAAAAGTTCTTTTAAGATTTGGATGGGGTCTTCTCAGAAAGTGTCTTCCATTTCTTTTAAATTACCTTTTTTAGTGGTGTCATTTCATTTGATAAAGTTATCATCGGAGCAGATTAGTTGAGGTATTTTTTCTTCTAGTCTAAGTTCGATATTTTCAGCTGTTTGTTCTAAGAGAGTTTTAGTGAAATCTTTGACTGCTGTTTCACTTTCTAGGGCTTCTTCAAATCTTTCTTCATTAGTGATTTCATATTCTACTGTGTCTAAGAGACGAGGTAAGTGGAAAGGAATAGCATTTACTTCTCTTTTGAAGTCATTTCCTTTATGGATGGAAAGGTCAGGTTTTCAATCTGGTCCATTTTTAGGTCAGGTTAAGAGGAAACGGACTGCTCTGCCGTCGACTTCTATATTGGATTGACGGAAGAAACGAGTTCAGAGGGCATCCTCGTTGGTTTCAAGCATACGAAAGGTTTTGTCGTATACTACTTTATTTTCTAGGGCTTTTAAGTAAGCATTTTTTTCGATAGTCATAGTTAGTTAAGTGTTTGCTCAACTGTTTATGCTCGAACTATTTATTATTATTTTTATGCTCAAACTGTTTTTTTTACCTAAATTTAAGTTCTCAATGTTTTTTAATTTATAAGGCACAGTAAACAGTTTGAGCGGTAAAACTGTGCCAAGGATTAATCACTAAAAAGTGTTTGTAAGAGATTTTGTTCTTGTTGGTTAGACTTAGTTTTTAATTCCGTGTTTCTTAAATATCTAGCTTCGGCTCTTTCAGCTCGGTCGAGGGCTGATTGCTTGTCGGCTTTTAGGTTGTCAATTTCCGTTTCAGCTTTGGCACGAGCTGATAAGGCACTTTTTTTCTCTTGTTCTAATTTATAGATGGTTTTGTTTTTTTCAGCAATGGCTTCTTCAAAGTCTACTTGTAATGGGTCTTTGATTGGTTGTTCTTGATTTTCTGTCATATTATTATTTATTTTAGCAAAGTTGTTATTTTCTCTTTAATCAAAGCTTAGAGTATACAATATAGTAAACTAAGATATATGTTTGTAGTTAACTATAAGGGGAAATTTGATTGAGATTAATTAGTCTCTGAAAAATTTAAATAAATGAGTCAATATTTACCTAATACTAAACAAAGAGGAGAGGGGTTGGAGTTATTAACTAGTTTGCCTGAAAATAGTTCTAGTTTAATTTTCCTTGATCCCCAATACGAAAAAGTTGGCACAGTTTTAAAGTTAGATTATCCTCTTTTTTATACTTCTGATTACCAAGTTTTAAGAATATTAGAACAAGTTGAGAGAGTATTAAAGCCATCTGGGTTTTGCTTGCTGTGAGTAAATAAAACTCTATTAGGAAACGACCGAGTTCCTTTATGATTACTCAAGACTCCTAATCTTAAAATAGTTGATGTTTTGGTGTGATATAAGCAAAATAGTTTGGGATTAGGAAGTTGATTAAGAAGCCAAGCCGAGTTTGCTTTTCTTTTACAGAAATATCCTTTGAATAGCAAATTATTTAAAAACAGGTCTTTTGGTAATGTTTGAGGAGAAGACATTATTTCTAGTAACAAAAGAAAACATCCTCACCAGAAGCCCAAAGGATTAATTAAGGCTTTGGTGGAAGCCACCACCCAAGAAGGAGATTTAATTGTTGATCCTTGTGCTGGCTCATTTATCGTCCTAGAAGTTTGCCAAGAAATTAATAGGGAATTTATAGGAGTAGATTTAACTTATAATGAATTGTTGGAATTTAATAGAAAAAGAGAGAGAGAGAGAGAGAGAGAGAGAGAGAGAGAGAGAGAGAGAGAGAGAGAGGAATTTATTGGATAAAAATAAACCAAGGAGTTAATTTATGAGTAAGTTAAATTGTTTAAAATGTAGCAAGTGATTTGATGAAGAAAACTTAATTATCATCCCAAAAGGAAGTTATTGTGAGGATTGTTATTATGAGAGCATTGGGTAAGGTTTTTGTTCTTAGCGTTCCAGTTAGAAAACACCTCTCTAAGTCTCGTGTTTTACAAGACCTAGCAGGCTTAACAAATAAACATGACACGATAAGGTATATAAGCAAAAACAGCATTGAAAGAGAACAAAATCTCTTATAAAAGACTATGAATAAACAAGATAAAAGATATCAAAGATTACAACCCGTCTTTAATCATCTAGCTAAAACTAAAATAATTATCTGAGGTAGAGCATCAGGCAAATCCTACTCTACTAAATACCGAGCCTTAACTGAAATAGAAAACCAACAAAAAGAATTCATCTGATTACGGAGACAGTTTGATAGTATTAGAACAGGTTCCCTAGAAAGCTGAAAAAGAGTAATTGCTAATTATTGCTTAGATAACAAAGTTCCAGAAAAAGATATTGAATTAGTTTGAGATGCTATCACCCGAGGAGTGAAATATAAAAACACCATGAAATGTTTTATGGTTGAACTATTCTCTTCTTATAAGAGTAGAGAAAACTACACCCAAACCATCTCTGAAATAATCTTTGATGAAGCCATAATTAATCCCAAAACTGGAGAAAGTTATTTAGATGATGAAGAGGGAAAAATAAAAGAGTTAATTGGCTCAGCATGAAGAGATAGAAGCCAACCAGCACCCAAATTAACTTATATTGCTAATCCTTATGAGAGATTTCGTCCTTTTATGGCTAGTTTTTTGCCAGTCATTCGTAAACAACTAACTACCTTAAAGAAAAGAGTATTTTCTAATGAAGTGGTAAACTTGGAAAATGAACAAGGAGAATTATTATCACTCTATAAACCCACTTCTTGCCAAAAAGAAAATGAGTGTAAATGTATAGATGAAAATTGTGTAGAAGTTTGGAATGGTTTTTTTGCCAAAGAAGAAGATTTAAAGATTACCGAGTTTATCAATGGTTCTATTCCTAAGTATGTTTTTATGAATTGTATTCTTTACCAAGCCAAGAAAGGTTTTTTATTCTTTTGCCATAAAGAAAATAAAGAAATCAGCAATAAAGAAGAAATCAAAAATATCCCTGAATGATATGTCAATAATGAAGGGAGATTAAAAAGTAAGCAAGTTTATAAAGTTCCTGTGGAGGAAGATTGTTTGAAAGAGGATTTACTGTATTGGTGAGAAAGTGGTAAGTTATTTTTCTGTGCTGATGGGAGCAGAGAGGTGATAATGGAGTTTATGGAAAAGGGTAAAATTACTAAAAGATAATTTACCAAGTTCTTTTTTAGGAACAGAAAAAGCTCACTTGTAGGTTCTTTAAATATCTCTATGAAAGGAAATAAATAACTAAAAAGCTTTATTTATCTTCTTTCTTTTTTCTCATTACTAATCAAATCACTAGACCAATAATTCCTGCTAAAATTATTCCACTGCCAATAATTCAAGGTCAGTAGTTTTTTTTTGATTGAATTTGGTTTAATTCTGTCAAACTAACAGACTTTTTACCTTGACTTTGTAAGTAAGATTTAATTTGTTTTAATTCTTTACTATTAGCTGAAATAGTTTTAGTTTGATTGTCATTATAAGTGATTAATAAGTCATCACCATTAAGTTCAATAGATTTAATTTTGTTGTCTTTTAAATACTGCTTGATTTCGTTTTGTTCGAAGTTTCTTTGATTTTCCCTTTCTCTATTTAAAGAACAATCACATCAAGCATTAGCTTCTTGAAAAATTTTTTTAGATATTTTTCTCTGCTTTTCACCAGCTTCAACTGAAAGATTGTGATATTTAACATCAGCTACCTTTCGACAACCTTCACACTCTTCAACAGTAAAATGAATGTTTTTATATTTAGCTTCAACATTTTTACTTCCACAGGAACTACAAAATTCATCTTCGGAAACATGACTAATAACCCCACAATTTAAACATTTTTGCTGACCTTCTTTAATTTCCTTTTCAACTTTATTTTTTATTTTTGGGTCATTGCTAACTCAATCTCAAATACCATTGCCATCTCTTTGGCATAATCTAAAATGTTCATTATTAACACATAAAGAACATCAGTCTTTGCCGATTTCCTCTTTAGTTTTTTTATTGACAATTTTCATAATGCCTATTGGACACTCTGTTTTGTTACATTTTGGACAAGGTCGGAAATTATTCTCTCTCTCTCTCTCTCTCTCTCTCTCTCTATGTTGTCATCATTATCATTTTTGTTCATATAATAATAATTTTAGTATACAATCACTAAACCATAAAATTAATCATTATGAAAGAAATAATTATCATCAAAGAAAATATTCCTAAAATCAAACAAATATTAGACCAAAAACACTGTCCTTATGAAATCCACTACCAAGAAAACCAAACTGAAATTACTGACCAAGAACTAGAAACAGCTTATCGAGAAGCTTGAAGTAATCCTCAACGAATGGCTGAATTTAAAAAATGAGAAGAGTTAGCTTTGGATAGTTGAAAGAAAAGAGAAAATAAAGAAAATAAGTAATGGCTCAATTAGTCTTTCGACGTGGTGATATCCATTGAGTAGAATTTCCTAAAAAAGAATTAGGGAAAGAAATTCACACTATTCAAGAAGAACATCCAGCAATCATTATCTCTAATGATAAGCAAAATCAATTCAGTTCGGTAATCACTGTCTTGCCGATTACTTCCCAATTAGATAAGGCTTATCCTTTTGAAGTTCTTATCCAATTAAAAAAACCTAGTAAAATTCTTATTGACCAGATTACTACTATTGATAAAGTATATGTCAAAAGGAGAATTACTTCTTTAACCGAAAAAGAACTTATGACTGTAGAAAAGTGTTTACATCTTACTTTGGCTTTGAAGGGTTAGTTTTTGTTCTCTGATACTTCTTTCTCATTTCCCTCTTTCTTTTCTTCTTAGGAACTCTATTAATATTACGCTTCGTAAGGTAAACCTTACTATGCTTATTATAAAGAACTCACTCTTATAAAAAGAAAATTAAATAAAAGAAAAAGGAGAAAATGGCTGACCTAAAAAGATTTTTATTTATTTTATAAATAAGTGTCATTAGTCTAGTTCAGTATACAGCACAGTATACAATCAATAACAAAATTATTCTCTCCCTGTATCTTTCCAGCAAGATTTTAAACTATTCTACTCTTGGTAAAATCTTGCCTAACTAATCATAATGGGGTGAAGTCTTTTTCGTTAATCCAGTTGGTTGAGGTGAGTCAAGTTCCTGGTAATCATCCCTTCACTAAGCCTGCTTACTTTTAATTAGTCTTTGGTTTTCCTCATCTGTTGGATTGCCAAAGAACTAACGGCATTACCTTAGTTATTCAAGGAATTCCCTGCTAAAAATAGATGGCTTGTTATTCTAAGAATAACGGGAATTGGTGGGAGTTTTTGGGTTTAGCCCAATTTCTCCCATTAGTTAGTAAATGGTCATTCTCTTTTCTTAAACTTCACTCAATAAATTCAGAAGATTAGTAAAGCATCTTTTTCATGGTCATTAAGTTCTCTATCTTTAAAATATCATACTCCTTTGGGTCTTCCTGTTTTACCTTGAATTTGCTTAAAAGATAATCCAGCAATCTTTCTCTCCTTAGCCTCTGCTTTTCACCTGTTCATATACTGATTACTGATGGGAACAAATTCAATTCCTAACTCTTGACTTATCCATTCAATTATTCCTGTTAACTTAATCAAGTCTAAAAAATGATAATTATGTCTTGATTTTTCCCATAAAGAAGAGACTTCACAGACAATTAAGTTAACTTGCTCTTTTTTGGCTAATTCTTGAATGTTTTTAGCTTGGTTTAGATAGTTTTTGTCCGTGTAGCTAATGATTTTTCAGTTAGTTCAGTTCTCAAAGAGAAATATGCCTGTTGTAGAGGTGCCACTAGGGTCTAATGCTAGTATTTTCATAGGTTTATTGTTTTTCATGTTGTTTATTTGGGGATTTTCTGCCCTCTCCCTTTCTCCTTATAATTCTTGGTTGTAGTTTCTTTAATGGGACTTCTTGTTTTCTTTTTAGCATGGGTTAATTTAAAACCACTATTTAAATTTGAAACTAGAATTTTAGTCAAAGACTAGAAATTCGTTAAGCAAATTTATTAGGTGATTTCTTCTTAATCCCCATTAAAAGAAGTCCAAGAAGCAAGAAAAAGAAAATTGCCAGAGTAAAGCGAGAAAGGTGAAGGGTCGGAAGTTAGTTGGTTTTTTTGTTTTTTACGAAGTAAAGATTTTTATTAAGGTGGTTGTTGGGTTCGGATGATTTTATTTTGTCCTTGGTAGATGGTTCAGTGTTTTACTAGACAGACATAATTATTGAGGGCTATTTGTTTTTCACTACAAAAAGCATAGTCGGTTTCTTTAATTCCTTTCTGGATACAAGAATAGCAGTAGGGTTTCTTAGCTGTATAATAATCAGTTCAGAGTTTAATTGTCTCAACCTCACTTTTGGGTTGGGACATTTCTTTTTCTGTCTCAACCTTTTCTTTTGCCTCAACCTGTCTCAACCCAATATTTTCTAATTTGGTTGTCTCAACCCGTTCAGGTGTCTCAACCTCCACTTGTCCTAACCTACTCAATCGACGTCTTTTGCTTCTTTGTTGATTTAACTTGGCTTTGTTGGCTTCATAATAAGCCTTTAATTGTTCTTTGCTGTATGGCATAACTAATAACTTACTTGGCAACTAGGACAAATACTATTTCCTTGCCTCACCTCCTTTAATTCTCCTTTTCATTTTCTAAACTTTTTATATTTGGTTAGCTTTCGTCCACAGCCACACTTAAACTCTTTGAGAGGTAATCAGTAATATTTATTTCAATAAAGATATTTAGTTCCTTTAATAGTTCGGTATTGTTTAAGCATGTTTCTTACCTCACCTTCCGTTAATTTTCTCTACCTGGTCTTTGTCTTCAAAAGTGAAGATTAGGGGACGTTGCTTAGGTAAATATTTTCGATAATAAATAGCAGGTTCAGGATTTAAAAAGTCATTTCCCTCTAAACTTTCTTTCTTAGCAAAGATTTTTATTTGCTTTTCATAGAGAGTGAAAGATATTCAACCATTATCTAACTGAAAGCCTTGACTGCCAAAGCTTCCTTGAAATTCTTCAATTATTTCATATCAATATTTTCCTTTCTGATAAGCAAGAGTGTTATTTAGGTAGTCAAATTTAAATTTAAGCATACTGACCTCCTACTCTCCTGCTTATCTCGGTCAATAATTCTTTCGTAGAATAATCTTTTAAGGATTTACTAAAATGCCTCGGACTTTCTTCAAATATTCTACTATAATCCTGATAAAGTGTTTCATGGTCATTATGAATATAACCCATGGTAGTATCTGAACTACTATGACCTAATTGTTTTTGGATTGTTTCTAATCTTCCACCTTTATTATAAAGATTAGTAGCTAAACTTCTCCTGAATGTATGAGGAGTAATATTCTTAATAATTCCTGCTTTCTCTACCTTTCTTTTAATCATTATTCTAATTCAAGTTTCGGTGAATTTCTTATTACGGGAAGTTAAGAAAAGATAATCTTTTGAATAAGGTTGAAAATATTTAATTAGAAAATTGGGTAAGAATACATAACGGACTTTATTACCTTTTCCGTGAATTCTTAAAGAATTTTCTTGTCAGTGGTGGTGTTGGATATTGGTTAATTCTTTTACTCTTAAACCTGAATAAAAGAGAAAGTCTAGTATAAGGTTATTTCTTTGGTATTGTCATTCGTGCTTTTCAAAACGAACTGCTTTGAGTTTTTGGAGTTCTTTCTCGTTGATGGTAGTGTAGAATTTCTTTTGCACAGTAGGAATAACTCGACAAATCTTCTTTCATTCTATCTCTTTTTTTTGAAATTTAGCATAACTAGCTAAAGCAATTTTCTGATTTCTTAAAGTAGAAGGTTCGTATTTTTTTTGATTTGCTTGGAGAAATTGGATGATTTGTTCAGTGGTTAGTTGGTTGTCATATTGCTTAATAGTTCAAGTATAATTACGGATAGTTTCAAGGGAAATATGCTGATTTTGTAGTCAGAGTTGGTATGGAGTTAGGTTCATGTTATTTCTTTGTCTCCCGTTTTTCTAATTCTTCTTTACAGTTGCTACAAACTCATTGTTTAGCAATATTTACGAAACCTAATTTAAGAATGTGTTGAAATTCAGCTTTATTTTGGCAATTAGGAGTTTGACATTTAGTCATGGATTACCTCCTTGAGTTTCAATTCTTTTCAATTTACTAATCGATAAAGTCCTTTATAATTATGGCAAAAAAAGAGATATCTTTTGTCGTAATAATTGCTTTCTTCTAAGTCTTTTCAAACATGTTCACTGGTTAGGGAATTTTTGAAGACAAATATTTTGTTTACTTGGGGTTTATTTTCACAAGTAATTTCTAATTTATAAAAAAATTCATCTAATCTTTGACTTCTTTCTTGGGCTTTTTGTTTAGCTTCTTGGCTAGGTTTTTTTGTTCTTTTTTCTTGGATAGTGCCAATGAGTTCATAGAGGTATTGTTGTCTTTTAGCCATTAATTTTCTCTCCTTTCGCAAGATGGACAGAGGTTTTTAAATATCCTTTTGAGGGGCTTTTCTTTTTTACACTTTCAGCAATCTTTATTAAAGAGCCAGTAAGTTAAGCAAAATAAGCCGAGAGTGTTGAGGATAGTTAGGGTAAGGATTAACATGTTGACCTCCTTTTTTGCTCGTTTTGTTTGATTTCCTTTAAGAGTTGGTGAATTATTCTTTGATATCTTTTGTAGTTAATTCTTTTGAATTTGGTTGTTGGATTGATGATTTCTAACTTAATTACTTCGATTTTTGGTTTTTTAATTATTGGTTTAGGTTTAAATCAGTTGGTTAGTTTAGTTCAAAGATTATTCATGGTGAACCTCCTTAGTTTCGGGCATTTCTTTGAGTTCTTCTGTGTAGTCGTCAGGTTCTAAATCAGGACAATTATAGTAATCATTAATTGTTTCACTGGTGATTAGTTTGTGAGTGATGTCTCTAACAATTACTCCTAATCAGTGTCAGTTTTTTTTGAGGGGTTTGAATTCTATGTCATTGGAGGTGTCCCACCAAAAGGAGAAGTTGTCTTCTTTGAGGTCTTGTTCTGTGAAGGGTTGACTACATTGGGAACAATCTAATTCCCTTAGGTAGTTATGGATATTTATGTCTCGGTAGTTGGTGGAGGCTCCCATTATTGGTTGACCTCCTTTTCAATTTCATCAGTTTTTTTATTCAGTTCTTGGATTTTAGTTTGTAGTTTCTTAATAATTTCACTGTTTTTGCCACTGGTTAGCAAATAATCTAAGTCTTGGTTTTGTTTTTCTAGGTCAGATATTTTTTGTTCGAGTTCTCTTATTCTTTGGTTAGCCTTGTCTTGGGCTTGGATTGCTTTAATTCTTCTCTCTGTGTCTTCTAATTCAGAAGCAATTTTTTCCAAGAAAGTAGTTGGGCCATCTCAGACTAATTTTTGCTTATAGTATTCATTCGAGTAATAAAAAGCTTTTAAGTCTAAATAGGCTTGGAGTAAAGAAGGATATTTTTGGTATCTTTCTAATTCTCTAAGTTGCTCTTGCTTTTTAGTTAAGAATTCGGTAGTTTGGGTTCAACTCTTCCGCTGTTCTCAAGCTATGGAAAGGAGAGGTTGGATTTGTTTTTGGAGGGATTTGGTGGTGAGTGGGGGTGGGTTGGAAAGGATTTGGTAATGGTGGCAGGTGAAACTGGGTCGGCTACTGTTGCTGTTGGCTCAATTTCCTTTTAGTTGGACTTGGCTTCCTTTGGGGATATTTGGCTTATAGTCGTTATCATTTCCATATCCCCGAGGCCGACCTTTGAATACTACGGGGATTTCTTGGGTTTGGTTTTCTATGCTGAAAAAGCCGTAATAGTAGGTTTCATTATCTTTTTCTCTTTTTTCTATTCGGGAGGTTAGGGTTCCTGTGATAGTTTGATTTAGCCGTTGAGGGTCGTGGTCGGCCAACACCCCGTTGTTTTTGATAATTTGTTCTTTCATATCTATTTGGCTATAGATAAGTGAACTTGAATACCTGTTAATTATTTTTAAAGTTTTGTTTTTTTCTTCCTTTACAAGTTTTTAAGGGTTCTTAATCGCTAAATGAATCGGTGACAAAAAATTTATTAAAACTATGAAGTTAAATAATCCTAGAAAGTTAAAAATGCCAAAAAATATTATTAGAATTAGTGTGATTTCTTAATTTTTAGGAAATACTAAATGAAAAGGAGAAAATGTAATGATTGGAACGTGAGGAAGAACAATGCCTAAAATAGAAGTAACTGGAAGCAGAAAAATAATTTGTTCGTCCTGTGGCAGAGAAATAGAGAAACCAGTTAAATACACTAATAAATGTGAAAATTGCTACAACCGAGAAGCCAAAATATTCTTTTGAGTAATTAGCGGAATAGCGATTTTTCTGTTATTGATTACTTTAATAAAATACTTGGTAGGAAACGATAAATAATGCCGATGCTAAAAAATTAACGAACAAAAAAGATAAACTGAATATTAGGAAGCCTGATAAGACCACGAAAATTAGCCGAAGCAAAGTAACGAAAGGAAGCAACAAAAATTTACTTAGCCAAATAAGAAAACGACTAACTTTATTAAAAAAAAGGTAAAATTATTCTGATAAATCACTATCTTTGGTTTTCCAAAAATAATAAAATAGTGGGTGATTTTAGGTCAATATCATGCTCAAAATTTAGATATCTTTCAATGCAAGTTTCTAGGTATCGCTCAATTCTTTTTCTTCAATTTCTAGGCATTTCTTGAGGATTTGTCTTGTCAGATAAGCTAATATTTTTTTCATTGTTTTGCTTTTCAGTTAAATCAGGGCTGATTTTTTTGTCTCATCAATGCCTAATTTTTTCTTCTAATTTTTTCCAATTAACTGTTGAGGAAATGGCAGCAGTTTCCAGTTGTAAACTTTTAATTTTCAAAATCTTTTGTTCCCATTTAAGCATGAGAAAAACAACTAAAAAACCACTTTGAAATAAATTTTGCCTTTGAGCAAGTAAAATTTTTTCTGTTTCTCACTCTCCGCGAGGAAAAGGATGAACTTTTCGGGTAGGAAGCGGTAAATAACTTTGATTAGAGCAGGTTAAAAAATGGCTCTTTTTCAAATAAGAAAGATAATTCTTTTGCTTATAGCTGTTTTGGAGAGTAATAGTAAATTGAGGTTGAACTACTTCTAAAAGCAATTTTAGGTCGGTAAAACTAGTGCCTAAGGAAAATGTTTCATTACGGCTAAAATTGTGAACCTCGCCTTTTTTTTGGTAAAGATAATCCACAATACTGGCTGTTTTGCTTTCACCACCATGAGCAGAGGTAATTCCTGCCATAAAAGTAATAATTTCATTCTTGCCAAAGTGCTTTTGTGCCAAAGTGTTTTTTAATTGTTCTTCAATATTTTGGGGAGAACCAACTAGTAAATAAATAGTATTTTCCGTTGAGGGTTTTCCTTCTTCAATTAGAACTTCTTTTAGTTTATCATTTTTTAATATTTTTTTTAAAAGTGCTAAAAACTTCGGGTCTAAAACTTGAATTTTTTTTTGTCATTGTTGGGCTAATTCGCATAGTTCAAAAATATGCAATCAGTCATAATCATAAAGCAAGAAAAAATAATTTTTCTCCTTGGCTCAACTGCGAGCAGTTAAAAGCAAAGAATTTTGTCTGTTTCAAGCCAAATTGGGACAAGAAGTAATTAAATAAGTAGTTTTTTTTTGGTGAGTAAGCAAATCCTTTAATTGGGTAAAAAAAGTAGTATCAGATAAGTAATTATTGTTTAGCAAATTATTTAAAATAAAATCTTGTAAGTAATAAAAAGTGTAATCTTGATAATTAATCATCACTGCTAAGTTTCCTAAAACATAACTATTTAAGGGTAAAAATCGTAAAATAAATTCGTCCACTTGTAAATTTTTATTCGGCTCAATTGGAACAAATTTATCTTTGATTTTTGGCTGCGATGGAAACAAATAATCAAAAATTAAAAAAGTGTGCTGGCTGCCATAAATGGGACACTGTAAATTTAATTCTTGGTAAAGATGAGGTAAAAAAGCACAGTTCTTAGGAAGGACATTCGGTAAAATAATAGCCTTGATTTTGGCTTTATTTTTAGTTAGATAGTCGTAGTTGATTGTTTCTTGGTGATTTAAAAAAGGGGCATTTTCTCCGGCTGATAAAAGTAAAATACTTTGTTCTGTTTCCAAAGCACAAAGATTGCCTTCATTTTCCCAATTACCTTGAAAAAGTAAAAATTTAATATTCATTATTTTCTAAATTTAAAGTTGCGAGTTTTTATTATAATTAATTTTAACCTTAAAGCAAAATTATGAAATTTCACTTAAACTGTTTATTAAAAAAAGTCGGCTATTTATTTTTTCTTTCTCAATCAGAGGAAAACACCTAAACTAATTAATATTAATGCTCCTCCGCTAATTCCTATAATTCACGGCAAATTATTCGGGTTAGTGGACTTAGAACTATCAGAATTATTTTGCTTAACTTCTTGGTTTTGTTGAGTACTAGAATTATTTTCATCATTTGGTTTTTCATTATCGTAATTAGTTGACGGTTGAAAACTATTATCAATTGAAAGCGGGGGATTTTCCTCAGTTGGAGGATTTGGCTTATTGTCTTGATTTTCTGGTGTTGGTTGATTATTATTTGGAATCGGCAATTGATCGTTTTTGTCATTTTGGCTATCTTCGGCATCATCTTCTGTAAATTCCTTATATTCACTCCAAGAATAATATATGGGTTGCTTGTCAATCCTGACATGTAAATAAGGAACTCCTAAACCATGAGCAGATAACCAACGGGGATTTTTGTCTTCTAAATTTGTCTCTAATTGCCGAGCAACTTCTTGCCAAAGAGTTTTTTGTTGTTCACTATTATCAGGAACATTTTGGATAAAACTAGCCAAGTTTTTGTAGTCTAATTCTTCATTGTCTTTATTTTTTTCAGGCAGAGGAATAATTAAAGTGGCTCCTCTTCTACTGATGAAAGATTTTTCATTTTTATCAATATACTCTTTAAAAGACGAGTAGTTTTGATTAATGTTATTTAACTTTTCATTCTTGATTACCACAAATTCAAAGGGTCTATTCAAAGTATCCTTGGAAATTGGCAGACACTCCCAAAAATAAGCACTTTTAAGTTGAGAATTAGCATCTTTCAAGGCATTTGTTAATTCTTGACCTCCTGTTTTTAATAAATTAATAAAATCATTTCAGGTTAGTTTACTGTTATCCGGCTTGGTGAATTGGTACTTGATAGCATTGTTGTTTATCTTTATTGTTAGGAATTTCATATATATATATATATATATATTTTATGTTATTTCTCTTTCTAATTGTTCAACTTGTCTTTGAAATTGTTCGGCTGTTTTACTGGCTTGAAAATACTGAATTAAGCCTCACAGGCTAGTTATTAAGCCAAAAACTCCAATGGCTAGGGAAACATAAAAAACATACTTGAAATTAGGCATTTGCTTATAAATTTTATCATAGTCAAGGAGAAATTTTTCAATGGCTCAATAAATTAGGAACAAAGAAAAGGCTCTCAGACCACTCCAAATTTCTCCCATGGCTCGATTTTTTTCTCTTAAAGCATCTTTTCATGCTTCTCTAATTTTGATATAATTGATTATTTGCTGGTTCATATATATTTTTTTAAGTTTTCTTTTTAAAGGATAATATTATATTTCCTACACTTTTGCAATTAAAATGCTGCTATTCCTCTCTTTTCACGATCTTCTTTGCCACGTTTTTTTTGTTTTTCCAGCAATTCATTAAATTCTTTTTGTGAAAAATCATACCCTTTTTGTTTTAAACAATATTCAATCAATTCCAAAGGTATACCATCTGTATCATACCAAAAGAAAATTTTCTCAGCAGGAACTAATTTTTGCGAATTCTTTTGACAATATCTATCAATTTTTTGAGAAGAGTTTTGAATAAAATTGAAGTTGTGATTAATTTCTTTTTTTAAACTATCAAAGATCGAACTTTCTTTTTCTTTTAAGTGAATGTAAAAAGAACCGTTAATTTCAATCAATTTTTGACTAAACGCCAGTAAATCCTCAGGAGAAAAATTAAGAAAAAAACTTAACAAAACTGCTCTTTTAACCAGTTTTTTCAAAATATAACCTCGACCCTTAGGGGCAAAAGCAGCCCCATCTGCCAAAGCAAAAATAGTGGTGCGAAGATGGTCGGCGATAATATAATAATTGCCCTTTTGTTCGTTAGCGTTCATTGTTTAATTTATTTTTTACTTTTTCTTTCTTGTTTTTATCAGAAAAATTACTATTCCAAAAAAAATTATAACTCCGCTAATGGTTAGGCCAATTATCAAAACTCAATTAGTAGGTTTAGTGGAGTTAGAATGATTGCTTGATTTTTGTGGCTGATTACCAGAGTGGATTGTTTTTTGATGAAGAATATTTGGATTTTCAGGATTTTGTAGTTCTGTAATTTTCATTAATTCTTTTTCCTTAATATCTAAACTTTTTAAAAAGGCTCGTAGGGCTAAACTATTATCCTCTCAAAATGAGAGACCCAAACGACGGCAATCGTCCTCATGGTCTACTCAATTATATTTACCAATTAATTTTCCGTTGATTATAAAATCTCCGTCCGCTCGACCGGGAACACTTGAGTCGCCGGGAACCCCGCCTTTGGTAGCAGTATTAATTTCCTCGTCCAATTTTTCGCCCAAAATTTTCTCTACTATGGGTTGGACTACTTTTTGTTTATAATTTTTTTCACGAGCACTTTTGGCAAATAAATAATAAAAACTCATGTCAATATAATCAACATATTCCTTTAATCAAGCTTTTTCCACAATTTCAGATTTGTATAAATAAGGTTCTAGTTCTTGGCGAGCCTGGCGAATTGAATTTAAGAGAGTTTTATTATCAGGCAAAATTTTTTTAGTTATTCCTAAATTAGTATTTTTTTCTCACTTATCCTCAAAATCGCTTATATCGTCATAAAGCTTATCGCCTACTTTTTTTTCAATTACTTTTTCTAATCCTTCCTCTATTAATTTTTTTATAAGTCGAATATTTTTCTTCTTCTCACAGCACAAGAAGCAAAAATTTGCTCGACTTGCTTCATAAGCGCCAACACAGGTAATAATATAATATTTGTCTGTTAGTTCTTTTTTACAATCTCGACAATTACGCTGTCTTGTCATAATGATTTTTTTTACTCTAATTTTTAACTTTATTTGAGTTTCTTACTAAAAATTAAGACCAATTAATTTTTTCTCCTACTGAGGCAATTAACTTATTAACTACATGACACGAACGACAACGGGCTTCATAAATCTTTTCTCCTCCTGGTAAAATAACCGGATCAGTAGCCAACGCTGGCCGACTGCTAATTAATCTTTGGCTCATGGTGGCTTCTTCATTGCAAACTCGGCAAATCGCAGTTAATTTAACAATTTTTTCTGCTAAGGCTAACAAAAAGGCAGTACTTTTAAATGGTCTGCCTCGAAAGTCTTGGTCTAAACCTGCCGCTATTACTTGATGACCTTGCTTAACCAGTTTGTTTAAAATTTTGACAATTTCTTGGTCAAAAAAATGTAGTTCATCAAGAAAAATAATTTCAGTTTCTGGCTTCTTTTTTAGATAAGTGCGTATTTCTGTTTCTTCGCCTTTGTTAATCACTATAGCGGTTATTTTATTATTTATGTGAGAAGTTATTTCCGTTTCTGAATAGCGATTATCCAAAGAAGGCTTAAAAATCACGATTTTTTTTTGTGCATATTGAGCCCGCCGAATTTGTCGTAATAATTCTTCGGTTTTTCCTGCAAACATGGGACCAGTAATGATGGTTAATTTGCCTTTTTTGCTTGGTGAATTGCTTTTTGCCATATAAAAAGTTTTACAAAACTTCCTCTTTTTAGCATTTTTAGAGACCAAAAGATTTTTCATTTTCCTTAGACTAAACGAAACAAGTAAAAAATACTATAACTCATGTTTCGTCTCATCACTGACCTTAATCCCCAAGGAGACCAAGAAAAAGCCATTCAGCAATTAGTTAAAAATATTCAGCAAGGCAAAAAACAACAAGTTCTCCTTGGAGCTACCGGAACAGGCAAAACTTTCACTATGGCAAATGTTATTGCCCAAATCCAAAAACCTACTTTAATTCTTGCCCCTAATAAAACTCTTGCTCTGCAAATTTACCAAGAAATGCAGAATTTCTTTCCCCAAAATAAAGTTGAATATTATGTTTCTTATTTTGATTATTATCAACCGGAAGCATATAAACCACATTCGGACACTTATATTAGCAAAAGAACCCAAGTTAATGTGAATATTCAACGAATGCGTTTGAAAACTTTAAATAGTTTAGTGACTGAAAAAAATGTAATTGTAATTGCTTCGGTGGCAGCAATTTACGGTTGTTTTGACCCAAAGTCTTATCGCAAAGCCATTTTAGAATTACATCAAGGTCAAAAAATCAGTAAAAAAAAAATCGCTACTTGGCTCACTAGACTTGGCTATAATCCTCATGCTTTAGAACTAGAAGAAGGTTGCTTTTTTGTTAAAGAAAACAGCATTGTTTTAAAAATAGTTTGAGAAGAAAATCATTATTGACAATTAGAAGTTAAAAATGATATTTTGGAGAAAATAGAAAAATATTCAGTAAAAGATAAAAAAACTGAAACTAAAACAAATATCCTTATCCCTCCGACCAGAGAATATATCTATCTCACCGAAGAGGAGAGTAAAAGCATGACCGAAATTTTAACTGAAATTAAGCAAGAATTAAAAGAGCAAGCAGATAAGTTTCACCAAGAAGGAAAAATTGTGGAAGCCCGACGCCTTGAAGAAAAGATTAGTGAAGATTTAATTAATTTGGGAGAAACTGGCTATTGTCCCATGATTGAAAATTATGCTCGTTATTTTGATGGTCGCAAGCCAGGAGAATGCCCTTATGCTTTACTAGATTATTTTGAAAAAGATTATTTAACTATTGTTGATGAATCCCATTTAGCAGTTCCCCAAATTAAGGCTATGTATAACACTGACCATAGCCGCAAAAAAACTTTGGTTCAATATGGTTTTCGTTTGCCTTCTGCTCTGGATAATCGACCTTTGAATTTTACGGAGTTCAAAAGCAAATTGTCTTTTATCGTTTATACTTCTGCCACCCCCGGACCTTATGAACGAGAGCAAACTAACCAGCAAGTAGTCGAACAAATTATTCGCCCTACTGGACTTTTGGATCCCCAAGTGGAAGTTCGTCCTACTAAAAACCAAATTGAGGATATTATTCAATTAATCCAACACCAAATTGATAAAAAAGAAAAAACGATTATTTATGCTTTAACCATCAAAATGGCCGAGGATATCGCTTATTTTCTGAACCAACGAGATATTAAAGCAATTTTTTTACACAGCAAATTAGATATTTTTGCCCGCAATCAAGCAATAACCAGTTTAAGAAGAGGAGTTTATGATGTAATAGTTGGTATTAATCTTTTACGCGAAGGCTTGGATATGCCCGAAGTTTCCTTAATTTGTATTTTAGATGCTGATAAACCAGGATTTTTACGGGATACTCGTTCGCTCATTCAAATTATCGGTCGAGTGGCTCGCCACCAAAATGGACGGGTAATTCTTTATGGAGATGCCATTACTACTAACATGCGAGAAGCAATGGCCGAAACCCAAAGGCGTCGCAACATCCAAGAAGCCCACAATCAAAAAAATCAAATCACTCCGCAGACTATCCAAAAAGAGATATTTTTCCTCGACCCTCGCTTAACGGCTTTGCGTAAAGAAAAACAAGAAAAAAATTGAAGCAAAAAAAAATTAGGCAAAGAAATTCGCTCTCTCCAACGAAAAATGAAAAAAGCGGCTCAAGAATTCGATTTTGACAAAGCGGCTGAATACCGGGATTTAATTTTGGATTTACAAAAAGGAGCAACAAACAAGGATTAATTTTATCTTTTAGTACAATTACCGCAAAAATACTCTACTTTTGGTGGGTTGTCTCAGTCACAATTAGGTCAGGTTTTTTTAATACTTCCTTCGGTTCCTAGGCAAAAGTTTTTACCGCACTTGTGGCAAGTTCTTCATTCATTTTTGTGTTTCTCTTTTCTTTGTTCTGCTTCTTTTTCTTCTCGGTTGGCTTCACTTATGGGGTGAAATTCGTAATCGGTTCGGCGATGAAATTGGCTGTCTCCTCCTTGTTTTCTTTCTTTTACTAGCAAGTAATTATCTTTTAATTCTTTTTCTCATCCAGTTCAGTCACTATTTTCTCAACATTCTTGATATTTAGTAAGAATTTTCGGCATTTCTTCTGCTGAAAAACAATTTTTTCCTTCTTCAAAGAAACTATGATTGTCGCCTTCGTTTTTAAAAAACGACCAATTTACAAAATATTTTCCTGAAGTTGTTTTTTGAATTTTTATTGTTTTTGTTGGACAACGTGAAGTCTTGTTTTGTTTATTCTGAAAATTCTGCAAACGTTCGCCACAATGTTGACAAAAATCACCACTTTCAAGGACTTCCTTTTTACAGTTAAAGCAGTGTCTTTCTGAATTTAAACTACTAGAGTTGCGAACTATTTGTTTTTCTTTTTCTTTACTTTTCAAAAAAAAGAAAAATCCTGCCAGTAAAAAAGTTAGTGCGATTAAACCTACAACTAAATATTGTTTTTTTTTTTTGTCATTTTTCATTATTTATAATACAATTTTATTTACTATGATTTGATTTTGTAGTTTCTTGGTTGAAATCAGTTAAAAAGTTTTTAGTTTTTTTTACATGTTTGTTCATGATTTTTTCACACAGACAAAAGGAGCAGCAAAAAAATTCTGATTATTAAAAAATTAATTATATATGAGCAAAGTAGAAAATTCTAAGCGTTATCGAGAAATTTCCCAAAAAATCGAACCAAATAAGCATTATTCTCTCACCGAGGCTTTAAAATTTCTCCAAGAAAACAACCCAGAAAAGTCAGAAAACATTGAAATGGCTGTGTCGTTACACTGAAACGAGAAAAAAGTGCCACTTCGAACTCAGTTGAGTTTGCCTTATCCTCTTAAAAAGCAAGAAAAAATTATTATCATTGGTGAAGAGTTACCCCCAACTCTTCAAAATAAGGAAAGAATAGAACTGGTAAGTGCCGAAAAAATCCCTCAATTAGTTAATAAGGAAAAAAAAATAAAAGTGCTGGCTCATGTTTCTTATCAGGACAAAATTAAACCCTTAGCCAAAGTTTTGGGACCAAAAGGGCTGTTTCCGAATAGCAAAAATGGCACTTTAACTGATGACTTAGAAAAAGCAGTAAAAGAAATCCAAGCCGGCAAAGTAGAAATCAAAACTGATAAACAGGGCAATATTCACTTTTTATTAGGCAAAACTTCTTTCTCTTTGGAGCAGTTAGAAAAGAATTATGAAAACGCTTATAAAACTATCATTTCTTTAAAACCAACTAACTGAAAAGGTGATTACATTCGCAATTCCACTCTTTCTACTACCATGGGACCAGGAATTAGAGTTTCAGCCTAATTTTATCTGCTTTTCTTTTGTAATTTATTATTAATCTTTCTTTTTTCGTAAGGAAGAAATAAGCAAAATAATTAATCCTCCTAAACAGAGAATAATTATTCCTAAGCCAAGAAAAAGTAAATGATAATCTTTGTTGCCGCCTTGGGAATGAGGAGTAGTTTGGTTAAGAGATTGGGCTTTTTTATTAATAATTTCTTCCATTTGTCGGAGAAACTGGTTAAGGGCTTGCTCAGAATTTAAATTGTTGAGTTGTTCACGTCAATTTTGGCATTCTGAGGGTAAATCTTGGTCAGTCAAGGAGAATTTTTTTAATAATTGTTTGATTTTTTGCCGAGCCGATTTTTTGGCTTCAAATAGGTTGTTGTCTTTTTTTTCTTTAACTTTAACATTGGTTATATTTATTAGAGGTTTTTCAGGAACGTTTTTTTCAGCAATCTTATCATCATCTTTATTTTTTTCTTCATTGTCTTCGCTTTCTGGCTCTTTTTCTGGTTCAGGTAGAGATAGTTCCTTAGTTTGTTCTTGTTCCGGAGCAACAGGCTTTTCTTCATTAAGTAATTGAACCATTAATCAAATTAGTCGTCATTTTGCCTCGTAAAGTATTTGATTTAATTCTATTTGCCTAAAATTCTGCTCGGCTTGCTGAATTATTTGCTCTGCTTCGGCATTAGGGTTAAGCAAAGTTAATTCTTGTAATTCAGTAAAAACGGTGATTTCTTCGTCTTGAATTAATTTTTGCTGGCTTTTTCTTTCTATTTTGGCTAATAATTTTTGTTTGCTAGGTGGTATTTTTTCTCGTTGGTCATTTATTCGATTTCAGTATTCTAAAAATAAAGCATTAGTTCTCCCTATTTTCGAACTATTAACTCTATTATAACGTTCAACAATGTTTTGATTATGGTTTGCTAGCGATTGTGGATTGATTACTAAAATGCGATTTCTTTCTTCACTTATTCCTTGGGTCATTCCTTTTTCTCATTCAGGGCTATCCCTAAAAGGAGTTCTTTTGTGCCCGTATCAAATTTGCCTTCGATAGTAAGCAGGAGCATTATTATCATAGTTCTTGGTTTCATCATTATCATCAATTCTAACATACTCTTCAGCACTAAAATTATTAACCAATAAGTCGTATATTCGTTGGTATCTTTCTTCATTCAGGAAAATAGCTGGATGCAGAGTATTTCCTTCAACATACTTTATTTCTCGGTCATATAGTTTCACCAACTTTCCTGCCAACGACCACCGCGGTTAAATCCATTAAAATATTCTCCTCCGTTATCAATATTTTGGTGCTTATATTCATTTAAGTGAAATTCTCCTCTCCTTTGCCGAATAAATTTTTCTAATTCGTCTAAAATATTATTGGGGTCTACTTCATTTATGCCGATGGCTTCTCCACTAAGACTATTGATAAATTCCAACCGCATATTTTCGTGATTAAAAGCAGCACATAACAAAAAACCGTCTGAACCATTTATTCAAGATAAAACTTTGTCTTGCTTGGAAGGAATAGTAATCTTATCGTAATAAGCACGAGATTTTATAACTATATCACTATTATTCATCCCTATTATTTCTACTCTGTCTTCATCTAATCCAAAAATATTTATAATGTCTCCAGGTTTGATAACTTGAAATCTTCTTTCAGTCATGGCTTCGGAAATTTGAATATCAAGAGTAGGATTTTCTATTTGTCTTCCTTTTATTTCAATAGGTTCTTCCGAAGTAAAAGTGAAATAATCATCTAATCTTCGTCAAACTTTTTTTACTGTAAACTTAATATCTGTTTTTGTCATAATTTCATATATATATATATATTGTTAACAACTTTTTAATTTTTATGATATTTTTTTATCATTATATTATAATAAACAAAATACAACTTTTTCCTAAAAGAGAAATAATAAACCAAAAATTCTTATAGTAATGGAATATTTACAAGAGTTAAATCCTCAGCAAAAAAAAGCCGTTTTAGAAGAGCATAAATTAATTTGTGTGATTGCGGGACCCGGTTGTGGAAAAACCAAAACTTTAATTAGTCGAGTTATTCATTTGTTAGCCGCAAAAAAAATTGAGTCTCGGCAAATTTTAGTTTTAACCTTTGCCAAAAAAGCCATTAAAGAGATTAAAAAAAGGATTTATCCTTATATTGACCCCACTCAAAAATCAGAGTTAAATATTTATAATTTTCATTCATTTTGCTATGCTCTTTTAAGTAAACATGTTTATTTATTAGGGTTTCCCGAAAACAAATTTCCTGTTTATGACCGTCACGACCAAGAAAATATTATCAAAAAAATTATTTATGAACTTAATTATAGTGCTGAAAAAAAGGAAATTAGCACCATTCTTTCTTTAATCAGCAAGTGAAAAAATAACTTTGGTGTTGACCCCTTGGATTTAACAGAAGTTGACCGTCCAAGATACCAAATTTATCAAGAATATCAAAAATATTTACAAGAAAATCAAGCTTTGGATTTTAATGACTTACTAATTTATACCATTAAACTTTTTCATTTACACCCAGAAATAAAGAAAGAATACCAAAAACAGTTTCTTCATGTTCTCGTTGATGAGTTTCAAGATGTTAATGATATTCAGTGAGAAATCGTTCAACAGTTAACTAGTAAAAAACAAAATTTATTTCTAGTCGGCGACCCGAACCAAGCTATTTATGGCTTTCAAGGAGCCAGTCCGCATTTAATTTCTTCTTTGGCCGAAAATAAGGAATGAACCGTGGTTTACCTAAATATTAATTACCGTTCAACAAATAATATTCTTTCCTTGGCTAATTCTTTTGTCAAAAAAAACAATGGCTTGTTAATTAAAAATTTATTAGTTCCCACCAAAGAAGAAGGGGCCAAAATTACCCAGTTTAGTTATTTTCCCTTAAAATTGATTATTCGTCGCCTTCGTTTATTGTTAACCAGAGAAAAACTACAATTTAGCGATATTGCTTTTCTTTACCGAAACAATTATCTTTCGATGCGTATCGAACAAGAATTAATTTCCCAAAAAATTCCTTATGAAATCCTGGGAGCCTTTAAATTTATTGAAAGAGGAGAAATTAAAGATGTTTTGGCTTTTTTGCGGACTATTCTTTATCAGGATAATCTTTCTTTGTTAAGAGTTTTAAGTTTAATGGAGGGTATCGGAGCCCGCACCATTGAAAAAATTGAAGTTAATAGCCAAAAGCAGGGAACAAGCATTTATCAGTATTTAAATAATTACCAAAATATTATTAACCTTTCCTCAGGGGATAATGAAAAAGATGACACAGAAATCCAACAATTAAAACTTAGCCCGAAACAAACCGCTAAAATTTGCGAGTTTGTGCTGAAAATCAATAATTTTAAAAATGCTCTTAACCAAAGAAAGCCCTTAACCCCTTTTATTTCAGAAATTTTGGAAGCCTTTGCTTATTGAAAGCATTTAGAGACCAAAACTAATAATCCTCGTGAAAGAGAAAAAAATATTCAACAATTCCTTAACGTGACTCAAACTTGGGAAAAAAGACGCCGAACTATTGATAATAATCTAACGGAAATATTGAGTGCTTTTTTACAATACTTTTTAATTGCTTTTGAAGACAAAAAATTAATTAAGACTCGTAATAATCTTATTCTTTCATCTATTCATCAAGCCAAAGGATTAGAATTTGAGATTGTTTTTTTTGTTTATTTGGATGAAGGAACCTTGCCCTACAAAGAAAATAAAGACTTAACAGAAGAAAAGCGTCTTTTTTATGTTGGTATTACCCGAGCAAAAAGACTATTATTTTTAATCAGTAGCAAGAAAGATAGTTGCTCCTCTTTTTTGGAAGAAATTGACAAAGAATTTATTCAAATGAGACTAGAAAATCAGAGATAAAAACAGCAAATTAATTTCGCTATTTTTCTTTTTTGCGGCTAATATTAATTACAATCAAAATTAATAATAAAATAACAATAATTACTCCTAAAACAATTCCCGCTCCTTTTCAATTAAAATAAGAAGATGAACGACTAGTTTGAGTGTTTTGAAAATTAGAAGAAGTATTTTCCTCTTTCGGTTGAGAATTATTGCTTTCACTCTCCTGGTTTTTACTTTTTTCGGCGTTTGAAGAATTATTATTAGTTTCAGAAGAAGGTTTTTTAGCAGAATTATCTTTTTTTCATTTTTCAAGTTTACCTTCTAATTCTTTTATTAATTTTTTTGTCGAAGAATTATCAATGTTTACCTTTTCTTTATCTTTGCTCTTTTCACTATCTTGAAAGTGTTTTTGTAAGTCATTTTTTAAGTCATCTATTTTTTTATCTATTTCTGCTTTTTTTTGTAAAAGTTCGTGATCTTCACTTCTTATTTTTTCTTCTTGCTCTTTCTGTGATTTTTCTATTTTTTCGCGAATGTTTTCTTCAAATTTTTCTTCGGTTTTCTCTTTTTTTTTTGGTTCTTGGTTTTTTTGTAAATTTTCAATTTCCTCTTGGGCTAATTTTTCTTCATTTTTCCTTTGTTCTTCGGATAAATTAGCAAGTTTTTGAATTAGGTTTTGTATTCCATTTTTACATTGTTCCAATCCTAGTTTAGTTTTTTCTTTGCGAATTCAATTTTTTCATCAGCCTCAATCATAAAATCGTATGCCTTTGGTTTGAATTTCCTGCTCGGTTTTTTCTATAATTTCCTTTTTTTGTTGGTTAAAATTGGCTATACTTTTTTCAATGATTTCGATTATCTTGTTTTTAAATTGGTTGATTTTTTCCTCTGTTCCAAGGCACGTAACTATATGGTAAAAATAATACTCTCTTTGTTCCTCCGGAGAACCACCGCTGCAAAAACAGTAGTCGGGTTGTAATTGAAGATATTCCATACTTTCCAAGGCTTCTTCTAAATCAATATTTCCTCTTTTTGCTCTTTCTCGTATTTCTTGATAGGCAAAAGTCATAACTTCTTTTAACTTTTCAATTTCTTTTTCTTCCTCTTCAACAACTTTCTCTCACTCGGACGAATAATAATAATTACGGTCGGCGAAAATGTATGCTAATCCTTTGATAGTTTCATCTTTTCAATGGTTTTTTCGACTGTCGTTAGTGAGAGATATGATGTTCCCCCCACTTTGGCGGGCTTGTTGGTAAATATATTCTTTTTTGACTACCAACCACCATTAGTAATTTCAAGGACCGGGCTTTGACCTAGTATGGTTTTCTATCTCAATG
Organism: endosymbiont GvMRE of Glomus versiforme; assembly: GCF_003546845.1. Classification (NCBI taxonomy): domain Bacteria; kingdom Bacillati; phylum Mycoplasmatota; class Mollicutes; order Mycoplasmatales; species endosymbiont GvMRE of Glomus versiforme. The sequence continues at coordinate 584,523 of NZ_NWVA01000001.1, read as the reverse complement.
ATACTTAGAGAAGAATAGATATTGTCATTAGCAGTTTTTCGTTGAGAAATAATTTCTCCTAATTTTTGCCGTAATTCTGCCGAAGAAATGTTATATCTTTTTTCTGAAATGTCGTTATAGTCTGGTTCTAAATCTCCTTGGCTAAAAATAAACCAGTCGGGGTTATTGCTATTAAATTCTTGGATTTTTCTTTTTAATTTTTCATTTGTTCCTACATACATAGCACTTAAAAAAACAATCTATTCTTTATAATAATAATTTTAATTAAAAATTGTGTTTTAGTTAGATAACTAATCAGGAAAAAAACGACTGCTGAGGAAATAATCATATAAGTCCACCAGTTTTTATTAGTAGGATATTTAGTTGCTAATTGGTCTTTGTAAAGTCTGTTTTTCTATATATTAGTTAAATTAGTGATTTATTGTTACAGTTAGTAATACGATTTGAAATTTGTTCGTTGGTTTTAATTAGGATTTATTAATCTTTTTATAAAAGAAACTTTTAGCATTATTTTTTGGAGAGAAAGAAAACGACCAAATATTAAAAAGAAATTTTGAAATAAATAGAGCCATTAGAAATTAGGTTGTTATTGACTTATCATTAAAAATATATTATGGCTACAGAAGCACAAATTCAAAAAGCAAAAAAAACACCAAAGTTTAAGACAAGGAAGCGTAATCGTTGCTTCTCGTGTGGTAGAGCACGAGGGCTTGTCTCTTACAAAAAATTTAATCTTTGTGGACGTAGTATTCGCAATTGAATTTACAATGGTTTAATACCAGGCTTTGCAAAAATTTCTTGGTAGATAAAATTATGTTGACTGATCCTATTGCTGATATGTTCACTTGTTTACGAAACGCTAACTTGCGGCAAAAACGTGCTGTTAGTTTTCCCTATTCTCGCTTTAAACTAGACATTTGTAAAAAATTAGAAGAAAACAATTATTTAACCGAGCATTGAGCAGATGAAAATAAAAGAGTAATTAAAGTAAAAATTAAATATTTTAATAAGGATAGTTTACTTCACGAAGTTAAAAGAGTTTCCAAGCCTTCTCAGCAAATTTATCTAAGTTTATCCCAAGTTAAAAAAAAATGCTTAGGGAGAAGAACTTATTTGATCTCCACTTCCCAAGGTTTATTAACTCACCACGAAGCCCTGGCTAAAAAAATTGGAGGAGAATTGATTGGTTTTATTAGTTAATTATGACAATTGTTAATCGTATTTTAGTTATTCCCGAAAATGTTCAGGTAATTATTAAAGAAAAAGAGCAAAAAATTGAAGTTAGTGGTCCCCGGGGTAAATTGGAATTGAAAATGTTTCCAGAAGTAAAAGTAGTTCAAGAAGGAAACAAAATTTTTACTAAGAAAATAGACACCAAAAGAAATTCAATAGTGAGAAAGGCATATGCTCTAACCGGGACTATGAATTCTTTACTTTATAATGCTTTAGAAGGAGTAAAAAATGGACATTCTGAACCATTAGTTATCAAAGGAGTAGGCTACAAAGTGCTGACAAAGGCAAAAAAATTAGAGTTTTCCTTAGGCAAATCTCATACTGATGAATTAGTTATTCCTGAGGGTTTAGAAGTAAATTGTCCTGATAATACTCAAATAATTATTCAAGGAATAAACAAAGAAAAAGTCGGTCAGTTTGCGGCTCAAATGAGAAAACTCCGTTCCCACCGTCCTTACAAATTAAAAGGAGTTTACTACAAAGAAGAAAAAGTTAAATTGAAAGAAGGAAAAGCAGGCATTAATAAGTAAAATTAATATTATGGATGCTTTAATGATTAAAACGTCACTAAAAGGAATTTAAACTATGAAACTAATTAATAGACAAAAAAAAAGAAAACAAAGAAAATTTAGAAGTGGGCTAATAAAAGGAAACTTAACAAGGCTCCGAGTAGTGTTGTCTAAAACTAATCGTTATTTAATCGCTCAAGTAATTAATGATGAAAAAGGACGCACGCTGATTTACTGCAGCACTGCCTACTTAAGTGAGAAAGCAAAAGAGGCTCAATGTCGCAAGAATCAAGAGTGAGCAAAAAAACTAGGACAAGAAATGGCCAATAAATTAAAAGAAAAAGGAATCAAAAAAATTGTTTTTGACCGTAATGGCTATCCTTATCCTTATATAGAAAAAAAGTTCAGAAAAAAGAAAGAAAAAAAGGGAAAAATTCACGCTTTTTGTGAAATAATGAGACAAGGAGGAATTGAATTTTAGATGATAAATATGAATAATGAAAAAAATGATTTAACTCGACAAATATCAAGGAGAGACAGAAATTACAAACGAACACAAAGAAGAGAACCAAAAGAACCTGTAGAGAAAATGATTCTTGCAGTTAATCCAGTTGATAAGGTAACCAAAGGAGGAAGACAACGAAGATTTACGGCTCTGGTTTTAGTAAAAAAAGAAAAAAGCGTTGCTTTTGGCTATGCACGAGGTAGGGATGTATTTACTGCTATCAAAGCAGCCACAGATAAGGCCGTCAAAGCCATTCATTTTGTTACTATCAAAGCAGCAACAGACAAAGTTATCAAAGCCATTCACTTTAATGAAACACCACGCACTATTCCTTACGATTTTAAGGTAAAATTCTGTGCTACAAAGATTCTCTTTCGTCCTGCTCCGCCAGGAAGCGGAATTATTGCTGGTGGAGTAATTAATTCGATTTTCAAATACTTAGGTATCAAAGATGTAAGTGCTAAAATCATTGACTCTAATAATAAATTAAACGTGGTCAAATGTACTTTTAAAGCTCTTAACAAAATTGCAAGAAGGAGGAACAATTAATAATGAATACGAAAGAATATTTAATTAAAATCAAAACTAAAACTAAAAAAAGTTGACGAGGGAGCAAAACTCACGGACGTGGCACCAAAGGACAAAAAGCTCGCAAAAGTGGTCGAGTGCGTCCCGGTTTTGAAGGAGGTCAAACTCCTATTTATCGCCGTGTGCCAAAGCAAGGAGTTTTTTTTCACCCAAAAAAAGAATTTATTATCGTTAACCTTGCCCGCTTGGAGAAAGATCAAAAAATTTTGCCTAAGCAAATGCTTGACTTTTCCCAAAGCAAAAAACCAGTAAAAATTTTGGGAACCGGAGAACTCACTAAGAATTTGACTATCCAAGCAGCAGCTTTTTCCCAAGTCGCACAAAAGAAAATTATCCAAGCCGATGGTCAAATCAAAATAGTTAAGTAAACATGAAAAAGAAAATAAGCCAAAGAAAAAAAATTTTCTCCTTTACTTTTATCAAAGCTTTACTTTGTACTCTCCTTGGCTTAACTTTTTATATTATTGGTAAGAAAGTAATTCCTTTTCCGGAAAAATGAATGGGAGCTACGGACAACCGGAGTTTGTTTTTTTTGGGAATTTCCATTCATTTAACTGTCAGTTGATTTGTGGGCATGTTTTTTATGTTCCTCGACCAAGAAAAATATGGGGAAAAAATTAAAAAATGAAGAGATCGCCTCAGTAAAATTTTTACTTTTCTGGGTTTTGTTATTGTTGGTTTAACTAGTTATTGAAGTTCTGTCAGCGACAGTATGGGGAAAATTGCTTTATTAACTCTGATTTTACTAGTAATTAATTGCTTAATTGACGCTTTAATTCAGTGAATGAACAAATACGGAGTTTGTAGCGGATTTAGTTTGTTACTTTTTGTGGAATTCTTACCCACTAAGTGAATTTCGGAGACTCTTTGACCCAGTTTACAAGGGAAAAATAATAATTGAGCCAACGCTGGCCTGTGGCAACAGCCTTGATTTTGTATGCTCTTAGTTTTAGCAATTACTATTTTTTTTATTTGAATTATTAACCTAAAATGAGAAGTACCAATTGAAAGCAATGCCACTCATTTTACTAATAACCCGCTGGTAAAAAAACATCGTTCTAAGTTAGGTTTTCGGATGAGTTTTAGTTTTATGCATCTCTATCAACTGGCTCAAATCTTAGGTTGATTTTTTATTCTTATTAAACTAATGGGAGGATGAGGAGGAGCAAATCATCCTGAGCCGAGTAATAATTTTTTCGTTAGAATGGTTCAAAAATGACAGTGAGTAAGTAGTGATTACCGTAATCCCCAAAATTTAAGTCGTCAATCAGTAGTTTGACGAGGAGGAAAAGAAGGCATTGGTGAAAGTTTTTTTCTCTTAAACAATAAAAAAAGGTTATTTGACAACTTATTTCAGTGAATCGGGGGCTGGAAAGGAGTAATCATTTTTGCTCTGTTGTTATTGATTATTTTTCGTTGGCTTGCCGTTTGATTTGGCATTCGCAAAATGAATTTAAGAACCAAAAAAATTAGTGATGATTTGAAAAAAAAAGGCGTTTACATTAATCACCTGGCTTCCGGTAAGTGAACCCGAGAACTATTAAAAAAAATAGTTAACCGCTTGGTTTTCTTTTGGTTTTGTATAATTTTGCTTTTCAATATCGTCTTTGACCAAATTTTTACCAATTTAGAAAAAAAAGAAGTGTATAATATAAGAGAAGCAGGCAAAGTAATTCCCGGAGCCTCTGAAAAACCAGGCCAATTTTTCCCCCGCTTTTTAGATTGATTTGGAAGCATCGGTATTGGCATTGATCTTTATCGACAAATCAGAACTAAATACAAATATAGTCAGAGAAATTAAAAAAAGTTAAAAATTAAATAGACCATATGACCGAAAAACAATCATTATTAGCCAGAAAAAAAAGTAAAATTGTTTTATTATTAATCAACCCAATATTCAATTATATTACTTGGAAAGAAGAGCCAAACATTTATTATTATTCACTCAATGAACTTATTGTTGACCGCAGGGAAAAATTAATGGCTTGAAAAGAACAGAAAAGCGACGATTTAATTTCTTTCATAGAAAAACTGAATAATTCAGAAATTGCCAACAATGAAAAACTTAAACAAATTTTAGAAATCCAAGCAAGCAAACTTATCTTTATTAACTATCCGCGAAGCAAAGAAAACTTACAAGAATTAGAAAAATGAATTCGTTTTGCTGACCAAAGTCCACCAGTTTTGCTTTTGGTCAATTTTACGGAAAAAACGGAAAAAATTTTTGTTGAATTGAAAAACGCAAGTATCGTTTGCCCTCTCTGCGAAAAATCTTGAAAAAAAGAATCAACTATCCAGGACGGAAATTTTCTTTGTCCTCTTGACAAAATAACTTTTTCCCAAAAAGAAGTAGAGGAATTTACTGAATGATTACTTGATGACCACGTAAAAAAAAGTGTTGAAATAGTTGAGTATGGCAAAAAAAATAAGTACAAAATATTTCAACGAGAATTATCGCTCCCGACCGATTTTGAATCTGAAATTCTCCAAAAATCCTTACAAGAACAAATCAATAAAATTTAAATAAAATGGAACTCCAGGAATTACTAAAAATGCGAAAAGTAGGTCAAGTGGTGGCTGACATTTTAAAAACCTTAAAAAAAGAAATAAAAATTGGTATGACCGGTCAAGATTTAGCACAACGAGCCCAACAGTTAATGAAAGAAAAGAAAGTCAAATCTTCAATCAAAGGCTATTTAGGATTCCCTGCTGCAATTTGTGTTTCTTTAAATAATGAATTAACTCACGGAATTCCGGACCATCGTCCATTTAAAGAAGGAGACTTGATATCATTTGACGTAGCTTGCCATCTCAAGGATGAAAAAGGTATTGCTTACCATGCCGATGCCGCAATGACTGTTTTGCTTAGTGAAGGAAAGGAAAAAGACAGCGAAGAAAAAGAAAAATTAATTTTGATTACCAAAAATGCTCTCCAAAAAGTTATTGAAAACATCAAGCCTAATATTACTACTACCCAAGATATTGGCAAAATAATTGAAGAATATGTTCAAAGCCAGGGTTATCATCCAGTAAAAGAATACGGTGGACATGGTATTGGTAGATTTATGCACGAAAGCCCTTTTATTCCTAATTATAAAATCTCTTCTGAACGAAGTGTAGTTATCCGAGAAAATACTGCTATTTGTGTAGAACCATTAGTCCAAATTGGCAGTGCTGAAATTAAACTGTCTCCAAATAATTGAACCGTACTTTCTGCTCAAGGTCAACTCAATGCTCATTTTGAACATACTATTTGAGTGGGCGAAGAAAAAGTAGAGGTTTTAACTAATTATAATGAATAAAAAAACAATTTTTTTAGAAGAAAAGGGAGAAATAGTCAAGAAATATAATGTTAATTCTTTTCAAGTTAAATTAATTAAAAATAATCTTTTAATCACTGCTGATGTTGCCAACCGCTTAAAAGCCAAGGACAGAAAGTGAAAAACAATTATGGAAAGAGACAAAGTTCTAGTTGAAATTCCTTTGGGAGGAGGCTCAAAAGGAAGAATTGTTGGTCTTTTATCCTTAAAAACATAAATATATGAAAGTGCGCAGTTCCGTCGAAAAAATTTGTAAAAAAGGTTGTCAGTTTGTGCACCGAAAAGGAGTTTTGCGGGTTATTTGTAAAGTTAATCCAAAACACAAACAAAGACAAGGTTAATAAGAATATTCATAAGTTACGGAAGTTGGCAGAAGAGAAAAAGAGCAAGAATGATAACTCCGGAGTATTAGAGATTGCCAAAGACGAGCAAGGAGTAGAATGATTGTTATATCTCAACTTAATTGAAGGTGAATATGATGCTCACTCCCGAGCCTTAGAAGAGAAAATCAACCCTAGCACAGTTAATTGAGATGATTTTATGATTGATGAAGACCAAATGAAAAAGTATCGGATAGTTTACTCCATCCAAGACTTCTTTTTTTGTGAATTAGGAGAAAGGAAAGTCCACAAGAAATATGCTTTGCTGCATTTCACCAAAAACACTAAGCAAACTGATAGCACTCTCATTAACTTTTGCTTTGATTGAGAGGAAGTAGCTAAAAGTAAGTTAAAGAATTGTAGGTTAAGGAAAAAAGAGGAGATTGTTAAGAAATGAGTGAAACTGCTTAAAGAAGGAATGTTGAGGTTTAGAGATTATCGGAGTCGGGATTGATTTTTAGGGTTGATAAAATAAGGAAATCTAAGGAAAAACAAAGGAATGATTAAGTTATTTCTTACTTGAACCAGGAGTTCCGTAAGGAAATTGAATTATTTTTGCTTCCTGTTCAAGATTTTGCATCTCAATTACTTCATTAGCATTCTCTTTTTTAGGTAAAAGATTAGTTTTAGAGGAGGCTGGTGTTTGCTGTTTTTCTTTGAAATATTTATCTAAATCAATTACTATTTCTCGCTGATTTTCATTTTGCTCATCTTTTAAATCTTTATCACTAAGATAAACTATTATTAATTTTCGTAATCTTTCAGCAGTTTCTTTAATTTCCTCTAATTCCTTTTTTCAATTCTTTCAGTTTTTTCGTAAGTTTTGAGGAAATTCTTCTTTAGCTCTCTTTCATTCTTCATCATTAATTTTGTTGTTATCGTCATAGTCATACCTTTTTCAAAAGTCATAAATATTTTTTTTTAAATCTTCGAATACCCTGCTGGTTGATTCATCTCTTATTAAAGATGTGTCAATAGGTTCGAGCATTTTTGTTAGTTCATCACAATTATCTCAAATTCTTTCTGAACCTTCATCAAATGCAATTTTATCTGATTTATTTCTTTCATATCCTGCTTCTAGATTAGAAATAACTACCTCTATAAAAGGAGAAATTAAAGTTGTTCAATCACTCATACTCGAATCACCTCTGATTAATTGAACTCCACTAGTTACTAGAACTCCTCAGTTGGCTCATCGAACGGTTTTAATTGCATACTCAAATCTTTCAACTCACTGTAAATCTGATAGCCCATTCTTTCATCTATCAAGAAATTTTTCTAAGTCACGTCGAGTAGTATATAATTTTTCTAGAGAAATGTTTAAAATTCTTTTTTCTTCGACTTGTTTATTTTTTTTCAAAAGGTTTAGATTATTAGGAAAATCTTCACCAAATTCTTTTAATTCTTTCTCAAGAACTTTTACTTTTGCTTCTGGTCTTTTATCTGCTGAACACTTAAAATACTTTAAACTATCTGGTAAATGTTCTAAACCACTATCAATATCAGTATTACTAATATTAAGTTCTTCTAATTTATTCATATTTTTTAAAGGCTCTAAACTACCATAAAAATGATTATAAATTCCTTGGTTAATTTTTTCTTGATTTCAATTTACTAATTCCAATTTCTTTAAATTAACCAAATGACTTAACCAACTTAAATCTTGTTCAGCAAAATTATTATTAGAGAAAAAAAATCACTTCAAATTAATTAAATTTTTAATATTTAATTCAATAAGGTTATTATCATCAATATTCAATCATTCTAACTTTTTTAAGTGATTAATATTTAAGTTGGTTAAGTCATTTCAAGAAATATCCAATTCTCTCAGTTTTTTATTATTAGTTAAATCTAAATTAGTTAGGGAATTGCCAGAAAGATTAAGTTCTTCTAAATTAGGTAATTCAGTTAAATCTATATTTATTAGTTTAGAAAATTTAGCAGATAATCCTCTTAAATTAGGACAATTACTTAGATAAAGTTGGTTTAGGTTTTTTTGTTTTTCAATATCTATAGATTCTAAATTAGGATAATCAGAGATAGTTAGGAAACCATGAAGTTGTTCTGAAGAATTTATTGTAATTTCTTTAGCTTCTGGTTTATTAGGATAGTTTATATTTAATCAGTTTTGATTGTATTCTTTACTTGCCTTTTCTAAATTAACTGTAGATGGCTGATAATTATTTTGTTTTAAGTAAGAGGCAAATTTATATTCATCAGGTTTTAATCCTACTTCTATTCAGGATTTAGTTTGTTGGTAAGTGAAGTTTTGTTCTTCTCAGTTTTTTTGCAGATTTAATCATGAATACCCAAAATCCTTATGAATATTTTCTCAATTAGTCATTATTTATTTTCCTTTCTCGTAAAATATCACACTAAGCCTGCTATCACTACTACTAGTCCTATTCCTCCTAAAATCCACGGGAGATAATTCTTTGGCTTGGCTGGATTGCTCTCTCTCTCTCCTGTTAAGTGAGGTTGTTTAGAACTAGTTTTTGCTTTATTTGAGAATTGAGTAGATTTTGTTTGGCACTCATGCTCTATTTCGGTTTGGTCTCCAAAATCATTTTTTTTGATACTCATTTTTCCACAGTTATGAGGACAAGCAATATAACTATATCCTCCTGTAATAGAATATTGAATTATACTATCTCCCACATGATGGGTATACATTTGATTTTTTTCGATATATTTTTTACAATTTACTTCTCAATCTTCATGTTTAGCCAAAGTTTTTTCTAGTGCCTTTTGGCAAACTTTACACAATTTTTCTTTACTACATTTTATTTCTTCACTCATGATAATTATAGTTTTAATTATGACATGCCAAAAAATTAATCTCCATCCTCATCATCTCCTCCGGGGTCAACATCACCAGGGTCGATATCTGTCGGGTCTGGGTCTTGTCCTGGATCAGGTTCATTCGGGTCTATCTCTGGTGGGTCAGGTTCGATTGGTGGTGGGTCAATGTCTGGAAAATCATCTGGGTCAGCTGGGTCAATGTCCGGAGGAATATCAGGCTCGATTGGTGGTATTTCTGGTTCACCTCCACTTGGGTCAAAGGGGTCAACTTCGGGAAAGTCATTATCAGGGACGATATCTCCTTCTCCAGGTTCGGGAACATTTATTTCAGGGTCAGATAGAGGAATTTCTGTCTTTCCACCAGAGCCTGCTGGTGGGCTTCAATCCAAAGCCTCAAAATCATCATGGTTAGGGATTTTTTGTCATTCTATCCTAGAACTTCCTCCTTTGGTTGTTCACCTTATGGTGCCACCTTGGGGAATAAACCCATAGGCTTCTGTGAAGGATTTGTTATCTTTGCCTCGGATATATTGCCCCGTGAATTCTCAAACATCTCCTGAACCACCTAAACATTTCCCATTAGGACACATTCACCTGCCATCTTGTTTAGTAGCTCCTGTGAATTGAGTAAATCAGGGTTCATAAGGCAAACCGGTATGTATTCTATCTAGGCTATCACTGCTGCCATTATCATAGCCAGAATGGAGAGCAGTATAACCTTGATCTTTGGCTCCACAGCCGATACAGGAATAAACATCTATGAATTCTTTCACGGGTTTGTTGAATTTCAAGTCAAATCCTCTATGAGTGTGTCCTTCGTGTAAATCACTATCTTGGAAACTTTGAGGGAATAAAACTAATCAATGGTCTTTGCTACCATCCTCGAAAGTTATGAAAAAGTGAGCTCTTTGGTGGAAGTTAGTGCCTTTGGTTCTATCGATGTTATTAATGTATTCTTCGGAGCCTGGAATTGCTTGTCCGATATAGGAGTTGCCTCCTGTTCGTGAATATTGAACTTGGCTTATTATTCCCCTAACTCCCAAATCAGGATTAACAAAATGTTTCTTCTTGTCTTCATAAAATGTGACCCCACGAGCAAAACATTCGACCATTCTTCCGTCTGGGTCATAGTCCGGGGTTAATTTACCTTGATAAAACCCTGGTTTGAGAATATTTCCTAATTTTTCGAAAGTAATATTTAAAGGGTAGGTGATAGGATTTTCGTTATTATTATGTTTGAGGTTATTTAAAAGGTTATTGCTACAATATACACGGCAAGTAAAAGGATTTTATTCATTCCTCAACCAATAATCAAACAAATTATAAGGAAATTTCACTGTGTTGGCATAAAAAACAGAAGGTTCTAACATGGCTTCACTGGTAAGATAACTGGTGCTTTGGAATAATCTTTGGGTCTGTAATTCTTGGTTTCGGTTATCTTTTTCTCGCTTCATGAAATCCTTACCTCTATCTTTGCCAACTAAATTGCCTGCTATTTCTTTCTTTGCTTCATCTGTGCCACTAGTATCGACACCAAAGAAACTCCCTGCTGCTTTTTGAAGACCACTCATAAATTTTGTTGCTCCGTCAATCATTACTTTTACCAAGGACATATTAACTATTCCTTGTCTAACTTCTATTTTCCATTTAAAGAAAATGTGACCACTACGGAAAAAGACATAAGTGCCTGATGGTGTGGCTCTTATTTTTCAGTCAACTTGTATTTGGTGTTCATTGTTAACCCTCAAATGAGCTAAGTTAGCCGTAAACAAAGAATTATTAAGAAAATAGAATTGAAATGTTGAATGTGCCAAATTATGTGGATGTGGTTTTCAAACTTCTTCAGGAATAGGAATTTTTAGCATCTTTTCTCTAACATAAAACAAATCCCCATCAGCATTATAATCACTAGGAGCAATAAAAGTTTGATATTCTTTTTCGGTAAGAACAGTTCAAAAGTCTTGACCTACTTTTTTAACTTTATAAAATCCTGGTATGAAAATTTCTGTATCAGGAATATCTCTGCCACCAATCCCATCATCTATTACTTGTTTGATTTTAAAAAGGGCAAAACTAATCTTGCCATCTTCTGGTCAAGGAATATCAAAAATATTTTTAGTGCCTAAATCTTGACAAAATGTGTAATGTAAATGTTTATTTCTGCAATGAGGACAAACTGTAAAATGTTCCATATTATTCTAAATTCCTCCCCCAATAAATAGGATGATTCCCACTAACTAAACTACCCATAGCATTAACAATCCACGGCAAATCTCTCCAAACTCAATCTTCTCTCAAATAAACACTAACATAAAGGTTTCTCGGGTTCAAATAATTAAATCCGTCCACAACATAAACTTTCACACTTTTCTGATGAAACCAAACACAAAATAAATAAGGATTATTAAGATTGAAACCTTTTCTATTTTGGCAAGTTATTTCCAAGCCTTCATGAGTATCTTTCTTAATAAATCCTAACTGTAAGAAAGGTAAGCCATCACTAATACTTTCTGAGCCTAAATCAAACAATTTATCCCGAGCCTCTTCCATTATCTTTAAGCTTTCTTTTCATTCACTGGTTCCTAACTTTCCGGCTTCTCAATCTTTAAGAAATTTCTTTAAGGCTAATCAGATGCCTCGGGCTGTATCGGTGCCTTTTTGTTCGATGAGGTTAAGTCATTTTCGGTAAAACACCCAAGAGATATTAAGGTTAGTTCTTCCCTCTTTTAGTTTTTCAATATCAGCCTCAATTAATTCTTGTAATCTTTCCTTCTCAAAGAATTCTACATTATTAAATCCTTCTCAAACTTTCTTGGCTTCGGATTTGCCGAGATATTCTCTTTCAAAAATAAGTAAATCTAAGAAAAGACTGCTGCTTTCACCAATGATTTTGTTGTTGAGTAGTCTTTTACATCGGAATAAAAGAGTTTTGTCTCCTTTGGAGCTTTCTAAGACAGGGTAAATATTTTCTTGGAAGTAGGGAGAGAAAGAATTAATTAATCCTTCCACTTTCCCGTTTAATTCTTGGCAATAAGTAGTGAATTTAGTCTTAATTTCTTGGTAAGGTTTGGGTAGGGGTAATAATTTATACTCTTTATTCCACATATTTGGGTATTGGTCTTTCATTCTGCTAAAATCCACAAATAAGAATAAACTGTCCCATAATTCCTTTCGGGTATTTATATCTATCTCTTGAATTTGATTGGTTTGTTCAATACTAACCATGATACTCCTCCATATTCTCCCTTCAGCCTTCCACTTTCCCCATATTAGCCACAAAACAAACACAACCTTCTCTATGTTCATTATTCCTATTCACACTATACGGACAAGCCCTTCTTCCTCTATCCGCATCACCCTTATCAATCTGTTCCTTCCTCACAAACTTCCAATCATAATTAACAATATCCTCAGGCAATTCTTTTTTAGGAACTAAGAATTTAGCTTTCAAAGTCGGAATCAAACTCATTAAAATATTGTCCTTGGCTCCTCTAATACTCATGGTTCAAGTCAAAGCTTTCTTATATAATTCCTCGTGGTCGAACTTCTGATAAATTTCTTCTCAACCCTTCCCATAGATTTTTTGGAAAGCACCCTCATAACTCTTCAACTTATAAGCTAAAATATTCTTCAAAACTTCAATCCTTTGCTGATAATTCAATGGTTCAACAAAAATCACTCTAAATCTATCTTCAGCAAAGTCTGGTAAGTCTTCAGGATAGTTTCCTGTGCCAATGAAAATAATGTTATCACACGGAGTAGGGAAGTCAAAAAAGTCATCTTTAAAAACTTTAGCCAAAGTTCTATCAGTCGGATTTCCCAAAGCTCTTTTAGCATCTTTTCCAGCTTTCTCTAACTCGTCAAATAAAATCACACAAGCAACATCTTCTCTCCGGGAAATAGCCTTCACAATTTCTCCTGGTTCAGCTCCAGGATTATCAATTCCAGTTCCGTGGATAATTGAAGCTTGTTGTTTACCGTTCATTAGAGCAACATGGAATTGCCGACCTAATGCTTTGGCTAGGGCTTGGCTGATATAACTTTTTCCTAGTCCTGGTTCCCCTAATAAGAAAAGCATTAGATTATCAGGTTCGTCTCCTCCGTATTCTTTGTAAAACTCTCAACTTTCTAGATAGTCACAAATCATATCAATAATGTTCTCATAGCCGATTATTCTAGTATAGCCTTCTCTTTCTCCTCGACAACGAGCTAAAAATTCAGCTACCGTGGGGAATTCTAATCCTTCTTGTAGTTTTTCATAAGCTTTCACAGCTCCCGTAGCAACTTCTAATCTTTTGCTAATTCTGGGCTTCCGATTAGAGGTATCGGGCAATTTCTTTAATTCTTTCTCAATCTTGCCGTGATAAATCTTTAATCTTTCTAGGTATGGAATAGTTTCATCTCACTCATTTCCTTCGGGAGGTTTAGTGGTTCCGGTTTCTTCGGTCATTTCTTCTTCATATTGAGCTTCTGTGATGTATTTTCTCCTGCCTGTGACTGGGTCGATTACGGGAACTACGGAGACCCCGAACATTTTAATAAAAAGCCGGTTAAATCTTGGGTAATACTTGCTAAAATCCAGGATAGTTAAGGCAAAATTGTTTAATAGTCGGCTCAGGCTGTTTAGTTCGTAAACATCTTGCTTTACTGTGGAGACATTCTCATCTTTTTTGCTTCGGTGGTGTTCTTTATTGACATGGTTGATTTTATCAGTAGTGTTTTTTCGGTTAGAGTTTCGATTACCTTGTCCTTGCTCTTGGGTTTGAGTGGATAGTTGTTGTTGTCGGCTAAATCCTCCGTAAGTTCCTGAGGATAAATCTACGTTACTAAAAGTAGGAGTGTTCTTTTGATTACTCTGTTTTTGATCACTTCAATTTTGGTTTTCATTTCCTTGGGTGGTAGTTCTTCCCCCTTGGGTTTGGGTTTTATCGTAGTTTTGGGAAGTTCGAGTGTCCGTGGTTAGTTTCAAAGGTTTTAGTCATTGCTTAATGTTCCTAAAAACATCTTGCCATAATCATTCTGTCCTTCTGATTTCAGCAATCACAAAAGTAAGTTCAGCTGTGAATTGGGCCATAAAGTCATCCTCGTAGGGTTCGAAAGTTCGATATTGGTATTTCAGAAAATAATGCTTGGCAATAAAAACAGCATTCATGCCATAACCACTCATGAGGGTTTTTCGGGTTTCTTCAGCTGTGAGAGTGGCAGGCACTAAATCATAGACTACGGATTCTAGTCTTGGTTTCATTTCGGTTTTGGCTCAGAATTCTGGAAAGCCATTGGGGAATAATCTTGCTAGGGATTGTTTAGGGACTGTTCTTGGTTCAGTCATTATTCACTCCTCCTTTTTAGGTCAAATTCTTTTTCCAGGATTTCACTAGCTGAGGAATATGGGTATTTTTGCCAAAGTTCGTCAGTGATTAAGTCGGCTTCATTAAATTCTTTGACATTGGGACGACAAGTAGAGCAGATTAAGTATTCTTGGAGGGTTTGGTCTAGTTTCATTTTAGTAGGGACTTGGTGGTGGTTTTTTTGGCAGGTGTGGCAGGTGAATTGGATGGGTTGTTCTTGGATTTGTTTTTCGGCTGCTTTTCTGGCTTTTACAGAGCAGGAACGACAGAAAGAATGATTGGCAAATTGTCGGCTTAATTCTTGGTGAGATTTGGTTTGATTACAGTCGGAGCAGGTGAAGATGGTTTGTTCTGGTTTTTGGACGGGTTTTACTGGCTTTTCTTGGCTGGCTGTGGTTTTACTTAACTTCTCCTCTAATTCTCTTATTCTTTGATTTGCTTCCACCAAAGCTTTTTCGGCTTCTTGGCTGAGGGTTTGGGACTTTGGTTTTGATTCTAGTTCTTTTATTCTTTCTTCAGCATTGAATAACTCAGCAGAGGTTTTGGAGAGATTTAAAAGGTGATTTTGAGCTGTTTTACTCCAATAACTAACCTGTTGCTGTAAATCTTTCACATTATTGGCTGGTTTGCTAGGTTGAGTTGGTTTTAAGAGGGGGCTGTCGGGAGGGGTTGGATATTGGACAATAGGGGAGGGTGAATTGTTAGTTTTTACTGGTTTCAAAGGTGGTGTTGGTGGGGGAGTTAGTAATTGGTTGTTGGTTTGGCTGTTCTTTTTCTGTTTTTTAAGGTCAGAGGGTTTAATTCCTGGTTTCACATTCTTTAATAATTCTTCTTGTAATTTGGTTTTATTCATGTTTGCCTCCTTTCATTTTCTCAATCTCTAATTTTAATTCTTTAATTTCCCGTTGCTCCCTGCCGTTTTTCTTTTCTAGTTTGGTTACTCTGGCTTCGGCTTTGAGGGTTCGATTAGTAAGCATAGCCACCACAAAAACGAGAGCTATCACCAAAGCTAGGGCAATGTGGCAACAACCGATATTCATTATTTACCTCCTCCTTTTTCTTTTTCCAACTGGGCTAGTTTTTGTTCTAGTTCTTGGGCTGGGTCAGGTTCTTTTTGGTTCTCTTGGATTTCCTTAACTTGCTCTATTTCAGCTTCTTGTCTTTCCTGTCAGGCTCCGTAAGTTAGCTTGTGTTCTCCGGAACAGAATTGTTTGTCTTTGGCTTCTTTAATACTCTTCATTCTTTCTCTTCACTTATCCCTCTCCAAAGCTACGAATTGGGCTTCATTGAGTTCTATTTCAGGATTGTTTTGTCGGTCTTCTTTTTTGGAGGTGAGATGACGGATACCGAATACTCTCCTTAATTCTGAAAAGTCTTTTAAATAATCCTCGTGGAGTTGTTTTCTTTCTTCAGTGCCTTTGGTAGGGGAGTAGATTTCCATTTTCTTGATTTCATTGGTGGTGGAAGGGTCAGCAATATAGAAAAGATAATCCTTTTCAGCAGCATCTATTTCTTGGGCTTGAGTTTCTTTGGAAGGGTCATTTTCCACATGGAGAAAGACTTTCTTTTTAGACTTATCTCGGTCTCACTTAATTTTCTCTTTAATATCCCAAAGGTCTTCAAGGTAGATTTCTTCGGCTCCTTCAAGGTTGGGTCGGTGGGTGGGATTATTGAAAAAGCAGACTACTTCGGAGGGGTCAATGAAGGATAATTGGCTTTTTTCTTCGGGGGTTAAGTTTTTGGTTAATTCTTCCTGTTCGGCTTTGGTTCTCACTAAGGCTTCTTTGCCGTCACGGTATTTGATGGTTAAGTTGATGGGTTCTTCTAAGCCGTTTAGTTCATAAGATTGGATGCTGACAGTTAAGAATTTATCCTTAGTTACTTTTACTAAGGCTCCGTAGCCTTTTTTACTGTTTTTTCTTTCTAGATTTCCCCAGTTGAGAACTAAGGGACAGTTAGGATTGGAGCATTCTAAGTGAGAAATTCCGATATGGCAATTATGGAGAAACTCCAACATATTGGCTTTTCAAAGGTCTTTTTGGGTGGGTTTATTCATATAGTGCCTCCTTAATTAATTTGATTTCTTTTTGGAGTAGGG
>NZ_NWVA01000001.1:125650-567735 GCF_003546845.1 endosymbiont GvMRE of Glomus versiforme | reverse complement strand
TTTCTCTCTCTCTCTCTCTCTCTCTCTCTCTCTTTGGTCTACTTCTTGCATTCATTGTAAAGATATCACATAGTATTTGCTAAGTCAATGAATAGTGTGAGCTGCTGATTGTTCATTTTCTTCTTTTATAAAATTCTCTTTTTGGTAATCAAAGAAAGCAGGTCAATAGGGCAAGTTTTCTTTTCTTTCGGGCTTTTCTTCCAACCACTGCTTAAATTCTTCGGTTTTGTATTTAGTCATTTTCTACCTCCTGTAATCTTGCTTCTCGGGCTGTGAGTAATTCTTCCAAGAGAGTTTTTTGCTTGGTTAATTTAGTGTCTTGGGTATTGATTTTCTCTAACTGTTCTCGGATAGTTTTGGTTTGGTTAGTGATAGTCTTATCTTTTTCTGTAATCTTGGTTTGTAATTCCCCTTTATCTTGGTTGAGTTGATTAATTTGGGTTTGTTTTTGTTGATTTTGTTCTTGGGCTTGGTCTAGTTTGTTGTGGGTTTGATTGAGTTCTTTTTCTAAGTTCTTTAATCCTTGGTTGAGTTGGGTAATTCTGATTTCCTTTTGTTCTGAGATTTGGTTTAAGTTAGTTTCTCTTTCTTGACTTTGAGTGAGTTGTTGGTTGAGGTTGGTTATTTCTTTATTACGGCTTTCTTTCTCTTTCTCTAACTGTTGCTGTAATTCTCCTTTATCTTTTCAGTGTTGGTTGTTGGCTTGCTGTTCTTTTTCAAAAAGTTTTTGGTAGTGGGTAATTTGCTCAGTCAAGTTCTGAACTTTTTTCATTTCTTCTTTGATACGGGAGAATTGATGTTTATTTTCAGCTTGGGTTTGGGTGAGTTGCTCTTGGAGTTCTTTTTCTTGGTTGGTTCATTCTTGTTTTTCATTAGTTCACTTTTCTTGGAGTTCTTTTAGGAGTTCTTGGGCTTGCTTTTGGTTGGTGATTTTCTTTTGGGCTAGGGTGATTAGGGCTTGTTTTTCTTGTTCTAACTGTTCTTTTCTGTTTTGGGCTAAGAGGGTGAGAGCTTGGATGGTTTTTTTGAGTTCCTTATTCTCTTTATCCAAATTCTCCACAATGATTACATCAGTGCTATTTTGGAGAGTGGTGATATCGTTTTGTAAGATATTCCGTTCCTGTTGTCATTTTTGGTTTAGACTAGCCAAGTGATTTTTGTGTTGCTGTCGTAATAATTGTTCTCGGTAATTCATATTATTCTCCTTCTCCTTTCAATTCTATTCCTTTAATTTGGTTGAGGTTTTCTAGGTCAAAAAGTTTTAAAAAGTCGTTTAGTTCTTTGTCTTTATCAATTTGTTTATCTACTCAGCCACCCATTTTGGTGAGAAAGTCCTCGGTGTTTTTAAAAGGTTGACCTCCGAACTTTCATTTTTTAAGAATTTTATTTAAGTCGGTTTGGGTTTGTTGGTTTTTGGTTTGTTCCCGACTTTTGCTGATTTCTCCTCTCAATATTAACATACATATACCTCCTATGCTCTGGCTAGGGCTCAACTGTTGGTGAAAGGTATCATGCCTCCAATCACGGTCATATGATAGCCAAATTTACTGTTGCCTGAACCAAAGACTTGTTCGTGAGTAATTCCATCTTCATTAATTATCCGGTAAACTACACTTTTTTCGTCATGGAGCGTAGCCAAGGCATTATTGGTGAGTTTCTTTACAATTACTTCTTTGAAAAGTTTGTAGGGGTTAAGGTTAGAGTCACGAGCCACATCAGCTAGAAAGTAGATTTCTAAGTCATCAAGGAAATCCGGGTCAATAGTTAAAACTAAATTCTTTCGGCTTTCACTATTAGTAACTACTTTGTTTCAGTCGTGGCTATTTGGTTTTTGATATCCTCTATTATACTTGTCCGAAGGTTCCACCATCCCGTTGGCTGCTGCTTTGATTTTCCTTAAAATGGCTATGGCTTTATCTAGGCTGTCAATTTTGGCTTCCTCGGCAGTGACGGTTTCCCAAGCAGCATTATTGTAATTGTCTTTGGTGCAGATTACTTTAGTTAAAACTCGATTCAAGTCTAACTTGGGCTTAGTAGTCATGCTGTCCGTTAATTGGTCGACCAGAGCTGCCATTTCAGTCGGAGATTGTAAGGCTCGTTTCATGACCTTTTTGTTATAAATGGTGTAGTAAAAGTGGTCGTGAATGATTTTTAATCGACAAGAGAAGACTTCTGGCAAGTTTTCAGCATCACTACTTTTAAGAGTTTTCTTTCATTTTACTCCTTCTAAGGGCTGGTCTCCAATAAATTCCTCTTCGGCTCCGTGGAATTCCGTAGTTCCTTTGTTAAATACGGAGTAGGTGTTATCAGCATAGATTAACTTCAAAGGTTTTTCTTGGACTACTCGTTCTTGAAGGTTTTCCAAGAGGGGATTGAAGTCCACCATTATTTAAGACCTCCTTGGATTTTGGCTTGCTGTAATTTGGTGAATTCAGTGAGAAACTCATTTTTATTTTTGGTTTCTTTTTGGTCTAAATCAATTCTTCGTTGACGATGGTTTTCTCTTTTTAGAGCATCTATGTCTTGTTGGAGACGAGTATTCTCTCGTTCTTTTTCAAAGAGAGATTGCTCGGTTTTAATTTTTCCGTTTTTTCAGGTTTCTATTTCTTGGTTTTTAGTTTGGATTTCCGTTTTTAAATCGAGGATTAATTTTTCGAGGTCTTCACTGTTTTTGATGGGGGTGATTGGTTGGTTGTTTTCGTTCATATGTCCCTTTTTAGTGATTGGCTGTTTTTTCTGGTGAAATACGGGAAAAACTCGTCGTGTGGGTGACGACGGGGGACGTGTGGGTGACGGGGGGATATATGGTCTCGTAGGCTTTTTTTTGATAGGTCAGTAAAATAAGTGGTGAGTTTTTAGGTGATTTTTGGCTGAGAGTTTTTTGAAAAGTTTTTGCTGATAGGTCAGTAATAATTATTATATAGGTTTGTGAAAGCTAAGTAAGTCAGGTTGATGCTGCTTGATTTGCTTGGTTTAAGGAAAAAAACTTCTGTTAATTCTTAAAAACATCTAAAAACCAAGCACTAAATAAATAAGGATTAGCCAGAAAAGTGATTTTAGTTTGAAGTGGCAAGGCTTTGCCATCCTTGCCCTTCCTGCCCTTCAAACTATCAATTAAGTCCTTAAACATTCACTGTTCAGTTCGACCCCCGACATAGAGGAATTCTTGGTCAATCGGAATAGCTTCTTCAAAGACGATTTCTTGGTAAACAGTTCGGGCAATGGCTCCTCGGGCTCTTTGGTAAGAAAAGAGGTCGTAAAAATCTATTCTTTTAGTTCCTTGGTAGAATAGTCCTCGTTCTTTGATTTCGAAGTGATTACGGTTGAGATTAGGATACTCTTCACAAAACTTGGCTACTAAGTCTTCAAAAAAAGGTTTGGTGGAAAGGAGACTGTCATGTCAACGACGACGAATTCAAGCAAAACGGGAAGTGTTGTTAGGTTTGATTATTTCCTCTAAAAAGAACCAGCCCTTAGTGTCAGACTTTCCTCTTTTACGGCTTGTAAAGTAGATGTGAAAGAGTGGAGAGAGTTTGTAAATTCCTTTCCAGTTAATTAACTTACTCATATTCCCTCCCTAATCAGTAAACTAACCAAGCATCTAGTTCATGGATACTAATTCTCTGGTTCTTTCAACTTCACCCTTTACCTCGGCCTTTCTTAAACTCTAAGCCTGCTATGGTTTTGGTTCCACTAAGTAGTTTGGTTTTTAAGGCTTTCACCTGATTAACTGGCACACTCTTCACCTTCTCCACCGGCAATACTTCTAGGGTTCCCAGCAACTTTAATAAACTGGTCATGTCCTTGCCTTTGGTGTTAATAAAATTCGTGTGTTCGTAAAGCAAAACAGTGGGCTGATAGGTTTTGACTAAAGAAACAATAAAATCATAGTGTTTTTGCCACTCTTTTCCTTGATAGTGATTAAACTTCTCTTGTTTGCCATTCTTAAAATAAATTCCTGTGGTTCCTGTCCCTGAGGGGTCAATACTTAATATTCTATTCATTTTCTTTACCTCCTAAATATTTTTCCCGTATACATAAGGGCCAACAAGGCCAGCGGGGGAAGGATTTGCTGACGCTGAAGTCAGGATTTATCCTTACCCCGCTGGGTAAGTGATATCTCACAGACAACCAGCCAGTCAGCATCTCCGTCCCGCTAGTGCCTTGGGTGGGTTTATTTTTTTTTAATTTACAAAGTAAATTATTTTTTCTTGGATAGTTCATAATGCTTACTTTTTGCCTTGGGGATAGAAGTCTAAAACTTGTTTGTTGGTGATTCATTTTCGATACTTGAAAACTAAATTCTGGCCTAAGATGGCTAATTTAGTGATTTGGTTTCATTTCTCTTGGGTGAGGTTTTCTTTTCGGGCTTGGAGAGTTTCTTTAGTGTTTCCTCCTCCGAGTTTGAGGACATAATAAGTTTGACCTTTGTTTTTGCCTTCTTTATATTTCTTTTCTGAGATTTCAGTGATGGAGCCAAAGAGGGAGTAGGTGGTGTAGTTTTGGGGTTCTTCAGAGGTGAAGTAGTAAGAGACTATTTTCTTTAAGATTTCTCCGTAAAGGTTGGTTTGGATTTCGGTTTTGGGAGAGCCAAGTTTAGTCAGTAAATATTTCTCAGTTGCTTCTTTGTTGGCTAGTTGTTGGTTTTCAAGTTGGGTTCAAAAGTTATTCATAATAAGGATTTTAGCCTTCTTGCTAAGCTTTAATTTATTAACTTTTTAGAATTACAGCAGCACACGAGGGTCGTGTGTCTTTCGTGTGCTTTCATTTTTATTTAACTAACTTTTTTCTTTTACCATTAGCCATCACCTTTATTTTTAATTTGGTAAGGTTAAGGGGGATACTCCGTAAAGTAGAACATCAAATAGAATACAGATTTTTATAAATAAAAATGCTGAATACTAAATGGAATACTAACAAAGGGAAACAGGCAAAAAAGGGCATTTTTAGGCAAAATTCAAGCTTGTTCTTTCCCTGTAGAGTTTGTAAAAAGATTAATAAGAAAAAGACTGTTCTTTCTCTAGGTAAACTTAATCACTAAAATAAAAAAGTGAGGACTTTGATGGGTCCAATGTTTTCACCTTATTCATGGTATCACCTATTGGCAAGCACTAGTGTCGATGCTTTCAGTTCCATTGGTTCTCAGTCTACTTAAACTAGATTATTGGCAGATTAAGTGGTTTCAAAGATACTAGTTTCTTTTAGGTCTGGCCAGCAAAAGACCATTAATTAACTCTTTCGAGCAGCTTTCCATTTAGCTTTTCTTTCTTGGGAGGTCATGGCTCGACCCAGAGTGCTTTGGTAAGCACCAGGTCTTTTCTTAACCAAGCCCAAGAGTTCTCTTTCCTGGTGAGTGAGAGGTTCACCTCGGGCTAGTTTTGCTTTGGCTCGGGCAGTTTTTTTTCTTTCTGCTTCACTGGTTCACTTTCGGGGTCTTCCTCCTTGGCTGCCCATTCCTACTCAATCATCATAATCAAAGCCTGCTAGGTGAGATGGAGGGTTATCATCAAAGTGTTCTCTTCTAGTCTCATATTGCCTTTTGGATAGACGGGTATAGACTTCGTCACCACCTCTGACAGTGATAGTTCGGGCTTGTCTTTGGAGTTGGGGTTTACGACCTACCATGCTACTTTTTCTGACCTCCGAGCAGACTGTTTTTATAGGGACGGTTTACGGACACCGTTTTATTTTCTCTCTGTAAGTCTCGTGTGATACGGGACTTGGAGAGGGTGTTTTTAACTGGAACGCTAAGCATGTTTACTCCTCCATTTGCCGTTGATTTTCTCTACTTCATCTTGGGCTGTAAAGGTAAAGATTATGGGGCATTCTCTGGATAAATCTTTTCGGTAGTAAGTAAATCAGGTTGGACTCTCCACTTCTTTATAAAATGTCCGTATTTTTGTTTCATAGATGGTAAAAGATATTCAGCCATTTTCTAGCATAAATCCTTGACTGCCAAAGTGGCCTTGGAATTGTCGGTCTTCGGTGATTTCGTTTCAATATTCCTCGTTTTGGTATGCTAAGGTATTATGGAGATAATTGTATTTAAACTTCATATTGTCTCCTTTCGGGGGTTAGCCACAGTTTACTATAATCCTGGTAAAGAGTATTATAGTCATTGTGGATATACTGAGCTGTGGTTTCTAGATTAGAATGACCCAAGAGTTTTTGAATAGTGGTTAATCTAGCTCCTTTTCTATCTAGGAGAGTGGCAAAACTTCTCCGGAAAGTATGAGGACTAACTCACTTTTTTAAGTTGGCTAATTTTGCTCTTTCTCTGATTACTTCCCGCACTTGGTCGGCAATGATTTTTAATCCTTTTCAACGGGTGAATAAATACCCTAGTGAATGGGGTTGTAAATGTTTCACTAGAAAATCAGGTAAAAAGACATATCTAATCTTGTTTCCTTTGCCATGAACTCGCAAAGAATTGTTTTCTCAATCACGATGCCTGATATTTACTAATTCCGAAGCCCGTAAGCCACTATAAAAAAGAAAATCCAGAATTAAGTTGTTTCTTTGATAAGTAGTTTCTTTTGCTTCAAATCTAACTTGCTTTAATTGGCTTAACTCTGCTTGGTCGATAGTGGTGAAGAACTTTCGGACTTTTTTAGGGATAAAGTTTTTGATTCTGGTTCAATCAATTCCTGGTTGCTTTTTTTGATACTGGGCATAAGACTTTAAAGCTGCTAGGTACAGTTGACAAGTGGCTGGCTCTCTTTTTTGGACTAGTCTTTTGGTAAAGGTGAGAATATTTTCTGTAGTGAGTGGTTTGTTTCCGTAATACTTATTCACTACTTTTTGGTAGATATAAAGAGTGTTAGGAGATAAGTTTTTGTCTTGTAATCACTTGATATACGAGGTTAAATTGTTTTTCATGCTATTTATTTACCTCCTTTTCTAGGTGTTGTTTACAGCTGGCACAAACTCATTGCTTACTTATTTTCACTGAACCTAATTTGAGAATATGCTGAAAAGTGGCTGTTTTTTGGCAATTAGGAGCTTGGTATTGGCAAAGTTTAGTTTTCATGCTCTAATTCCTTCCAATCCACTAAAAGAGTAGCATTCATTCGACCTCTTTGGTAAAAAAAGAGGTATTGTTTATTCAGACATTCAGCTTGTTCTATTTCGGGTCAAATTTGCTGGTTTTTCAGTAAATTAGCAAAAACATAAAGGCCTTTGATTCTTTGCTCCGGAGTCAAGATTTCTAGTTTGTAGTAAGATTGGCCGTAATATTCAGGTTTGGTTTTGCTGTAAATTTTCTTTTGCTGAAAATTGATTATTTTGCCAAGGAATTGGTAGGTTTTAGTCATCTTTCCTCCTTTCACATTCCTGACATTTATCTTTCAGGGTGAATACTCTCTTAGGTTTCATTTCTTTTTGGCAATGGGAACAGTTTTTATTTGCTATTCAAAAGAGTATGCCAAGCAAGAAAAGAAGGTTAATACCGGTGAGGATTAGAATTAACATGCCGACCTCCTTTTTTGTTCGTTTTTTCGGATTTGTTTAGTGAGCTTTTTGATTAGTTTCTTGTGATGCTTAGGGTTGAAAGACTTCACTAGACTAGTTATTGGTTGAGGAGTAGGCTTAATTATTGGTTTTGGTTTAAATCAGGATTTGATTTTGATTCAAAGATTATTCATGGATTACCTCCTTAGTTTCGGGCATTTCTTTGAGTTCTTCAATGTCTTCCCCTTCAACTAAATCAGGACAATTATAATAATCATCAATTGTTTCACTGGTGATTAATTTGTGAGTGATATCTTTAACAATTACTCCTAGTCAGTGTCAGTTTCTCCCGAGGGGTTTGAATTCTATGTCATTGGAGGTGTCCCATCAGAGGGAAAAGTTGTCTTCTTTGAGGTCTTGTTCTGTGAAGGGTTGACTACATTGGGAACAATCTAATTCCCTTAGGTAGTTATGGATATTTATGTCTCGGTAGTTGGTGGAGGCTCCCATTATTGGTTGACCTCCTTTTCAATTTCATCAGTTTTTTTATTCAGTTCTTGGATTTTAGTTTGTAGTTTCTTAATAATTTCACTGTTTTTGCCACTGGTTAGCAAATAATCTAAGTCTTGGTTTTGTTTTTCTAGGTCAGATATTTTTTGTTCGAGTTCTCTTATTCTTTGGTTAGCCTTGTCTTGGGCTTGGATTGCTTTAATTCTTCTCTCTGTGTCTTCTAATTCAGAGGCCATTCTTTCTAAATAGGTTTCTGAAGTAAAGTTCGTGTGTTTTAATAACTCTTGCTGATAGTTGGAATACCGAGCATTTTTGGTTAGTAAATAGGCTTGGAGGTATTGGTTGCCAAGTTTACTTATTTTTTCTAATTTCTCTAAGGCTCTATTTTTACTAAAAAGGAAGTCTGTTTTTTGTTGCCATTCTTGTTTTTGCTCTAAGGTAAAAGAGAGGAGGGGTTGAATTTGTTTACGGAGAGATTGGATGGTTAATTCTGGTGGGTCTTTGAGGATTTGATATACTTGACAGGTGAAACTGGGTCGAGAGTTGTTGCTTTTGGCTCAGTTGCCTTTTAGTTGGACTTGGCTTCCCTTCTTGATATCTGGTTTTGCTTGTTTTTTTCAAATGACAGGGGTTTCTTGTTCTTGATTAGGAAACTTGAAAAAGCCGTAATAGAAAGGTTCGGTTTTGGTTTCCCTGGTTTCTATACGGGAGGTTAGGGTTCCTGTGATTATTTGTTGGTCTAACTTGGAGCCACCAACACTGCTCTTTTCAGTTGTATTTTGGTTTACTTTTGTTTCTTTCATATCTATTTGGCTATAGATAAGTGAGCTAGTAGAAAAAAGTTCTGATTATAAAAACATAATGAAAAGCAAGTGTAAAGTTTGCGACAAAAAACTAGATAACAAATTTAAGAGAGTAATGAAATATATGTGAACGCCCTGAAAAGAGCCACGATTTATTTGTCAAGATTGCCAAAAAACAAGAAAAAAAAATAATATGGCTAACTGAAAAAAACAAAGACTCCTTTAAAGGGTTTACTGAAGTAAATAACGAAAACTTGAAGTGATAAAGGATTTTCTAAAATCAACAAATTTAATCATTATAAGTGTGACCAAAAGAAATCATCAAGGAACCACAAATATTACAAATAACTAACACCAAAAAATGTATCGCTAATATTTATGTTTGCTTTTTTTAACACACCAAGGCTATAAAAATATAATTATGGCAGAGAAAGCAACAAAAAAAGATATCCAAATAACTAAAAAAAAATTAATTTTAATCGATTTAGACGGTACTACTTTAGATAAAGATTTTCGCACTTTTAATGAATTAAATCACAAAGTCTTCACTTATTTACACCAATTAGGTCATAAAGTTTGTATTGTTACTGGTCGTAATTATTTATCCGCTTTACCTTACTACGAAAAACTAGGCTTAAATACCTTAATGGCAACTTACAATGGGGCTTATATTAATAATCCAAAAAAAGAAAAATTGAAAAAAGGGACAGAAATTATCAATATTAACCATATCTCAAACGGCATAGTTAGAGGGATTATGCAAGAAAAAGTAGTTAAAGAAAATTTACTAAATTCTTTGGTAGACAATGTTGACCGAGAAATAATTTGCACTGAAGATAAAGATATTTATTGACATGAAGTTTGGTTCAACATGAATAAATTTACTCACACTAACGATATCCTAAAAAGTTTAGAAAAAAAAAACGCTTTACAATTAATCTTGGAATTTGAAAATGAAGAAAAAAAACTTAATGAGATCATTGCTACTTTACGCAAAAAATACCATGTTTCGGTTTTTTTTGATGTGGTTAATAAATTAAAAAAAGACCCAAAAAATTCCAAATCTCCTACTCTTGTTCCTGATCCTAAAAGAATAGTAATTCGCATTCGTTCAGCAGGAGCAAATAAAGGCATAGCGGTCAATACCCTGTCTCACCATTATGGTATTCCTATGGAAGATATTATTGCTTTTGGCGATAGTGAAAATGATATTGAAATGATTAGGGACACAACAGATCGTGGAGGTTGAGGAGTAGCCATGGCAAATGCCGAAACTTACTTAAAAACTTTAGGGCGAGATATCACTGAAAAAAAAAATTATGAAGGGGGAGTAGGAGATTATTTGATTAAATACTTTAACCTTTCTTTGAACACTGAAAAAAAGAAAAAATAATTTATATATGAACAAAATATTTTCCGGAACAGTAGTTAGTAAAAAGGATTTAAAGACTGTGAAAGTAGAATTAATTTCTCACAAAAGCCATCCTAAATACAAAAAGGTTATCAAAAAAGAAAAACGGTTACAAGTTCACAATGAAAATTTTGCTCTAAAAGTTGGCGATAAAGTAATTATTAAAAGCAGTCGCCTCTATTCCAAAAACAAAGCATTTTTAGTTATCAAAAAAGAAGAAGCGAAAAAAAGACTACTAAACCAGGAAGAATAAAGAGTTTTTTTGAAAACACTGAAAAAAACAAGGAAATTAATAAATTCTTTCTAAATAATATTGTCATTTGTTTTTTTCTCAACATTTAATTGCTTAGCCATTTGACCCTTGCTGTTTAGTTAGCCATTAAATTCCGTTGACAAGTTGCTTAACTGAGCCACGATTGGTACTCAAATCCTTCACTCACAAATTAGCAGAATACTTTCCTCATATAAAAAATAAACACAAAATTTTTACTTTTTCTTATTCCTTAATAAACTGCGAAAAAGATTACCAGTAAATTCCACTTTGCTTGAATTTTAGTTCTTTTACCATCCCTTTTGTCTATATGTGAAATAGATATGAAAGAACAAATTATCAAAAACAACGGGGTGTTGGCCGACCACGAACCTCAACGGCTAAATGAAAAATGCTTAATTTGTCCCAACCAAATAGTAACAGCAGGATTTTATTATTGTTCAGCTCACAGCCAACAAATCCAAGAAGATTATAGGCATTGAAAACAAAAGCAGGATTGAGACATCATATTCAAAATCAAAGGAATTATTAATAAGCACTTAAAAACATGCTTAACCAAGCAATAAATAAGGAGGCAATCCGTGAATAATACTCAAATTCAAGGTATCCTCACCTCCCGTATAGAAACCAAAAACACCAAAACCGAACCTTTCTATTACGGCTTTTTCAGCATAGAAAATCAACACCAAGAAATCCCCGTAGTCTTTAAATCCAAACCCACCATCACCAAAGGAAGCCAAGTAGAATTAAAAGGAAATTGAGCCAACAGCAACAGCACCCGACCTAGTTTCACCTGTTCAGATTTTAAAATAATTACTGGTTCTCCTGAAATAACCACCAAATCCCTCCAAAAACAAAACCAACTCCTCCTTTCCATAGCTTGAGAACAGCGGAAGAGTTGAACCCAAACTACCGAATTCTTAACTAAAAAGCAAGAGCAACTTAGAGAATTAGAAAGATACCAAAAATATCCTTCTTTACTCCAAGCCTATTTAGACTTAAAAGCTTTTTATTACTCGAATGAATACTATAAGCAAAAATTAGTCTGAGATGGCCCAACTACTTTCTTGGAAAAAATTGCTTCAGAGTTAGAGGATACCGAAAGGAAAATAAAAGCTATTCAAGTCCAAGATAAAGAAAGAAAAGCCTTGGCAAATGAAGAGACAATTGTTAGTTATTGACGATGGAAAGCCCAACAATTAGCAGTAAATAATAAAAAGTGCTTAAATTGTGTGGAAGACAATATGGAAGTTTACGAAACGATGACTTGTAAAAAGTGTGCGGGGTTAATGTTAGAATGAAGCCAAAAAGCAAGAAAGGAAAACATACCAGCCGACCATTTTTGAAAGTATGAAGCCATTAAAAGACAAAAGGAGATTAAAGAAAATAAGGAGACCAACCAATAATGGCAATAGATAAGAAAACCAACGAATTATTAGATAACTTAACCAACCAGTCAATAAAGATAATGAATGAAGCACTAACAGAAAAGGATAAGATTATTGAACTATGGCAAGAAAGAACCCTTGAATTAAGTGCGAAAAATAGACAATGTTATATTTGCTTATCTGATAAAGATTGGATGCCCGAAACTTTAACTTGTAAGAATTGCCACTGAAAAGCCAAGGAGGTCCAGCATGAATAATCTCTGAACTAAACTAACCAACTGATTTAAACCAAAACCAATAATTAAGCCTACTCCTCAACCAATAACTAGTCTAATGAAATCTTTCAACCCTAAGCATCACAAGAAACTAATCAAAAAGCTCACTAAACAAATCCGAAAAAACGAACAAAAAAGGAGGTCGGCATGTTAATTCTAATCCTCACCGGTATTAACCTTCTTTTCTTGCTTGGCATACTCTTTTGAATAGCAAATAAAAACTGCTCTATTTGCCAAAAAGAAATGAAACTTGAAAGAATATTCACCCTGAAAGAGAAATGTGAAGTTTGTGAAGGGAGCCAAACCTAATGACTAAAAGACAGCAATATATCTACCAATTAATAGGTAAAATCACTGATAAAAAAGCCAAAAAAAAGCAAGACAAAACTATTTATTACTCTCTCGCAGTAATTATCTCCGACCAAGAAAAAATCCAAAAAATTAATGCTTTTAGTGATAGCTGTAATTCAGCCGTCTGAAAAGCTCTCCAAGCAAACCAATTCCTCGGTAAAGAGTATCTTTTCCACTGTAAGAATTTCATGGGAACTTATTATCTCATCAACTGAGAAAAAATGAAGGAGGCAGACCATGAAAACTAAACTTTGCCAATACAGCAAACCAGGTTGTCAAAAAGTTGCTGAATACCAACACATTATTAAATTAGGTTTAGTGAAACTAGACAAAGGCTATATCTGCCAAAATTGTAAGGAATTTATTGAAAAAACAGGGGAGGTAAAGAAATAGTATGAAAACAAATTACCTCAATTGATTACAAGAAAATAACTATTCCACTACTAGCATAATTACCTATGAGAAAATAATTAAAAAGTATGGTCAAGAACTGACTTTAACTACTGAAAGTTTGGTAGTTTTTATAAAAGGATTAGTTAAAAGATTAGAACCTGCTACTTGTCAATTATATACTGTGGCTTTGCTTTCTTATGCTAAATTCCAAAAGATTAAGGATATTGAATGAGAAAGAATATACGATCTTATTCCTGACAAAGTTAAGAAATTTTACACCACAATTAATGAGAAAGAATTAGAATTATTGAAAAGTGTTAGATTTGAGAAGAGTGAAGCCATTCACCAAAGAAATAATTTGATTTTAGATTTTCTCTTTTATTCAGGACTAAGAGTTTCCGAGTTAGTGAATATTAAGCATAGAGATTGACAAAATAATTCTTTACGAGTTCATGGGAAAGGCAATAAAGATAGATTTGTTTTCATTCCTGATTTTTTAGTACAGTATTTCCAACCTCAACTCACAGGATATCTATTTACCCGTTGAAAAGGATTAAAAATCACTACTGACCACGTCCGAGAAATAATAAAACAAAGGTTAAAATTAGCAGGAGTTAACAAGTGAATTACTCCTCATACTTTCCGTCGTTCCTTGGCTACTAATTTATATAAGCAAGGAGGGAGATTGGAAACTATCCAGAAGCAATTAGGACACAGCAGCACGGATATGACAATGAATTATATTCATAATGACCATAGCACTCTCTATCAAGATTATAGCAAATTATTCCAAGAAAAATCAAGCCAAAATCAATCTTTAAAAACTTATTCCACAGCAGAATTATTGACCGAGATAAATAGAAGAGTAGGAGGTCACCATGCTTAAATTCAGATACCACTATCTCCTAAATACTCTAGCATACCAAAACGGGGAATATTGAAACGAAATATCCGAAGCCCGACAATTCCAAGGTAACTTCGGCAGTCAAGGATTTATGCTTGATAATGGTTGAATTTCTTTCACCATCTATGAAACCAAAATACGGGCATTTTATAAAGAAGTGGAGAGTCCAACCTGATTTACTTACTACCGAAAAGATTTACCTAGGCAAAATGAAGTAATCTTCTCCTTCACAGAAAAAGATTTTAGTTGAAGATGTCCCTGTAATAATCCTGAATGTGGTCAGTCAGAAGGGACTTGAAAATTTAAAAATGGAGTGACAATTAACGAAACCATTGAATTAGATGGTAATGCTGAATATGAATATAAATTATCGAGTTATTGTGAACGAGATCCTGAAACTCAAACTAATTGGGCTACTCGGGCTCGTTTGACAATTAGTGGTTCAGGTAATGCTAAATTTGAATTATGGTTAGAAGAAGGAACTAAACAGGAAGAAAGGATTGTCAAGAAAACTACCATCAAAGAAGCTAAAAAGACTACTAGCCAAGAGTTAGATGATGAAGAACTACAAGAAAAAGAATTTGAAAATGAAACAGAAATAGAAGAAGAATTAAACTTAAATGAAATTGAGCAAGAACAAGCCGAACAAGGAATTGGGGAAAAAAGTAAAGAAAGAGAGCAAGAAAGAGAAACGGAACGAGAACAGGAACAGGAAACCGAACAGGAAACAGAAAAAGAAGATGAACGGGAAACTGAACAAGAGCAGGAAACTGAAAAGAAAAGAGAACGAGAAAAAGAACAGGAGAAAGAGGAAGAAAATGAAGAAGAAACCGAAAAAGAGGAAGAAAATGAAGATGAGCAGGAAGAGGAGGAAGAATTGTAAAAAATTGATATGAGAAACTTAAAGGATTATTTAGCCGAAAAAAACCAAATCAAGCCTAATCTTTCCCGAGAAGAATTGTTGGAATTAAAAAATTTGTTAGAAAACTTGCCAGAAAATCAAAAGGGAAAATTAGGAACCAGAACCCGTGAATGTTATTTATGAGAAGTTAACCAAAAACTAAAATAATTATGTTTTGTTATAAGTGTGCTGGGATAATGGAAAATGAAAAGTGTCTGAGATGTGATAATAATTCTTTAAATCAAAATTCTCTTGACTTATCTCCTATTTGTCTAGGATTTCTACCAACAGAACCCTATGGAAGAATGATAATGGCAATGGGGCAGCTTTTTGATGACCAAAGAAGAAGGTGGGAGGGTTATTGGATTTATTTTTACCCCCACGAATTTGTTCCACCAGAAAACAAGCCTCTTAATTTACTTCACATTCATTTCAAGGGACAAGAAGGAGAAGCGAGAGTATATTTACCAAGTTGCCAAGTAGAAGTAAAGTGAGGAAAAATCAAAGATGACAAGAAAATAATAAAATTTGTTCAGCAAAACTTAACTGACATTATGAACAAAATAGAAAGTGAATTAAAAAAAGCAGATATAAAAAATTAATATACTATGGCAAGATTAAGAGAAATCGAGCAAGAAAGATTAAAACCTACTTTCTCCAAAGAAAAACAAGAGGCAAAAATAATTAATTGTCGAATAAGCAGAAGAAAATTGATCACCCAGTTAGATGATGGCAGAGAAATAAGCATTCTGGTCGATTTGCTTACTAAAAAAAGAATATTGGGAGAGAATGTGAAGCCCGAGCAATTAAAAAATCCTGAACTACACAATAAAGGTAGATATATTTATTTTCCCGAAATAGATGAAATACTTCCAGCTTGAATAATTAGTAAAGGTTTATATTCTTCTTGTTTTGATTAATTTGTGATTTATTGATAAAAATAATAATATGTCAAAAGATTTAAAATGTGATGATTGTGGAACTAACTTAAAGGAAGAAGGAGGCATCTATTATGAAGTAGAAAGCAAGAAATTGTGTATTAGTTGTCATGAAAAATGAATCAAAAACCACGAAGAATGTTCTAATTGCCACAAAATAGTAAAAAATGAAGAAACAAAAATATGAAGTTGTAATGATGAAGAATTATTTGCTCCTAATGAAGTAGGTTTTGATGATAGAATAGTTTGTGAAGAATGTTATAACAAACAGAAAGAAAAAAGAAGCAAAGAAAAGACTAAAAGAAAGCAAGCTCACGAAAAAAGATGTCGAATTTTTATTGACCCTCCAAAATTAGATAAAAAAGGAGAAATTACTCGTCGTTGTGAAAACGATGCTTTGTCTGGAAAAGGTTATTGTTCTGAACATAAAAAAGATTTTACTTGTAATCAATGTCAAAAGGAAGTTTGGCAGCAAAATATCAATATTACCATTGGTGATAAATACACTCGGCAAGAAAGAAAAGAACGAAAATTGGTATTATGTTTAGATTGTTGAGAAAAAGACAAAAATAACTGAACAGAAAAAGTTAGACAAGATGAAGCAAAAATTCAGTTAAACAATTATGGTGATAATGGAGCTGGTTTATGATGAGTTGGCATCTATCAAAGAGGGGAAATTTGCCCCACCTGCGACAACTGATATTTTGAAAGCAAATTTAATGACACTTGCTCAGCCAACTGTCAAAAACAATATGATAATTTATCTTCCCACGAACAAGAAAACTTAAAAAATAATAAATCACTCACTAACCCCACAAATACAGAGAGAGAGAGAGAGAGAGAAGCCAAAGAATTATCTCCCATGAATTTTAGGAGGAATAGCAGGATTAGGATTAATTGGATTAGTGATTTATTTCCTAACTAAAAAGAAAGGAGATCAAGAATAACATGGAAAATTGAAAGGACATTCATAAAGATTTTGAGGATCAATGGGGAATTGAATGAAAATTAAGGGGATTCAATAAAAAGCAAACTAAGGAATGAATAGATATTGGTTTGGAACCAATCCAATCAAGTCATGCTCAACAATTAAGAGACATGGAACAAGAAACTCCTGAAAACATTAGTAAACTTCCTGATAAAGATAAATATTTAAAAAAACAGTTCCAGAATTATAAAATTAGGGAAGTTCAAAGTTTTCCTGTAGAAAAGCTACATAATTCTTATAATATCATGCAACTTGCTATTGAAAAATGAGGAGGAGAAAAAAAACTTATTTACTTGATAAAAACATTTCCTTTTGAAGCATGCTATACGACTTTGCAATACCTAAATCGATTTACTTCTTTAATAAGCGGTAGTCTATTATTATCTAAAAAGTTAGATGCTCAAACGGGAGGAATAATTACGACTATTAGTGCTGGGATAGATATTATTCTTTCATTTTCCAAAGATAAAATATTTGGAATTGATGGAAGAGCAAAGTTATTTAATAAACTTTCCGAAGACGTCGAAAATATTTTTAATAATTACCAAGAAGCAGCAGATTCTCTTAAGCCTATTACTCACTTTTCTTTTTCAAAAGAATTAACCGAAGAACTTAGGATTTTAAAAACCACATTAAATAATTTTTTAGAAAACAAAGATTACGTTTTTGCAAGATTAGATTTGCTAAAAGGGAACAGTTTGAGATTGATTTTTTTGAAGACTAAACAAGCCAATAGTTTATTATGAGAAGGTCTGAAAAGAGTTACAGAAATGTTTGGTGACGTAGAAAAAATGCAATATTCAATATTAATTTTTAAAGAAGCAGTGAGTGACTATCTACAAGGAATTTCTGAGGAGAAAATTAATAAACAAATAAAAAAAAGAAGTTTAGAGTCAAAAGTGGTTTATTCTTATTCAATGATTATTGCAAAAAACATAAAAGAGGTGTCTCTATACAAAACTATACAAATTTTATTAAAGAAAAAGATTGGTTCGTTCGACAAGTCAATAGAAGAAATTCTTGATAAAGAAACAGAATTAGCTAAGGAGGAAATAAAGAGACTTATAAAAAACATTTTTAGAAAAGATGAAGAAAAAGGAATAGATACAGCTGTTGGTCTTGTATTTAATGAAATAGACTGAAATGACGAGGATACAAAACGGGCAAGAGAAAATTTGTCGAAAGCATTAGAAGAATTAGAAAAACTGGGCTACTTTAATAAAGAAACAGCAGGTATTGATGTTAGTGAAAAAGATTTAGAAAACGGGCAAGAAAAGATTAAGAAAGACCATCAAGTAATTGACTTAGACGAACATTTTGAAGACAAAGAACAAACAGCTCAAATCATCCAACCAACTTACGGCACTCCAGGCTCATCTAAAAAATAACAAATCCCTTTAGGTTTTATTCACCTTCCCTTGAACTCCTTTTATCTGTTCTAAAAATCAATCCCTTCCCCGATAATCTCGAAACCTCAACATTCCTTCTTTAAGCATTTTCACTCACTTCCTAACAATCTCTTCTTTTTTCCTCAACCTACAATTCTTTAACTTACTTTTGGCAACTTCCTCTCAATCAAAGCAAAAGTTAACTAACTGGCTGTCAGTCTGCTTAGTGTTTTTAGTGAAATGCAGCAAAGCATATTTCTTATGAACCTTTCTGTCTCCCAGTTCACAGAAAAAGAAGTCTTGTATAGCATAGAGTATTTGGTATTTCTTGGGTTCATCAATCATGAAATCATCTCAATTAACTGTGCTAGGGTTGATTTTCTCTTCTAAGGCTCGGGAGTGGGCATCATATTCACCTTCAATTAAGTTGAGATATAACAATCACTCTACTCCTGCTTCATCATCTTTGGCCACTTCCAGAACACCCGAGCTATCATTTTTGGCTTTCTTTTCTTCTGCCAACTTCCGGAGTTTATGAATATTCTTAAAAACATCCAAAAACCAAGCTGAGAATAAATAAGGATTGGCCAGAAAGGTGATTTTGGTGGTGAGAGGCAACTTCTTGCCATCTTTACCCTTCCGACCTTTTAGGCTGTCAATGAGGTCTTTAAACATTCACTGTTCCGTTCTCCCTCCGACATAGAGGAATTCTTGGTCAATAGGGATAGCCTCTTCAAAGACGATTTCTTGGTAGACAGTCCGGGCAATGGCTCCTCGGGCTCTCTGATAAGAAAAAAGGTCATAAAAATCAATTCTTTTGGCTCCTTGGTAAAAGAGACCTCTTTCTTTAATCTCAAAATGGTTTCGGTTAAGTCCTGTTTCTTCACAGAACTTAGCTACTAGGTCTTCAAAAAAAGGTTTGGTAGAAAGTAAACTATCATGCCACCTTCTCCGAATTCAAGCAAAACGAAAATTAGTATCTTTGGTTATGGCTTCCAGGAATGACCAGCCTTTGGTGTCGGACTTTCCTCTTTTCCTGGCTGTGAAGTAAATGTGAAAAAGTGGGGAGAGTTTATAAATGGATTTTCAATTGATTAGTTTAGTTGTCATAGTTTAAAAAATTTTTCGTGTGTATACAAGGGCAAGGAAAGCCAACGGGGAAGGGATATTTGGCAGGTATTGACCGAGTGAGCGAGATTATAAATCTCTGCTCCTTCACAGTCAACCATCCAGCCAACATCTCCTGCCCGTTGTGCTTTCGTCGAGGTTCTTTTATGGATAATTTACGTAGTAAATTATTTTTTCTTGGATAGTTCATAATGCTTACTTTTTGCCTTGGGGATAGAAGTCTAAAACTTGTTTGTTGGTGATTCATTTTCGATACTTGAAAACTAAATTCTGGCCTAAGATGGCTAATTTAGTGATTTGGTTTCATTTCTCTTGGGTGAGGTTTTCTTTTCGGGCTTGGAGAGTTTCTTTAGTGTTTCCTCCTCCGAGTTTGAGGACATAATAAGTTTGACCTTTGTTTTTGCCTTCTTTATATTTCTTTTCTGAGATTTCAGTGATGGAGCCAAAGAGGGAGTAGGTGGTGTAGTTTTGGGGTTCTTCAGAGGTGAAGTAGTAAGAGACTATTTTCTTTAAGATTTCTCCGTAAAGGTTGGTTTGGATTTCGGTTTTGGGAGAGCCAAGTTTAGTCAGTAAATATTTCTCAGTTGCTTCTTTGTTGGCTAGTTGTTGGTTTTCAAGTTGGGTTCAAAAGTTATTCATAATAAGGGTTTTAGCCTACTAAATAGACTAGCAAGTTAAGGATTATTTTAATATATCACTAACACACGAAAGCATATGAAAGTGATATATTAGTGGTATATAAAAAACTAAGAAAATGCTAAAATATTATATATAGACAAAAACCAAAAAAAATAACAACCCTGAATTTAAAGGAGTTTAGCAAGGTTATTATTTATAATAAAGTTTGGAAATAGGCATATATATATTTTACACCCAAAATTTTTTTTATAATAATTTGGTGAACCAAATTTATAAATTTACTGGTTTTTTTCTAAATAATGAATGTGCGCGCTCGAAGGAGGGGAAAAATTTTTACTAAAAAAATATCTTTATTTAGTTGTTGGTTTTAAATTTGGTTAAAAATATATATGTAAGTTAATTATGGCAAGCAACTAGGTTACTATTAATATCCAATTCATCCTAACAACCAATCAGTTAGTTCAAGAAGTATTTTTTTAATTTCTTTAATTTCTGCTTCACTAAATTTTTGTAAAACTCAATCTTTTCAAAGTATCTTTTCATTAGAACCAATACCAACCTTCAATCGGGGAAATTTTTGGGTGCCCAAACATTCAATAATATTTTTTACTCCATTGTGTCCTCCGCTGGAACCTTGTTGTCGGTAACGAAAACTTCCTAAGGGAAGAGACAAGTCATCATAAATAACGAGAATGTTTTCTAATGGTATTTTTCAGTAATTTACAAAATCTCGAACACATTCTCCGGAGTTATTCATATAAGTTAAAGGCTTTAAAAGAATAATTTTTTGCTGATGATAAACGCCAGTGGTGTATAATCCTTTAAATTTTTCTTTTTGTCAGGAGAGATTTAACTGTTTGGCTAAATAATCAATTACTTGAAAACCTAAATTATGCCGAGTTTTTTGATATTCTCTACCTGGATTACCAAAACCAATCAGGAGTTTTAAACTAGATTTTAGTTTTTGGTTATGATTTTTTTGGCTCATTTTTGGATTAAGAATTTTTATTACAATTTCCTTATTCTCTAATTTTTTTTCCAAGGATTTGAAAAGGGCTTTACCTCTAAAATTACCAAGAAGAATTATTTTTTGTAGGATATGGGTTAAATAGAATAAACACACGTTCACGAGAGTGCTTGAAAGAAACGTGGCGAATTTTAGTGATTTTGTTCCAGAAAAAAATAATTTTGTAATGTTGTTGATAAAATTTTTAAATAATGAAAAAAAATCTTACCAACCAAGAAGAATTTGTGGAAAAGATTAACCAATTAAGAGTTAAGAAGCACAACTTTAAAATAATTAGGTTCGTTTTCAAGAAACTTAACCGGAGAGGCTAGATATTACACAAAAAAATGAAATTTCCTTTTTTACCAAAGAAAAAATGAGGACAGAATTTTTTACTGGACAAGAATCTTCTCCAAAAGGTTGTAAACAGTTGTCCCATTGATGAAAAAACAATAATTATAGAAATTGGTAGTGGTTATGGACACTTAACAGAGTTTTTGGCTAAGAGCAACTGTTATCAAGTAATCAGTTATGAAAAAGACACTCAATTACATTTTTGGTTACAGAGCAAATGAAATAAAGAGCAAAAAAATAAGGTTGTTTTTCTCCACCAAGACGCTCTAAAAATTAATTGGCTAGAACTTCGGCAAAAATACAATCAATCTTTAACTTTCTTAATAGTAGGAAACTTGCCTTATTCAATTGCTAATTCTTTGATTTTTAACTTATTAGAAAATACTGAATTATTTGAAAACTTGGTTTTTTTGATACAAAAAGAAGTGGCCCAAAGATGGGTAGCCACTCCCCAAAGATACAAAAAAGAATACTCTTCATTATCGGTTTATATTTCCTTAATTGCCAAAGCGGAAATTATTTTTTCTGTCCCTAAACAATGCTTTTTTCCGCAACCAAGTGTCAACGGTGCTTTAATTCGCCTAGAAATAAAGAAGGAAATTGAATTAGAAAAAGAAAAACGAGTCCAGTTTTGGGCTTTTTTGAAAAATTGCTTTCGGCACCGACGCAAAACTCTTTGAAATAATTTATTAATTGCTTCTTATCAGGAAAAAAAAATCAGAGAAGTATTTCAACAGTTAAATTATGAAAAAAACATTCGCCCTCAACAATTAACTACCCAGGACTATTTAAATGTTTTCAACTTTTTGCAACCTCAATAATTATGTTTCAATTTCTTTTTTTCGTTCAGAAAATTGTCAATTTAAGTTTTTTTATTTTTCTTTATCTTGCCTAGTAATCACCCAATACTTACCAAACTCACTACCAATAAACTAATTAAAACAATTCTTTCTTGTTTCTGTTTTTCAGTTATTTTTATATTTTCTTTTTGAGTATTTGTTAATTCACTAGCATTTTGGTTAATATATTTAGCAATTACTTTATTTCTTTGGTTAGCCAGTTCGTTATAATTATTGGCTTGAATAACTTGTTGAATTTCTTCTTTTTGAATTTCAGGTAATATTTCAGTAAGTTTTTTTTCATTAATGTTTTGAATTTGTTTGAATACTGCTTTATTTCGGGTTTCGGCTAATTGTTGATAATTTTGAATTTGTTTATCTAGATCAATTTGTAAGTTTTGGTTTTGTTTCAATAATTTTTCATCAACTTTAATGATTTCTTGAATGTTTTCACCAAAAGGATTTTTTTCCTGTAATTCTTTCTCTAATCTAGTAATAGTTTGCTGGGCTTGAATTAATTCTTGTTTAATAATTTCACAATCTATATTATCTACATTATTAATAATTGGTGGTTTATCAATTAATCTTTGAATTTCAATAATGGCTTTATTTAAGTCTTTTTCATCTTTATTTAAGCCTAATTTTAGAGAATTATTTAATCGCTGAACTATTTTTTGTTCTTGTTGGTCTAATTCTTGTTTATAATTGTCTCTTTCTTGCTCCGTTTTTTGTTTATCAGTATTAGCAGTTTCTAAATTAATTTTAGTTTAGTCGTGGGCTTTTTTTTCTTTTGTTAATTCTTGCTGAATTTGGCTTAATTGGCTTTGGTCGGTTGTAGTTGTGGTTGTGCTATGTTTAGCAATAATTAATTTAGCCAAAGAATTTAAAGTATTTAGTTTTCGTTCTGCTAAATCAGCCGGAGTAGAGTTGATAATATAAACTTGTCAAGTAGGTTCATCAGTAATGTGTCCCTCATCTCTTAATTGATCATATAAGTTATTATGGTTGACATTTTGATTATTACAAAGTTCTTCAATTACTCACACAACGGCTTGTTTTTGGCGAATAATCCCAATTCCTTGATAAATTAAGCCCACTCGGTTAGTTAGTTCCTCAACATTAGCACTAGTTTGTAATCAGTTTTTTCAGTCATCACCATCAGCAATTCCAGCATTTTGAGGAGGGTTATTTAACCAATCTTTTAAGTCGGCATCGCTTACTTGTTGATTAGGGTCAAGATTAGTTAAGTCTTGGGCGGTTTCAATATTATGTTGTTCTGTGGTTATAGCCGTAGTTAAGTCGTTGCGAATGGCAGCAATGGCTTTGAGAGCCTTCCCTTCTCTTTCGGCTAATTCGGCTGCGTTAGCGTTGTCAATTCAAGCGTGTCAACTGTCGGCAGTATTGTCGCCTGGGTCGGCAATGGTTTCTCCGTCGTCGTTGATTTTGCGTTTTAAGTCATTGTGGTTAATGGCCGTTGCCACAGACCGAGCTGCTTCAATGCGGTTTTTAGTGGCGGTGCGAGCAGCCGTTAAAGTTAAGGCCCGAATGGCTGCTTCTACTTTGCCGGTGTAAGCGTCTAACTCCTGAGCGGTAGTGAGACGGTTAAAGTGCTCGGTTCAACTGTCGCCGGTGGCAATGGTGTTGTGGTCGGTGTCGTTAATCTTGGTTTTTAAAGCGTTATCGTTAATGCCTCCTTTGAGCGTGGTTAAACGCGTTTGAGCGTTGTTCTTCGCGGTGTTTATTTCTTTTTTTATAGAATCAGAAGTTTTTTCAAGATTATTTTTTAATTGATTAATATTTTTTCGCTTTTCTTCGTTAAAATCAAGTTTTATACCTAATTCATTCATTCAAATAAGAAATTTATTATTAGCATTCACTAAATCCTGTATTTTTTTATTAGTGTAATCAAATTCTAACTCTCCAAGACCATTTTCAAATATTTTTTTCAATTCAGTTATTTGCGTTAATTTTTCTTTTCCTTTTAAACTTGAAATGGCTTCATAAATTATGGTAGTTCTTTGGGCTAAATTGGCAGCATTAGCAACATTATTGTCATCATGTAAATAATTTATTCAAGTTTCCCCACTTTTTATAGTTTTAGGGTATAAACGATTAATTTCAGTTGTTAAATTTTCGTCAGTAATGTTTGTTCCTTTGGCATCTTTT
This sequence comes from endosymbiont GvMRE of Glomus versiforme, assembly GCF_003546845.1. Classification (NCBI taxonomy): domain Bacteria; kingdom Bacillati; phylum Mycoplasmatota; class Mollicutes; order Mycoplasmatales; species endosymbiont GvMRE of Glomus versiforme. The sequence continues at coordinate 543,633 of NZ_NWVA01000001.1, read as the reverse complement.
AAAGCATTATAAGTAATTTGCATTGCCCTAGGAAAGTCAACCGTTTTTCGCCTGATAAGCAGGCTTAAAGATTCTTCATTTCTTTTTGCTGCTTTTAACATGCCACTTTCACCACTTATATTAGCTCTACCAATTTTTAATATTTTTCTCAATTCTATTCATTCATCAACCCGTTTCTGTCACGCTTGGTTGTCTTCTGATGAATCGTTATATTCCTTTAAATCAGGGATTTCTATAAATTCTTTTAGTTTCCCTTTGGCTTCCTTATCGCGTGATGATTTGCTAATCAGTTGCTTGGTTAGTCTTGCATTTTTAGCGATAGCAGTCTCGTCAGGAATTTCATCTATTGTTTCTTCTGCATTTATAATTTCTTTTTCAATTAATTCGTTTGTGTCTTTAATGGTTTTTTCAATATTCCCTAATTCTTCACTGTCTTCTTTTAATTTTTTTAAGATGTCTTCAGTCTCTTTTTTTCAATCCTTACCTTTGCCACTTTTATTCTTATTTTCATTTTCTATTCTTCCAACATTTTTTACTATTCAATCTAAATATTCGTTTTTTTTTTCTTCGGCTTCATGGGCTCTTTTTTCAGCGTCTTCTTTTTCCTTTCTCGCTGTTATTACTGTTTCCTCATCATTGGCATTCATTTCGTAAACTCTTAATGCTTTTTCTTTGCTATCTAATTCTTTCCTTAAATTGTCTAGTTCAATGTTTTTAAGACGAATTTCTTCTTTTCATAAGTCTAGTGTTTCCTCCAATTTTTTTATTTTCAAATTTAAATCAGGGTTAATATTAATTATTTCAACTATTTCGTCTTCCTGTTCGGAATTTTCAGTCTTGGTTTTCCTGCTTAACTTTCTTTTTCAGTTATTAACAATTCGGTCAACTTCTGATTTTTCTTGTTGAGATAGAACATTATGATAAACATAAGACAAAATTTTTTTCTTCTTTGGTTTGGTATAACTCTAAATTTTCAACTATTATTTTATCTTTTTCACTGTCATCATCTTTATACTCTCCTTGGCAAAAAAGTAAATAATCTTTAAAAAAATCTTTGAGGTCTTGCTTTACAATATTTTCGGCATTTTCAGGAGTTATATTTTTTTTTATCTCATCAAGTTTTTTATTTAAATTTTTTTTTGTTGGGTGTTTTTTCTCTACTGAATAATATTCACAAATTTCTCTGATTATTTCTTCAAAAATTTTTTTAATTTCTGGGGTTTTTTTCTTTTTACTAAGTTCAGGAATTAATAAATTTATATTAATAATAGTTTCTATTTTCATTGTATTATTTTTACTTAAATAGTCATCAATAATTTCCTCAATTTCTTTCTTTTTTTGGTTGCCGATTTCTTGTAAATTATGCCCGAGTTCGCTATCAGCAGGAAATCCGCTAGAATAAGGGTTGTGAAATTGTTTTAATGTGCCAATAATTATATTTACATCAGCACTTTTCTCTTTATAAGCATTTAAGCAGTAGTCTAAATACCGAGCAAAAAATTCGCGAATGGTTTTGTTTTCTCTCTGTTTGTTTAATTCATAATCAAGATTTCGCTCAATTTCTTTATAATAACGATTTAATTCATTTATTTCTTGCTTGTCTTTTATTTCGTAATATTCAATAAGGTGGTTAATTATTTCTTTAAAATGCTTCTTACGCTCATTTCCATCACGATTTAGTTCTTTTTCCACAGGAAATTTTTTTAGCATTTTTATTATTTTAATCTTCATATGTGTTTTTTTATAAGCAAAATAATAAGAGTAAATGATAAGAAACAATATTACTAAAAAAAAAGTAATTGCTAAAATAATTAATAGCACTTTTTTTTAGTGAAATGTTTGTCGGTATTCTGGTTGGCATGACTAATTTATTTTTAGTTATTCCATGGCAGAGCATTTATTTTTGTTCCAGCAGACTAGACTTTAATAAGCATCATAGATAAAAATTTGTTGTTTTTGTTTAATTAACTTTAATTTACCAGTGAAAGTAGGAGAAAACGAGAGATATTAAGAAAGATTTTGTTAAAAAAATCAAAAGAAACTAGCAACAAATAAGCAGTTCATTACCAAAGACAAAATTAGAGAAAAAAGAAATTTAGCCCGATTTGCTTCTCATCAAGTAATTTCTTTAACAAAATCCTTTTTTTCAATCAGTTTGACTTTTGAAGCAATTCGCACAGAAAAGTTAATATTAAAATCATCTTCGCAGGATAACCTTCCTGATATTTTTTTCTCCTCTTTTAATGACTTTTCTAAAATCACTTTTTTTACTTGATAATTTTTTCCATTCAAAAAAAGTTTTTGCTGGAAATATTTATTTTACCTATCTTGGCGAACAAACACTCTAAAAAAAATACTAAAAAAAAATGAATTACTACTTTCACTAATAAAAAAAGCAGTATTTGGATAAAGCCTCTTGGAAGTAACTTATTAATTGTGCCTAAAACACGGGCATTTCAATTGGTATCAACAGTAGTATTTAGAGTATAAGTAAAACCTAAAACCAAGTAAACAGATAAATAATTGCTCTTGGTCAAATAGTAAGTTTCTTTAAAAGAAAAAGTTTCCAGCGGGAGAGTTTCATAAACAATTCTGTTAACAATGTTTCCGCAATTAAAAGATCTAATTTGCCAATTTTGCTTAAATGGTGGAAATGAGGGGATTGAACCCCTGTCCTTAAATAGTAGATAATTAGGACTACAGCTTATTCAGTTAAAATTTCTTGGCTCAATATTAACTGACAAATATTACAGCCAAATAGTTTATTTTAAATAATCAACAAAGGAGTAAGCAAACAAACTCTCTTTGCTAATTCCTTATCATTACGAACTACTTGAAAGGAACAAGTAATAAGAACTAGTTAAGAATTAAATTCTTGCGTAGTTAGTTCTGTAGTTGTTATTCAACAAACTTACAGGAATGTTTGGACTTTCGTCAATTTTGTTATTATCTTGATTTTTTCAAATTTTTGCTGCCCTAATTATCGTCTGAATTAAGTCAAAACTAACATTCCCATTTAGAAGCCATTTTTTTGTTTCCATTATGAGGTAAACATTATCAATGCTTCTTAATATTAATTTTATGGTTTTATGATGATTTTTTTTTCTTTCCATTTAATTAAAAAATAGGTTAGTAAATGACACTTTTCTTGCTTTTCTTTGGCAATAATTTATTTTTGGAGGAACCGGTTGGATTTGAACCAACGAAATAGCAGATTTGCAGTCTACTCCCTTAAGCCGCTCGGTCACGGTTCCATAAATTATTAGACATAAGTGGCAGTTGCAGTGTCAGCAATGTAAGGAACGATTTTTGGAGGAAACAAACTTTCCCATACTTCTCAGTATTTACTAACTAATATAATTTTTAATTCTTTGCGAACCTCAGTTGGAATATCTTTAATATCTCTTTCATTCTTTTTAGGGATAAAAATAGTTTTTAATTTACTGCGGTGGGCCGCGATAGCCTTTTCCTTTAAACCACCAATCGCAAGCACATTACCGGTAAGAGTAATTTCCCCTGTCATTCCTATATCAGCAGGAATAGTTTGTTTGGTTAAAGATGAAAGAATGGCCGTAGTAATAGCAATACCGGCACTTGGTCCGTCTTTTTTTACTGCTCCTTCGGGAGCATGAAGATTAAAGTTACTTTTGTTAAAAGTGGCTAGATAATTTTCAATTTTTTCTTTTTCTTCTTCTGTATTAGTCTTGTCTTTAACTTCTTCTAAATAACTCCTAATATAATTAAAAGCCACCATTGCTGATTCTTTCATCACTTCACCTAAACTACCGGTTAATTTGCCTAATTCTCCTTTTCCTGAATGATAATTAACTTCAATAGGTAAAATTTCTCCTCCCACTTCAGTTCAGGCTAGACCATTAACTACTCCTGGAGAAGGATTTTCTTCTTTTTGCGTAAATTCGTAAATAGGTTCGCTTAGATAATCTTCACTTTTAATAATTTTTGGCGAAATTTTTACTTCTTTTGCTTTTAATTTATCTTTGTTTTCTTCAGTATATAAAATAAAAGACCTAAAGATGCTTTGAATTAAACGATTTAATTCTCGAACTCCACTTTCTCGAGTATATCTGTCGATAATAAATTCGACACTTTTTTTAACAAAATCAATTGCTTTTAATTTATATTTTGCTAAATTTTTGGGTATCAAATAATTTCTAGCAATTTTTAACTTTTCCGAAGGAGCATAGGAGGAAAATTGAACTATTTGCATTCTATCTCGCAAGGGTCGCGGAATATTTGAAAGATAATTAGCCGTGCAAATAAAAAGGGTCTGGGACAAGTCAAAAGGAACTTCTAAATAATGATCGACATATTTTTTATTCTGCTCGGGGTCTAAAACATGCAATAAAATTGAAGAGGGGTCGCCATGATAACCAGAAATTTTATTGATTTTGTCTACCTCGTCTAATAAAAATACCGGATTTTTTACTCCTAGTATCTTAAATTTATTAATAATTTCTCCGGGCATGGCTCCGATATAAGTTCGCCGAAATCCTGATATTAAAGCTACATCCCTTATTCCCCCGAGAGGAATATGAGCAAATTTTCTCCCCATTGCTTTGGCAATAGACTTAGCAAGAGAAGTTTTTCCCGTGCCGGGTGGACCAACAAAACAAATAATTTCTCCTAAATTTTCGCCAACATGTTTAATAGTTGCCAAAAGCTCAAGGATAATTTTTTTACTTTTTTTTAAGCCAAAGTGTTCTTGTTCTAATATTTGTTTAGCCTCTTTTATGTCTTGATTTTCGGGAGTAACTTGGGTTGGCAACCAAGGAAGAGCCATTAAAAGATCAACATAATTACGAATAATATGTGCTTCTCCGGAATGTGGATGCACGATTTTCAGTTGTTTAATTTGTTCCCGAACCACTTTTTTTACTTCCTCAGGGAAAGGTTCTTTTTCTAATCTTTGTGAATATTCTTGCTCTCAACTTTTTGCTCCTGAGCCTTCAAGTTTTTCTAACTCCTCTTGGGCTTTACTAATTATTTTTCGGTATTGTCAAATTTTTTCTTCTTTTTTGGCTTCAGCATTCACTCGATTATTAATGTCTTTTTCTACTGCTTTTTGCTCATTTTCTTTCGGAGGCATTTCTAGCAAATAATCTAATCTTTGAGGTAAATAGACACTCACCAAAATGGCTTGCTTGTGGTGGCGAGGCATTTCCTGATTGATTTGAGCCAAGAAATCAATAAAATTGCCTAAATTACTCATGGCTAAATAATGAAATTTCTCCGCAAAATCTAAGTTAATTTTTTTTAAAATATTAGGCAAATAAGCGATAAATTTTTCAGTTAATTTATTTAAAACTTTTTCATCCCGATTTTGCTCTGGCTCCACTAAAATTTGGTATTCACTTTTTCAAAAATCATTAACTTTTTGCGGATTGATAATTTGGGCTCTTTCTAACCCTTCTAATTGAATTTCTTGGAGCGAATTAATTACTAGTTCGACATTGGCTTCGTGGGTTAAATCTAAAATAATTTTTCCTCAGGTTCCTACGGAATAAAAATTATCTAAACTCTGGATTGCTCCCAGGTCGGCAATTTTTTCCTTGCTGGAAATGATTAATAATTGACCTTGGTATTCTTTTCAAGCCTGAATTAAAATTGGCTTTAATTTTTCGTTTTCTCCTATTAGTGGTAAAGAATAATTACATTTAGGAAAAAGAAAAAATCCATCCGTTAGTAAAAGAGGTAATTGTAATTTTGGTTTATTGATTGCTATTTCTGACATAATTTTATGGCGGTCCCGACGAGATTCGAACTCGCGACTTCCTCCGTGACAGGGAGGCACGCTAACCAGGCTGCGCTACGGAACCCAAAGGATATTTATTTTTTTCTGACAAAAGCAAATTATCATTAAGTTAATTTTTAACAATTAAGACGTTTTTTATTCTTTAAATCCACCCGTGAATAATTTAATGATTGCTCAAAAAATTAGACCTATAACTCCATAAAAAAGCACACAATATAGAGCCACTTTGCCTTTACTTACATAAGTTACCCGATTGTTTACGGTCACTTGAACGTCTCCTTTATGCATAAGAAGTGATAGTAATGATATTATTATTAGTCCAATAATTATTCCTCAAAATACTTTTTCTCAAGTTTTAAATTTCATATATATAAATATTTTATCTAGCACTAAATAAAAAATGACAAATATCTCCTTCTTGGATAATATATTGAGAACCTTTACTACGAATTTTACCTAGTTCACTTAGTTGTTGTTCACTAGGATAAATTAATCAATCTTGATAATTGTACACTTGGACGCAAACAAACCCTTTTTCAATGTCAGAATGAATTAAGCCAGCACACTGTTTAGCATTCATTTCTTTTCTAGCCAGTCAACTTTTAGTTTCTTTTGGACCAGCGGTGAAAAAAACTTTTAAGTTCAATAATTCTTTAATTTTTTCGGCAAGTAAGCCAAGGTTGGTAGTTTTTCAGTCCGTTCCGAGTTCCTTTTTTTCCTCAACTGATAAATCTAAATAATCATTTTCATCCTTCACTGAGAGGGGGAAAAAATAAATTTGTTTCTCCTGAGCGTAATTTTCTAGTTCTTTAATTTCCGCCTCTTGATTATAATTGGCAATAATAATTATTGGTTTGACTGTTAACAAGTTATAACTTTTGATTATTTGTATCCATTCGGGATTTTTTTGTTCAGCAGTTAATTTTAATTGGAAAAGAACGCAGTTATTCATTAAATTTTGTTCCAAATAAGTTAATATTTTTAGTTCTTTCTCGGCTTGTTGTGGTTGTTTTTTTTGTAAAATTTGTAATTTTTGCTTTCGTTTTTCAATTTGCTGCAAGTCAGCAAGAATTAATTCACTTTGAATAATTTCATAATCACGAAGAGGATTAACACTTTTTTCTACGTGTTCAACATTGGAACCAGCAAAACAACGAACTACATGACAAATTAAATCTACTTCTCGAATGTGAGAAAGGAATTCATTACCTAGTCCTAAGCCTTGAGCTGCACCCTTGACTAAACCAGCAATGTCTACTCATTCAATAGCACTAGGAGTCACTTTACCACTTTGAAAATCTTGTGCCAGTTTTTCTAGACGAAAATCAGGAATGGGCATTATGCCATGGCTAGGCTTAATAGTCGCAAACGGATAATTTTCAATGCCTTCCTTGCTTTCTTTTTGAGTCAAGAAACGAAATAAACTGCTTTTTCCGACATTTGGTAAACCAACTAAACCGATTTTAATCATTATTTAATCGCTAAAATTTTAATTTGGTGCTTATCTTTTCCCTGGTTATTGATAATATCACCAACTTTTTTTCCTAATAAACTTTCGCCGTGAGGGCTATACATGGAAATTTTTTGAGGCGGGTCCGCTTCAATTGCATCAGTTATTTCCACAGTCTTTTCTTCTCCGGTGTTTAATATTTTGTAAGTAACTATGCTTCCTAGTCCGATTAATGATTTATTATTAGTTTTTTGGCAAATCTCGGCGTTTTCTAGCAAAAAAAATTTTTCCTGGTATTTGCTTTTCTTTTCTTTTAACTTTTCTCATAGTGACGTAAAATCACCATTTTCGGTAAGATCAGAATCAAAGCCACTTAGCCCTAACTCTTCAGCAGTTTTTTTTATGGTTTTTTCTAAATCCACTAATTCTTTTTGTAGTAAAGAATAACTTTCAGGAGTAATTTTATTCTTGTTCATATTTTTTGTTTTTGTTGTGAGTAGTAAACTTATTTTTAGTTTTATTAGTCATTTGATTATTTTTAACAACTCTTTTCTTATAGTTCATTTTTTTCTATATGCCTAAACTTTTAAAACAGCCGTTACTAAAAGCAGTTTTTTTAACTTTGACTTAATAATTTTCTTGTATTTCATCATAAACATAAGCGGTAAATATGCGTTTTTTTTTATTATTTTTTACTTCTTTTAAAAATTTGTCCTTATTATAAAAAGCAGGTTATTTCCTTTATTACATTTAAAACATTTTTTTTTTTTTTTCATATTATTTAATGTGTTTTTTTTAATTAGGGAAAGGAACGACCCAAGCCCCCTTTAATCCTCATAAATCCAATATTTATACTGTTTATATTTCACCTGTAAAATTACTTTTTTACTTTTGTTCTACTAATCAAACATTCCGACTATTTTGGCAATCTCAAATCGCTAATTTTCTTTTCCTAAGTTTTTTATTTAACTTTTTTTTTGCGAAAAGCAAGCCACAGCAAGAAAGTTATCAAACCACCAACCAGAAAGCAGCCACACGCAATTAAAGCAACTGTGCCGCCACTTAATTTTTTGGGCTGCTGTTTGTCAATTTTTTCCATTTTCTTAGCGAATTCATTTAATTCTTCTTGATTGTGAACTATGATGGCGAAAGGATTTTTATGTCAGGTTTCGGGTGCTGATTTTTCCGATTTTTGTAAATCTTCTAGTTGGCTTTGTTTTTTTGCTAATTCTTTTTGGTAATTTTCTATTGTCCCATCGCTAATATGGTAATTGGAACCAACGGAATCGGGTTCTTTGCTCTCTCTCTCTCTCTCTCTCTGCTTTTAAGTCCTGAATTTGTTTTTGCAGCCGCTTAATTTCTGCTTGTAATTGTTGAATTTGGTAATTATTAGTTTCATTAAATTGGATAGTTAATTGTTGAGTTAAAGGCAAAATTTTCGCTGTGCCTGCCGAAGAAGCCTTTTTCACATATAATTTTCTTTGTGCCGCTCACTGATTTAACTGTTGGGCTAATCTTTTAAATATTCTATTTTGTATTTCTTCTTGATTAATGTTGTTATAGGTAGCATCTAAGCCAATTTGTAAACAGTCATAAATTAAGTTTTCGTCTAAAACACCAGCACATAAATTAACTGCTGATTTGAAAAAATTTTTAGCCTCTGCTCTTCAAACTGGTGGAATTTGGCTATAAATTTCAGTTTCAGTGTCAATGGCTTTGAGAGCAAATTTTCGTAAGACTTCGCGAATTGTCCGAATGTCTTCCTCACTTAAATTTCTTAATATTTCTTTTACTCTTTCCTCGTTTACTTTGGTAAATCCGTGGTTTCTCATTTGTTCCTGGAATAATAAAATAAATTGCTTAAATTGTGAACGCATTTGCTGATAAGTGGCATCATCAATTTCGTCGGTATCTTCCACGACCACATAATTGTTGATATATTGGCTAGTCCGAGAAAGTAATTTATTAATTATGGCGTTTCCTTTATTATCACAAAGAATATCCAAGCAATCTTTGACGTAATAATCAAAATCATTCGAAAAAACTTGTGCACAATTTATTGCTGCGTCTAATAATTCTTGCCGAACAGGAGTATTTGCTCACCGGCGAGATTCCTGAAAAACCATTTGCTGAAATTGTTCTCGATACTGGCGAATTTGGTTAACGCTTATTGAACGCAAAATGGCTTTATTGCTTGGGCTTAATTCTCCGTTTTCTCAAACTTCTTGTCCGACTTTTTGAAAAAACATACTAATTTTTTCGATATCCATATTTATGGTTTATTTTTAATAACTTTTTTAAATATAAGTATGGATTAAGACTGTTTGTTAAATTTTAACTGAGTTTTTAAAAATGGTGTCAGAGCAAAATTAAAAATAAGTTATATGTTTGACCTTTTGTGAAAAAAAGCTATCCTTCGCAAATTTGCCCGCTTGCAAAAAGAAATTTTAACTCGCCAAAAGAAAACTAGCCTTTTAACTGATGAGGAATTGCAAAAAAAAGCCGCAATTCTGCGAGAAAAAATTCGCAAAAGCAAAGACTTGGACAAATATTTAGTGCCCGTTTTTACTCTGGTGAGAGAAGTTATTCACCGAAAAATTGGTCTTTTACTTTTTCCTACGCAAGTTTTTGGGGGAATCGTGCTTCACTATGGTAATATTGCCCAAATGAATACGGGAGAAGGAAAAACCCTCACTGCTCTTTTACCAGTTTGCTTAAATGCTCTGTCTGGTAAGCCGGTTTATGTAATTACGGTTAATGAATATTTGGCTAATCGAGATTGAAATTTAGGCAAACCAATTTTCGATTTTTTTGGTATTACTTCAGGATTTAACTCTAATTCTCATAGTTCTGAAGAAAAAAAAGAACTTTATGCTAACTCCACAGTCATTTATACCATTGGCAGCGAACTAGGTTTTGATTACTTACGAAACAATTTAATAACCCGAATTGAAGATAAAAATAACTTGCGTTTTACTTATGCTTTACTAGATGAAGTAGACTCTATTTTAATTGATGAATCCCAAAACCCTTTAATTATTTCACAAAGATGGGGGGGTGATGAATTAGCGATTAAGGAAAAACACCAAAAATCTACCTATCTAGCCCAGCAATTAGTTGAAAAAGTAGATTACAAAGTTGACGATAAAGAAAAAGAACTCTGATTAACTGCCAAAGGAATCAAAAGAGCCGAAACGTTTTACGGAATTGATGATCTTTTTTCTTTTAAGCACCACGAAACTAATTTTTTGCTCCATAATTCCTTAAAAGCGAAACATTTCTATCAAAACGGAGTAGAATATATCGTTGATTACGAGAGAAAAAAAATCGTCATTATTGATTCTTTGACCGGACGATTAGTGCCAAATCGAGTATACAGTTCTGGTATTCAGCAAGCAGTTGAAAGCAAAGAAGGAATTCCTATTAGCCCACCTAGCAAATCATCAGCAGTAATTACTTACCAGAATTTTTTTCGTCTCTTTGATAAAGTGGCCGGCATGACCGGAACTGCCATGACCGAAGCCGAAGAATTTCGTCAAGTTTACGGAATGGAAGTGATTGCCATTCGCCCTTACAAAAAACTAATCCGTAAAGACCGTGATGATTTAATTTTTTTAGATAAAAAAAGCAAATACCAAGCAATTATTCAAAGAATTAAAAAAAACGAACAGACCAAAAAACGGCCCATTTTAGTGGGTTCTCCCAGCGTAGATGTTTCTGAATATATTTCAACTTTACTCGCCAAAGAAAGCATTTTTCACCACAAGTTAAACGCAGTTAACCACCGAGAAGAAGCCCAAATTATTAAGCGAGCCGGAGAATTAGGAGCCGTAACTATTTCGACTAATATGGCTGGACGTGGAACTGATATTATTTTGACCGAAGAAAGTCGCAAGGTTGGTGGTTTATTAGTAATTGGAGTAGAGCGAAACTTTAGCCGTCGAATTGATAATCAATTGCGAGGAAGAGCCGGAAGACAAGGAGATTCCGGAGAAAGCCAATTTTACGTTTCATTGGAAGATGAATTAATCAAAAACTACCAAGTAAGGGAGCAAATTACCAGAATTTTTCAGGGCAATAGTTTACGAGAACTTTTTCGTAAGCCTTTAAGTGGTAAATGGTTTAATATGATGGTGGCTGAACCGCAGGAAATGCTTCGCAATGCCCATGCTTCCGGTCGTCAATATACTTTGAATTATGACCTTTTAATCAATCATCAACGAAAAACAATTTATAGTTATCGCCAAAAAGTGCTAACTAGTCCTAATATTTTTGCCATGATTTTGCGACAAAAGTTGACGACTAACCAGTCAGGATCTCAACAATATTTAAAATCGCAATTAGTGCGAGAAATTGACTTTTCCTGAGCTAATTATTTGGAAAGTTTGGAAAAAGTTCGTTTCCTAGTACATGTGAGACAATGGCTTCCGCAAGACCCCCCAGAAGCTTTTTTTTGAGAAACTTCGGGGCTTTTTCGAATTACCTGTCGCCACATTCGCAAAAAAATGCGGCAAATTCTGCTAAATAGTTTGCCTAAATCTCCAACAAACTAATTTGAATATATAAAAAAACAGCAATTTATTTTTCCTTAGATTTTACTTTTCTGCTGAGAAGCATTATTCATCTAATTCAGTTAATATTTTCTCAAATTTAAGGATAATTTTTTGGTAAATGTTTTTTGTTATAGTTTCCGTATAATCTCAATCAATTTTTTTGTTCTTATCAATAGGCAAAGGTATTTTTTCCTTTCTTAATTCTGATAAACTTCTCATTCTTCCATAGGAATATCGTGGTGCTCCTTGATTCAAAATAGTGGCAATAAAAAAAGCATTATATTTGTTTAGTTGTCTATTTTTAGGTCAAATTTTTATCAACTGATGGGAAGAATTGGTAAAGTTTTTTTCTTGATAAAAAGAACTACCGCTATAGGTTCCTATGCTTATAATATTAGCCTTTTCAGTTCAGAAATAAGAAGAACCTTCATAGCCGTTAAAACCACTTTTATCTGTAATATGGGCAAATTCTCCTGGTAAAATATCTTCTTTTTTGGTAATTTTGGCTCTCAGAATATAAAAACAATTGCTAATTTTAAATTCTTGCAAATCATCAGGATAAATATTAATTTCTTCTCTCTCTCTCTCTCTCTCTTTGTCAATTAATCCAATGATATCTTTTTTAACTTTTTCAAATATTTTTCTACTATAATTCTCCATTCATAATCAATTTGGTTCTCCTTTTTCATTAACAGGAAGAGGAATTTTAGTTTTTCAGATATCTCCTGTTTTTAAAGTTCGTCCAAAAGAGTATTTAAATTTTTCTAAATTAATTATGCTACAAAGGAAAAATGCTAAATGGTGATTAAGTTGTCTTTTTTTTAAGCGAAAGATAAGCATATTAATTCGAGTATAAAATTTAAAAGGTTGATAGAAAGAAGAAAAAATTGAACCATCTTGGGCAACGGTAATGGCATTTTCGTAATGCAATACTTCCTCGTTGTTGTTGTCAATAATTCACCCCGCTACTCCGTTATTTTCTAAACTGGAACAAACAATAGGAAATTTGTTTTCTCCTTTCATTGCAGAAACATTATAGTTAGAAAGAATTATTGGCTTTTTTATTCTACATATCTCAAAATATTCTTTATCTCCCAAAGAAAAATATTTTCAATCACTAATATCTAATTTATTCATTTTTATTTATAGGGTTTTTTTCTTCCTCTATTACACTAATTCGAAACGCCAAATAATCGCGAATGGTTTTTTCAAAATGTTTTTCGGTCAATTGCCTGTAATCAGTTTCAACCCAGGCGTCGGCTAACCAACAATCCTTATAATCCAATCCCCGAAAAACTGAATTATATTTATCTTTCTTTTGGCAAAAATCTTTTATTCATTGTTTTTTGATATCCTTTCATTTATTATCTTTGTCAAATCTTTTTCCTTTCAAGATTACAAAACCATCGTCTTTTCAATTGGATAATCAAGTTGAATAAGTTTCTTTATTATGACTTTCTCCGGTTTTTCAAATCATAACACAGGTATGGCTACCACTATTATTTCCTGAAAACAAATCAGAAGGCATAGTCATTACGGCTTTCAAAGTGTGTTTTTTCATAATTCTTTCTCGTTCAGTTTTGTATTTGGTGCCAATAGCGACAGATAAAGGAATTATTGCTATTACTAAACCACCTTTTTTTAGCAAATCACAAGAAAGTTCAATAAATTCTATTTCGCTTTTTCCTTCTCCTTCCTTTTGCTTTTTTTGGGAATAAGGAGGATTTAAAAAGGCAATATTACAATTTGCTTCCTTGATTAAATTTTTTGATTCTTTATCAAAACAATCTTTACGAAAAATATGAGATTTGCCATCTCCTCACAAAATCATGTTAGTTAAAGCCAAATTACTAACATCTTGGTTAATTTCTATACCATAAATGTTATTTCTATCGGCTCCTTTATTTAAAGCACTTACCAAAAAAGAGCCGGTGCCACAACAGACATCCAAAAATTTGTCTTCCTTAGCGAACTTTTCTTGTCCTAATTCCTTTAAGGATAATTCACAAAACAAGTCGGCAATGTGAGGAGGAGTTAAAACAATACCGAGATTTTTTCCGTCACCAGTAGAATATTTTAAAAATTCGTGGTAAAATTCTCCAATAATGTCTCCCTTATCGATAAAAGACCAAATATCATTTTTAATTGTTCGGAGGATATTGACGAAGGAATTTTTCTTATTATTTGAAGTAGAAGATAACTTTTCATTGTTGCCAATAATTCTTTTTAAACTACTCTTTAAGTCTTCATATTTTTTTCCTACTTCTTTTTCTTGAACTTTTTCTATTTCACTTTCAATAGCTCCTTTGCAAGCCGAAACCAAACTTCTAGGAGTAGTTTTGGTGGAAAATTCGTTGCGAAAATCTTCATTTTTTAGAGCTATTAAGCAAGCACTAATAAAGAGAGGTTTTTCCTTTTCGGTAAATCCTAATCCTTGATAAATAATTTCGTGCAATTCTTTAGCACTTTTTCTTACCATTTTTATATCTAAAGAGGGTTTTGATTCAACAGGAAAATATTCTTCTATGGAACGGAGTCTTTCGTGTTTTTGAATATTTTTCGGATTGAAATTTTTTTCTTCTTGCAGCCAAGTAAAAAAACTAATTTGACAATTATTTCTCTCTCGACCAGTTATTGCCAAGCCTAAAACAGTAAAATCATCTTTAAAATATTTAGCGTAATATAGTAAACCATCAACATTATAGAAAGCCGGTTTATCTAATTTTTCAGATTGGTGGTTAGCATTTTCAGTTTTACATTCTACCAGCAAGATTATTGGTCTTTTCTTAATACGAAATATGTATTCGGGCTTGCCTTTACCTATTTTTGTTTCAATTAGAAATTCGGATAATGGGCAATATTTTGGTTTGCCGTCGCATCTTTCTAGTATTTTTCTGACTAACGGATCGTGCGTATTTCCTTGGGGATAAATTCAATAGTTTTCGTGTTCTTCCCTAGTTAAATCTACTCTTAAATCTTTAAGAGCTCAGTGTTCCATTGTCCTTTCATTGGTCATATTGTTGAAATATAATATTTTTTAAGTTTAAATCAAAGGAAAATCAGGATTAATTAGGGTTATCCCAATAAACAATACATTCACCAAAGAGTGTAAAATAATGGGATAAATTAGATTCCAATTACTTTTCTTGTAAATTCAAATAAAACCAACTGTCGCCACGGAATATTGAAAAAAAAGAGAAGCAAAATTTTCTCCTCGGACTTGCCAGTGAGCCAAAATAAAAGTAAAATAGGAAAGTAAATAAGAAAAAGGATTTTTCTCACCCAAAATCTTAAAAATAAAAAAACGATAAAGACACTCCTCAATTATAGGAGCAAAAACACAAGAACCCAAAATTATTGGCAATAGTCCCAAAAATCCTTTCGCTTCGGTAATTAGTGAAATCAGTTTTTCAATTAACTTAGCCCGCAAAGGTAAGTGAGAGAAAGATAATAATCATTTAATTAAAAAATGAATTAAAGCCATTACCAAGAGAAAAATCCCTGTTTGGCGAAAAATTTTCTTTTTTTCCTTTGTCAATGAAAATCAAATCTGTTTACCTTGGCAGCGAAAAACCCAAAAAACTATTAAAATTGGCATCCATCATCATTTTCGGAAAGGGTAAAAATATCTTCCTGCCAGTTCTTTAACTTTTTCCCAGTTTTCCATATTGTTTTTTTTTGAATAACATAAAATTATATAAGTTATATAATGTCAAGTAAGAAAGACAATGATAAACGCCAAGAAACAGAAGACTTTGTTTTCTATTTTTTACTTTATTTCATCACAGGAATCCTTGTTTTAGGCTTTTTTTGTGGAAAGAATTGTAAATTTATTTTGTGAGAATGGAAATATGCAGCATTGGTGTGGTTATTTTATCTTATTATTTCGGTAATTTTTTCTTTAAATCGGTCTAAGTTTTGAAATAAATGAAATAAAAGATATGGTAATAAACCTTGAAGTTGGCATAGTTGAATTTTCGGGAAAAACAAGAAATGATTTTGGTTTTTAGTGGCTCTTTGGTTACTCTTAATTTTCTCAATTGTCGCAGAACTCAAATAATTTTCTATTTCTATTGAATGGAAACGGTTTTCCTAACTTTCTAAGTAATAAAACCGGCTAATTAAAAATTTGCTAAAATTCACCCTGGTTAACAATAATATAAGGCATTAGTTTCATTTGCCTAGCTCTTTTAATATTTTTGGCTACCATTCTTTGAATTTTGCTTGGCAATCTGACAAAGGTTTTGGGTATTATTTGCCCTTGTTTATTAACAAAATGGCTTAACAACTTAGTATCTTTATAATCAATATAAGTAATATTATTGCGAGTGAAATAATTATTTTTTTTTACTATTTTTATTGACACTTTTTTAACTTTTTTCAACTTAGGAGAAACTTTTTTGTGCGATTTGGATTTATCCTTTTCTACTTCTGTTGTTTCTTTGTCTTCATTTAAATTTTCTGGCTCTGTTTTTTCTTCAATTGTTTCTTGCTCTTTTTCCATATCTAATTTTTACAACTTTTTAATTTTTTGAGTTTAATTATCTAAAAAAGACACATTTTTTTAGAAAAAAATTGATTTTTGTGCTGGACTTTTTTCTGCCGGCAAAGAAAAGAGTATATGAGAGCTAAAGATAAAAATAAAAAAATTGCTCTTTCAGTATTAAAAATATCTATTATGGAACAACTTAAATCTTCTAATCAAGGCAGTTTGTTAGACCAAATTAATCAACCATACTTGCGAAACGATTTGCCTTCCTTAGAAATAGGAGAAAAAGTAAAAGTAATTATGGGAATTCAAGGTAAAGAAAGCAAAGAAGCACACATGTCTTCATTTGAAGGAACAATTATTGCCCAAAAAAGAAAAAAGCAAATTAGTTATAATTTTACTGTGCTTCACGAAAGCAATAAATTAATTGTCAAGCAAGTTTTTTTTTATCATTCACCTCTGATCGTTGGAATTAAAAAATTAGGCAGAATTAACCAAAAAGTTCGTCGGGCAAAATTATATTATTGAGAAAGAAAATTAGTTGCTAGAAAAGCCGGCGAGTAAAACTAAAAATATTATGCTTTGTGCGAGATGCTATAAAAAATTCCCAGCGGAGAGGAGGAAGTTCATAAACCAGCTTTTTCCTATATTCTCATAAACGATCAGCCTTTAAATTCAGGTGGAGTTTTTGTAAGAAGTGTACGAAAGTATATAGTTTTTGCGATTATTCTTTTAATATTAACTTTAGTTTTTATTTAAACAACTAAATAAAGTTATTTTTTTTCTAGCAAAAATTTTTTCTTACTTGGGTCAAAATCATCCAAATTTTCAGCAAAAACATTCACCTTAAAATCTCCCTCTTTCGTGCGCGCATATATTCACTGCTTAAAGAAAAACCTAAGAGTAAAATTATAATTTGGTAGTTTATAACTATTCCAAATTATTATAAAAAAAATTTTGGGTGTAAAAACTTATATATTATGAAAAACGACAAATTTATATCGGTAACACCGAAGACATATGAAGTAAAATATGTAGAAAATGAAAACAAACAATCAGGTTTATCACCAGCAGCAAGAGCCAAAGTGATTAATCGCAGTGGTAGTAATTATTTAAGTGAAAACCAGGAGGGTCATGGACCATGTTTAAACAATTCATGTAGTTGTAGCCTTAGTCAACTGGAAAGTCAAATTCAAGAATTACAAAGAAAAGCAGAAAGTTGTAGAACTTCCGTCTTACCATTGTTCTGATTGATGGAAACGGAAATAGTAAAAATGATACAGTATATAGTGAAGAGGAAGCAAGGCAAGCAGCAAATGATGTCACGTGAGGAAGTGGTAAATGAAGGGCAGAGGGCATTTTTTTCCCCTCTGCTCCTGCTAGGAATGAATTAGCAAGAAGAATTCGAGATGCTTTTATCTTTCGTAGAACAGCAGTTTCGGTTAATCAAAGGGAATTAGAAAACAAGAGATAAAATATGTATCATGGATATCAAGGAAAGTTAATAACTAACAATCAAAGTTATGACGGTTATAAGTCTTATACTTTGTTAACAGAAGGTGGAGAATTATCTTTTACTAGTAGAGATAATTTACCTCCGGGATTTTGTAGAATTATTTTTAGGGGACGAAAGGTAGTTGGTTTTCAAAGTTTAGAAAAGGAAATAGCTCGCTATTCTCGCCATTTAAAAAAGCCTGCCAAAAACGTTTACTATTATTATCATCGAGGAAATGTGAAATCAGTAAATCCTTATATTTCTTCTGATAAAAATAGTGTTTTAGGTTGATTAGTTTTGTTTGGTTTAGGATTATTATGTTTAGGAGCAATAATTAAAGATTTGTTTAATTTATAAAAATCTTTTTTATATGTTTCCTAAGCCAGAAGTTTTAACCATTATTGGTAATAAAAAAACAATAGCAAACATTCATTTTTGCTTAAAAATTAGTTTTTAACATGGCAAAAAACAAATCTCAAAGTCAATATCCCGACCTTGAATTTAAGGAATATCTTAACCAATTAGCCAGCCCTAACTATCAAGGGGGCTCATGGATTTTACCGGAAAATCCTACTCCCCTAGAAAAAAACAAGCATGAAATCTGTCGCGAAATCTTACACAGCAATATCATGACCAACGAAAAGATATTAGACATAGTGCGAAAGTTAAGCAGAGAGATAATTAAACCCGAACCCAAGAAAAAAACCTACCTGACCCGATGTTTTTGCGCCAAGGGTATTGAGTATCAAGAAAAGAAAGATAAAATAGAAGTAAATTCTGAATCCGAAAAAGCATTATTTAATTGTTGAGAAAAAAATTGCTAAGGAAGTAGAGAAAGAAGAAACAATAAAAATTAAAATAAAATTAAATGTCCAAAATTAATATTGCAATTGACGGTCCGGCTGGTTCAGGAAAAACAAGCTTAGGGAAAACTTTAGCACAAAAAATCAATTATCATTTTGTTGATAGTGGTCTATTTTATCGTTATTTTGCCAAAATCTGTTGAGAAGGTGGCGTAAGTTATCAAGAAAAAGAGAAAGTTATAAGCATTTGCTCGCAGCAAAAAGAAAAAGTGGCAAAAAACCCTGCTAATTTCCTCCAAGAGTTAGAAAAACAAAAAAGCATTTTGAGCCAACCAGAAATTGGCAACTTGGCCTCCCGATTTGCACCAATTAAAGAATTACGCCTCATAATTTATCAATTAGTCAGAAGTTTAGCCAGAAACAAGGGTTTTGTAGTCAGCGGTAGAGATATTACTTTTAAAGTTTTACCGGAAGCAGAAATTAAAGTTTTTCTGACTGCCGATTTGACCATCAGAGCAAAGAGAAGATATCTTCAACTACAAAAAGAAGGCAAAAATCTAACCTTGTCTGAAGTAGAAAAGGATTTAAAAGAAAGAGACTGACGTGACCAAGCCAATATTTTAGCAGCAGAAAAAGCAACTGATTGGAAAATTGATACGACTAACTTAAACTCTGATGAAAGTTTAGAAGAATTATATAATTTATATAAAAAAAATGCTTAATTGGAAAGAAAACAGTTAAGTAATTTTTGGTGCGCAACTTCTATTCTTTTAATTTTTCCATAATGTATGGGGGAACTTCTTGGTAGTGGGAAAATTGGAGATAATGAGTGGCTCTTCCTTTGGTTGAAGAACGCAAAATAGTGGAATAGCCAAAAGTTTCGGCTAAGGGTATTTTGCCTTTTAAAAGGTAAGTTTCTTTTTTTTTTTCAATACCTTCAACTGTGCCTCGCCTTTTGGTAATGCTAGCTAAAACTGCCCCATAGTATTCTTCTGAAACATTACTTACTTCTAAGTTCATAATTGGCTCCAACAAGATTACCCCTAATTCTTGAGCTTTTTTTCTTCTTTCTTCTATTCCGCTCCCACGAAAAGCTGAAATAGCAGCCATTTTGAAGTCTCCTGGTTGAGTATCCTCCTCGTGTCTTTTCCCTCCAAGTAAAGTAGCTTTCATGTCAAGCAAGGGATGACCTAAGAGCAAACCAGATAACATTGCTTCTTCTAATCCCTTTTTCACTTCTTTAGCATTCTCATCAGACATATCTTGACCTCTTTTGTTGTCAATAAATTCAAATCCTTTGCCTTTCTCATTAGGCTCAAAAGTAATTTGAACTTTGGCATAATGTCCACTTCCTCCGGTTTGTTTTACATATTCTCCTTCTACATTTTCTTTCTTTTTGGTAATAGTTTCACGATAACTAACTTGTGGTTTTCCGACCTTTGTTTCTACACCAAACTCACTTTTTAGCCTTTCGACTAAAACGTCTAAATGAAGTTCTCCCATACCTTTAATAATTGTTTGTCTTGTTTCTGTATTGTAGTGGCAAAAAAAAGTTGGGTCTTCTTCTTCCAATGTTTGCAAACTTTTAATTAATTTATTTTGGTCTTGGGTAGATTTTGGTTCAATAGCTAATGATATGACGGGCTCTGTAAAACTAATTTGTTCTAAAAGCACGCCCTCTTCTTGACTACATAGAGTATCACCTGTTTTGGTGTGATTGAAACCAATTACAGCGGCGATATCACCCATTTTTATTTCACTTATTTCTTCTTGCTTATTGGCGTGCATTCTTACTAAACGGCTAACTCTTTCTTTTTTATCTCTACTGACATTATAAACATAGGAATTGGCAGAAATTTTTCCACAGTAGACCCGAATAAAGGTAAGTTTAGCAAAAGAAAAGTTGTTAATTTTAAAAGCTAAAGCGAGAGAATGAGGATGATCGAAAGTGGAAATAACTTTTTCTTCTTGATTAGAAATTACAGTAATTTGATGGCTGTCAAGAGGAGAAGGTAAATAATCAATCACTCCGTCCAAAAGTAATTTTACTCCAACATGTTTATAAGCCGATCCACAAAAGACAGCAAACTGTTCCCCGCTAAGTACCGCTTTGCGGATTAAACTTTTTATCTCTTGAGCGGTTAACAATTTTCCTTCTAAATACTTTAAGCCTAGTTTTTCATCATAAGTAACAATTTTTTCTAATAAATTTTGCCGATAATTTTGAACTTTTTCTCGCAAATTAATAGGTATTTCTTTAACTTGATAATTTTCTTCTTGTTCACCTGAAAAATAATAAGTTTTCTCTTCTATTAAATCAATAATTCCTTTAATGCCTTGATATTCCCCAATGGGAAATTGACAAATAAGCAATTTAGCATATAATCTCTCTTCTAAACTTTGGCAGCAAGCAGTAAAGCGGTTTTCTACATGGTCTACACCATCCATTTTATTAATGAAAACAAGACGGGGAATTTGATACTTGTCCGCTTGATTTCAAACAGTTTCAGTTTGTGCTTCTACTCCTTCTTTTCCGTCAATAACAACAATGCCACCGTCTAAAACTCGCAATGACCTTTCAACTTCAGCGGTAAAATCTACGTGCCCTGGTGTATCAATGATGTTGATTTGATGCTTTTGTCAAAAAACAGTAGTGGCAGCCGAAGTAATGGTAATCCCTCTTTCTTTTTCTTGTTCCATATAATCCATGGTGGCTCCTCCGCTGCTTTTGTCGTGAACTTCTCTAATTATGCGGATTTTTTTAGTATGGTAAAGGATTCTTTCAGTAGTAGTAGTTTTGCCAGCGTCAATATGAGCCATAATTCCAATGTTGCGGATTTTGCTTAAATAGTCGTTATTTTTTTCTAGCATAAGCATTTAGTGAAGAAAAGGTCATACTTTCAATTGCTTTCCTTTGTTCCGTTTCTTTTTTTTTAAAAGCTTCTCCGGATTTTTGCCTGGCTTCCATGATTTCTTGGGCTAGACAGTAAAATATTGGTCGACCAATCCCTTTTCGTCTTTTTTTTTGAGTTTTCTTTCTAGCAGCCTCCACTAACCATCTTAAAGCTAAGCAAAAACTTCTTTCTGGTTTGACCTCCTTGGGAACTAATTGGCTGGTTCCTCCTAATCTAATTTTTTTGGTTTCTAATTCTGGTTTAAGTTCTTTAATTGCTTCTTCGGTAGTAACTAGTGGGTCTTGTTTCAATTCCTTTTCTAAGTAAGCAAAAGTTTGGTAAACTATTCCACGGGCTTGGGTTTTTTTTCCTTTTAGCATTATCTTGGTAATCAATTTACTTACTAAAGGAGAAGGAAAACGGGGATCGGCTGGTTGCTGATATTTTTTAATTTTTCTTTTCTTGCGCATTGTTATTTATTTTTACGTAACTTTTGATTTTTTTTCTTTCTTTTTTCCGTAAAGAGAGCGACCTTGCTTGCGGTCTTTAACACCTTCGGTGTCTCTAGTTCCCCGAATAATCACAAAATTCACTCCTGGTAAATCTTGGATTCGACCGCCCTGAACTAGTACCTTACTAGTTTCTTGTAAATTGTGTCCTTCTCCAGGAATATAAGCAGTTATTTCTTTTCCGTTGCTTAACTCAACACGAGCAGTACTGCGAAGAGCAGAATTAGGCTTCTTGGGTTTCGCTTTACTAACTTTTTTACAAACTCCTCATTTTTGAGGACTATTACTAAGAAAAAGTGAATTGTGTGAAGAGTTTCAACCATAAGCTAGGGCACGTCTTTTTTTGCTTCTTTTCTTGGACTTACGGGGTTTTCTAACTAACTGATTGATTGTTGGCATATATAATAGTTTTTACTTACTTTTTTGGAGAAGGAAACTGTAAATTTTCCCTTGGAGTTTGATTTTCCCTTGGAGTTTAATTCCTTCAGATTGAGATTGCAAGTTAGCAATAATCTTTTTACACTTTTCCAAAATCAATTCTTTGTATTCCCTTTCCCGGCCAACCATTTTTAAACTAACTTTTACTTGATGATTACTTTCCAACCACTTTTTGACTTTTTCAATTTTAGTTTCTTCGTCTTTTTCGCCAATACGATAAGTTAATTCAATTTTTTTAAGAACAGTTTTTTGTATCTTAGGCTTTTTTTTTAATTCATAGAGATATTTTTGGTAATCAACTATTTTGCAAACTGCCAGAGTTTTCTTATCGGGGTCTGGCAAGCGAAAACAAACTAAATCTTTTTTTTGTTCTTGGGCTTTCTTTAAGGCTTTTTCCTTAGAAATGATTTCATTATTTTCTTGTTCGCCGTTGTTTTCCACTAACAAAATTTCCCCAAAAGGTATTTTTTGGTTAATTAGGTGAAGAGAGGAAATTCTTTTTTTGTCTTTCAATTTTACCATTTACACAAATTATAATTTATATTTTAAATTATTTTTACAAGTTTTTGTTTCTTTTTATTTGTTATTAAGAGGTTTTTTGTGTTAACTTCATGGATTCTAAAATCATTTTTGCACTATCAAAAGGACTAAACTGGCCAGTATCAACTTTAAGATTATATTTATTTCAACTTTTTTTAAATTCTTCCATTTTAGCATACTGGTCGCGAGCCAGACCTCAGGCTCGATCACCGCGAATTTTTTCTCTTTCTTCCACTAATTTCAATTTACAGATAACTTCCACGAAATAAACTTGATGATTTTTAAGAAGCGAAGCATAGTTCTCTATTTCTTTTTTTTCTCAAATCACTTCATCAATAATAAGATTATGTCCATCATCAACTAATTGTTTAATAACTTTTGGGATTGACTGACTAACTTTTTTGCCATAAGAGCCACTTTTAACTTCCGTAATCGGAAGCCCTTCTTTGTCAATTCCTGAAATAAATTGAATTCCTTCACTGGCTTTCTCCCCAAAAGGTAAATATTTTGGAGGCATAGCTTTAAAAAATGTATCAATGCCAAAAGTTAATCAAGGTTCATCACTTAAATGCTGAATGGCTCCCACGATAGAAGACTTTCCGACTGAGGAACAGCCGTTGAGAAAGATAATTTTGCTTTTCTTCATTAGTAAGTTTTTAGTAATTCTAAAATTTTTTGTGCATTAGCAGAAAGATGCTTGTCATAGGTAGTGTCAACAACTAAATCATAAGGATAGCGGAAGTCTTTTTCATTTTGATAAAAAAGTTTTGCCATTCCTATAACTCTATCGCCTCTTGATTTTTCCCTTTCTTCTATAGTTGTTAAATCGCATTTTACACCGATCATATAAAGTTCATGACCGGAGAAAAGAGTTTTATAATCATCAATTAAAAATTTGGTGTCGTTTTTCTTGACAAAGTTACATTCATCAAAAATTACATTTAATCCATTATCAGCCAGTAATTTAACCACTTTTGGCAAGCAAGTAAAAACTTGGATAGCATAAGGACTGGCTTTCATTTCAGTTAATTTATCCGTTTTAGGGTCAATAACATATCGAAATCCTTCTTCGGCTTGTTCGTCAAAACCAACTATTTTTTTCGGCATGGCACCAAAAAGAGCATCAATTCCAACATATAAAAATTTTTCTTTGCTTAAATGCTGAATCTCTTTGGCAAGAGTAGTTTTGCCAACGGAGGCACCACCATTTAAAAAAATAATTTTACTCATTTAGGATAATATAATAAATACTGGCAGTGAACTATTTTTCCTGTAAAAGTATCTTCGCCACAGAAGTGCTTGACTGCCGTATTCGGAATGGGAACGGGTATTATACAGTATTGCTACTGCTTTCACTTCGTTAAAACCACCAGTATTATTAAAGAGGGATTTATTCCCTCAAAACCGAACACAAAAGAAAGAATTTCAACCAAAAAATAAGTCCTCGATAAATTAGTACAACTGAGCTGAACAGATTACTCTGCTTACACTTGTTGCCTATCAACCTCTTAGTCTAAAAGGTATCTTACTTCCTTTCGGAATGGGAAATCTCATCTTGGGACTAGTTTCGTGCTTAGATGCTTTCAGCACTTATCTATTCCTAACATAACTATCCAGCCGTGCCATTGACATGACAACTGGTACGCCATTGGTTAGTCCATCCCGGTCCTCTCGTACTAGGGACAGCCTCCCGCAAATTTCCTGCGCCCGCAATAGATAGGAACCAAACTGTCTCACGACGTTCTGAACCCAGCTCACGTTCCTCTTTAATGGGCGAACAGCCCAACCCTTGGAAGCTTCTTCACCTCCAGGATGAGAAGAGCCGACATCGAGGTGCCAATCCTTTTCGTCGCTATGGTCGCTTGGAAAAGATAAGCCTGTTATCCCCGGGGTAACTTTTATCCGTTGAGTGCCGACCTTACCACTAAGCATCGGCAGATCACTAAGTCCTACTTTCGTATCTGTTCGACTGGTCAGTCTCACAGTTAAGCATCCTTTTGCCTTTACGCTCACCACAGGATTTCTATTCCTGCTGAGGATACCTTTGAACGCCTCCGTTACTCTTTAGGAGGCAACCGCCCCAGTTAAACTACCCACCAAACACTGTCCTTTTGGCTCTAAACCAATAAGTTAGACTTTTCTGCTTATAGAGGTGGTATCTCACCGTTGACTCTGCCAAAACTGGCGTCTTGGCTTCATAGTCTCCCACCTATTGCTATCCTCAAATAAATAAGAAGAAAAATCAATATCAGGTTGCAGTAAAGCTCCACGGGGTCTTTCCGTCTAGTTGCGGGTAACCTGCATCTTCACAGGTACTAAGATTTCACCGAGTCTATGGTTGAGACAGTGCACGAATCGTTACGCCTTTCATGCGGGTCAGAACTTACCTGACAAGGAATTTCGCTACCTTTGGACCGTTATAGTTACGGCCGCCGTTCACTGGGGCTTCAATTCAAAGCTTCGCCTTGCGGCTAACTATTCCTCTTAACCTTCCAGCACCGGGCAGGCGGCGCCCCCTATACATCCTCTTACGAGTTAGCAGAGAGCTGTGTTTTTGGTAAACAGTCGTTCGTGCTTTTTACTGTGGCACCAGGTTGTCCTGGGCATTAATTTGCAAAGTTCCTTAACCATAGTTATCTCGCTTGCCTGAGGATACTCTCCTTGACCACGTGTGTTCGTTCTCGGTACGGGTAATATTATTATTTTTGGTCGAACCAAACTTAGAAGCTTTTTTTAGAAGCAAAGTATCAGATACTTCGGTACTCAGCGAACCTTTCCCTATCCATCATATTTCAAGGCGAAGCATCACGGATTTACCTATGATGCCCTCTACATACTTAGACCAACATGTTCAACAGTTGGCTTATCTTAACTGTCTCCGTCACTCCGTCAGTAATAATACTAGTACAGGAATATTAACCTGTTGTCCATCGACTACGCTTTTCAGCTTTGCCTTAGGTCCCGACTAACCCAGGGAAGACGAACTTGACCCTGGAAACCTTGGTCATTCGGCAAGAAGGATTCTCACCTTCTAGCGTTACTCACGCCGGCATTCTCACTAGCCAAAATTCCATTAATCCTTACGGTTTAACTTCATCACTTTGGCTACGCTCCCCTACCACTAAAAGGCATTAATTAATGACTAATAAAAGTTAATTCTTTAACAAAACTCTGTCTCAGATGTTTCTTTTACTAAATACGCTAATTAATGCCTTTTAGTTCATAACTTCGGTATAATGCTTGAGCCCCCTTATATTCTCGGTGCAAATTCCTTCGGCTAATGAGTTGTGACACACTCCTTAGATAATAGCTACCTCTAAGCTAATATTTTAGCTGTCTAAACGAATTCACTTCCTTCTACACTTAGCATTATTTAGGGACCTTAGTTGATGATCTGGGCTGTTACCCTCACGTCCAGGGATCTTATCACCCCCAGACTGACTGCCAGATAATGAGCAAAGGTATTCGGAGTTTGATTATAGTCGGTACCCAGTTAAGGGCCCTTCCATATTCAGTGCTCTACCTCCCTTGCTTTTCGTCTGACGCTAGTCCTAAAACTATATCGGGGAGAACCAGCTATCTCTAGGTTCGATAACAATTTCAGCTCTAATCACAAGTCATCCAAGATCGTTTCAACGAGCACTGGTTCGGTCCTCCATGGGGTTTTATCCCCACTTCAACCTGCTCATGATTAGCTCACCTAGTTTCGGGTCTATAATCATTGACTTAACACGCTCTATTAAAACTCGCTTTCGCTATGGCTCCACTTCGAAAAAAGTTTAACCTTGCCAATAATTATAACTCGCCGGCTCGTTCTACAAAAAGCACGTCATCAGACTTTAACGTCCTTTGACTTGTTGTAAGTGTGATGGTTTCAAGTTCTCTTTCACTCCCCTCCCGGGGTTCTTTTCACCTTTCCCTCACGGTACTAGTTCACTATCGGTGATTGATGAGTATTTAGCCTTACGGGGCGGTCCCCGTGGATTCCAACAAGGTTTCACGTGCCTCGTTGTACTCAGGATTAAATGCAGAGAGTTATTGATTTCGAATACAAGGCTTTCACTTTCTTTGGCTTGGCTTTCCAACCAATTCTTCTATCAATAACTTTGGTAACTCTTAACGCATTTTCCTCCAACCCCAACTAGTAAACTAATTGGTTTGGGCTCTTCCCCTTTCGCTCGCCGCTACTCAGAGAATCATTATTTATTTTCTTTTCCTCTGGCTACTAAGATGTTTCAGTTCGCCAGGTTCACTTCTAAGATTATGAAACTTAGATATTACCACATTACTGGTAATGGGTTGCCCCATTCGGAAATCCCCGGATCAAAGTTCACTTTCCAACTCCCCGAGGCGTATCGCCGGATATCGCGTCCTTCATCGCCTATCAATCCCAAGGTATCCACCATCCACTCTTTTTAACTTACGCTATTTGGTGAAATCTTTTTTTGTGTTCAGTTTTCAAAGAATAATGAGAGATAAAATCTCCCAAAACTAAATAGAACCTTTCTAAAAAACCTTTCTGTATTGAAAGGAGGTAATCCATCCGCAGATTCCCCTACGGATACCTTGTTACGACTTAACCCCAATTGCCAATCCTACCCTTGTCAACTTTCCCTCTCTTGCGAGAGTTTCCCTCACGGGAGTTGGTTTCAGGTATTACCGACTTTCGTGATTTGACGGGCGGTGTGTACAAGACCCGAGAACGTATTCACCGTGACGTTGCTGATTCACGATTACTAGCGATTCCGACTTCATGGAGTCGAGTTGCAGACTCCAATCCGAACTTGGGTTAGTTTTTTGGGATTGGCTCCCCCTCGCGGG
Organism: endosymbiont GvMRE of Glomus versiforme; assembly: GCF_003546845.1. Classification (NCBI taxonomy): domain Bacteria; kingdom Bacillati; phylum Mycoplasmatota; class Mollicutes; order Mycoplasmatales; species endosymbiont GvMRE of Glomus versiforme. Next base: position 515,868 of record NZ_NWVA01000001.1, on the reverse strand, counting down.
TTGGCGACCCTTTGTCCTAACCATTGTAGCACGTGTGTAGCCCAAGATATAAGGGGCATGATGATCAGACGTCATCCTCTCCTTCCTCTAAGTTACCTTAGCAGTCTATTTAGAGTTCTCAACTGAATGATAGTAACTAAATACGAGGGTTGCGTTCGTTATAGCACTTAAGCATATGCTTCACAGCACGAACTGACGACGACCATGCACCACCTGTGTCGGGATAACCTCCGTTGAATTTCTTCAACTTTGCCCTCCATGTCAAACCTTGGTAAGGTTCTGCGCGTTGTATCGAATTAAACCACATGCTCCACCGCTTGTGCGGGTCCCCGTCAATTCCTTTAGGTTTTAGCCTTGCGGCCGTAGTCCCCAGGCGGAGCATTTAAAGCGTTAGCTGCGACACTAAGCATATTGCCTAATATCTAATGCTCATCGTTTAGGGCGTGGACTACCCGGGTATCTAATCCGGTTTGCTCCCCACGCTTTCATGCCTCAATGTCAGGAACAGAATAGTTGACTGCCTTCGCCTTTTTTGGTGTTCCTCTGTAGATCAACGCATTTCACCGCTCCACACAGAATTCCATCAACCTCTCCTGTCCTCTAGCAGAACAGTATTACCAGCTTCCGTCAAATTGAGTTTGGCATCAACCAGTAACTTACTCTACCATCTACGCATCCTTTACGCCCAATAATTCCGGATAACGTTCGCCACCTATGTCTTACCGCGACTGCTGGCACATAGTTAGTCGTGACTTTTTGCTCAGATGCAAGTTTTTAGGAGTACATCCAAGTAAAGAAGTTTACAATCCATAGACCTTCATCCTTCACACAGCATTGCAGCGATCAGGGTTTCCCCCATTGTCGACGATTCCTCACTGCTGCCTCCCGTAGGAGTAGGGACCGTGTCTCAGTTCCCTTGTGGCCGATCAGCCTCTCAGCCCGGCTACGCGTCTTAGCCTTGGTAGGCCTTTACCCCACCAACTAGCTGATGCGACTTATCCCCATCAATTAGCGAAAGTCCGAAGACTTCCTTTCCTTGGACCGAAGCCCAAGAGTATGCAGTATTAACTAGAAGATCCCTTGCGGGACCTTTCCAGCACGTCCTCCACTAAATGGTAGGTAAGATAAGCATTACTCACCCGTTCGCCGCTAAAAGTGATATTACTAACACTTTCCGCTCGACTTGCATGTGTTAGGCATGCTGCTAACGTTCATCCTGAGCTAGGATCAAACTCTTAAAAAAATAGCACGAGAATTCACCCGTACGTGATTGGTTCTATTTAGTTTTCAAAGATTATCGATTCATTTTTTTAATTGATAGGGAAAAACGAGCAAACCCAAATCTCTATAATATATTTTTAAAGTAGTTAACGAGAACTTGATGATAATAAAGAGAAATGTATTCATAGATAGGCTTTTGTAAGAGCAACTTAAGCCTTATATTAGGGTTGAAAAAGGTACTATTTATAAAACCAAGCAATCTTAAAAAAATGTTGATAAATTTCTATCTAATTAAATGTAATTTTGCCAAATGACTAGATATGCTGTTTCTTATTTTAGCCCTACTAAAACTTTTATCAAACCCTAGCAAGAATATTCTCACTTCTATAAGTGGTGGGTAGTTCACTAGCAAAAATAAACTTAAAACTAAAAAAACTAGAACACAATTAGAAAAGAAAAGTGTAAAATATATATTGTATGAAACGAACGTATCAACCTAGTAAAATTAAAAGAGCAAGAAAATGCGGTTTTCGCAAAAGAATGAAAAAAAACTATTCTGTAATTGTTAGACGTCGCCAAAAAGGTCGCTGACAGTTAACAGTTTAATTAAATGTCTTATATGGGTAAAGAAGAAAATCAACAAATTAAAGAAGAATTGAGAAAAAAAAGAAATATTTTTAGAGACATAAAAATTAAATTTAATAAATGAAGATTTAATATGTATTTATGTGCTGGACTCTATATTTTATTTTTCTTTATTGCTAACTGAATTATTAAAGAGTTAGTTAAACCAAGAGCCGCTGGTTGACTAGTTAATAATGAGAATTTAGTCATCTCTTTAACAGCAATAGTTCTTGGAATTTGTTTTATTGCTGATAGTATTGTTACTTCTTATTTAAAAACTCCTCTTCAAAGACTAGCCTTGAATATAGATATTTCTCCAATGGAAGAAAAGAAAAAAAACAATTTAATGAGGGTTACCCAGGAAACCAATGAACTTTTTAAAGAAACTTTTAAGAAATTTGGAATTTTAGTTATTCCTGTCATACTTACCAATATAATTGATAAGCCCCAAGAAACTAATGGAGACAAAAGAAGCGAGCATCCCTTGTTTTATATTTGCTATTTAATACCAATTCTCTTTGCTACGTGAAGAATTTGACAAGTTAACCGAGAATTAAACAAAATTGAACAAAAAATTCTCAATGAACAAAAAAAACATTACAGTAACTAGAACCCGTTTTGCTCCTAGTCCTACCGGGGAATTACATATTGGCGGAGCCCGAACTGCCTTATTTAATTATCTTTTGGCTAAAAAAAACCAAGGGAAGTTTATTTTGCGAGTTGAAGACACCGACCAAGAACGAAATAAAGAAGAATTTGTTGATAATTTATATGAGGATTTATTATGGTTAGGGATAAAACCCGATGAATCAGTTTTCCGAAATGGCGATTATGGTCCTTATCGGCAAACTCAAAGATTAGATATTTATCGGAAATATATTGAAAAGTTGCTAATAGAAAAAAAAGCCTATTATTGTTTCTGTTCCCCTGAGGAATTAGCCCAAGAAAGGGAACAATTTATCAGGGAAAATAAGCGGGGCAATTATCAATATTCACGCAAATGCTTACAATTGAGTGAAAAAGAAATTCAATCTTTTCTCTCCCAACAAACTCCTTATGTCTTACGTTTAAAAGTTCCCCAAGAAAGAAATTACTCTTTCACTGATTTAGTGCGAGGAGCAGTAAATTTTCAAGGTAAAGATATTGAGGATTTTGTGCTTTTTCGGCAAAATGGCATTCCTAATTTTAATTTTGCGTGTGTGGTTGACGATTATTTAATGAAAATTAGTCATGTTTTACGGGGCGAGGAGCACTTATCTAATACCGGCAAGCAATTAGTTTTGTATGAAGCGTTTGGGTTAAATCCCCCTCTTTTTAGTCATATTTCGATAATTCTCAATAAAGAAAAAAAAAAACTTTCTAAAAGAGACCAGACAACTAGTGAATTTCAAATGATTTGCCAATTACGTCAAAAAGGATATTTGCCCCAAGCAATAGTTAATTACTTACTCTTTTTAGGTTGACATCCAGGAAAAGGAATAACCCAAGAAATTTTTGACTTAAAAGAAGCCATTGAAAACTTTAATTTAAAAGGCTTACACTCTCAAGGAGCGGTTTTTACTTTGAAAAAACTCAACTGATATAACAACTATTATATTCGGCAATTGGAGGAAAAAGAATTTGAAAAATGGTCTTGGAAAGTATTACAAAAAGAATATCAATTAGCCGAAGAAAAAAAAGAATGGGTTAAAAAAATTGCCTTTTTGCTTCGTCCTCAATTGAATTATTTTCAGGAATTAATTAATTTAAGCAGATATTTTTTCCAAGAGCCGCTACAAATTGATTTGGACTTGCCTCCTTCTCAATTAGAAAAATTAAAAGAAGCAAAAGAATTATTAATAACTTTAAAAGATTGAAAAGAAGAAAGTATTCGTCAAGCCCTTCAAACTGTTAAAGATTTATTTCCCTTAATGAGGAGAAAGTTGACCGGACAAAAATCGGGTCCTGAATTACCAAAAATCATTTATTTGCTAGAAAAAGAAGAAGTTTTGAAGCGATTAAGTTAAAATTCTATTATATAACAATAATATTATGAATGACAACACACACACACACACACACACACAAAGTTAATAGTTTAGAGGAAATTATTGTTAAAGCCAAAGAATATGCTAATCAGGAGGATAAATGAGACTTAGAGAGAGTTTTTTCTAAAAGTGACAAAACAGGCAAGGTTAGAAAAGACAGAATAGTGCTTAAAAATGATAAAGGAGAAACAGTAAAAATTTACACCAAAAATTTTAAATTTAAAAAGGAAGTTTACCAAAAATGATTTGACGAAGTTTGTAATATTTTTCTTGAATCCTTTAAATCTGATAATCAAAAAAAGGAAAATAAGGACAACCAGGAACCAAGAAAAGAAAAACAAGAGCCTATTTCTAGCGATGTTCCAGCCAAAAACAATAAAAATGACAGTTCTAGTATTATTTGAATTATTGCCATTGTTTTACTAGTTATTGTGGGATTTGGTGTTATATACTGGTATTTCAAGAAAAAGACAAATTAAATCTTGTTAAAATAGTAATCTTATAGTCTTGTTTTGATGTTAAAGAAGAAACAAAAGTCTTAAAAAGTTAGAAAAATAAAACTTGACAAAATAATAAATAAAAAAGCGAATACTAAAAATATTAATAATAGTAAAATTAACTAGCAACGACAAAACAATACAATAAATAATTAAAAAAAATATGCAAATAAATGTAATTAATCAAAAACAAGAAATAGTGGGCAATTTACCTTTAAATCCAGAAATTTGGCAATCGCCTTATTCCGCTCATACTGTTTCTTTAGTCATTCGCAGTTATTTAGCCAATCAAAGACAAGCAACTAGCAAAGTGAAAACTCGAGGAGAAGTAAAAGGAAGCACTAGAAAAATATACCGACAAAAAGGAACTGGTGGGGCTCGCCATGGTGCCCGTTATGCTCCCCAATTTCGTGGTGGAGGTATAGCATTTGGTCCTACTGGTCAAGAAAATTATCGTTGCCAAATTAATAAAAAAGTAAAAAAAAAGGCTTTCCAATCAGTATTAAGTAAAAAAAATGCAAAGGGAGAAATAACGGTTATTGACAAAATAAATCTTTCTGAATACAAAACCAAAAAAGCCAATAATCTACTTACTGAATTAAAATTAAACGACAAAAAAATCTTGATTATTTTTTCTACGCAAGAAAGTAAAAATGAAGAAGTAAAAAGGGCATTTCACAATTTGCCAAAAGTAGAAATGACTAACAGTAAACTAATCAATACTTACGCAATGATAAATCATTCAACTTTACTTTTTACGCAAGATGCTTTTAATGAAATAGAAGAAAAATTAAAGCATAATTAAAAAACTTTTACATGTCTGCTGAACTAGAAAATGAATTAAAAACTTTTTTTATTGATCTACAAGAAAGAGGAGTAATTGCTGATTGTGCTAATTTAGAAAATAACTTTTATCAGTTAAATCCTAATGAAAAGGTAGTTTATTTAGGAATAGACTGCACAAGTGAAAGCCTTCATATCGGACATTTATTTCAACTTATTCAGACTATTCGCTTTGCCAAAAAAGGATTCACTGTGCTCCTTGTTTTAGGTGAAGCAACTAGCATAATTGGCGATCCTAGTGATAAATCAAAAGAAAGACCACGGTTAGCAACAGAAAAGATAAACCAATATTATCAAGAAATCAAAAATCAACTTACTCGAATAGTAGTTAGACCACCAATTTTAGAAACAATAGAAAAAGTAGAATTTGCTCCTTTGAGACTTTATAACCATAGCCCTGAATTATTAAGCAATATATATAAAATACTAGGAATAAACAGTAAAGACAGCAATGAGAAAAAATGAGAAAAATATTTAGGCTATATTTGACCTCTCTATGATAATAAATTTAAGATATTAAACAACCGACAATGGTTAGAAAAGTTAGGGTTTATTGATTTTATTGATAAAGTGGGGAGGAATATTACCATTAACTATTTATTAGCCAAAGAAACCATTAAACAACGAGTAAATTCAAAAACTGGTTTATCTTTTTTGGCGTTTAGTTATTCTCTTTTACAAGCCTACGACTTTTGGTATCTTTATCAGAACTATAATTGTCATGGCCAATTAGGAGGCAGCGACCAGTGAGGTAATTTAACCACTGGATTGAAGTTAATTAATAATATTCATCCCACAAATAAAACTTTTGTTTTTACTTTTCCTTTATTAACCGACAAAGAAGGTAAAAAAATTTCCAAAAGTGAAAATGGACAAAAAAAACTCTGATTAAATAGTAAAAAAGAACATTTAGTTGATTTTTTTTTTAACCTATCAGATAGCGAAGCCCAAACTTTTATTAGAAAATTTACTTTTTTAGAGGAAATCCAAATTAGAGAATTATTAAACTTTCCTCCACGGTTAAGAGTATTACAAAAAATCTTAATTGAAATATTTTTTTGGCTTAATTACGGGGAATTAAAATCATTGGAAAATATATTGGAAGAACGCGAGAAAAAAGTATCGAGCAAATGGAAAAAAAAAGAGCGATAGAAAGTGAGAAAACTTACAAAAAGAGAGAAGAAATATTGGGCACATCAATTAAATAAGCAAGTAGATTTTAACAAAAACTAATGAATAACTAAGGGGTGTGTTTAGCTAACTATTTCTTCTAAATAAGCCGTATGAACTTGGGTTTGTTGACTAGTGCTTTCTCGGGCTACTAAATTCTTGGCATGCTCCAACAATCCATTAAAACTTTTCCTTGCCAAGAAACAACTCTAAATTTCTTGTCTTTTATGCAATTTACTAGGCGGGAAAACTATTCGCTGGTGAGGTTATTGAGGTTTTTAGTTTTTACTGTTCGCGCACACGCATATTCATTAACTTAGAGAAAAAAACCCAAGAGTAAAACTATATAAATTTGGTTCACCAAATTATAAAAAAAATTATTTATAAATGTAAAATATATATATTATGAAAAAAATAGTAGTAATTAAAAAGCAAATAAATAAAATAGTGGGAGGAGAAGAGGAATAATGACATTAACTTTTGAACAGTTACCAGAAGTAGTAAAAGTACATACCGAACTCTTAATAATAGACAAAAATCTATATAATAATAGAAATAATACGGAAAAGTTTGTGGCAGATCTTTGAAATTATGGAAGTAGTTCATTAGAAGCTAATGTTTATAACTCGATAGCTAATGTAGCAATTAGGTCGCATTTAGTTATGTTCAAAAACGAAATTTTGACGCACAGAAATGATAGAAATAGATATGTTTATAATGAACAACGCTTAACATTAGGAATATCAAATAAAGCAGGAAAATATAAAGTTCAAGCAGAAAGTCTAAGGAATGAAAACTCTCAGTTGAAACAACAAAACAACCAAGAAATTAATTCTCTAAAAAATCAACTTAATCAAGCCGAAAGAGAAAAAAACACTCTCCAAAGAGACAAAAATACTTTAAACACTCAATTAGATCAGGCTAAAAGAGACAAAACCAATGCTGAAAAAGAAAGAGACAACCTAAAAAAAGAAAATGAGGATTTAAGAAAAGACAATCAAGATTTAAAAGATTGAGACAAAGAAATTCCTAGTTTTGAAACCTTTGAAGCCAAAATAATTCAACAACCTAATTATCCCTCTCAGAAATAGAAAAATAAGTAATTGCTAGGATTTGCCTGATTATAACGCAATTTTTTCTAATTTTCCGCACTTTTCACAGCATTTATAATGAGTAGTTTTTTACGGCTAAACTAGGCGCTGCCCCTCCGTATTTTTGTTGTTCTCAAATCTGGGAAATGATAATGTTGCTTAGAACCTTTTTATTTTCTAAAATAGCAATACTAGTTTCATCACAACTAGTTTCAATAGCAAGAATTATCATAATTCTTATTTCTTTGCTCTCTTTTTACCTATCGAATAACAGATAAAACCTACAATAAGTAATAATCCACCACCAATTAGCAAACCAAAAGGAAGTTGGTTTTTCTGTGGCTTCGGGAACAACTGACTGACTAGAATTATTTACTTCTTTTTTTCATTCCTCTCATAAATCGTATAAATAATTACTGGCTCACATTTTTCCTGTTTTGTGCTTTCCTTTAATATGCTCGGCACAGTAAATACCACCGCTGCTGTCTTCATTCTCGACGGCACTATAATCTTCATAAAAAACGCATTTTGCTCCGCTTTCATCTTCTCCAATTCATACTGAATAATCTCCGCATACGGAGCATTTTAAATCTAGTGAACAATATTTTTGCTTATAAAATTCAATAACTTTTTCTTGGTCGGCAACTGGAATGGGTGTTTTTCTCATTTTTTCTTTGTGAAAAATTGAAAAAACTTCTTCAACGGGTTCGGTTAAATTTGTTAAATTGTATATTCAGTTTTTTTCTGCTTTTTCTAATTTTTTTTTACATTTCTCGCAATACTTTCCTTTATCCTTTGGTTCGCTGAAAATTTTTCAAGGCTCATCAATTTTTATTGTCAAATGCACGCGAGTAAAAAAATTTGTTGTGATTTTGTTTTCTGAAAAAATAAATAATTCTTTCTTACATTGTAAACAAGTATAATTTTTCCTTAATCACTGTTTAAATTCTTGGTCTTTTTCGTAATTTCACATTTTGTCTAATTTATAATGAATTTTTATGATCCTGACTAAAATGAAGTTCATTTTCCAGAGGAAAGGTTGCTTATTAAATGCTTTTCTAATTTATCAATGCTAAATCTTTTTTTGTTAAGATAAGCCAGTGGTTGAGGTAAATTATTAAATTCTAGTTGATAAGCAAATAAAAGGATTTTATTTTTTAAATCTTTTTTGCTACCATATTTTTTATCACCGACAACGGGACTTGAAAAAAAAGCCAAAATTGCCCGAATTTGGTGCTTGCGACCAGTATCCAAAGTTATTTTATATAGTTGATAAATGCTTTGTTGAAATAATTTTTGGGCAGTTAAAGAACAGTGTTTTTCTGTGGAACTGTTAGTTGGTTTTTGGAGATCAAATTCCATTTTTTTTTGGTCTTCATTTTTGGTAATCCAGCCTTGAATAAAAGAAGGTATGAAAGTTTGCTGTTGATTTTCACAAATAACTAAATAAGTTTTGGTAATTTTGTTTTTGTCGCTAATAGAATTATAGAGAATTTTCTTGCTGGAAGCATTTTTAGCATAAATAACTAATCCTTTGGTTAATTTATCGAGACGATGAAGGGCTACGGGTGCAAAAAAATTTTGTAATTGCCGCTGATACTTTTCAGGTTTCTGCTGATAAAGGTAGTGTTGAACTTGATTATCTAAGCAATTAGGGTCATTTTTTTTATAAATTTCTTGATTATGTTCTTTCAAAACCAACAAAATATTTTGGTCTTCATAAACGATATTAATATTCAAATCAGGTCGTAGGGGTAAGGAATTTTGCTTTGTTGATACTTTTAATCATTTATCTTTAATAGTTATTTGGTCGTTTTCTTTTAAGCGATAGTGATAATAACGACAATTTTGCTGATTAACTTGGATTTTCTTAGTTCTAAATAACTTATAAATTAAACTAATTGGGGTATTTTTAAATCTTCTTTTGAGGAAACTAATAATTGTTTGGTCATCTTCTTCGGAAGAAACAAGGAAATTTAACATTTATCAACTTTAAAAAATTTTGGCAATTATATACAATTTTACACTAAAAAAATAAAACATAATGCTCCTCAAACAAAACTTTAAAAGTTTATTAGACTTGCTAATAACTCTTCCTACTGAGCAGAATTGTATCGACTACTTAGAAGCAATTATCTGAAATAGTCAACCGATTTCTCCTTTTGATCCTAATTCTAAAGTTTACAAATGTGCTGACAACAAATATAAGTGCAAAAATACTAATAAGTATTTTACTATCAAGACCGGAACCGTATTTAGAAATTCTAAAATACCACTTCAAAAATGACTGTGAGCTTTATATATTTTCTCTGCTCACAAAAAAGGTATCTCTTCTTGCCAACTAGCCAAAGATATTTCAATCACCCAAAAATCAGCCTGATTTATGCTTCATCGCTTACGCTCTACTTTTAAAATCTCAGAACTTGAGACTATGCTAAAAGATTTGGTAGAAATCGACGAAACTTTTATCGGTGGAAAAAACAAAAACCGCCACTGAAATAAAAAAGTTCCTCATTCCCAAGGTCGAAGTTGAACTGACAAAATTCCCGTGTTAGGTTTGTTAGAAAGAGGTGGAAATTTGATTACTCAAGTAGTTTTTGATACCCGACAAAACACTCTAGAACCAATAATCAGAGCCAACATTGAAAAAGGTTCAGATGTCTACACTGACGAATGATATCGTCACAGCAGTTTGTCTCAAAGTTTTAATCACCAGATAGTCAATCATAGTGCTAAACAGTATGTCAAGGGAACAACTTCCACTAACGCTATCGAAAACTTTTGGTCACATCTGAAAAGAGGAATTAATGGTATCTACCATTGAATAAGCAAGAAACATACATCAAAGTATGTTAATGAATTCACTTTACGGTTTAACACTAGAAAATACCAAGAACGAGAAAGATTTGATTTAATTCTTTCTTCAGTAGTCGGTAAAAACTTGACTTATCAAAAATTAATCAATTAAAAACATGAAAGATACAAATAAAATCGAAAGAAAAGTAAAATACAAAGGAAAATTAGACTTAGCCGGGTTCGAGTTGCCCTGCTTCGTTCTTGAAGATGGAATCCGAGTTTTGTCAAGTCGAGGCATGCAAGATGCCTTAAAAATGGTTGATGAAAATGGAGAGCAAGAAAGGGGGCCCAGATTAAAGCGATATTTAGACCAAAAATCACTGCAATCCTTTATTTATAGAGACAAAAACCCCGCCCACTTTGACCCAATTATTTGTTATGATGGAAAAAATGAAATTCACGGTTATGAAGCAACTAGATTAGTCGATTTTTGTGACGGAATGTTAGAAGCCCGAAAAAACATTCACTTATCACCTCGGCAAAAAACAATCGCTGACCAGTGTGAAATTTTACTAAGATCATTTGCCAAGGTCGGCATTATCGCCCTAGTAGACGAAGCTACTGGCTACCAATACGAAAGAGAGCAAGCCGAACTACAGGCGATATTAAAAGCCTTTATTTCAGAGGAAATTTTGAAATGACAAAAAACTTTCCCTTGAACTTTTTATAAAGAAATATTTAGACTATGAGGTTTGCCGTTTACGGTGGAAAATATCAAAAGACCAGGATTTGTCGGCACCCTGACTAATGAATTAGTTTACAAGAATATGCCTAAAGGCACCATTGTTTTAGATAAATTAAAAGAGAAAACTCCGAAAACTAAAGGAGGAAATTACCGATACAGATTTCACCAATCCTTAACTCCGGAAATAGGTCGCGAAGAATTGAAGAAAGTGATTTACACAGTGGAAGCGTTAGCTTCAATTTCCCAAGATAGAGAAGAATTTTTAGCATTAATGAAAAGAAAGTATTCTTCATCGAAAGAATTGGCAGAAGTATCTCAAACTGACTTTGAGCAAAAAGTAAGAATTTTGGCAAAAACACCACCGCTAAAATTAAAAGATTTAAAAGAAGAACTGAGGAAAGAAAGGAAGAAGTAAAAAGAACCAAGTCATAAAGAAAATTATTCTTTTAGTGTAAAATTGTATATAATTGCCTAAAAAAAATAACAAAAATGCCAAAAATTAATGGTATAGCAAACAAAGAGACATTGTCAATTATTCTATGCTTTCAATGGCATTTTTCACAGCGATAGGCTTTATTTTCAACCCTTACCAATTCTTTTTTTGGTTGTTTTTGATAGCATTTATCGCATTTGCACTCTTTTTCGTTCATTATATACTATTTTACTCTTCGTTATCTTTACATTTCTTAAACCAAGCCCAAGTGAAAAGGACAAGAGTTCCTATTACTATAACTGCTCCAATTCCTGCTGCTCATCATGTTGCCTTTTTTCATCAAGCATGGCAGGGAGAACAAGAGAAACTATAAAAATTTTCTAAAATTCCATCTTCAGTAGCGACCTTTTTATGGCAATGTTTACAAGTTCTTAATTGCTTGCCGTCGTATTTCTTACTCATTATAACAATTTTTATTCTTTTCTCTTTTACTTTTGTTTCTTTAGCAGTGTTGCCCTTAAGAACCTCACTATTATATGGTTTTCCTCAAAACACTGCTGGGGTAGAGCATACACTCCACTGAATTAAAACAAAAAAGCCCTTTCTAATTTTGCTAATTTCGACCCGAAATCTGCTCTCTTTCTTTTAATCAAGCATGCCATAAGTCTAAATTAGTAGCAGCAGAGATTTCTTCTTGAGGATATTTTTTCTTGTATTCTTCAGTTCCTTGGTCTTTTTCTCAATCTTTTTTGCTGGGATAATAAAGAATTTGTTCGTTCGTTAGAATTAAATAGCCAGTTTTTAATTCTCGTTCTTTTTTAGCAAATTCCAAGCGAGCTTTATGATTTGCTTCTATTTCTCTTTTAATTTCCATTACATTTTACCTCCTTTTGATTTCTTTGTTCACCAATTTTGTTTGGTTTTTAATTCTTTTCATTCTTGAGTTATTTTTTTTTTATGTTCAACAATTACTCTAATAAATCAACCAAAAAAGAAACTTACAATAAAGAACAATAGGAAAAAACTAAAGTGTATAAAAATAGTACAAAACAAAAAAATGACTATCAGAAAAGTTTCTAAAAGTATTATTGTTGAAATGTTAAAGCCTTGTGTTTTTTGATAAGTTTCTAACTCTTTTTCATCTTTTTTTAATTTAATGGGATTTTCCCAAGAATGTTCGTGGCATCAATGTCTAGAATATCACTTTTTGGAGTTCAGTTCTTCAGGAGTTAGATATTTTTGATTTCAAGCCTTTTGCTTTTCGCAATCAGGACAAGGTTTTTTTAATTGATAGTTTTCTTTAACTTTTTTTAAGATTTTAATTTCGTCAGTGTATTCATGCTTATCTCTTCTATATCTTTATGAATTGTTTCCTTTCTTGCGTTTGTTTCTGATAAACATAATATTCGTAGAGTATTTTGGCTTTTAGTAAGTTTTTCTTTGCTTTCTTCTATCATTTTAGCCATATCAATCATAGCAATAAATACTTTTTTTTAAATTCTGTGCTTTGTAATCTAAATTCTTCAGTCTTTACTTTTTCTTGGAAGAATTTAAGTTCATTTTCTCACTTTTCTATTTCTTGGGTGTAAAAAGCGATATTAGAAAAAGATAAATTTGTAGTTTTGCGAACCAATTCACTTTTTTCTGCTTTTAGTTCTTTAATCGTCTTGGTGTAATCACTTAATTCTAAAAGTTTATTCATTTTCTACCTCCAAATTATCAGCACAATTTAAGCAAAGCATTCTGCTATGGCTTTCTTGGCAAGGTATTTTAACTTTTTTATGGTCTGCTTCTACTTGGAGTATTTTATTTTGACAGTCTTTAACTCAACATTTTACTCCTTTTTCTTTATAGAAGTTATCTTTGAATTTTGTGTTTCAATCTTCTTTCTCATAACCATTATAGTTTACTTCTTCAAATTTTATTTCTCCAATTTTAACTGGAATATTAGAACCTTTTTGATAAAAAAAGTATTCATTGCCATGCTTTTCGAAAGAAATGTCTCCGCTTTCTAATTTCTTTACTAAATTAAATAATAATTCTTTATTTTCCATGGTTATTTTCTACCTCACATAAAATAACAAATCACCCCGGTTAAAATCACTGAAATTAACCAAACTACCGCACTGATAATTCAAAAGTTTTTTCTTTTCCTTTCTTCCTCTTTGGCTTCTTCCTCTTGCTGTTGTCTTCGAAGTTCTTGTTGTTCTTTTAGTTGTTCGTTTTAGTTATCTATTTCTTGGTGAGTCTTTTCTAGATACTGCTGATAAGTTTCAATTAGAGATTTAACTGTTTCTTTGCTGGTTTTTGCTTCCTCTTTTAGGATTTCGTTAGTTTCGTCTCTTGCTTGAATTTGTTGCTCTACTAAATTAACTGCGTTTTGAATAACTGCCATGGTTTCCTCTTTGGGTTTGATTTGTTGGGAAACTTTAATTAATTCTTGGTTTTCTTGGCTTTGAGTTTGTTTAAAATTCTCTAAAATTTGTTCTTGCTTTTGTTTAGTTTCTTCCATTTTACCCGCAAATATTTTTAAAGTACTTGTGAATTTGGTTTGGAGTTTTTGGGATTGTTTATTCATGGCTTAGTTTCCTTTCAATTTTTTTTGTTTATAGATTTCTTTTCTTGGTCTAATATTTCAATCAATCATTTCATAATCATCTTGTTTTTTTAAGCATTTAATACATTTCATACTTTCGGATTGTCAAAGTTTAGTATCACCGCACTCATAACAGGCTTTATATTTGCGAGAGAGCATAAATAATTTTTCTCTTCAATAATAATTATCTTTATCTTTTTGATCACAATGCCTTTCGCAAGCATGAGGCTCTTCTGTTGTTGTTTTTTCTTCTAGGTAAGTGCTATTCATATTATCTAACCTTGGTGAATTATACTTAATGACATTATTTCACTATAATTAGTTTTTAGCAAAACAGCAACACCAACTCTCTAAAAACAAATATTATGTTAGGAATTAACCAAATCAGCAAAGAAATTAACAAAAAAAGTAATTTAAATAGTGAAGCAACAGCTAAGCGAGTTATGAAAACTTTCTTAGAAATAACTAAGCAAAGGTTAAATAAAGGCGAAAGCATTAACTTTAAAGGTTATTTCACTATTAAAAGAGGCACTGCTAAACCAAAAGGTAGCAAGCACTGTAATAAACATGAAAAATCTTTAACTGATTTTCGTCGTGCTAACAAGGGTAAAGGGATTCAAGCCTATTTTGGTTCTGATAAATTTAAAAGTTTAATTAGAGATAGTAAAGTTTGTAAAGATTGCCAAAAGAAAAGACGAGAATTATTAAAAAACACTAAGTTAAATAAAAGAATTAGTTTTAAACCTAGTAAAATGTTTTGAGTTACTACTAAAGCAGGAAAAAGAAAATAGAATACGTTTTAATTTTCCTTTTCTTCCGAATTAACTTCCTCAAATCCTTCTAAATACTTTTCTCTTTCCATGGTGCGATAGTTGTCTGTTCCTAATCCTTTTTGTCCACACTGGTCGCAGGTAAAAGAAATTTCTTCAAGGATGTTTGGGTTAATAGTTGCTATGCCCGTATCCTTTTGGCAATTAGAACATTGAATTAAATAGATTAGCGTCATTTATTTTTTTAGTGAGGTTTGTGAACGTTTTGATAATAGATTTCGCTTAATTCAACTATGCTTAAACCTTTTCTTTTGGGATATTCACTTAAAAAAATATCACAATGTTGACAGTAAATCATTCACTTTTTAGTTTCTACATGTTGAAAGATATCTACATTTTCATTCAGCATTCAATTATAATCTTCTTTGAGTTGAGAATGGTAATTGCTAGTAAAGTTAACAGTCCTAATGTGCCTTTTATCTCAATCTTCAATAAATTGTCGATAATATTTATCGGTGCCGTGTTTTACTTCTTTATACATATGTTTTTTTTACTCAGCAAAAGGTCATTCTCTGCCCATTTTTTTAGTTCATCAAGCATAAAAGACCAGTATTGCATCTTTTTCATGCTCATTTAGTTCTCTGTCTTTAAAAAATCATACTTTTCTAGGAGCTCCCATCTTTCCTTGGATTTTTCTTAGTTCTAATCCTTTTATTAAGCCTTTATTAGCGTATTCATTGGCTCATCTTTTCCGGTATTCATTACTTACTCTGATATATTCAGTTTCTCTTTGATAAGCTGTGTATTCTAAGGCTCCTATTACCTTTATTAGATCAGTCATGTTGTAATTGTATTTTTGTCTCCTGAATAATAAGCCAGTTTCTACTAATACTTTACTTGGTCGCAAATTTTCCAGTCAATTTTCCATATTTTCTGCTTGCTTTAGTCAATTTTTCTCGGTGAAACTCAAAATCTTTCATTGATTTCAGTTTTCATAATAAAATATGCTAGTAGTGCTGGTTCCGCTGGGATCCATTGCCATTATTCCTTGCTTTAACTGGCTTTCTAGACTTTTTCTTTCCGAATTAGATTTAAATATTGAATTTTTTGTTTCTTTATTCCCTGTTTGGTTGGGATAATTGCTCATAAAGTCGCTATTCATGATTACTCGCGAACACACTTGTGTAAGGCTTTCCTTTCTTTTCTGCTTCCCATATTATACATTTATGAGATGAGACTTTTTTGCCCTCGAACTCTCCCCACAAGTCATTTTTGGCTGTTAAATTCTATCGGTTCTTATCTTTTCCCGCCCGCCACCCCTAGTAAATCCTTGGAGTTCATTCCAGTAAGTATTACTTTACGACAATACAACAAACTTTTCCTAAGAGAGGGAAAAGTTTGGTATTCGAAAAGACTACTAACTGGCATTATACCCAAGGTATGCTAGTAAGAGGGAGAAAAATATGACGATAGATGATGATAAAAATGATGGGGACGTTCTACCGAAAAAATGTTTTTTTATATAAATATCGGCAAAAACGGGTTTTTGCTTTTGAATTCAAAAACGGAAAAAAAGCGAAATGGCTGTTAGCAAAAATCAAAATGAGGTCTTTTTATTTTTTCTTTGGTGCTAATGATTATTCCTTTGGTTGATTATGTTTTGCGTGGCTAAGTTATTAATTTAAAAACTTATCTTTACTTCACCATTTTTCTTTGTTCTTATCAAAATTTCCTCATTGAGCAGGACAACATTTTAGACAGTAGATAAAACTATATTCATCTCCATAATAACTGCTATGTCAGCTTCTATACCATTCTTTAACTTTTTCTTTACACTTATGACATTCTTCAACAGGAGAGTTAATGATTTTCAAGTTGTTCAAATCTACTTCTAGCCCTGTTTTTTTATCAGTTAAGTGGAAGTTATTGTTAATCTTTATTCTACCTGCTTCTATTTCTTCCATTAATTCGATTAATAAGTCTCTGTTTTCTTCTGCCATAATTAATTATTGCTATTCATCTCTTTCTTTCGTTTCTTCTTTACAATGTCAGCAAATTTTAGTTTCAGGGTCAATTAGTTTTCTTTGATATTTAAGAACTGGTTTTACTTCTCCGCACTCTTTACACTTAATCCTAGGCATATTAGAAGGTAAATTTTTCTGAATATTAACTATTTCTAGTTCCTCTTTTAAACAATCATCACAAAGACTTCTTCCCTCATGACCAGTTTCTCTTGGTCTATCACAGCCATAGCAAAAATACTCCCTTTTGCTTTTTTGATTATCTTCTAATAAAAGATTCCAATCTTTAGTATCGTAGCCTCGGAGGTATTTATTTCCTTTTATTATGCCATTACCATCTCGTTCATCCTCTTTGGCTTATTCATAATAGACAGTTCCCCGTTCTATTCTTCTTTCAACTTCCTTAAATATTTTCTTGGTTGGAGCATAATAAAGGCTTTTTTCAATGTCTAGTGCTTTATTTCTTGCTAGTTCTAATAGCCCTTCTTCTCCTGTGATAATTTCCTTTAAAAGCAAAACATTTAAGAGCAGTTTTTCCACACTTTCAGGATTAAAATTATCTCTTTTGAATCTTCTTACTCACTGATTTCCATATAGATAAGCAAAAGAAGTCTCAATGTGTCCTAATTGCTCTTGAAATTCTTCTAATTTTTTTAATTCTTCTTCGGTATTAGTTGTTTTGTTGTTGTTATTCATCAAGTCTATTTCTTCAGCAAGCAACTTTATAGGATTTTCTTTATTTAAAGTTTTTCCATGCTATGAGTAATTTTTAGGTAGCAAGAAGTAGTATTTGATTAGGATTAAACTTTCACCAAGAAATAAAAGGATAGACAATATGAAAAAAATAAAATCAATTAAAGTAAGAAAATTAGAAAAATTAATCTTTCAGCCAATTTTGCTGTAAATGTAAACGGAGCGAGCAATATTCAAAAGGCTAACTGCTCACATTAACCAAGTTCAACCAATTGAGCCAGAATAAAAAAAGAAAAAAGACATATTATTTAGATTTTTTAATTAATCATTATAATCAAATCTGTTTATTTTCGCCATTGTTTTTAATTTGCCCATGCAAGTATAGCAAATAGTAATTCTGTTATTTATTAATTCTTCAGGTGTTAAATTTTTGTCTTCTTCAAGAGAATTATCCTTTCAGTCATTCATTTTAAAATCTTCTTCGCTAATCATACAAAGATAGCATCTGTTTTTAAATTGTTCACTAATTAGTGCTAATTGTGCTTTTCCTCAATTATATTGTTTTTTTCTTATCTTTTTTTCTTTTTTAGTTTTTCATCAAACCACAAAGAGAGTTCCTAAAATCAGAACAGTTAATGAAGTTAGTCAAATATAAACGATAATTGTTGATTTTTCCATGTCTATAACTTATTTTTTCTTAATTTGTTTAACCACTACAAAAGCACCGAGTATAATAATTACGGGAATTATTAACCAATTAAGGCTAATATTTTCTTGTTTTTCTGCTGTTTGACAGTGATGATGGTGAGAATGGTGGTGATTTTGTTCACAATGGCTTTTATGATGGTGAATTTTGCCACTAATTAAGTTTTGTTGACAATGAGAGCAGCACTGATTAGAACTGTTATTTTCGCCATAATTATCGCAAGTTTGGCATTTTAGAAGCTGAATATTCTTAATTTTCTTAAAATCATCGCAATCAGAACAATTTTTACCTTTTTTTGATTGGTAAATCTCTTTCTTTTTATTGATTTTTCATAAACAAAAAATTATTCCTGCGATAATTACTGCTAAAGCGAAAATTGTTGCTAAAAATTGTTTCATTGTTTAGTTTCTTTAAAATCTTTTCTCATAAGTTAGCAACAGCCACAATTTTTTCCAGCAAATGCCAAAACATTGTCATCGACGTCAGCATCTGGGAAATGAAAAGAAAATCTTTCTCGCTCGTCAATTTCATATTTTTCTAATTGTTTGGTTGTTAAATCGGGTTTTTGCCACCTTTTGGCTAGTTTGCTAATGGGAATGCTTATTTCTCTCCCATCATCTAAATAAGCGGTTATTTTGGTTTGATTAACTTTTAATTCGAGTAATCTTGGATGAGTATGCCATTTATAAACTATGGGGAAAGTTTCTCCTCTTTCTCAACACTCAGGATGATAAGTAGTTTCTGATAATTTTGAAACAATAACTAAATTACCTAGTTTCTTACGACAATTTCAGCAATAATCACTTTTTTTTATTTCCTCATAAGCCTTTTTGCATCTTTCGCATCAGCAGGAACCTAGACAATTTAAGTGCTTGATGTTATAAATTTCTTTTTCTTCTTGACAAGGGTTTTTTTCGCTCGCATAATATTTGTCTGCTCAGTAAATAACTTGCCAGTTTTTCTTTCTTAATTCTTCTTCAGAAAAGTTGTAATCACAGTTGGAACACGGATAATTTTTAATTATTTCTTCTCAATTATTAGCCTCTTTTATTTGGCTATTTTTTTCTTTTTCGTCATTGCCATTATAGCATTTACTGTGGTATATTCCTTCTTTTCTTACAAAATAATGATGTTCTCGGTGGTCTTTTTTGGAGATTTCTTTCTGACAAGAAAAACAAATATTTTTCTCCTGCTTATATTTAATTCCTCTTTGATAATTGGCTTGGAGAACTTCACTCATGTTATATATATAAGTTTACACTTTTTATCTTCTTAATCTTTCTCACTCTTCTAAAAAGAATTCTTGTTTTTCTTCTACGATATTCATTATTCTCCTTTGTTCAGAGGAGTTAAAGCCATAACAGTGATGCCATTCTAAATTTCTTAATCAAATCTTTGCTCTATCCCGACCACCATGCTTTCTTTTGATGTGAATATGAGGAGGTTCATCGCCTATCAAATCGTCGCCAGTAAAGAAAAAACGAAAGCCCGCATCTTCATGAACAGTATCCATTCTATATTCTAAGCCATCATCATAATTAGAACCAGGAGCATATAATGGTTCTCTCTTATCATAGCCATCTCTGCCGCCATCCTTTCAATCTCTACAAATAGAACAGCTATAAATGCTACTTAATTCTTCTTCACATTCAGGACATTCTTCAAATACTTGCTTACAATTAGGACAAATGGGTTGATTGCTAGGTCAAAATGTTTGATCGCATTCCGGACAGTCAATTCAGGTAGACATATAGTTAGTTTTCTTTGCCGTTTTTCACTTCTTTTCAATCAAATAATCGGTATAATTTCGTTCCAAATCTGTTACTACTTCGATAGCAAAAAAAGAGGTATCTTTTATCTACTCATTCGTCTTTTTCTAAATCTTTTCAAATCTTCTCATTTTTTACTACGTCCTCAAAAACATAGATTTTTTCTATTTTGTCAGGAATGTTCTCTATTTTGTCTTTTACATTCAGTTCATAGAATTTATTACCAAAATTCTCTCCTTTACGAGTTACTGTTCTGAAATTAATAAAATTGATGCTTCCTACTAATCTAAAAACTTTTTCTACTTTTGATTTTTCTTTATTTTTAGGTTCGGTAAGTTTTTCCTTTTTTTCTAATCCGTTTTGGTTTTTAGTTTCTAGGATTTTAGTGTTTTTTTTCATTTTCATTTTCCTCTCTATCTTTACACTCCCTCACGCACGCTCGTCCCGTGTGAGTGATTGTCTTTATTTTCATTTCGATAAATTTCTCTAATCATCTCTATTACTTTTTGGAATTGTCCCCATCTTTCGCCTTCTCTTAACTCATTGTCTCTTAAATAGCATAAATATTCTAGAATGAAAAGTTTTTGTTCGTCATTCAGCTTAACAAATGTTTCTCATTTTTGTTTTTCTACTGCTAAATTCTTTTCTTGTTCTAGTCTTTTTATTCACTCTAAATCAAGTTGATTAAATCCTGTTCAGTCTTTTTTTCCTGTTTTGGGATAATTAGGTAAAACAGAGCAACTTGCTAGTTCTTTGCATCTTTCACTATCTTTTCCTCCAATTAGTTCTAAATAATGGTCGAGAGTGCAATAAAACTGCTCGTTATTTTCAATTGCTCCTTGTTTTTCTTTTCAACAGTCTTTACAAATTGGTAGCCTTGTGCCTAATGAATTGTATCCCTCGTGCGAAAACCCAGTTAGTTCTTCTCTTTTAACTTTTTTATCACAAAATTCACAATAATTGTTTTTTAAAAACTCTAAAATTTCTTCTTCTACCTGCTTTATTCGTTCTTTTGTTACCGGTTGTTCTTTATTAATCTTAAATGTATCTTCAGTAAAATCATAACTGAAATGAATTTCGTGATTATGCTTTAAAGAGCATTGGTAATTATATCGTTCATAAATTTTTTGTTTGTTTCTTGGCATTACAATACATTTTAACTGTATAGTGTTGTAGTATGTTCTCTTTTCTGTTTATTCGTTACAATCTTTAACTTCTTGCGGGTTCTTGGTCTTTTCTATCTCTTTAACTGCTTCAATGCTTTTTTGCATTCAAGCTTGTTTAGTTCTTGCTACTGGTTTAGTGTTAGTCATTTAGTATAATTTATCCACTAGGCAAAAGTCTTTTTCTACTGTCTTTTCCCAAGTAGGAGTATATTGCTGTCTAGCACTATTTAGCCAATATTGATTAGTTGCTTGTTCTAAAACAGCAGCAGTAGGTTCAGCACAAGTTGCTCCTATTTTAGATGCCACTCCTAAACTAGGGTGGATATACTCCACACTAATTCCCACAGTTGCTTTTGCTGCTTGGTCATATTGACTGGCTTTTCCTAAAATATTTAGTCCCATAACCATTAATCCCATAATTCTGTATCCGTTTATTCTCATTGTAAGTTATTTTTACCCTAATTTTTTTTTCTTTGCTTCTTTATTTGTGTTTGAAGCCTTTCTTATTCACTCTTTATTAATGTTTCGTTCCTTTTAATAATCTTTCCATTTGTTCTAAGTATTTTTCTCCATTTTCGCAAAGAGAACCTTTCTTTTGTTTGTAAGCAATAATTCTATCGCAAGCAATCTTTCCTAACCTATCAGTCTCTTCTGCGTTTTGGGTTAAAAATGCTTCTTTTCCTTGCTTTTTAAATTCTTCAATGATTTTCGCTATTTCCCAACAGTCATCGCAATGATATTCATGAGTTCATTTTCTGCCTGTTCTTTCTACTACTCTTTTAGTGACTTCCACCGGATTTCCTCCTTTGGCTTTTTCTTCTTTAACTAGTTGAAAGCAATTAACACAAACTGCTTCATTTTCTTTCAAGTTAGCATAATCAACTGATAATTGGTATTCTATTCCTTGTGCCATGGTTACTTCTTTTCTTTGGCAGTAAATGCACTGCTTGATTTCACTACTGATAATCCTTTTAGTATTTTTTTCGATTACTCTTTCTACTTTTTCAAAAAGTTTCTTAAATTCTTCTCTAAATCTTTGACAATCAAAACAAGCATTATTCCCTAAAAGAAATAAAGGGGTTATGTGAGCAAGATAATATTTTCTTAATTCTTCGTGAGAATAGGAAAATTCTCTATTTATTGCTTGGCTTGCTTTTTCTCTTAAATTACAGCAGTTAATCATTTAACTATCTATCAATTTTTAATAGTTAAATACAAAGCCACTCCAAAATAAGCCATTGAAAGAATTAACCAAACTCAGCCAATAGTAGTTCATTTTTGCTCTTCTTTGATTACAAAAAAATAGTTAAAGAATGTGTAAAGACAAGGAGCCAATAAATAAAATTTGATAATAAAATTCTTAAAAAATCCAAATAAATTCATTTAAAATTTTACCTCCTGCCGCCTATAGCTAAAACTTGCCAACTTTCCATTTCTAACAGCAAATCAATAATTTTCATCTATAATATCGGTAAACTCAACATTGTACTTAGCAAAATTGTTTACTTTTCAAGTATTCCGACCATTGCTTAAAGTTAAAGTCTGATAAGAATTTCCGTTAATGGCTTTTTTGGTTTCTACCTGCTTAATTTGGGCTTGGAAAATTATTGGTTGATTATTACTTTCCACTTTCTCTCCTCTCACCTTTTTCTTTAATTTCTTGCTCTAATTGGTTAACTAGTTTTCAATGTTTTTTTCAGTTAGGTTGGTAATTAACTTTAATTGGCTCAGGCTCTTTTGGTGGAGTGTTTAAGATTGGTAGTTTTTTAGGTTTTGGTTTAAATAAAGCCTTTATCTTGGTTCAGAATTTATTCACGAATTACCTCCTTGGCATTCCTGTCTCATAGCACTCTAACGCCGTTGTCTCCATCTTCTTCTTGGCAGGCTGAACAATGAATTAATAATTGTCCTTTCTCCCAACCCCAAGAGACATAACCAAGAAGTCCATGAATAGGACAATCTTCGGTCTTCCTTCAACAATCAAGTCCTACTCCTTGACGAGCTTTTGTGGATAATGGTTTTCGGCATTTAGTGCAGAGGTTATCGTAGTCTCTTTTTCATTTATTCATGCTTTACCTCCTTTTCTTCTGATTCTTGTAAATTAAGACAATATCCGCTTTCATTATCCTTTAAGTCAGTATCAATCCTATGTTCATATTCTTCTAAAACTTTGGCAACTTCACCATCTGCTCCTCCGAACAGGAATTTTACTCTTTTGTCTTTAATTCGCTTTTTTAGTTCTAGTAATAATTCTTTGTTAGTTAGTTCATCTTCTTCGTCTTCAAAGTCGTTTTTCTTGTCTAATAATGCTCGATAACTTCTTTCGATAACTCTTTTGTCGTCTCCTAGTTTTCTTCAATCTTCTACGTGTAGGTAGTCGTTGTCATTTTGGCGTGATTTGCTATATTTAAATAAGTAAATACAATTTTCCGTCAAAGTAAAAGCAAAGCGATTTCTGTTTTTATTAGTAAAGACAAATAACGGATCATCGCTATTTGGTAAAGGAATTGGTTGCTTTTCATTCCTTAATTCAAAATACATTTCTGTCAGTCTTTTGCGGATACTTAATTTTAGAAGATAGTAGGTTTCCCCGTTTTTATCTTTTTTTGTTACTTTTTCAGTTAACTCGGCAATTACCATTCCGATATTGCCATTAATGCTATTCGATGTCATTATTATACATTATAACACTCTTTAACTAAATTTTCAGTATACTTTATTAGTATACTTGCTTTAAAATTATTTAACTGTTTCTTCTTAACTCTTTTAACTTGCGGGATTTACTTATTTTTTTTAGCAAGTTACCCCCCTTATAGAAACGGAGGTGTTCTTGCTAGGAGTGTGTAAATACTATTACAATTTTCCGTATTTTTCTTTAATGCTTTTATTTCCTAGTTCGGTTTTTGCGTTTGTTTCATTTAAAATGTATTCTTCACCTTTAAACTTATTGAAATATTCATCAATTAAATCCTTTTTTTCTTCTTTTTTCTTTGATCCGTTAAGTACTGATATCACAAAGAATTCCGCAAAGCCATATTTTATAGATGAAATATCATTAGTATCTAATTGTCCTTTTTTCGTATTGTCTTCTCCAAGTGCTTTTATGGCATCCCTTCATTTTTTTGCTCCATTATGCCAGTGTCCTTTTCCTCCTGTGTCATCCCCAGCAAATTTATCTAACTCATTCTCAAAATCTCCTGTCACAATCTTTTTGTTTTTATATTCGTTAATAATCGCTTGTAGTTCTGTTTCTAATTTTTGTCTCTCTTTTGCGAAGTTATCTACTTTGCTTAATTCTTTATAATTCTCCTCAATGCTCTTGCCGTTTTTTAGAGTATTTGTTTTATCTGTCAAAATAGTAAATTCACCATGTTTTCAAGTAGTAAAGTATTCATCTATCATTTTCTTTTTTTCAGTGTTGTTTTTTGTTTTATTTTCCAGCACTGTTCATACAAAATATTGAGCAAAGCCAAATCTTACTGAATCAGCCTGTGTTTTGTCTAATATATCGGTGTTAGTTCCATCAGCAGGTGTTTTGTCTACCTCTTCCTTTCAAGTAGTAGCATTTTGACGGAAATTTTTCTTTCCAGTATTATTGTTAAATGCGACTACTTCATCTTCAAAGTTTTTAAACACACTAGTTTCACTTCCATATTTATCAATAATTCTTTTTAATTCACTCTTTAAGGCAGTTCTTGCTTTATCTATGGGAGTCAAGCCGCTTCCTCCTCCTGTACCTGTTGTTCCAGCAGTTGTAATAGTGCTTGCTACTCAAATCCCAGTCGCTTTCTCTAATTTATTTCTTATTGCTTCTAATTCAGTTTTATTAGTCGGTGTTTTTTTAATTTCTGTGTCTAATTCTTCAATAATTTTTTTTATTTCTATCTCATAATCTGAATGAGGAGTTGTTTGATAAGCATCTGTTAATCATTTACCTACATTTAAAGGATTTTGTATTTCATTTAATTTTGTTCCAGTCATCAATGACAATTTTAACCATCTTTTTAAAATTTAATTAATGAACATTACTTGTCCTACTTGCCGAAAAACACTTACTTGCTATAATTGCCCCAAACCACAAACTTTAAATGGTGAAACAAAAGAATTAAGTGGAACCTTACAAAGAGAATTAGGAAGCAAAGCAGACAAAAATGGTAAACCTTTTTATTTCGGCAAATTAGACTTAGAAGACGGAAACGAACAAGTTATTTTTTTCTTTGATCCTGATTATGATTTAACTGTGAAGTTGCAAGCAATGGGAGAGGGAGACCAAATCAAAGTATCAGGATTTGCTAATAGAACAGGAAACTTCACTGTTAAAAAATTATTAGAAGTTGAAGCCAACAGAGAAGCAGTTATATTTTAATAAGTTTTACCATATTTTCGTTAACATTTACATTTTTCACAACCACACTCGCATTTTTCCTCTAAACTTCTTAATATTCGATATCTGTTGGCACATTTTAAGCATAGAGAAAGACCATTAATAATTTCCTCCCTTCCTTCTTTCAGTGAATACAAAAATACATGTCTGAAACACAAAAAGCAAGTTTCTTTTCCAATTGCTTTCTTTAACAATTCTATTTTTTCTTGCCTGATTAGTTGACTTTCTTTTTCCATAATACTATTTTTTAATTTAAGTGGCCAGGTTTCTTTTCTTTGTAAACATAGGACTTTAAATGCTATTTTTGGCTAAAAACTGCTTAAATGTGGTCTAGTCTTTTGAATGTCTTTTTTTAACTTTTATTGTGCGTATATATCCTTACTTTCTCTTTTTGTTTTACCATTAACAATAAATTCTTCAATTTTCCTTCTACTTTCTAAGTCTAAAAATTTAATCTTGTTTTCTGTTAGTTTTCACTTTAATTCTTCTTGAAATATCTCCTTATCAAGCATGGCTTTTAATCAGTTAGGTTTCTTACTCATAATAAAAGTATAATTGTCCACAACATAATCTTGAATTTCTTGAGCTTCCTTAAACTCTTGCGGTTTATTTTTTTCTAATCAGTTTAATTCAACCATTACTTCAATGCCATCAATTGGATCTCAAAAACAAGCCAAACTATTAAAAGTATAAGTTATTCTTCAGCCATCAGCTCACTTAACTACTCCCAAATCTTCTCTTTTAGCAAAATATAAGTCTCAATTAAACTCTTCATAACTTCCAAACTCATAAATATCCCCTACTGTTTTTTCTAAATAAAGCACTTGTCCTTTGTCGTTTCATAACCATTTAATCCAGCTTCATTTTCGGTACTCTTCAGGGTCATTAGGTCTATTCTCTCAATATCACTTTTCTAACTTTTCATTTTCCGCTTCAAAATCAGTTAAATAAGGGATATTTCAGTAAGGATCATTAGGATTTCCTAAAAATACTTTGTTAATATTAGGACTATTTCTCCGGCAACTCTTTTCAATGTCGCTATATCGTTTAACTTCATTAATTTGATAGCCTTTTCCTTGCTCTCGCATGTCCCGAGAAGGAATAAACTCATCAAATATTAAATCAGTTAAAGGATTATTAATTCTTCTTTTGGCTTGGCTAGGGTTATATAAATCTAAAAATTTAATCCTTTCTTTATTTTGATAAACTATTCCCCGGTAAAGCGAACGTCAATCTAAATGTCAGTTATCTCTTCATTCTGCTTGTCTATTATCTTTAAATTTAACTGTTTCGTCTTGTCATATTTCATGGACAAATTCTTGTAATAAATCTTCATAATAAGGTCTTGATTGCGTGGTATTCTCATTTCAATCTCTTCCTAATAATCCCGCTTGATAATCGTCGTCGATAGCAACCATATAAAGCATTAAAATAGAACTATTTTTAGTTTTTCCTAATGCCCTATCAGTTATGCCAAATTTAGTGTTAACTGGATGCTTATTGCCTTCTTCATCTACATATTCTCTTAATCTAATTAAATCAGTTATTTTTTTAAAGGCTTCTTGGTGTTGAGGATCAATGGCTAGTTCTTTGAAAGTTATTTCTTTTTTTGGAAGTTTTTCTGCCATTTATTTTGTTAAGTAGTGATGTTTTTTTTATTCTTTCATTTCTTCATTTATACTTTCCATACAGCTTTCGTGTCCTCAACTAAGTGCAGATGGGTCTTCTAGATCTTGCCATGTAAATACAGTTTCGCCCTTTTCCAATATATTATTGCATCCTAAACATTTAATTTGTTCTTCTGCTATATAGCCTTCTCTAATTTCTCCTTTTGCATTCATATAAACCAATTTATAAGCATTTATCAAACAATTTTTCCTAATTTAGCAAAGAAATTCTTTATTTTTATGTTTTTTTAGTCATTTTAGTTCACGATTATATGTATCAGTACTCGTTTGGCATACAAATGCGACAGAGTTTTTCTCCCATCGCGATTATTTATCACAATATTTACAAATCCCTTTGTTAGTCATTTTGTTTTCATCAAAGTAGTTATCACAACATCTACAAAGTTCACCTCCGCGATTTTCAGTAACTTTTACTTCATTTCCACAATCGTCGCATTTCATATCAACAACAATTTTAAAGCATTTTTCTTAATTTAAACCAGTCTGTTCACTACTTTTTTCCAAATTTTCACTCATGTTCGGTTGTGTAAAGTCTATTTTATTTTCCTCTTCCTTTTCCGGTTCTTCTCACAAAACTTTTCACTCTAAAAATTCTTTTATTCTTAATTCTTTAATTATCGCTCCATAATAAAACTTCCTCTGCTTTGGTTCATTTTTTTCTAAATAATTAATCAGCATTTTCATTCTTTTCTCATTTTCTTCTTTTTCCTTTAAATTTAATTTCTTTTTTTTGCTAATTAAGTATCAGTGTTCTACTCCTCCGCAAGTGTTCTCCATTTCCTCTACTAGCATGGCAATTGGTTCTCTATTTTTCTCAAATAATTTAGTAGCCAGTTTAATTGCTAGACTTTGCTTGTCTTTGTCTTTAAGATTTCTGCTACTAACTCTGCGAAAATAATTGCTAATTGCTACTCCATTCGGCTCATCTAATCTTTCTAAAATGTATTTAATAAAGCAATAATCGTGTTCTTTTAGTCTTTCTCTGCTTACTTTTTCTTTATTTTCACTTTTAAATTCTGCCATTATTTGCTCTTTAGTCTTTCCCGAGCAATTAATAAAGTAAACACTTTCTTTTTCTTGGCGTTTTTTTCTTAATAATAGGACGCAAGTATCTAATTGAGCATTATCAAAGGCATTTCCTGTGCTACTATCTTTATGGATAAAGTCATAGAATACTGCTTCTAAATAATTCTTTTGTACTAGTCTTTTTCTCTCTGCTTTAAATTGTTCAGTTACTAGAATACTAGTTGGTAAAATAATCAAGCAAACTCCGTTCTTTTGTAGTTTTTGCAAGCATTGCCTTACCCAAGCTGTATTCCCGTCTTTGGTTCTGTGAACTTCTTTTTTTAAAAGTTGATTAAAAGGAGGATTACATAATACTAAATCAAAATATCTTTTAAATCCAGTGCTTTCCAGAGTATTTTCACATTTTATTTTGCCTTTTTTAGTTTTCACCTTGGTTGGTATTGTTCCTCCTCCTAAAAATCGTGAGAATTGGCGTAATAATACTCAGCGAGCAATCAGAACGCTTTCATGCTCTATTTCTTGTCCATAAATAGCACAATTAGGTTGATATTGGCGAAAGATATATAATAAAGCTCCTGCTCCGCAAGCTGGGTCATAAACTGCTAAAGTTTTGTTTTCTTGCTTAGGTAAATACAAAAGGGCTAATTCACTTAATAACTCACAATAACGCCTTGGAGTGAAGAATACTCCTCCTTTAGTTGCTAAATAGCGAGGGTAAAAGTATTCAATTACTTCAGGATATCACCAATCATTTTGATCCGGACGATATCTTTTAATAGTTTCTTGAATTTTTGCTTTTATTTTCTCTGCGTTGGGTAAAGCTGGTCAATCTATTAAAGCTCCTAAAAATAATTCTTTGAAAGTATGATTTAAAGTGTTGTTTCGATTAAGAAATAAGTCTTTGTGCTTTCATTGGTCTAATCTAGTGCAAACTTTGATAATATTATGTCAGTTTCACTTTTCTTTCTCGATAAAGACCATAGACTTCGCTTATTTAATATTTTTATCAGCCAAAATAGCGAACCAAAGGCAAAAACACTGCTTTTTTTTACTTATTTGCAATTATTTTCGTTAGTTTTTTTATTTCCTCTTTACACTCCCTCACTCATGCTCGTCCCGTGTGAGCAAACACTGCTATTAAAGAGGCGTTAATATGTCTATTTCAAATATCAAGCCTTCTGCTTTAAAAATTAGACCCCTTGTTTCCTTATCATAAGAAGCTTTTCCTTTAATGTGACAAATAATATAACCATAAATAGAAGGAGAATTGATTTTATTTATGATTTCCGTTTTCTGATCTGGTGTTAATCCCGAAAAGATCACCTTGACTAATTCTTTGCCTTTATATTTATCAGGAACCACGGGGTCATCTTTTTCATCATAAACATTTATTCAGTTTCCATCGCTTTTCCAAGCCTCTCCTAATTTATGAAAAGTGTCGTCAAGAGTTTTCCCAACATGTAGTATAAGATTGTCTGTTTCGTTTGCTTCTGTTTCGTCTTTATCTAATTGAAAATAAATATCTAAATAATCCTCGTGGTGTTTTGTTTCAGTCCTTGAAGTATCAGAAAATTTCTTTTTCTTATCTTCTGGCAAAAACTCTTCTAGTATTTCAGTTGGTAACTTTGTTGTTTCTTTCATAAATTCATCAGGCTTGATTCATATTTTATTGTAGTGTCCTTGGCTTTGGCAAACTTTTTCAAGTTCTCTTAAATGTTCTAGTAAACTATTAAGCAATCTAGCCTTAAATTCAGGGTTTTGCTTGAATATTCCTTCGATATCGTAATTTTTGACAATCTTGTTTTTTTCGGTGCAACATTTGCAGGTGGCGTATATCAGCATTATTTATAACTTTTTATTTTTTCTTCCAATAGCCTTATCTTGCTTTCCAATCTTTCTATTTTTACTTTTTCTTTTGTTCCTTGTTGATTTCGTTGGCTTTTAATCTCTACTAGTTCTTGTTTACTTTCTTTCCAAATAATTTCTAATGCTTGTTTTAGTTCTTCTTGGGTAAATTCACGCTGAAACACTTCCATTGGATAATAAAAAAGTTTTCAGGCTAAAACATCGTAGTCAAAAGGTTTTAATAATTCATCGAAAACTGTCCCTGGGCAATTAAAAACTCTTAATTTTTTTATTGGTAAATATTCTAGTCCTTTTCTAATTTCGCTTTGATAACCAATGTTTAATTCTTCTAATTCTTGGCAGTTCTTTAAACTTTCTAAACTTCCCGCAAAACTATTGTTAATAAATCTTTGGTCAGTGGGTTTTATACTAAATCCTTCACTATTTACTCCTAAATCTAATTTTCTTAATTGAATTAAATGAGAAAAAATGCTTAAATTGGCTTTTATTTTATTGCGAAAGGCTTCAATTATCTTTAATTTGTGATCTTGGCTAATATCTAAACTAGTTAAGCGATTAATTGAGCAATTTAACACTTCTAAATTGGAAAAATCTTTTAAACTTAATTCATTGGTTAAATTCTTGTTTTGCAAGTTTAAGATTTTTACTTTATATCTTTCATTCAAGGGATAGTAAATATCTAAATATTCTTGGCAATTGCCTTTTATTGGAAAGGGATTTTGTTTTTCTGAAATCATTTATTTTTTTTCTTCGTTGTCCTCTTCATAAACTCATTCTCAATTATATTTATCGTTATATTTAACGCAATTATAACAGAGTTGTTTTCTTTCCCTAGTTTCCTCGTTTTCCACTATGTGAGCTTCTTTTGTCGCTGCTCCGCATTCTTCACAAATTAAATCCTCTTCAGAATGATCTATTTTTTCTATATAATCTCATGCTACGTATTTTTTCATAATATCAAATACATTTTACTCTTCCTGGTCGTAATCTTGTTCTCCATTAAGCATATCTTGAATTTCTTCCCAAGTAAATTGTTCTTGGCTTCGCCCAGTTCCAATAATTTTCAATAAATTCTCATAATCTTTTTGATCAATTCCTTCTCGCCCTTGTTGTTTTTCAGATAATCAACCTGCTAAATTAAACTGATTTTCTTTTGTTTCAGTTCTTCTCTCTTTCTTTGGTTTAACTTTTTTATTTTCCGGTAAAAAGGTGTCTAATATGTCTTTTGGTATCTTTAGATTTTCTTCAGTAAAAGCATCAGGAGTTATAAATATCCTATCGTAGTGTCCTTGGCTTTTTAAATCGTTTTGTAAGGCTAGCAAATGATTTTTTAAACTCTCAAATAATTTTCTTCCAAATTCGGTTTTTTGGCTAAATGCTTCTCCTAGGGCGTAGTCTTTGACTATAAAATTTTGTTTTTCACAACATTTACAACTGGCTCAGATTTTCATTATTTTCTCCTAATATTCTGTTTCTTAATTCATCAATTTCCTGCTGATAATTCTCCTCTTTATTATTCTGCTGTTCTCATTTATTATTTCAAGATAGCATTGCTTTTTCATATTTTTCCGCATATTTTCATAAAATAGGCATTTTGTCTTCTCCCTTAAATTCTTTTATTTTCTCAATTTCTTCTTCACTAAATTTCTGATTTTTATGAATAATTTCGGATAATTTTTTGGTTAAATCTAAAAATTCTTTTTCTAAATCATTTAATTTATCTAAAGCATTAGTATAATCTTTTAATTCCTCTTCTTGCTCTTTAATTTCTTTGCTTATTTTTTCTTTTTGCTGATTTAAATCTATTATTTTATTTAGTATTTGACTTAAACTACCATTGTTTTCTAATGCTTGGCTAAAATAGGTTCTAATATTAGGGAAATTGTTCTGATTTTGGCTGAAATAATTTTTTAATTGTTGAAATTCTTGTCAAAGTGCTTCTTGGTCTCGGTTCTCTGGTTCTTGATTTAAGAATTCATTAATTTTATCTAAAAAGTTATTAGTTTTGGTTAATAATGTTTCTTCTTCAGCAGTTAATTCTTGGGAAAATTTTTCTATTAGAGGTATGGAGCTTCTTCAATTTTCTAGTAATAGGTCAAAAAAAGAGGAATCGGCATTATTATATTGTTTTCTTGCTCGTTCCGAATCTGCCTTTTTAATTGCCGCTGTTCAAGTCTCAATAATCGGAGTTATCATGTCTTGAAATGGTTTATCTTCTTCATAAGGTAGGAATTTTAATTCATTAATCTTATTATCACGTTTCCCTATTTTTCATTGTCCTTCTGGATTTCTTCCAATAACAAAAATATCAACACCCCCGAATAAATAATTACTAAGTGTCAAAGAATGACTTATTGTTAAATCAATATCACCAACTGTTTTTTTTAAACACCCAAAAAGATAAGCAGAAAGTGGATTTATTACTTGTAGTGATCACAAAAATTCTGATGGTGTTGTCACTCGGAAAGGTCGAGTTCTCTTATTAATGTCCTCATTTTTATTAAACCCATCTTTTAGCCAGTAATAAAATTCCTCCCAGCCTCTCTTTTTCCCTTTTTTCTCTTTCATTACTTCTCATTTTTCCTTCTCGTTTCTTAATTCAAGAAATTTTAACTTTTCTTGCTTAATTAAGTCTTTTATTCTCTCACTTTCGCTTAATAATTCAGTTAAATTATTCCTTATTTCTTCTCTTAATTCTTGCTGTTCTTCACTAGGGTTTTCTCCCAACTCTTCAATAAATTTCTTTAATTGCTTTACATTGGCTTTTAATTCTTCAATATTAACTGGTTTAGTTTCTTCAGTTTTCCCCGTAGTTTCTAAATATCTAATTCTATCTTTAAGTAGTTCAATTTGATGGTCATTTTGCTTATCTACTTGGCTTTTTCATTCCTCTATGGTTTGCTTAACAGTATTAAGGTGTCCATGGTCTTGTAGCAAGTCATCTAATCATTCTCTTCTTATTTTTAATACACCATTTCAGTCAATTTGGCTCTTTTTGCTAGGATTTTCTTCTAATCACTGTTTAAATTCTGCTTGATCATATTTACTAGTCTCTGTTTTTTCTTTCCATTCTGTTTTTTTCTCTAATAATTTCTTTAATTCTGTTAAACTTTTAGGAGAAAAGTCTAAATTTAAAAATAATCTTCTTTCGGCTTCTATTCAAGCATTAGTTTTCTCAATTTCTTGCTTTTGTTTTTCAATATTCTCTTCTAACTTCTTAATCTTTTCCTTCTTTTTTTTAGTTTTCTTTTCTAATTCTTCTCTTAATTGGTTTAATTTAGCTATTTCTGCTTTTAAAGCAATTTGTTCTTTCTGATTTAAGTCTTTATTATCCTTAACTTGCTTTTGGCATTCTTTAAGTTTTTTTTCTAATTTACTTGAAGTTAAGGAAATTGTTCTTATTTTTTCTTGCTGTTGGGCTTTTAAGCCGTTTATTTGTTGATTTATTTTATCAGTTTCTTTCCGGTGTTGATAATGATGGCTAATTTGTTTTTTTAATTTCTCAATATAGGAAAATAAAAAAGGATAATCAGGATAAAATTCTGTTCTTGCTCCTTTTTCGTATTTAGTCTGTTTAGTAGTGATGATTTCTTGGTATTTCTCATTAATTTCCTCCTCCGCTTTTTTTAACTGGCTAGGATTATTATAATCGCTTTCAGTTTTTAAATATTTGCTTCAAAGTTGGTCAATAAAATTGCTTAATTCTCGCTCTTTTTCAGTTAGTTTAGATTGTTCTAAATTCGCTATTTCTCTTTTGGCAGTTTGGATTTGTTCCCGGGCTTGTTTTTCCTGTACCTCTAATTCTTTCTTTCTATTTTCTGAAATATTTAAACTACTAGTCAAAAAAGTATTATCTCGTTCTTTTTCTTCTAGTTCTTTCTTTAATTTTTCGATTTTCTTTAAACTTTCTTGCGTTTGTTTATTGGTTTCTTTTCCCTGCTGTCTTTCTTTTTCTAAATCTTGCTGAATTTTAGTTATTTGCTTTTGAAAATCAACACTTTCTTTTTTTCGGGCGGAATTAAGGGAATTAATCTCTAAATTTAAATCTTCACCGGTTTGCTTTAATTGGTGTTCTAGTTTTTCAATTATTAGTTGGTATTGCTCTTCTTTTTCTCTTAATTCCTTTTCTAACCTATTTTTTATTTGCTCTAAATTAGTTAAATGTAGATGCTGTTCTTTGGCTTGTCTGGCTATTTCATCTAAATTCTTATTTAAAATATCCCATTCTTTTTGTTTAATTTCTAAACTTTTTTCATATTCGTTCTTTTCTTGCTCTAAAGCTTCTTCTAAATTCTTAATTTTTATTTCTAAATCTCCAGTAGATAATTTCTCTTTTTTTAGCTCATCTTCTAATTCGTTGATTTTTTGGTTTAGTTCTTGTCCTTTATTCTCTAAATGAGCCTTATCACGGCATAATCTATCTACTTGCTGCTCACTTGCTTTTATTCTCCTTTGCAATCCTTTAATTTGGTCATTCTTTTCTCTTCTAGTTCTTCCTAAAATTACTAGTTGAGCCATTTTCTTTTGCATTTGCTCAATTTCATGACTACTTATTTCAGTTTGAGTTCCGATGGTTACCATTTTTGGATTTGACTTATTAAGGACAGTATTTGTTTCTTCTAATTGCTGTTGAATTTTATCCTTTTCTTCTTCACTAAGGGTTAATTTTTCTTGAAGTTTAGTTAGATTTGTGACCATACCTTCATAGGCTTTTTTTAATTCATTATAATCTGTGTTTATTTGGCTAAATTTGGTTTGTAATTCTTGGCTATTTACTTTTTCTTGCTCTCGCTGTTTTTTTCTTTGGCTTAATTTTTCTAAGGCTTTTTTTGTGGTTAAAGGCATTGGTTAAGTAAATTTTACTAATTTAATTAGTATTAGCTCTGAATTGTTATTTCTTGACCACAATTTAAGCATTCCCAAATAATTTCTTGGGAATTGCTTTTAACTATGTCCATTTCAGTTTCGTTAATGGCAGTTTGACAATTAGGACATTTAGTTGGTGAATCGGCTTCTATTTTTTTCCCCTGAATATCATAGCCTATTGCTCACTGTTTTTTAAGTTTGAGTTTTTTTTCCTCTTTTTCCACTAATACTAATTCATTTAACTCTTTTAGCATTTTGTTTCATTCTTGCCGATTAAACTTCTTTATTCGGTTGTAATGATTTTGTAGTAAGTTTTTTAGTTCTTGATTTTTCATTAATTTTCTTGATCTAGGTCAGGATCCTCATTTTTATCACAGTCATGTCCCACACTTTCAGGAAATTCCGAACTACATTGTTTACATTCTAATAATACGCAATCGAGTTCATCGTCTTCATCTTCATCATCATCCTCTGTATCTTCATCTTCTCCTTGACATTCTAAAACTTCTCTAATCTTTCTTAATTCTTCGGCTATTTCTTTTAAATAGGAGTTAGTTTCTTCGGTTTGTTCGTAAACTGTCTTTTGATTAAGTTTGGGCATCATTATAATTTTATCTCTTATTTTAAATAAGATTGGTTTTTAAATTTTTTCTTATGCTTTTGATAATATTCCTTTCAGGCTTCTTCTAATATTTCAGTCATAAATCTTCCCTCTCTGCCAGCTAAGGTTTTCATTTCCCTATGCATTTGGGGAGTGACTTTAAGAACCAGCGACTTAGTGCGTTCGTTTTCACTTTGTTTAGTTATTTCGGTTTCTTGATTGATTTTAGTTGAGATTTTCCCCGTAGTTTTTAAATTTTTTTTGCTTTTGTTTTCTTGTCTTTTCATTTTGTCCATAAATTTAATTAAAATCCTCCTTGCTTAAACCACTCACCTTACTTTCTACTAACAACACTTCTGGGTGATGTTGGTCTGCTACTGCTGGATAATAAGGAGCAAGAACAGTTATATCAAAATGTTTATCACATTCCTTTATGCTTTTACTATCATTTTCTTTTGATGATAATGGTTCTTTGTTAAGAATTTCTTTTAAGCTTTCATTACCACTAATAGAAATTTTGCTTTTTAATACTTCTTGGCTAACTTTTTTAACACAATTGAAGCAAAACATTCCGCTAACTTCTACTAAACTCTTACAAATCAAAGGATTATCATCTATAACTAAATCAAAGTCAGA
This sequence comes from endosymbiont GvMRE of Glomus versiforme, assembly GCF_003546845.1. Classification (NCBI taxonomy): domain Bacteria; kingdom Bacillati; phylum Mycoplasmatota; class Mollicutes; order Mycoplasmatales; species endosymbiont GvMRE of Glomus versiforme. Next base: position 479,633 of record NZ_NWVA01000001.1, on the reverse strand, counting down.
GGCATTTTCTTTAATTCAGTCAGCTTTGGTTTGTCCTTGGGTTTCACTATCAAAGCCGATTAGTTCTAAATAACAAGGGAGTATCGTTTTTGAGCTATCATCTTCCCTTTCATACCCAACTTTGTCAAAGGTTTCTTTAAATATTCACTCTTTTCTCCCATCACCATAAGGAAACTTTCTTTTATCATAAGCAGAGAGGAAAATTAACCTACTTACTTTGCCTTCTTTTATCAGTTTCAGCAGTTCCTTGGCGATAGTTAAAAATGGTGCTTCTTGATAGAAATTAGGGGAGTTTTTGATTTGAATTTGTTTTTCTCTTGTGCGGGAAGTAATGGTATCGTCGTCTACAATACTAGAACCATAAGGAGAATATTTGATTTCTCCCTCAACTTCTCAAAATCATTCAAAATAACTTGGAAAATAATCTTTTTCAATAGGTTCTTTATGAACTTCTTTATACAAAGCATAACTCTCTAATGATTGAATTACTTCATCCCAATCACAGATTATTTTGAGTTTTTTAGGAGTATTTTTGTAGTGGTCGTATAGGGTTGTTATTGTTTTATTCATTTTGATTATCTTCTTTGTCTTTGATTTCAATGCATAATTTTGAGTTAACCATAATTTCAGGAATGGTGTGTCACTCTTTGCCGTTTTTTATTTCCTCAGATAATCATTCACCACATTTCTTACAAATGACTCGGTAATTTCTTATTAGATTATGAACCACTCAATCAACAGGTTTTTTAGAACAAGCAGGAGTTTTAAAATCACATTCTTTGTCTTTTAGGATTATTTCTTCATCTCTTTCTCAAAGTCATTTTCCGGTTCTTTCTCTATCTTTTTTTAAACTCTCAGCAATTTCATTCATTTCTTTTCTAATTTCAGGGGTATAAGCCTTCTCAAACAACTTTTTAATCTTTTTCAATTTCTTTTCATTTGCTTCAACATCAAGTTTCCAATTACCTCCTCTTATAATTCGATCTAAATTTTTAATTCCTGTCATATTTCAAATTCTTTAATTAACTTGCTTTTGCTTATTTTTCTATTCATATTTCTAAATCTTTTTTGTCTTCGTCATTCCAATCGTATATCGGTACCATACCTTCATTAGGATAATGACCTCGTGCTGCCAATGGTCAATGATAACCTATTATTTTCATTTTCTTATTTTTTCTTTCCATATCTTTATCTTCCATATAATATATTATTAACAACTTTTTTATTTTTTCTTTATTTTTAATTTTCTTTATTTATGTTTCAAAATGCTTAAACTCCTTTATTTTGCGGTGTTTGGCTATTTCTGCTTTCTCTAAAATGAGTGCTTTTTTTCGCTATTTGCTTATAGTTTTTTTTCTCTTTCTGGTTTGCCTTTCTCTTTTTTTCCTTTTTGTGTTATTTTTTGTTTGTGAATGTAGTTTTTCCTTGATTTTTTGTTTGGTTTTTCTGTTGAGTGATGTTTTCCCCCTTGGCTTAATTTTTGCTTTTATTTACTTTACTAAACTTCTAAGCTCCTTCTTTGTCAGAATCCTCGTCTCCATCTTCTTGGTCATCATCCTCGTCATCGTCTTTTTCGTCGTCATCATCCTCATCGTTATCTTTTTCTTGTTCAAAGTCGTCGTCGAAATCATCGTCAAAGTCGTCGTCTTGGTCTACATCGATATCGTCGTCGACGTCATCTTCTTTATCTCTATCCTTGTCTTTATCTTGGTCTTTGTCAGGATCATAGTCTATGTCATCGTCTTTTTCTGTTTCGCCACCATCTGGATCGATATCTACGTCATCTATGTCTGGATCATCTCTATTCTCTTCTAAATCTAAGTCTAATTCAGTGTCTAGTTCGGTTCCTCCATCAGGAGTAGTTGGTTGTTCATAATCTTGAATAATAATTTGGTCTTCTTTGGCATCGTCATCTGCTTCTTTAACAAACTCGAGCGTTGATGATTCAGGCGTTTGTTCTGAAAAGACAAAGGTTAAACGCTCTCCTCTTAACTCCGCTCTCGCTCTATTAACTTTAACACCATTTCCGTTAGTTTCACTTGGTACACCGATTTGGGTTTCACTTCTTCCTCCAAATCCAATAATTTTAAACTCGTAATCGCCTTCGGTTATTTCTATATCATCGCTAGTATAATCTCGATCTCCGTGAAGATATCAATAACTATCATTTTTATCCTTAAAATCTTTGAAATGTGCAGAAACAAGTTCCATTAATTGTTCGATTATATCACCACTGGAACCGCGGCAGTAAGATTTTTTAGACACATAAAAAGCAGTTTCTTCTGTTCGGACTGGATCATGAGCAGTCCCTTGACCCTTTTCTTTTAATTCTCCTGCTGTTTTGGTTCGTAAAGCTAACTGTTGGTCATTTCCAGTAGGACTTTCTAATGGAAAAGTAAAACTTTGTAACACAGTTCCTTTATATTGCCAGATTGGAAATGTTTTTTCTTTTTCTTCTTTGTCGGTAGTTGTCTCGTATTTGTCAAATGTTTCGACAAAATGAGTTCCTCTGTTTAGTATTCCTGCAAAAAAACCATGGTCATCATATCTTAACTTTACTGTTCCTTGTCATTCTCCGGCTTTCATTAATTGCTTAAAAGCACTAAATTTACAAATAATATTTTGCTTAGGAGCCAAGTTATTATTATTAACTAAATTATTGTATAAGTTGTTGCTGTGCTGATATTTAATGTCAAATATAGGACTAGTAAGATTATTACAAAATCCTCAAAAGTCATAATTGAAACTTTTGACATCAGCATGGTACATACTTGGCTCTACTTCTCTTGGTTTAGCTTTATTGGTGCTAGTGGCTTTTAAACTTGCTTGTTTGCTTTGCTCTGGTTTTGCTTCATTGATATGCGAAAGAGTTTTTTTATCAGAAGTAGCTCCAATTAATTTGGCATACTTCTCTCCAGTTAATATCTGATTTAAATCAGTTCCGCATTGCCTTTTTATTCATCCATTAATTGCTTGCTTAATTCCTGCCCATATTTTTCCTATTCCTCATTCAAATCCAGGAGTATCGGCATTTTCTGCCAATTTGGTTACTTTTCCCTCCCCTAATAAAAACTTAAATAAACCATCTAATAAAGTCCCTACTAAATCTTGAGTATTTTGAATTTGTCCCTTTACTTTTAATTCTCATTTAGTAACAATTTCTCCACTCATAAAAATATAGGTTATTCCACTAATGCTACTTTTTCGATATACTTGGTAAACCATCTTTAATTTTCCCTCAACTTTTCTTATTTTAACATGTCGCAAATTAGCCGAAAACGCTGAATTATTCATAAAATAAAGCAAAACTGAACAATGATTTAGCAAATGCGGATGTTCGTTATATATCTTAGGTAAAGTGCTATAATGAAGTTTCTTTGACTTTATTCACAAGCCCATTCCTGAAACTATTCCACTACTGAATTCGTTTCTTTCTTCTTCAGTCTTTAAATTATGTCCTTCATCAACTAAAAACAACAAAAAAGGTTTATTTTCGTCTTTACTGGTGAAAATAGTAAATAAACTTCTAGCTCCTCCTTGTCAAGGTTGCACTGAAAAATTAGTCGGAACTTTAATCACCACTTCTCCAGTTTCAGGATCTTTGATTCTAGTTCCGTCATATACTTCATTTCCTGCCATTCCTGTTAAAAAGTTCGCATTGTTATCAGGGTGAATAAAAACTAAATTGAACTTTGGTTGCCAAGTAGCATTTTCAGGTCGGATGTAGCCTCCGGGAACTGACCGAGAATTGCCTAAATCACTACAAAAGTCAAAGCAAGCCAAACACGCTGGACACATTAAAATTCCTCTAGGGTTAGCATTATCTCATCAGCCTTCTTCGGCAAATTGTTGTAAATTTAATGGGTAAAATGGTGTATTTCTCTTCATTATGTTTCTTTAATCTCCTTTCTATCGGCTTCAGTAAGGACATAAAAAAAACCGCTGTCTTTGCTGTTGTGTTTTTTTATTTTTTTGTATAAATCTTCTGTAATATAAAAATTATTCGGGAGATTAAATTGCTTTCTTACAGTTAGGGAATCGTCGCCAATGTTTAAACATGTAAATTCTTCTCCATAAGATGATGCAACTGCATTAACTGAGAGGAATTTTATTTGTCTAGGAGTAGGAATGTGACCAGTAAGACGAGGAGGAGTAACAGGAGGACGATTACTTGGATCTCTTCTTTCTGAATCTCCGCTTCTTTTTTCATATCTACCATCTTGTCTATCATCTTCATGGTCATTATGCTGAAAACCTTTTATTTTGGCTTTGGGATTATAAAAGCCAATAGTGCTTTTTTTTATTATAGCAGTTCCTCAGCTTTCACAATATTTACTATAATCTCTCCAAATTTTATCTAAAGTAGCCTTAACCAGCACATAGCCTTTTGTTGGATCTATTATGTCAACATTATCAATTCAGTATAAATTAGGTATTTGTTTTCCTGCTTTACCAGAGCCATCATTTCTTCCCCAAAATAACACAGTATCAGGTCGAGTTAAATAATGTCCTTTTCAATTTTGGAAAACTACAGTGATACTGTCATTAGTTGCTTTTAATAGATAATAATTTACTTGGGGATATTTATCAGTGTTTTGGGCTTCAGTTAGTTCTTTTCTTTGTTTTTTAATTTTTTCTGTTCCATCTGATTTAACCAAATTGTCTTTTTTTAATAAATCTTGACAAACTTGTTCTCTGGATTTTTGTCACAATCCTGGTAAAGGTAAAAAATAATAATCATTAATTCAGTTAGGTCATTCATAATAAATCCTTAAATCTATGTAAGTATTCTTTCCAGTACTAGGACTAATATCAGTAGGCTTATATCACAAAGCAGGTCTAGTCCTAATATCCTTTAAAGTTAATATATTGTCTGAAAATTGTTTTACTTTTCCGTCAATTCCTGCCATTGCTATCAACAACAATTTTAACTATGTTAGTTAATTTTTTTGTATATAATAAGGCTCTGTGAGGGGATTTTGACTATTTTTCTATTACTGGTTTGTAGACTGCTTTTACTACTCATTCACCACTTTCGGTACCTGCTTTTCAAATGGTTAAATCTACACCTGCTAGTTTTAATGATTCTTCTTCATTATTTTCAGTAGTGCTGTGGGTTTCTCAAGTGAAAAAGCAATTGCCTGTTTTTATTTCATGGATACTATTATTACCATTTCTTTTAATAATGTATTTAGTGTTTTCTTCATCTATTTCTTTTCGGTTAGCGGTGAATAATAACTTGCCTAAATATTCGTATTGAGCCACTTCGTCATGGGGCTGGTGGGTTCCAAAAGAAGTTGGTTTTAAGTTCATATATTATTTTTTCTGTTCATTGTTTATAATTTCTTTCTCTTCCGTTTCCAAATTCTCCATTAAGTACTGATAATATTCTTTGAGTTTCTCTTCATGTTCCTTGCCATGTTTGTGTTCCTCCTTAGCATATTTTATTGGGTCAATAAAGTTTAGCCAAACGTGAGCGAATTCATGAGCCAAAGTATCAAATATTTCTTTTAATTGTATTTTCCGCTTGCGAAATAAGCGAATAAAAACTCACATATTTTTATCTTTTTTCACATAGTAAGTAAAACCATAACTCTTTCGTCTTCGTTCTCGTCAGTAATCGTCTTCTAGCTCTCCTAAATGAACTCTTGGTTTTTGCCCTTGATTCAAATATTTATTCTTTAATTTATGAAAATTATGAAAAATAATTTCTCTTTGCTTCTCAACAGTTAACTTCTTCTTATCGGTCAGCGTCATCTGATGGTAAACTATAACACTCTTCTGGGCTTTTTATTTTCTCTAATAAATTTTCTATTTCACAGATTTTATTTTGGATTTCTTGGTTAATATTTCAAATTTGATAATATTGCTTTTTAGCTATTATAATCGGCTTTTCTTTATTCTCCAAAGCAGAAATATAACTTTGGCAAGTTAGACAAGTATAAGTTAAGCAAACTTGATTATCTTCTTTATTTTCCCAAGTATCGGTTAAAATTCTTTCTTTTCCACAACACTGGTCTAATTCTTTTATTAGTTCTTCATTGGGTTTAATTGCTTTTTCAAATTGGTTCATTCTATTTAGATTTTTATTTTAAAAGAATGTTTTTTTTGGTGGTTGGAATAGTTTTGAGGATTGGAACATTAACTAAACAATCGAGAACAATCTTCACAAACATAGGCAGATCAGGAGCCGTCGCCTTCTGTGTCATATGCTATATAAAATATGTCTCCTTCGCTAGCTTGGATTCCACATTCTTCACATGTATATTCTGAATCTCTTTCTACTTTTAACTGACTATTGGCAATCCTGACCGTTTCTTTATTTTCTATCATATCAAATACAATTTCAAGCAAGAAAGAGAAGTTTAAACACTCTTATTTAATTAAAAAGCACTAAAAAAGGGGTTAAATTTGTTCTTTAAATTGGCTTAAATATTCTTCTAAAATTTCCATGATTTTATTGTATTCTTCATCGTTTTTAATGTTAGTTAAGCGAGTTAAATTCTTTGCTGGCGAATTAGATGTGTAAGGCTTGCTTACAAATGCTTTTGTTGTCTGATTGTCTTCCAATCATATTGAACACTCTTTTTTAGTCAATTTAATGCCTAATATCTGTCCTTTTGCTTGCTTCTTGTCAATATTGTCATAATAAACAAGATATCCATGAGTTAATTTGATTTTTTTCTCTTTTCCGAAAATTTGTCTAATAAGTTCATCGATTTTTAACATTTTATCTTTTTCTTTTTTGTCTATCTCTTTTCCTGCTAAAAATCGTTCTAAACTTGGTTCATTATTTTCCTTTTCTTTACTTTCTCCCACACGCTCGGGTATGTGAATGAGTGTTTCCTGATTATTTTCTAATTGCTTCTCTTTTTTAGGGATTTGGATAATTATGCTTTCAGATGACATTCCTAATAATTCCTTGTAGCTATTTTCTACCAATGAAATTGAGACAAATTCGTCCTTTTTATTGTATTTACTTACATATTTTTTAACTTTTATCAAAATAATTTTCTCTTCTTCTCTTTTAGCTTCTTGCTTTCTGTTTTTGTCAAAAAAAGGAGCTACAGCAATTAAGATTCTATTTTTTCAAAAATTCTTCTTTTGATTAGAATTAAAATCTTCTCATTCGACAAATTCCTTTTTTCTGCCGTTTTCTGTTAAAAACTTGTTGTACCTTTTTTCTAAACTTACTAGATTTCCTTTATTATCTCTCAAAATATTAAAATAGCCTAGTAATTGGCTGATAGGATTTTTCGGATCATTATGTTTATATTCCAAAAGCACTAATCTTTCTCGTTCGCCTTTTTTGTTATAAAAAGCCAAAGCATCTATTGTTCTTTTATTGTCTTCTAAATCACAACAAGGAATTCTTCATTTAGTTTTAATATGTACCAGATTTTTAAAAATAGCAGACATGTTTTTCTCAAAAAAGTTACTTACTTCGTCCTCATTTTTAAAGTCGTCTAATAAGAGAAACAATTGAGAATTATTGTTCTTCATCCTATCCCTCCTTTCCTTTCTTCCTAGTAGCCAGCCAAATTACTAACCCAATAATTCCTGCTAAAATAATTCCACCGCCGATTATTCAAGGTCAATAGTTCTTTTTGTTTTCCTGACTTTTACTTAATTCAGTTAATTCTGCTAAACTAATCGATTTTTTGCCTTGACTTTGTAAATAGTTCTTAATTGCTTTTAATTCCTGGTTATTAGCAGGAGTTCAGCGTCTATCTCTGCCATCTTGGTAACTAATAATTAACTCATCATCACCTATGTCGGTAAGTTCTATAGATTTAATGCCGTTAACTTGAAAGAATTGCCGAATTTGTTCCAATTCAGAACTGGATTCTGAATTTTGCTCTCTCTCTCTCTCTCTCTCTCTCTCTCTCTCTCTCTCTCTCTCTCTCTCTCTCTCTCTCTCTGTTATTGTCATTGGTAATATGTTTATTATTCTTTAAATCTCATTTTGGGTCAATGGCTTGGAGTTTTTTCTTTTCTTCTTCACTTAGTGGATGATAATAAAAATCGTTGCCATATCTATTAGGACAATCTTTAATCAATAAGTTTTCTCCTAATTCGCTGTGACCTACGCATCGATATCTATCTTTTTCTCAACAGTGTCGATCATGTCTACACGCTTCTATATCGCTTCCATCGATCATGTATGAAGTTCCGCACCTAGAACATTTGTCTTTTAATCTAATCTCTGATCTTGTTCCAGTAGGGCTTTGAAGCCCGCCATCATCCTCTTCCTCTATTATATCTTCTGAAACTTGGTCAATTGTTTCATATTCTTTCTTATAAGTTTCTTGGTTTCTATTCCAACAATCGTGGCAGACTTCTTTTTTTACTCCCGTTTTTTCTATTCGGTAATATTTTTTTGTATTCTTCCCGACTACTAAACTTTGTTGACACTCGCTACACTCTTTATTTTCACTCATATTATTTCCCTTCTCCTTTCTCTAAACCAAAATTAATACACTTAGTATTAGGGCAAAAGAAAAATCTATCAGTTGCTTCTTGGCTTGCTTTTTCTCTTATTGTTTGAAAATCTTTTTGACAACTTTTACAGCATTTTCTTAAATAAGCGTTTCTTTCTATTTCTTGTAGTTCAGTTAATCTCTCGGCGGAAACTTCACTAAATAAAAGCATGAATTTTTGCTTATGTTCCTTTAAATTCTCCTTAGGTGTCAAAGCCGGCATAAAACTTACTGGAGAAACACAATTAATTTTTCTTATTGTCTTAATTATTAAAGATAAATCAGCATTAATTTCTTGGCTAGTTAGTTTTTGAAAATAACTTGACAAAGTTAATGCTAATGACAATAGCCTTTTTTGTTCTTTTAGGTTCTTTGCTTTATTAGTTGCTATAAACAATTGTCCCACTTGTTCATTATTGCTTTCAATGGTTAGCAATACTAATTCTTTGTTTATGATTTCATTCATATACAATTATTTTACTACTCATTACTAAAAAAATACTAATTTTTGAGTATATTAATTTGCTATTTTTTTTATAACTTTCCCTTATAAAATTCCTTTTTCTTGTCAAATAGTTCTAAGTACCTATAATAATAAAAAAGCCTTTTTTTCTTTGGTTCTACTAATTCAACAAATGCTCCTCGGTATTTCTCAAACCAATCATTAAGACAAGCTCGGCATAGAATATGATAGTTTTCTCAGGCTTTTCCTTGCGTTCAGTAAACTACTTCGTTGATTTGGTTTAATTTTCTTTTTCCGTCGTTTTTATCAAGTCTTGTTTTGCGGTAAAATATCCTTTTGCACTTGTCACATTGCGTCTCGCTTTTTATTTTACTCATTTATAAGTAAATTTTAAATTATTTACATTTTAGCCGTTACCGAGTTATTCCTTTTCTTTAAATATTCTAAATTCTTATTTATTACTACTCAATATCTTATAACTGCTCTTCTTTGCTCCGAAGTTCCTATTTCTCTTCATTCTTTAAACTTTGTTAATACTTGAATCAGATAACCTAAATTTCAGTCTTCTGCCATAATCACTTCTCTTAATTTACTTTCAATTAGTTTTTCACTTGGATTGGCTCCTACTGTTCCTCCTAGTTCCTCAATTTGCATTTTCAAAATAGTTATTTCAGCTTCTTTATTTTTGATTTCCTTTTCAACTTCTTTGGCTGTTTTATTCTCAAATTGGCTAGTTCACTCGGCTAATAATTTTTCTGGTTTTTTGGCAATTTGTTTTTCTTTTTCTACTTCAAGAGGAGTTTTATTAGGAAATTGGTCAGTTCATTTCTTTAAATCTCTTTGTTTTTCTCCTAGTAAGTCTTGAATTGAAGTTATTTGTTGTTTTTGGATTAATTGATTGTGTCAGTCGCTAGGTAAGGGTTCATCTTGCTCTAATTCCAAAACTATTCTTATTTTATTTTCTCAACCTTGATTTTCACCTTTTAACTTGGCTAATTCAGTTTTTCAACTACCTAAATCAGTAAGTTGCAATTGGTTTTGGAGTTCATTTTTATAGTCTTCTAGTTCTTTTTTTGTTTCTTCGCTTTCTTTTAAACTTTTTCGGCGGACATAGTCATCTCATCACTGTTTTTCAGTAATTGGTATTTCTGGTCGTTTTTTTAATAACTCCCACTCTTTTTTAAGAGTTTGTGGGTTTTGTTCTCCTCATATTTCAGTTCATTGTTTTAGTTTCTTTTGGGTTTGTTGATAGTCTTGATTTTGTTGTTCTGTTTTCTCTTGTCATTCGTCTAATTCTTTGGTTAACTTTTGTATTTGCTTTCGGTTATCCTCGTATTCTTGGTCAGACGTGGTTAATTCTTGTTCTAATTGAATTAGTTTTTCCTTGACTTCTTTTGGTTTTTGGTCGACAAAAATATTTTCTCAATTTTTTAACTCTTTACAAATTTGGTTATATTGAGACTGCAAAGTAGTTGCTTTTTCTGTTAAACTTTTTATTACGTCTTCAACTTCATCAGGTTCTTGGTTACTAAAAAAACTTTTTCATTCTGCTAATTCTTGCTTGATTTGATTATAATCTACCTGATTAATCTCTAATTGTTCTAAACGAGCAGATTGCTTTTCTCAATCTTTTTTTAACTTATCATAGTCTTGTAGTTTCTGTTTATCTCTTGCCGAGAGAACTTCTTCTACTTTATCTTCAATTTGTTCTGGTTGAATATCTCCTAAATTTTGTTTTATTTGTTCTTTTGACAGATGGGCTTTAATTATTTCTGTTAAAGGTCGATCTTTTTTTAATTTTTCTTTTTCTTCGGTTGCTTTAGAATAGTCAACCATTTCATCAAAGAATGATGTTTTTTGGTCTGAACTAGGCATTGAATTTTTTTAAATAATTATCAAGCAGGAATAAACTGCCATCATAGTCATGTTGTTTGTTGTATTTTTTTCCTTGGCTTCACTCCTCTAATAGTTTTAAATAATCATGGCTTTTTCGAGCATCTTTAACTCATCCTACAATTTTCCGGGCTTGGTCTTTGCTTTTATCATCTCGACAACTTGAATTCAACAGAGGATTTTCGTCACTGATTCCGTTTTTTAAATAGTCTTCTCACTCTTTTTCTACTTTTTCTAATAAATTCTCAATAGCTGCTTTGGCTTGTGATTTATTTGCTACTGGTTCAGCTAACTTATAACGAATAGTGCGTCCATTTTCTACAATTTCATCAATATCTTGAATTAATTTCTTGTTTTCAGTTTGAAGTTTGGCAACTTTTTTCTTTTCTTCCTCTAATTCTTCTCTTTCTGTTTGGCTTTGAGTAAGAGATTGGCGACGAGTATAATCGTTTCATCATTGTTGTTGAGTAATCGGAATGTCCGGTCGCTTTTTTAATAATTCTCATTCTTCTTTTACTTCTGATAGTTTACGATGGTTTCAAGTTCCCATTCATTCATCTAGTGTTTGTTCTAGTTTTTCAATGTTTTTCTTAACTTGCAGAGCGGTTAATTGAGGAAATTCTTGTTCTCACTCTTTTAATATTTCTTCCTTTTTTACTAACTCTAGCCTTCTTTCTTCTATTTCTTCGGCAGTTTGGTTCTTAAAAGTATCTTTTCAAGTCTTTAATTCTTGTTCAAGGTCGTTGTATTCTTCTACTGATTTGCGGTCTTTATAATCATCTCAAGTGGCTTGTAAAATATCTGGTCTTTGCTCTAATTTAGTAATCTTTTCGTCAATTTCTTGGGGAGAGTTAGAAACAAAAGTATCTGTCCATCCTTTAAGTTCTTCTTTTTTTTGATTATAATCGGCTTGGTTGATCTCTAGTTGCTCTATTCTCCCTAATTGTTTTTTTCAATCAGTTGGTAAGCCTTTTTCCGGTAGACCTGCTGTCTCTAATTTGTCATAAGCCTCTATTTTTTGCTTATCTTCTACTTTGAGAATTGGTTCGATAGTTTGCTCTTGTTGAGTAACTAAATTACCAAGATTTTGTTTAATTTGCTCCTCGGTTAAATTAGCTTTAATAATTTCGCTTAAAATTCGGTTAGTTTTAGGGTTATTCATATTCTTTTAGTTATTTTTTACAGAGTTTTGATATTCCAAAACCTGCAAAAGGTCTTTTATTTTTTGTAAACTCTCATCAAAATCTATTTCAACATCATACTCTCCTCCGTTTTTTCCTTCTTTCTGTCATCTTTCTACTAATTCTCGGTAATTGCCGTTCTCATGAGCTTCAATTATATAGCCTAAAATTTCTTTACCTTTGCGACGCAATTCAGGATCTTTGAAACTTAATCCTAGTATGAATTTTTTCTCGGCAATATCAGGGTCTTCACTTTCGAAATATTCACGTCATTCTTGAATAGTTTTTTTAAGTAATCTTTTAATGGCTTCCTTGGTCTGTTTAGGAGTTTGAATGAGTTCACTCAAAACTAATTTTTTCTGCCGTTCGGCTTCGTCTGCTTCTTTTATAATTCTATAAAGAGCTTGGATTTCTTCTTTGAGTTTTTTGTTCTCTTCTACCAAGTTAGTTCCGCCTTGTAGTTGTTTTTCTAATTGTTCTTTTTCTTGCTCTAATTGAGCCAGTTTTTCCGGAGTAGGTAACTGACTTTTTTGCTGTTTTAATAATTCTATCTCATTCTCTAAAAGAGTAGTAGTGGTTAATTCTTTTATTTTAGACTGAATTGGACTTTGTTTATGATAATTAACTTTAATGGTTCACTCTTTACTGTTTTCGTTATATTCCAGCATTAGTTTAATTCATAACTTTTCTTTTTCATCATCAGTAGTGGCTTTATTTAGTTCTTGGCTAGTTAGGTTAATTATCTCTTGTCTGATTTTCGGTCAAGTATTAGCTATTATTTCAGGCTTAATAACTGATTGGCTAGTGGTTAATTCGGCTCCGTCTTCCGGTTTAGGAAAATAGCAAGTAAATAAACTAGTTTCTAGTAGTTCATGGGAAAAAGTAGAGGGGTTAAGCAATAACTCTCACTCCTTTTTGTATAATTTGCCTAAATTATCTTTTATTCACTCTAATTCTTGGTTAAAATGTTGTCAAAATAAAGGTTCTTTATCATAGTTTCCGTGCTTGATAGCCGTTAGTTCTCGGCAAAAAGTTCACAATACTAAATTAGGAGCAAAGTTGCCTTTTTTATCTTTTCTTTCTAATTGGAGATAAATATCTCATTCACCATTATTGTCTTCACTTATTCCGTCTTTATCATTATCTAATTTAGTTTGGGGAGCCTTATTAGTGGAAAAAATAACTTTAATTTTTTTGTTTTGGGTATTAGAGAATTCACTGGTTAGCCTTTTTATTTCTTTAACTGTTCTTTGCTGGCTAATATGAGTGGTTTTGTCTTCAATGCCTAAATCTGTGAATAGTTTTTTATCTTCATCACTGTCAGGTTGGGTTTTGGGTAAAATTAATTCTTTTAAACTGGTTAAACTATTTATTTTAGTGAGAGGAGTTTTTAGAACTGACTGGTCTACTTCCATTTTTTCTAAATTGGTAAACTCTTTTAAATCTAATTCTCCTCCTTCTAATAATTCATTAATTTCAGAAAGAATAATCTCTTTTAAGGCTTCTTTATCTGGTTGGGTTGGATATTTGTTGTTTAAGTAATCTTGGAGGGTTGTCATTGTTGTATAGTTATTTAAGCATCTCCTTTCGTTTTTTGATATATTTAGGAGCAACAAATCCTAGAAACCAAATTTGAAAAACAAAGAAAAACCCAAGCATAATTCAAATAGTGATAAAAAGGTTGCTAATTTTTTGGTCTTTTTCTCCACAATCACACGGCTCACATAGTTTGCCAATTAATTTATTTTGGATTTGGTAATAATGAGTTCGTTCAGCATATAATTGCTCTCCTAGTTTTTCTAATTCTTTGTTTTCTCCATTTAATAAATGATCTACTTTATCCTTAGAGAACTCATTTTTTTTCAATTCTAATATTTGGGCTTTTAATTCTTTTTCCATTTTGGTTTTTTCTTGCTGACAGTTTTCTAGTTTTTGGTATCACTCTTCTAGTTCCAGTTCTTTGCTTTTGATTTTGTTTTTATCTAATTGCCTTTCTGTTCATAGTTTGTTTATCCCTTGTTCGGTAACATTTAATAAACTATCTAGCTTTTTTAGTTTCTCTTCTAAAGCCTTGATGCGTTGGTAAAATTCTGCCATTTTCTTTCTTAATTCTTAAACAATTGGATTTTTTGGGTAAGTTGTAATATTCTGGCTTCTACCTTGTCTGCTTGCTCATCGGCTTTTTGAATAGCAGTATTAATTTTAGCATTTTCTTCATCGAGAGCAGTTTTTTCATCCTGTAAGATTTTCTTTTCGTCTTGTAAGGCATTTTTTTCAGTTTGTAAAGTGTTTTTTTCGATTTGTAATTTATCTTTATCAGTCTTTAAAGTATCTCTTTCAGTTTGAAGATCATCTTTTTCGTTTTGAAGGTCATCTAATTGTTGTTTTAAATCAACTAAGATTTGAACTGCATCTTCCGTATCTTTAATTAAGTTGGCAATGGTTGTTTCTTGCCGAGCTATCTTTTGAGTTAAATTGTTAATCTTTTCGCTTTCGCCGGTCATTATATTATAGTTATAAGGCTATTTTTTAATAATTTTATTATTAATATCAAGGATTTGAGCCTTAAAATCACTAAAAATTTGCTGACCTCTTTGAATGGTTTTATCTGATTTATCAATCGCTCTTTCTAGTTCATTTAAATCTTCTTCGGATGCTTCTTTTTGAGTTAATTCATCTTTCAATTCTTTCTCAACCAATTTTGCTTTACTGCTAGCCTCTGCTAATTGGTACTTCACCTCGGCTAACTCTTCAATAAGCTGTTGTTTTTCGTTTTGGTCTTTTATTTGTTTTTGATTAGTTTCTTGTAGTGATTTTTCATATTTTTTGCGTTCTTCCTCTCAAAGTATTGACTGGTGATTGAATTCTTGGAGTAAACGCTCATTTGTGGTGTGGTCGCCTATTAGTTTGCGGTGATTTTCTTTTAGATTAGCGTGGGCTTTTTCTAGTTCTTCTAATTTTATTAATAATTCTTGGTTGTTTTCTTGTTCTTCCACAGTTTCAGTAGTAAAGTTGTCTACGATGTTTAATAAATCTTCAAAAGATTGAGTGTGGTCTTTGTTTAGGAGAGAATTATTAAAGAGTGGAGAGTCTGAATGACGCTTTTTTTTCTTTTCCGGAACAGAACTGTCGGAATAATCCGTATCACTGTCATTTGCTAAATTACTGGGTGATTTGGTGATTTCTCTATTGAAAATGTTCCCTTTGGTAATTTCCATAAAAAGGTTGGTGGGCTTTTCTTTTTCATAGAAAGAGCCACGGGGAGAATTATTTTGACTAACTGGTAAACTGCTAGTGCTAAAAGTTTTTTTATGTTGGGATTTTCTTCGCCCGGAGACAGCGTGAGGGATATCAGTATTTAATTGAAAATTGCGTAAGTTATTAACAGTTTGAGTGAATTGTTTTTCTCTCTCTTCTTTCTCTTGTTCGTATTTTTCTTGCTGTTCGGTAATTATTCCTTGTCAGCGTTCTTGTTCTTCTAAACCGATTTTTTTCACTTCGGCTAGTTCTTTAACTTTGGCTAAAAGGGAGTTATTAATCTCTTCTTGGCTGGCTTTTAAGCGATGGTTCTCATCTATTTCCCGGGCTAATTGCTCTTCTAATTGGCGGTTATTTAACTTTTCTTGGGTTAAAAAGTTGTTTAATTTATCATTTTTTTTGTCTAATTGGAGCAAATCATCGCCAGTTTCTTTTAATTCGGTGTTTAATTCGGCTATTTTCTTATCCTTTTGAACTAAATTTGCTTGTAATTGTTGGTGTTTAACTGTTTCTTGCTCTCATTCTTGTTTTTCTGCTAATCATTGCTCTTTTTCAGCTTCTAAGCGTTTAATTTCTCTTTCTTTTTGGTCTAAAAGTTTTTTCATTAAATTATCTGAGGAACTTTTGCCTTTTTTTGATAATCTGTTTAGTATTTCACCAGTTTCTTCAAAATTATCTAGGGTAGGTGAAAAAGCATTAAAAGTTAAATGGTTAGGGGTGAGGGGAGAACTAGGATCAAATTGAGGAGTTCTGGGAGAAAAGTAAGGGGAGGCAGGACGATTAAAATCAGTTGGTAAGGAACAGCGACGGGAAGTTCCTAATCCTTCTAATACTACTACTTCTGGGTGGTTTTGTTTGGGGTTTTTTTTGTTTTCAGTTTTTTTCATAACTTATTTTAAAAGAAGTTTTTTATTCTTTTCCTGAACCAAAAAGTTTATCTTTCAACCCACCTAATTTATCTTTGGCAACATCTTTAACATTCTTAATAGTTTTGTCTAATTGCTCTTTACCTTTACTTTGCAAATCATTTAGAAAGTTAGTGTCTTCAGAAGCATTTTCTTTTTTATCATCAGCGTTTAGTCCTGTTTCTACTTTTGTAAGTTGAGCTTCGTAGATTGCTTCTTTTTTAATTCGTTCTCTATCTAGTTTCAGTTTAGCCATGGCTGTGTCTATACGCATTAATCGCACTGCTGGTCTAGGTTTTCGGCGTCTGCGAGTTATCAAAGTCATGATTAGAAAAATAATACCTTGAAAAATCGCTGCACCTACTATTAAATAGTCCTTTTTTAAGTTATTTTCTTGAAGGTTTTGAATTGTTTTGAGTAAGTCGTTTTGATTCATATTATAATAGTTTCCTTAAAAGTTCACAATCGGGAAATACTTCTTGAACTTTGTTTTTAAATATTTCTTTTTCTGCTTGAGAAGAATTATTATAAAGATTGATAATCATTGCTTCGGTTTGCTCCATTATTCATTTAGATAAATCTACTAATCCTTTAATAACTAATTCTTTTAAAGTAGAACCAATAAAAGTGATTGTTTGCTGTTTAATAAAATCAATGATTGCTGCGTCTCAAAATCCTAATGCTCCGATTGCTCCTTCGGATTTTCCAGCTTCTATTCTAGGCAAGATAACATTATTAACATAATCAACTGCTTGATTTTCTTGTTGGGAAATGTTTTCTAGACTAGGAGAGTGTGAATCACCTATTCATAAATTACTTTGATATTCTTTTAAGAGTTTAATAATTATTTCATTTTGGCGTTCAAAATTAGTAATTATTTCTTCAATACTTAAATTGGATTTGGTTGCTTGATCGTTCATATAAACATTTTAATATTTTAAAAAAATATTATTTTTTGCTTCTACTTCTTAAAGCACTTAACCAACATAATTAAACATTGAAAAAAAGTTAAGACGAAAGAGCCAATGCTGGTTCAAATTAACACATCATCTTTATGTTTTCGCCATCAAGTCTTATTGGTGGCAGGCTCTTTCTGGTCGGGGTTTTCTTCTTCCATTAATTAGTTATTAGATTTGTTATTCACTTGATGTTTAGAATTAATATAATTTCCTCTCTGATTCTTCTACTTGCTTCTTTAACTGTTCTGCTTGTTGACTAGCTTGAAAATAGTTATAGGCTCCTAATAAAGCATCAATTATTCCTCATATTCCAAATGCCAAAGAAAGTCAAAAAAGGTATTTAGAGTTAGGACTTCGTTGATACATGGCTTTAATCTCTTCTTTCAAGAAAATCTTCTCTATTGCTCAGTAGGCTAGAAAAGTACCAAATCTAAATAAACCTCCTCAAATGGAAGATAAAGCATTAGATTTGGCTCTTAAAGCATCTTTTCATTGCTCTCTGATTTTTATGTAGTTGATTATTTGCTGATTACTCATATAAAATTTTTGTTGAATGACAAAATAATTAAGCAATTTTAGCAGGAATAAACTCCTCATTAGTAGCAAGGTTTTCTACTTTTAAGACATCACTGAATACTAATTCTTCATTATTTAAGGCTGCTAATTCTGCTTGGGCTTGCTTATATCTAAAACTAAACATTTTATTTGCTGAATTATCTATTCATTTTTCCAAAAAGATATCATTCTCCTTATACTTATTGATTAAAAAGCTGATAGTTTTTATATTAACCTTAAAAGAGTTTGTTTTGTCAGTAAACATATCAAAAGGCTGAACTTCGTAAGATACATAGTTAGTTTTCAGTATTAGTCTTCGTAAAACAGTAAAGTTAACTTCTTTGGGTTCCATAACAAGAGATACTTTATATTCTAAATTATCAGGTTTAATAAAATGGAGAGCAGACAAACCTTCATCATAAGTAGCACTGCCCTTGATGCTTCAAAACGCTCTAAAGTCATCATTAGGAGGAGTGCCTTGATTTCTTATCTCTTCTTCTTTTGAACTGTTTAAATTGTCAAAATATACTCTTTTTAGGGTTTTGTCTCCCAATTCATTCTCTAATTCAAAAGGTATTTTTTTAATATCAAAAGTATTGGTATCACTAATGTCATCAAGTTTATAAAATTCCTTCTTATTTATGTCTTTAAATACCACATCAATAAGTATCGTATT
The DNA here is from genome assembly GCF_003546845.1 of endosymbiont GvMRE of Glomus versiforme. NCBI lineage: Bacteria > Bacillati > Mycoplasmatota > Mollicutes > Mycoplasmatales > endosymbiont GvMRE of Glomus versiforme. Next base: position 461,263 of record NZ_NWVA01000001.1, on the reverse strand, counting down.
TTTGTCACTTATTTTTCTTGCCTCAAAAAAAACTTCTCAAATATCATTTTTTTTGGCTTTTAATAACTTATTTATTCTAGGTTCGATATTATTTCTTGTAAATAAAGAATTAACCTTAGTGTCTTCGTTGTGGTCTGCTAAATAAGTCTTTAATCTTTCCGCATCAATTTCTCCAAAACCTTCATCACCAAGAAAGTAATTAATAAAGAATTCTCCCAAGGCATAAAAAATACTGTCCCCAGTTATTTTTAATTCGGCTTCGTCTTTGGCTTGATTGATAAATTCTAATCAGGTATCTGGTCTATCGTTTCCTCAATGTCCTTTACCGGGTTTTCCGGTAGCATATTCTTCGTTATAATCACCCGCAAACTTATTAAAAAGAGGGTCAATAAATAAAATATGCTTTCCATACTTATCCATTTTGTTGCTTATTTCTTTAATAATTAACTCTCTTTTAGTTTCTAAATCATTTGGTTTTGGAAAGGCTTTGTCTCTTAGAGAAGGGGTTATAGTGACTCCTTTATTTAATTTAAGAGTATTTATATTAGAACCCATTAAATCATAACTTTCTAATACTTCTGCTGTTCCTTCAATGGTGTAAGTAATTATTTTGCTGTCTCCTTTGTTAGTGAAATTTGAAGCAATATTTTTGGCTTCGTCTTCATCCGTGGCTGGTAAAACGATTTTATGAGTAATTGTGCCGTTGTCTAGCAACATATCTGCTCCCAATCCTTCACTTTTAAATTCTTGGTTAGTATCCAAAGTAAAGAGCAAGTTTTCTTCTACATCATTTTCTACTCGTAAGGGTTCAGTGAAGGTTAATTTTATCACTAGTAAATTAAGGTCAGTGGTTTTTTCAATTTCTATGTCTTCAAAGATGTTGCTTGTAATGCGAAGTTCATTGTTTTCAATTTTAATATTACTGTCAGTATTAACTATGCTAATATAAATGTTTTTTCCTATTTTGCTTGCTCCTCCGGTAAACTTGTCTTTAAGGTTTTGGTATCTGTTAGCAGTTCAGTCGTTATTTTCACCCAAATAAATGATTATTTTAGAAAGATTATCAAGAACACTGGTATCAAAAACAAAATCGTTTTTAAATGTCCCATGGGCTGTTAATTCTATTTTCCTGCTGTCATAAGGAGGATTTTCAGTTGGCGAACCGTCATCAAACTCATATTCTTTTAATTTAAAGCTGATTATTCCTTCTTTATGGTCTTGTGGTCGCACCAAAGGAACATAATGCTGAATATCTTTTAAGCGATAAATAAAAAATGGTTCTTTAAATCAAATATTTAATCCTTCTAAATCTACCGAGGGATATTTAGTTCATAAAAAACCACCACTTTGAATAGCGTCAGGGTTATTAGTGGCTACTCCTTGGGCAGGATAAATCAAAACTACTGGGCGGTGTAAGAAATAAGCAAAATAAGACAAATCATCTAACGGCATATAAGTCTTATCTTTGGCTAATGGAAACACAATATTAGGGTCATTGGGGTAGTCTTCAACACCTTTATCTCTTAGCATTTTATCAGTAATTCAGGCGGCTTTTTCCTGGTCGGTAAATCCTAAACTTAACTTTTTATTACTCATTAATTCTAAACAGAGTTTCACCCGCAAAGGAACCGCTCATTTGTAGTCTTCACCGGATAGCAAAATGGAGAAACTATTTAAATAGCAATTGCCGTCCATTCCGGCTTTTAATACTGTGTATTTGCTAAATCTTTCTCCTAATCCTTTAATGGTTTCTAATTCGGTTTTGGCAATGGCGTCTTGTCCTATTTTGCTGGGAGTTAATTCGGTTGGATTAGCACCATTTAAGTCTAATCCTGCTAATGGGTCGCCATAAGTGTCAAGTATTTGCTGGGCTTTATTTTGAATTTCTTCCAAAGTTCTAGTTCAGTTAATATTAAAAAAGTTGTAGATTTCTTGGAGAATTTGGTTTCAATCTGCTTTTAGTGTTAAAACAGGTGTTGATGGTCGCGATGGTAGTGGCGATAATGGCGGTGTTGAAAATAATGGCGGCAATGGTTCTTGTTCTGCTAATGGATCTCTTGAAGCAGTTCCGTCTTGACCATCTTCTGATCCGCTTTCATCATCAGAAGAACTTTCTTCGCTTTCTGATTTTTCACTCTCTGAATTTTTATTTTTTTTTATTTCGTTAAATTTGTTTTTTAATTCTTCCAAAGTATACTGAGCGGTAATTCAAATATCCATACTTCCCAATAAATATAAGTATTCTTCATTCGTGATTTCTCCACTTTTGCTTCAATCCCCGATAGTTTTGGTTTGTTTTTTTGGTTTTGTCTCCTCGGTTTCCGGAGAAGATGGAGTTCCATAAAATTCATAATTACGAGTTAAAGCAAGTGGTTCGCCAAATGCTTTTTTAGTTCTAGTTTGGTATTCTAATATTTCTTTAATATAGAGACACAAATAAATCCCACTATCCTCTTCTCTGACTTGCTTTTCGCCATCTAAAGTAGTAATGTCTATATTATCAGCTATTTCAGCGGAAGTTAAAAAAGCAACTAATGCTTTAACTTGCGAAACCTCTTCACTTAGATTATTCTTCGCTGAAGTTCAATAAACTTTATTAATTTTTGTCCCTTGGATTTCTTTTTCTAATACTAGCATTCCTCAGTGATTATTCGGATGTTGACCCAAAGCTAAAGGCAAAATAGTATATCTGCTTATTTCTACCTCTATTTGTTGGCTAAAATCTTGCAATGGTTTAATTTCCTTTAAATTAGTTTGCTTTTTCTCATGCTTTTTGGCTAGTTCGTTTAAGTTATTAAGATTGGTTAAGTCAGTTCTTGCTCCAATAATATTGCCTAAATAAATATTTTCTTCCTTATCTTTGGTTACACTGGCTTCATATTTTTGATTTCTTAAAATAAAAGTAATATTATCATCAGTTAGTCAATTACTAGATGAACTCGGAGTATTTTGTTCTATTAAATTAAGTGGCAAGTAAACTCCGCTATATTCTTGGTTAATTTTATATGGTTCTAAAAAATTAATCTTAATAGTTCTAACTTGGTTTTCTTCTATTACTTGATATTGATCAACTTTAAAAATTAAAGTTTTGTCGGAGCCATTCATTTATCTAAATTTAAGCAAACTATCCCCGCTTAATCAAAGATTTAAAGTTAGGAGCATTCTTGGCTAGATTACTAGTAAATTAGTTCAATTTTCCAATTATTCTATGATCCGGTAGTACTTCTTCAACTTTTTTCTTAAAAGCTCCTTTAGTAATTTCGTCAGATTGATTATATCGCTCTAACACGAAGTCTTCCAACCTATCCAGCAATCAGTCGGCAAAATTAACCATTTTGTCTTGGCTTAAATATTTTAAAGTACTGCCAAAAAAGGTTAAAGTTTTTTCTTTTAAATCATTGGCTATACTTTCTTGCCACAACCCTTGGGTAGTAAATTCATTGGTTTTTTCTCCGTGTTCTTTAATTATCTTTTGGGCATATTTTCGTGCTTCACGTCCTTCTGCCATCTTGGCTAAAAATTGTTCTTTGTTTAATTTTGGTCTCATATAACTACATTTTAAGACAACAAATTTCTAAATAAATCTAGTCAAACACTCGGCGAACACTGCTAATACTTCCTAGAACAGACTTCACAAATAATTCATTTTTCTTGACTATTTTGTTCTACTAAAGAATAAAATCAAGTGCTTTGCGGAGTAGTTTTATTACACAATTGGCAAGTATGCCCTTGAATAAAAATTGCTTCTTTAACTTGGTATTTAACTGGTTCGTTTTTTTCTAAAAAGCAAAATTGGCACTGTGTTACTCCATAATAATTAAGAGTGTTAGACGAATTATTTCAACTTAAAGTTTTCCAACTATGGCTTTTTCTTCCTAAAGCACAAAGAGAGTTATTCATTAGTTAAGTTCCTCGGCTAAATCCAAGGCTTGCTTAATTCTAAAATTTTTTAATTTCAGTTGAAATAACTTTTGAACTTGGGGATCCAATTTTTGATAATCAGTTTTTATTTGGTTTATTAAATCATCAAAAATATGTCAGGATATTCACCATTTCTGATCTAAAACTTTAATTGCTTCTAATAAAAAAAAGAGTGGTTTATTGGTTAATAATTCAGTAATAGTGGGGCTTTTTTTGCTCTGGTTAATTTCTTCATTAATTACTCGGGAACTATTGGCAATTATTCATTGAGCAAATGCTTTAGCCTCCTGTTCTTGTTTTAAAATTTCTTGTAGCGTCATTATTTTTCTGTGACTAAAGCAGCAATTAGTTCTTGTTTTTCTTTTCGATTAGCCTTATCCAGTTCCTCATAAGTTAAATTAGTGGCTAGAGGAATTCTTTCTTGAGAGTTAAAGGCATTATGTTCTTTTGAAGCATAATTTAGTTTAATTAAGTATTCTTTGCCATCTTGAACCACGTATTCTTCTATAATTTCTTTAATTTTTACTATTCTTTGCATTACATCAATTTTAACGTTGTTTTTATTTGTTTTCCTTTATCCACTGTTGAATAGTTTTGTTTCTGTTATTTTCTATTTCTTTATCCATAGTTCCTTCTCATTCAGTTTCTTTCTCTAATTGTCTTATGAAGTCTTTGGTTTCCTCGGTTAACTCTTTTATTCTTTGGTAGTCTTCTGCTTTTAGTGCTTTTCTTTCACTTTCTGATTTAAATCATGATTCTTCTCCAAGTTTTTCTAGTACTAAACTGTCTAAAGTATTTTTATTTCATAATCTTTCTTGGACTTCTTTTTGTAGTTCAGTAGTTAATTTATCTTTTCGGGAAGGTAAATTTCATAAAAGGAGAAAGTTGCTTACTAAAAAGGCTTCTTTAAAGACTATTTCTTGTTCTTGATTAGAATTTGGCATTGTTAAGTTAGTTTTTTGTCTTGTATCTCTCTAATAAGCGAATGTTGAGGCTGGTAGTTAGTTATTTCTTCGTATAGTTGTTGGTATTTGGGTCACCATGGTTCTCTTTTGGTATATTTCTCCCTTTCAGATGAACATAAGCAATAGGGATATTCAGTTAATTTTAATTCGTAAATTTCCTTTTCTAATTCTCATAGTTTTTTTTCGTAATAATAGGCTTTTTGATGACATGTCTTTTTGTTCATATAGTGTCCGCAAAGTTCGATTGTCTTTCCGTTAAATTCTCTGTATTTGTAAAGTCATAAACCACTCTTTAGACTAGGAGGAATTCATTCTTTATCACAAGCTCACTTTCCATCATTTCTATGCTTGTTATCATAGTAATAAATTATAACTTTCTTTTCCAGCTCTCTATCAATTTTTTCTCTTTCTACATTTCTATTCTTTTTATAAGATTGAAGCACCAAGGTTATTTTTTGAAATATTCCTAATTGCTGTAAGCATCAGTTGTCTAGACATACACTTCAGATTTTGTCTTTTGCTTCTCAATTATAGTCGCTGTTAAATTTTTGATCTGTTATTGGTTCTCCGGTCAGTTTGTTAATTTTTCCTTGGCTATAAGTATGTTCAAAAAACCCACCAATTGCACAGTATCTTTGTTTCTTACCTCTGACACAAAAATCGCAGTTTTTCTTTTGACAATACTCTTTGTTCATTTCTAAACTCCTTTGCTGTATTTTTTTCTTCGTGAAGGTTGTAGATTAAAAATATCTTCATTCACCATTGTTTCTATTTCTTCTGGTGTCATGCTTTCGCTTTCACTTAATTCCCAAGCAATCTCTTTAATTCTATGTTGAAAATCATCATCTTCCCAAGTAATAACTGCTCAATAATCTGGTCGGTTGATTATTTCGCTTATTAATTCTTGGGTAGAAAACTTGGCTAACTTTTTCTCTCTTAATAAACATTTATTACACAGACAGCATCTTTCGCAAAATTTTTCATCATATCTTCAACAACCAGTTATTTCTGATCGTTCGGCTTCTCGATTTCAGTTAATGCAGTCTTGGCAATATTTTTTTTCGTTTCATTCTTGGGTTAATTCTAAATTAGCTTCTTTACAACCAGCACAGCATTCTTGGTTCTTTTTATCAAAATATTGATTATTTCTAAATAGTAAGTGAGTCGGTTTTTCAAATAGTTCAGCAACTGGCTCATCTTGGATACACCCTTCGCAAAAATATTGTTTAGTTTTAATATCTTGATAAAAGTGTCGGTAACTCCCGTCGCTGTAAATCTTATTTTGCCATTCTTTGTTACAACCAAGACAAATTATTTTTGTTTTAGTTGACTTTTTGTTCATTAAGTTATTTTTTTGTTTAGTTTTCGTTATTTATACAAATTAGGGAAAAACCTCCGCATTTCTTGGTCAGTTTTATTTTGTGATTGGGGCTTAAATTTTCGGCAAACATTACATTGCCAAGCTAATTTATTTAATTCGTTTCAATTGGCAACATAAGTTCGTTCAGAACAGACATGATTAGTTTTGAAGTAGATTTGCTTGCTTTTTTTACCAAAATTGTAGTTTTTGTATTTTTGGTAAGCAAGCCTACTATTCATTAGTTAAATTTTAGATTAGAAATTGTTATCTCTTTTCTTTCCCTTTTATTTTCACTTTGTCACTCTCTCACTCACGCTCGTCCCGCGTGAGTAGTACTCATTTGGTTAATTGCTTTCACTTATAGAAAAAAAGAGGCTTTTTGTCAGATAAAGTGAAGATCTTGTTCGCTTTTCTTTTTTCTTAATTTTGCACTCCTTCACGTATGCTCGGGAGCGTGAGTGGCACTAAAAACGAGAAATTGTTATACTGGCTTGTATTTTAATAGATTATCTAAGGTTCCTGCTCTTACATATTTACTAGTTACTGCTAAACTACTATGTCCTAAAACTTTTTGTAAAACTGGTAAAGGCATTCCGCTCATGACATTGTGGGTAGCAAAGCATCTTCTTAAAGTATGAGGTGCTAATTCCATTTGTTCTGGCAATTTACTTTCCTGTTTTAATTGCTTTAAAAAGTCAAAAAAACTTAATCGGTTAGCCTGATTTGGTTTTCAATCCCTTTTTTTTAATTCTTTTGCTATTTCCGGACTAATGTAAACCCATCTCTCTTTGTTTCCTTTACCTCTTAATAAATAAAGATTTTTATATTCAGGTGTTTGGTGTTCTAAATTTAAATCAAAATGAATGGCTTCGCTAATTCTTAATCCTGCTTTTCAGCATAAAAGGAAAAGGCTCTCGTGTTGATCTCGTTTGCTTTCTCCTCTTTTATTAGGTCTAGTAACTAAATATTCTCAAACCTGCTGTAAAATCTGTTGGGTAGGTAAAATGGTTAGAGGTTTTTTATTCACATTTTTCTCCTTTCTCCAATTTCTTGCTTTTTGCTCAGTATTTCTCTAATAAATTAGTCATAATCTGATAATTCCTCTCATAATTATGACAATCAAAGCATTTGCGAGCAGTTTCAGGACGTTTTTGATAAATTTCTTGGTAGTCTTTTTTTACTTTTTCAGTTAATTGCTGGAATAGTTCAGCAAAAGTAATATGGTTAAGTAAACAAGATTGATTATTTTCTTTTGCATTTTCTAGTCTTGTGTATTTTCTACTTTGCAAATTCTTTATGTTTTCTTTGTAAGTAGTTATTTGCTTAGCATTTTCTTGTGATTGTGTTTTTAATTGGTTAATTATTTCTTGTTGCTGTTTTACTTGTTCTTTAAATTCTTGAAGTTGTTTTTCTGATTCAGAACAATTAGAACAAGGTTTTAAATTGAGGTTCGACATTTTTTTCGGTTCGACATGGCTAATCTCTTTTTCGTCAACCTCTCTTTTGGGTTGTTGTATACCTGCTTCGGTTGTATATTTCTCGCTTAAAGGTTGTATACCACCATTATCTCTTTTTGGTTGTATACCTAGGGGTTGTATACCTTTTTCATTTTGGTTGAGTTGTATACCTGATTGTAAATTTTCTGTTGGTTGTATACCCGTAAGTTTTTTTCTAGTTTTTCATTCTTTAACTTTTTGAGCTAGATATCCTTTCCTCTTTTGATTGTATTCTTTTCAATAATCTCTATCTTTTGGCATTAATTTTTTTCCTTTATAGACAATTATAACCAGCCTCCGACCAAATAATTTAAATTTGCTACCTTATAATCATTTCAAGTAGTTTTTAAGTCTCTATAAGTTTTTGAGTTCAGACATAAGTTTCCTTTTGTTGGAAAAAGGATCTAGGCTTATTTTGTGAACTAAATAATAATCGGATTTTTTAATGCCTTTCTTAATAGTTTAGGCATTAATGCTTTTCCTATTCCTGAACCAGTTACTAAATTGCTAACAGGATTAAATCCATACTTGGTTGAGTATTCTGTCGGCTTGTTTAATGCTTCGTCTAGTTTTATAAATATTCCTCACTGTTCGGGAGTGTAAAATTTAAGTACTGTTTTTTTGTCTTCTTTAATGATAATTAATGGCTTTTTTTTAGTCTTCATCTTCACCTAAATCCTTTCGTCTTTTTCTTATTAGTTTGTGAACTTCACTTCAATCTGGTTTTTTTTGTTCTGATTGTTTTGGCATTACTGGTTGTTTTTCTCGTTTCGATTCTTTTTCTTTACTAGGCATTGGTGGCGGGGTTGGTATCTCTGCCGTTTTCTGAACAGAATTATTAATAATTGGTTTGGCTTGCTGATTAGCAAAAAAAGCATTAATAATTCCTTTAAGAATATTCACTTCTACTTTTAATAATTCCACCTCTTCATGTCCATTTTTCTTTTCTAGTACTTTTATGCGTTCAGTTTGCTCTTTGTCATGTTGTCCTAATTTTATGCTATCTCTTTTGATTTCTAAAAAGTATCTAAATATCATAACTAATCCTGCTAAAACAACAAAGACAAGAGCAAGACACAAATAAAATCATTTAGAATAGTCGCAGTGTGTTTCCATATTTATTATACTTTCATTAATCAATTCATACTATTTTCACTTATTCTTATCGTGAACTACATTCGTCAATTGTTCTAAAAACTTATCAGCATTATCCTCATTGCCTTTTAGTTGAACCAGCTCATCATAACTTTTGCGAAAACTTTTTAATAGATTATAATAGCCATCCATGGAGTCTTCGGCAATGGCTTCATCGGCTAATTTTTTTAAAGATTCTGAATTAGCGATAACTAGGTCTTCTTCTAAGAATTTTTTAATATTGGTTCTGATTCGGTATCATTTTTCCTCGGGGGTTTCTATGCCGTTTAAAATATCGGCTAGTCTTAGACAATAAGCCGTGGCTTCACTGCTCCCTTTATAATTAATTAAATGGTTAGCTAATTCGCGGGATAATTTGTCTTGTAATTTTCAATAAGCCTCAATGCCTTCGGTTTCAGCTGCTTTTTCGGTTAATTCAATTTCTTTACGGAAAGTTTGAGAATTACCAATCTCGGCTAGATGGGTTTTGGCTAATTCAATTCTTCTATTTATTTCTTCTTGGGTTATTTCTTTCATATATTATGCTTGTTTTTTTTCGTTTTTCTTTCTAGTTCTCATTCAAGACTTTTTATTCTGGCTTCTTGTTGAATAAAAACTCAAAGAGGTAAAGATTCAGGAACAAAATCAGTAAAATACTTGGAGTTATCTTTGTTAATTATATTTTTTTTAATTTTTTTCATTATGCGGTCATCAGTAGGGTTCAGACTAACTTGCCCTCTTCATTTTTTAATTTTTGATAGTCTATTTTAGCACTGGTTAAATTGTATAATCCGGCTAATTTACGAATAGTGTTGGGGTTTTTGCTGCGTTTGTTAGTTTCTTCATAATCTTTGCTGGCTAATTCATTGATTTTGGCTTCGACTAAGCCGTTTAAAACAGTTCTAGTTTCTTTAATTACTTCTTCTTTATCTTTTTGTGATTTAGTTTTGTCTTTGGGAACCATTTTTTTAGTAGCGGCATCGTAGTATTCTTCATCTAATTTTGTTCCAAAGACCGAACCAATAAACTTGGCTTTGTTGTTTAAATTTAACCCTTGTGGATAGTTTTTATCTTGGGCGATAAAGTTGGAAATCATTTCTTTTAAGAGATTTTTTGCTTGGTCTTCACCCATAGTAATCGCATCTGATTTGCCTAAATAGCGATTTCATAACTTTTCACTAGGGTTAATTTCTTTCAATATACTACCAAAACCAGGGATTTTGGCTAATGCTTTAATATAAGTAGGGATTGCCATTGCTTCGTTTTTGTCAGTATCGTTATCTTGCCTTCAAACCAGTTTATCAATCGGCGTTTTTTTATCCACTTGTTCAGAAGTAATTTTCAATCCCATCAAAATTTCCTCTGGTGCTTTTCCAAAAGTCAAAGGTGATGGGTGAGACAATGCTCCTCGAAGAATATTAACATTGTAGATTTGTTTATAGGCTTTATCGTTAATTTGTTTAGTATTGCCGTCAAAACAAGCTTTAACCATCGCAGCCGAAACATTATCACTTAAATCAATTTCTCCGCATTCTTTGGTTAGAGTAATCGCTAATCCATAAGTAATCCGAGCTACTCGTCCCATTTGTTGAATTAAAGAAGAGATGGGAGTGAAACCGAGGGTGGGTTCCGAGTAAGTGAAATATTTTTGTAAATTAGTAGTTTCTACGGCTCCTAAGCAAGCAACAGTATGAATAAAAGGACTATAACCCATTTCTTTGGAACCATCTACATTATCCGCTGAACCCTTTGGTCTTCCGTGAGAAATGTCTTCACAGTTCTCATCAAATTCCGGAGTGTAAACCATGTAAGAGACATTGTCGCCTAAGGCTCTTTTTTGTTCAGCACTTAGTTCTAGGTTCTTTCCAAAAATTCAAGTATTTCCTGTTTGGAGTCTTTCTTCTCAATTAACTTCAATGGGAATAGGTAAACCATCATCATCTTGTCATTTAATTGAACCAACTGGAACTCCTCGTAAATTTTCTAGTCTTTCCACTTGCTCGGCATTTTGGTAGATCATTAATCCGCCCGGCATGTTCGGTTCTAATTTGCCACCACCTCAAATCCTTTTCATTGGGTAAGAAGAGGTAGTAGAAAATTCCGAACCAGGAAAAGTAGCCGACATTCTTAAACAGTTATAACCCGCCTTAATCATTTCAAATTGTAAGGCTTGATAACCCGCATCGTTAAAATGGGCTTCGTCAAAAACTACAATAGTTTCATCTTTGGGAATTAGTTTTTGCTTTACTTGCTGCTTTTCGTTGGCATCACTTCAACTGTTTATGCCGCCACTTTCCACAAAAAGATTGCGAGCCGCAAATCCTAGTAAATCCCCAAAATACATGATGGATAGTCCTTTTTTGCCCGTTTGATTATCAGCATCTCATTCCAATCCTTCTTTTTTTCCTGAATTAGCATTATATCAGTAGGCTAAATCGTTCTTTGCTACTTTATAACCTCCATGAGATTTATAAAGAGATTTCAGTTCGGGGTCATGCTTGTTTTCATCAATTTCTTGCTGGGTAGCTCGTTCAGCCGGTTTTCCTCGTAAACAATAAGCCATTTCGGTTTCTCCTTTGGCTCCGCCGTGATAAACACAGCCTCAATCTTGTAATCAACTAGAATGGTGTTTTAAAGCACTGTCTACTAATCCCGTAGTGGGACAAACTAAAATAATATGGCGTTCTCCACCTTTTACTAAACAATTTATTAGTTTAGTAGTTTTTCCGATACCAGTTCCAATCGCTAAATGTCCTGCGTTTCCTTTATCTCCGCCAATAACTTCAATGGTTTCTTCGACCCATTTATCTTTACTTGTAAATCCACCTTTAACAAATTTCCTTACTGTTCTAGTTCCAATTTGACAAAAATGGATATCCTTATCAGTTAATTTATCGGGGTTAAAAGCATAACCTTTGGCATCTTTGCTCTTTTTATAGAAAAAGTCTAATAAATAAGCTCCTTTTTGGGAAATATGGAGTTTATCTTCCGCATTAGTTTTATCTTTGGGAAGTTCATAACCTCCTTGTTTACTTAATCAACTATGAGGTTGACCTTTATCATTTTTGCCATATAGTTGTTCATTAGGAGCATTTAAATCTTCTCATTTACCGTCTTCTTTAAAAAGCCCGAGAGCCTGAACATCTTTGTCAGCCGCAATAAAATCGTTCAACTTTTTGACTGTCATCGGCTCATAATTAGGGACATTTCAAGTGTTTTGTAAATTAGTGGCTAATTGCTTTAATTTGGTTTCTTCAATACCGCCATCTTGGGGGTCAGTTAGAGAATATCAGAGATTTTGTTTTTGTTTGTTTACCGCTTCTTTAATTTCATTAGGCTTAGTAGGAGGCAAAAGATTAGTTTTTAACTCCGAGAATTGTTTATCTATGCTGGCTTGGTTAGTGTCTAATTCTCTTAAATACTTATAAGAATTAATTTGTTGGACTAGATTATCGACTTTGGCGATTTCAGCATCGATATCTTTTTTGTTAATTTTTAGGACTTCAATATTGGTAATGTTTTGGTAATTGATTTTGCTGTTTTGGATGTCTTGGGGGTTAATTCAGCCATTATCATAAGCAATTCGCTGGTCTTTTCCGGTGTTTGGCAAGCCAGTAGGGGCAGTTCTTCACAATTCTATTTCTTGGTCGGATAAATTGGTTGCAGGCTGTTTTTCTTGGAAATATTGCTTAAATAATTCGACTATTTTTTTGTCTCTTAATCCTCTTAATTCTTCATAATTAATAGTGTCGGGGACTTGTTTTTGATTGTAAGCGTTTTTGATATCATCATCAGTGGGAAAATTGTCTAAATTAGTTTCTAAATCTATTCTTTCAACTATAAAATCATGGGCTTTGTCTACTTCTTCGGCTACATGTTTTAAAGGATTAATGTTTTTAGTAGTTTTCTCATATTCCTTGCTTTTGATAATGGTTTTAGTAGTGTAAATTTCAATTATTTTGTCCTTGTTAATTAAGCCTTCGGGGTTGTTATTCCACCCGTTATTATAAATCTTTTCGGCAATACCAACACTTAATTCACTATTTATTCAATTAGGTTCTCAATCTTTTTTAATTCTGCTGTCGCCTTCTCGGTCGCGGAAAAAAGTATCTCAGGCTATTTTTTTCCTTTGCTGAGGAATGTCGTCTAATATTTTTTGAAAGCCATCGGGAGTTGGAACTTCTTTTTCAATTCTTCTTTTTTCATCATCTTCAAAGTCGGTTCCTACTATTTGTTTGCCCTTAGCTTTGGCATCCTCGTAGAGGTCTTCGGCTCCTTCAACATTAGAGCCAAATTTATCACGTCATAAAGTTTCTTTATCACCGGGAATTAAGTGCTTTTTGAAAAACTTTAATCAGCCTTGGGTGGCTTGGATTTCATCCTGATATTTGGCTTGTTGGAGAGCAATTTCTCTGTCATCTTTAAATTTTCCTTCGCGTCCTTGAGGAATGCCGTCTTCTGGCTTAGGTTCATCAGGATAAAATTTGTCTTGACCGATAATGTCATGTAATTCTTTTAAGATTACTCCTTTGGGTTTTAATTCTTCAATTATGGCTTTTATAATGTCGGGTTTGGGCTGGTAAATGCCATTCTCAAATTTATCTGTTCCTCCTAATTTGGTTTCTATGGCCTTATTAGTTTGCTCTTGGGTTTCTTTTTCTGTTTCTGGTCAGGTTTTATAAGTTGTTAATGCTTCTGTAATTGCTTTTAAATCGTTTTCTTTATTTCAGCCGCCAGTATAATTACCATCCTTGAAGTTTCCCTTGCCAAAAAGCTCGTAAATGGTTTCCTTGGCTGTGGCAACTATTAGCTCTTGGTTAAATTTATATTTTCCGTTCTTAAAATTTTTGTTACCAAATATTTCTTCTAAAGAGCTTAAAAGTTGTTTGGGACTTAATCCTCCCCCTTGATAGGCTCCATTAACAAAATTCTTTTCACCACCAAGAGTTTCAATGACTATTTTTTTAGTTTCATCCTTAATTAGTTGTTTGGTTTCAACATTATTGCCAGTTTGACGGGCTAAAGCTTTAAGTTTAGTTTCTAAAAAGGAATTATTGTAATTCATAAGTGATTTAAATTATTAATAATTTATTAAACAATTAAGGATTATTAATCCCTTACTTTCACTTAAAAAATGATGCTAAACACTTATTTAATTGTTTCGTATTTGCTTAGTTTTTTTTTTAAATTTTCAATCTCTTTTTCTTGTTGAACAACTATGTCTTGCAAATCTTCATTTGCTTTTTTAAGTTCAAGAATATAGTCTTTGGCTTTTTCCGTAGCTGGAATAATAGTAAAAAAAGTTTTTTTTTGTTCTTTTTTGTCTTCTTCATTGGCTACTTTAAATGCTTTTTGGTAATTATGCATATTTTTACACTTCTTCACGCACGCTCGGATAGGCGAAAATGTTAAAAAAAGACCTTGATTATCCTTCCTTTTAGATCATTGGATTCACTGGGTGGAATTTCCACTAAAACTTTATCTCCTTCTATGATTTTCTTTCATCTTCGGTCTTCTCGTTTAAAACGATTAGCAATGCTAGCTTTAACTAGTTGATTGTTTTTGTTTAATTCAACCTGAAAATCGTTAACATTTTCTCTTTTAGTTACCGTTCCCTTTTCTTCTAAAAAAATAGTTTTCTTAACTATTTTGTTCCTCCTGTTTTTCTGCTTTCGGTTCTTCCTCTTCTTTTACTTCTTCCCAATGGTCGTCGCAATAATACTTTTTGCTATCTTGATCTTGGTGTTCAGCTTGTTTTTCGCATTCAGAGCATTTTTGATCTTCTATTTTTTTAGTTTCTTCTTGATTTTCTGTTTTTTCTTCTTTTTTTTCGTTTTCAGTCATTAAGTTAATTTTAGACCCATAATCCTAAACTTTGGCGAAAATCATTAACTTCTTGTAAAATTTCTTTTAGTTCAGTAGCATCTTCTGGTTCTAACCCTTCATTCATGGATTGGTCGATGTTGAGTATCAAATCATTGCGTAACATCTCTGCTTCACTGCCTCAATCTCCTATATTATCCATTTGATTTTGTATTTTTCGGTAAAGTGAAAGAATTTCGCCTTTAAGGTTAATTATTGTGTCCCGATTACTGTAATTTCCCATATTTGTTTTCGTATTCTTCAATTAGTTTCAAAGTTTTTTCTTTATGTTCAGCAAGTCATTTCCTCATATTTTCTAAATAGTTTTCGAGACCAATTTTAAATTTTTCGTGGCTTTGCCTTTCTCTTTCGATTTCTTTTACTAACTCTCTAATTGCTTCTTTTTTGGTTTTGTTCATGAAGGTTTTTTAACTTTCTTTACCAAATCAAGCCTTATCTCATTCTTCATCGGTTAAATCTGCTTCTAATTTTGTAGCACATTGAGAACAGGTATGTCCTATTCTATTTCCGTCCTTATCAAAGATGATATATCCCTTTCCTTCTGTGGAATGGCTACAGATAAAGCAAGTTTCTTCTTGTCCCTCTTCTTCATATGCTTGGGCTAGGGTTCCGTTAATGTTTAATTTCATATCAACAACAATTTTAACTAATTATTTTTTTTATTCTAGTTTTCATCCCCATCATCTAACATTTCTAATAATTTAGCCCATTCAGTAAATCCGTTAAATATAAATTCTCTAGTTTCTGGTAAAGCACAAGCTTCTAATAAAGGAGTTAAAGTGTTTGCTTTTTCTTTTAGTTCTTCTCCAGTGTTTTCATCCAAATTATGCTTTAATTCTTGGCTTTTATTTTCTAATCGCTTAATTTTGTGATTATTGGTTAAACTAGTTACTTCTTCAATAAATTCATAAGTTTTTAGTAATTTATTAGCAATAAATAAATTTCTTAATTCAGTTATTTGCTCTGGGGTAAAATCTTGTCCGATTAATGGAGCTATTTTGATTTCTAATGCGGCTAAACTTTGGTCATCGATTTCCTCATCTCTTTGGATATAATGTTCATAAATGAGTTTGACTGCTTTTCTTGCTTTTTCATTACTTTTTTCTTCTATTGTTCAAAAGTCGTCATTAACTGAAATTTTTTTAATTATCAAACTATAAAATTTTACTCCTAAATCTTGTTTTGTTTTAATACTTAAAGTTTTATGGTCATTTATTCACTCATTTCATCAATTCCTTTCTTCCGCTAATTCTTCTTCTTTTTTAGTTATAAACAGACTTAATTCCTGTAGAGTATTTACCCCACGCCTAGTTAATAATTGCTGAATTTCACTATTAATCCTGTTAATTCCTTCTTGAGTTTGATTTCTTTCTTGGACTATTCGATAAATACTTTTATTTCCTAGTATTTGCTTTAAATGTTCATGGTTTTTAATTCCTTCTCCACCTCCTTCTAATATTCGAAGAAATTGTTGGAAATTTTTCTCTAATTTTTGGTATTGGGTTTGCTGATTATTTATCTTTTCGGTTAATTCTCTTATTTGATTTTGCAAGTTATTTCTTTCATTTTGGTACTCATTTTCTCTCCTGGTTTTTTCTCTTATTACTTCATTTAATTCAGTTAAATTACTTACGCCTCAATATTCACAAATGTTCTTAATTTCTTGTTTAGTTTGTTGTAATTCTTGGTTTGAATTATTTCGTTCGTTAATTAAATTCAGTTCACTAGCCTTTAAACTATCCAATTCTGCTTGATATTTTTGTTGAAATCTAGCCTCTAATTCAGGTAGTTTAAGATAAGGACAATCATGTTCTGTACTAGGAGTAAAATTCATTGAATTTGATTTTAATGGTATATTAGTAATAATAGGAGGTTTTGTTAGATCCCTAGGATGATTAGGGTCGTTTTCTGGATCAGGCTTATTTTCTTTTGGAGTAGCCAGAGCTATTTTTAGATTTCAAGGAATTTCAGTCGCTTCAAGCCAATTCTCGCGAATATTAAAGCGTCCACTTGAAGCAAATTTTCCGGTAAATTTCACATCCAACCTCTCTTTTTGGGCTTTTTCCAATAATTTAGTGTATTTACTAGGATCTATTTTGGGTTTTTTATTCGGATCCTCACACCATATTCCTGTTCCCAATTCATTTTCTATTTTGTTCTTTCAATAATTCCGAAATTGCTTTATTTCACTAGGAAGAATGTTTGGATTCATTTAATCATTTTTTAACTTACTTTCAAGGTTGCCAAGCAGTCATCGCAAAATGATTTAGTTTCAGTTTCGTCAGAAAATACTATTATATTAATGCTTTCTGCTTCGGCTTTTTCCTGATGGTTAGTTACTCCACATTTTTCGCAAATTGCTTTTTCTGTGTCCCTAAAAGTTAATGTTTTGCTTTCTTTTAGGATGGTATCGCTTGGATTGATTTTATTGCTATTAGATTGCTCTAAAATTTGTGGTTCTTTTTCATTCATTTAATCAGCGGGCAGTTTTTTTCACTCAGTTTCTTTGATAATTATCTTTTTTTGAGTTATTATTTCTTCAAAAGAAATGTGTTTGTCTTTTCGGTTCTTAATTCATTTTTTTAAAGCATAAAATTTCGCACTTGGAGTATACTTAATCTCTTTAGTGATACTCAAATCTTCGGCTGTTGTTTTGCTTAACCATAATTTCACTGCTTCTTTATCTTGATCATCTATCGGTTGTGCTAAATCCAACCAATATCCATCTCTATTAGTGTTAATAGTATGATAACGAATTCTTTTGACTTCTATTTCTTTGTAGTCGGTTTGTATTCAAGCGATTTCTTTTTCTACTTCTTCATCCAATGTCTCGATTGGTATCGCACTTGGCTTTCAATTTTTTTCATAACTTGGTCAATCTGTCACCAAATTCAGCACGCTTTCGTATCTTTCTACTGCTTCCTTTTTAACTGCTTTAATTTCCTCTACATCTCTTTTTTGGGTCAGGGATAATAGTTGCTCACTAACTTTAGCATTTTTATCGGTTATTTGATAATGCAAAGTGATAGAACCCTCTCCATCTTCTCTGACATTTCTTTCTATTTTATAAGGATGATTGCCTTCTTTTCTGCTTTGATCCTTTTCTCCATCATCTAAAGTAGGCAGATGATCAAGAAGTCCTTCAATTTTTAATTCAACTAAAAAGTTAATTGCATCTACTAAGTTCATAATTCCTCCTCGGATTCCAAATTCTTCTGTAATACAGCGAGCTAAAAATTTTTCACTTATTTTTTTTCGTACTTGTTCTTGTTCAGTAGTAAAAGTATCAGGTTCATTGCTTTTATTATATTCATCCTCATCGTATTTTATCTCTACTCCGTTAATAGTTTCTTTTCCTACTATATCACTAGGGAAATATTCCCTTACAAAAGCATCTCTCCTGTTCCTTAAAATCTCTAATCTTTGGTCAAAAGTTAACAATTGAATATTCACTTTTTTGCAACGAGAACGCACAAAGTCAGGCACTCTGTCTCAATAATTTGCAGTTAGCATAATTATGGCTTGGCTTAAATCTACATCAAATTCTAAAAAATCGTCATAATAATTAGAATTAATTTCTCGGTCGGTCATTTGTCCTACTACGAACATTACTGTTTCCTCTTTAACTTTCTCAAATTCATCTAATAAAATAATTGGTGCTTGACTAGGAAAAGCATAAAATTTACCGGATAATCTATTTATTCTCTCTTGTAAATTAAGATACATAATCTTTTCTTTTTTAGAGCCATATTGGTTAATTGAATTAAGAGTCTTGGTTAGTCTTTCTTTATCTTTTTCTTGGTCTTTTATTGCTTTAATTTCCTCTTTTATATACTCTATTCTTTCGTTTTGGTAGTTAGTTTTTTTCTTCTTGCTTTCTAAATGTTTTAATTTGGCTTCTCATTCGGTTTTAGTTCTAAAAACTGCGGTGGTGGCATCACATAATGCACCAGCTACTCTTCCGTAGGTTGCACTATCCAAAGTAGGTCGCATTCCCTTTAAAATTTTAGGGTGATTTTGTCCTGCCATACCAATCATAACAATCGGACGCTTATAAGCCTTAGATAAGGTTTTGCTAATTTCCGTTTTTCCTACTCCTGCTTTCCCACATAAGCAATAAAAAGTTTGCGGTATTTTCTTGCCAATTGAACGATAATAATAAGCCGTTTTTGTTTTTTTGCGTAATTCTTCTTTAAATTCAGCAAAGCCAGTAATTCCTTTCATTACTTTATCATAATTATCTAAATCGCTTCAAATAACTTCCTCACTAAATGCTAGACATAAGCCAGTCATTCCTTTTAATCGATTTTCTTTGGCTTTCCCTCCTGCTTTTTTCACTACATTTGTTCTCCTAGCCAAATTTTCCAAAATTAAAGTATCTTCTACTGCTTCGGCTTTTTCTTTTAAAGATTGATATTCATCAGGAGTTAGAGTTGCAAATTGGTCTTTTTGCTTTTTAATTTTTTTCTCTTCAGCGGTTTCTTCGATTTCCTCTGTTATTGGAACAGGTTTGGCAGGTTTTAATTCAGTTGAAGCAGTAGCAGGGTTTCATTCTAATGTTCCTCGATACATGGTATTAATATAAAAGAAATGACCAAAGCTATCCACATATTCGGCTATGGGAGTTTCCAAAGCCATACACTGGTCAATAATTTTTGACATCTGAGTTAAAAAGGAAGGTTGTTCTTCTTTAGTACTCATCCTGGTAGTACTATCCCGTTGAGTTCCTTTGTCTCGGTCTTTATCTCGCTCTGTTAACTTATCTTCTCCTTTATCTAAATTAGGTTGTCACTCTCAACGATCAGGATCATCTTTGCTCCTTTTTCTTAAACCAGTTTGCACTTCTACTTCTGCCGAAGTTCAGTTGCCTCTCCTTTCTTTAGCGTCTTTAGCTCATTCTTTTTCTTGCACTCCATATTCACCTCCAACCATGTCAATGGAGCGATAAGGCTTTTCTTTGCTTCTAACTACTTCAGAAGTTAGTTTTTTGTTTTCTTTGTTGACTGTGCGATCTACACTCTTGTCTTGGAAGCGGTCTTTAAGAGTACTCCCAGTAGTTTTATCACTACTCTTTAAAGTGATTAATTTCTCAATTTTTAGTTTTATATTAGGGAATAATTTGTGATATAAATTCTCGGTTCGTTTTAATTCTTGAAACTTACTGCCTATCTCGGAGGCAAATCGACCTATAAACTGTTCTTTGCTTCCATAGTGAACGTTATATTTTCACTTCTGATAAACTAATCCTGTGAAACCTTTGGCGGTTAGTTTTTCTAGTTTTTGGTCTTCTTTGGTTAAATCTGGAGAACTAATAAAATAATCTTTTACGTTACTCTGCCCTCAAAATTCATTGAAAGTAGAAAAGTAGTTGGATAGAGTTTTGGCATTAACTTCAGCGAGAAGTTTTTCTTCTTCCTCGTGTTCTTTAGATCTAAGGCGGGCGTAGTTCATCTTCAAAACATTTTTAACGTTGTTAACTTAATCCTTATCATTTGTTTCTTATCAGCATAGTCTATGGTTTACTTTCACTAAGATGAATATGAGTTGCGAAAGAAACTAACAATTTAAAGGTCGGTGGTTAATTCTATTGATGACTTAATTTTTGTTTCAAAATTGCTTGCCAAAGTCTTGATTAAAAGTTAAAAGGTTAATTGACGATTTGGCTTTTTGACAAAACGACCACGTTTATTCTTTTTAACGATGAAAAGACGAGAAGTTCACTTAATAACTTTTTGACGTTCCCTTAATGAATAATGATTATTTCCTCGGAAACGATTAAAAAGACAAAAGAGAAACAAAAGAAAAAATAATGATGCCCCGAAGAAAAGTTAAAAAGAAAGTAGATGTTTTCGTTATTGATTTAATTTAAATTTATTAAACACTCCAACAAGTTGTAATGTTTAATTAATACTGAACCTTATTTTTATATAATAAAAAGAAAAAAATATATAAAAAAAGAAATGAAAAAAAACACTGCCAAAATGCCTTTTTATTTACTTTGTAAATAAGTTTAATTATGCCACGCCACTTCAGTTTTTTTGAAAAAATAAAAAGACCTTCTCCTCCCTTATTTTTTTTGTACAAGCAAAACAATTATGAGCCTCATGGTGTTTTTAATAAGTTTAAAACGGACTCTTTATCGAATTCTTTTACCAATTTTTTCTAGTCAAAAGGCAGTTATACTGGCTTGTTTATTCTGACTAGTAGTTAATGGGAGGAGCCTTCTATGTTTTACCATATAGACGAGTTTACGCTGTGGTTTATGACTTGTTGTTTTGGGTCTAGACAAAGTTTTCCAAGTAATCTATCTCTCCTCACATTTGCAACCTTTGAAGTAGGATTTTGCTAGCACTAGTATTAGCATGAGTTGCATCCGGCAACCCGAATCTTTATCGCTAATTGAATAGAAAATACATTTCAGGATTAGATTTTATTCCAATTCCTATTAGCCACTTCTAAGAATGACGCACTCATTATTTTCTCATTAACAAGTTGATAAAATCAGTCAATAAAAATTAAGGAGGTAAAAGAAATTTACATTTTCTTCCCTCCTTTTCATTCTTCTCTTGTGACTTTGAATTTTTGCCTTAATATTTCTTGTTCTTGTAATCAAGATTGTTCATTTACAGGTTCAAGCGATTTTCTTGTTAATTTATATTTGCTTTTTGTGTAGTCAAGAGATTTTTTGGCTAGTTCGTAGTCTTTTAATTTGCTTTCTTTTTGTGTAGTGGCGATTGGTTTAAGCATGTTTCCCTCCTACTCTTCTACTTATTTCATTCAAAAGTTCATCAGTGGAATATTTTTCTAAATCTTTCTCATTACTTTCTAAATTAGGCTGGTTTTGGTTTTCTTTGAATATTTTGCTATAATCCTGATAGAGAGTGTTATGGTCGTTGTGGATATAGCCCATCGTGGTTTGAATATTACTGTGTCCCAGTTGTTTTTGGATAGTTTCTAATCTACCATTTTTGTTGTATAAGTTAGTTGCTAAACTTCTGCGAAATGTGTGGGGGCTGATTCATTTGTTTATTCCTGCTAATTTAACTCTTCTTCTGAGAAATTTTCGAATTGCTTCTTCACCCAATTTTTGTTTTTTATTTTTAGTAAATAAGTAGTCAGGAGAACCTAAATCAATGTGTTTTATCAAAAAAACAGGCAAAAATATATAACGAACTTTATTACCTTTACCATGGATTTTTAAAGAGCTATCTTGGTAATTTTGGTGTTTTAAGTTAATTAATTCATTTATCCTCAATCCTGAGTAAAACAAGAAATCTAAAATTAAGTTATTTCTCTCATAAATGGCTTGTTTTTCCTCAAATTTAACACTTTTCAACAATTCTAATTCTTGCTGGTTTATAGTTGTGTAAAACTTTTTCTGAATTTTGGGAATTAACTTTAATATTTTTTCTCATTCAATATCTTTAATTCCTTTAAATTTAGCATAAGTTTTTAAGGCTTTGATGTAGCCACGACAAGTATTAGGCTCTAATTTTTGGCTTAAACATTTGGTGAGTTTAAATAATTCTTCGTTAGTAAAAACAATACCGGAAGCGTATTTTTTGGTTGCGTGTATAAGATTTCTAATACTTTTAGCAGAATAATTTTTTTCTTTTAACCATTCAAGATATTTTTCTAAATTAATTTCATTCATATTTTTTATTTCTCTTTCCCCTTCCTTTCTAAATAACCTTTGCATTTTTTACAAATCCATTGCTTGCTTATTTCTGTTTCGCCTATCTTTAAAACATGCTGAATTTCCGCAGTTTTTTGACAATAAGGAGACTTATATTGGCACTGTTTTTTATTCATTTTCCTCCTTTTTTCTTTCTCTATAAGCCTTTTGGTTTCTTTGCTTTTTATAATTTAATCAAGCCTGGTGAGAAACAGGATTTTTCTTTTCTGCGGAAGTTTTTTTCTTTTTCTTTATTTCTGTGTTCATGTTAGTCTTCTTCCTCCTCATCATCTTTCTGCCGACAACTTTTACAGACATTGATTTTTCTGCCACAATTGACACATTTGCCTTCGGCTTTTTTACTCACAAAAAAAGTAATTAAGAGTAATAAAAATAGAAAAAAGAAAATCAAACCAATAACTATTAAGCCTTTGACAGCAAACATTCCGACTTCTGTTCAATTACTATTCATGCTTCACCTCCTTTTGCTCTATTTCATACTTTTCTAAAAATTCTTTTACTCGGTTAGGAACAACTTTGCCAGTTTTTAAATTTACTACTAGGGTGCCATCAGGTAAAATAAGTTCAGCATTATCTTTATTTCAAATGCTTATGATTTCTTTTGCTTCTATCCTTTTGCCTAATAATACTAACAACTTTTCATTATCCGGTTCAGCAGTGGATTTTTGAATGGCTTCCTCTATTAGAGCTATTTCTTGGCTTAATTTCTCTAAATAAGCATCTTTGTCTAGTATTTGTAAATTCTTGGACTGATAATTGCTGTAAAATGCTTGCTTATAAAGTAAATAAGCCTGTAAGTATTCACCGGGCATTTTTTCTATTAGTTCTAGTTCTCTTAATTTCTCTAGCTTTTCCATTAATTCGAGTGATTGCGATGAAAGGTCTTTCTCTTCTCTGGTTTTGTTTATTTGATTAATTAGGGCTAAGATTCGTTTTTTTAATTGGATAGTTTCATTCATATTATCCGCTCCTCCTTAAATGTTCGGCACAATAAGCCTTGGCTTGAAAACCATTCATTTTCTTGCCAATTGCTCCATTTTCACAGTCTTCTTGTTGGCACTTGCCAAGTTCAATTACTTTCTTAGTCTGTGGTTGGTTAACTACTGTTTGGGATTTATAAGCACCATTAACCTTATCAGGGTCATTTTCGTCACCAATGGGAATTAAAAAGAATTTGCTTAAAATGTATTTCACGGCATAAGTTTCCGCGGCTCCTTTTGCCTTTGCTGGGTCTTGGTTAATTCCGGCGGCTCAGAAACTAAATTCTTTTTCTTCACCGCTTTCAGTGTCAATAATCAGCATTATTTTGAGGTATTTGATGAATCAGTTGTTATCCTGCTTTTCGCAAGTAAATTCAGCCTGATTATCATCACTTAATAAGATGGCTAGTTTTTGCTTGTTTAGCAAAGGCTTTAAAAGTTCTAATACTTGTTTTTCGTTAAAATATTTATAGTTCTGATAAGCGTTTTTGTTTCGCTTAGCTAACTCTCCCACTTCATTTTGGATTTTCTGGATTTTTTTATAAAGAATGTTGTTTCCCTCTGGGGTTTTTTTTGTTTTTTCTTTTACTATTTGCTCTTTTGGAGTAATTTCATTTACATTCATATTTGCTTAAAAATTTGGTGTTCCTTTTTGAACATATTGGCAGGAGGGAAACTATGAAAAAAAATTTATCAAAAGTAGTAAATTAATGTCCCCTCCTGTGGTTGGTGTCGACTAAATAAAGAATTTGAGAAAATTTGTTTAATGGAAAGAATTAAGTCTTATTCTTCATCAGCCGACATATTGGTGCCAGCAAGCAAGATGAAGCTTAATACTCCTTTCAATAACGTTTTGTTTGTTTTCGTAAATGAACAAGACACAATAGAAGAGAATTAGGTTGTTTCCTTACTTGCTGACGTATTGGTGCCAGCTTTTTTATTAGATTTAGGAACTAATTTGCTGGCACATTAGACCAGCGAAAGTTTTATTTCCACAGGAAAGTGATGGATCCGACTTTCGCTGGCATTTGGCGATGGTTGAAGTAGAAATTTCAACCACCATTTTTTAACTGTTCGGAGCGTTTCCTGTTAAAGCAAATTCGAAATCACACAGAAAAAACTTCACTTTAACATTTTCAACAGTTAATATGCTTTAAAAGCCCTAGCAAAAAAAACTGCTCAATAATAACTAGGGCAAGTTATTTACACTCGCACTTATGCTCTGGCTTGCCACAGCCTCCGCATTTAACTCTTTTTCTGCCCATTCTCTCCTTTCTTTACTTGCTTTTGCTGGCAAGAATGGCAAGTGTAAATAAAATAATTATTGCCATTTAGGTGAAACCGGTCATTTATTCATGCTCGACCACAGCCATCAGGGAGCGGCTTTTTAACTTTCTTTGGTGGTATGGCTAGAAAACTAAATGGCGAAAAACCCCTCTTCCTTAAATTGGTTTCAGTCATGTTTATTCCTTTTCTTCTTCGCTAGTTTCTACTTCGGTGCTTTCGCTATTATCACCACCATTTTTTTTGCGGAAGGCGAAATAATAAACTGCCCCAGCTATAAGAGCAATGCCGGCTGCTCCGAGCAATCATCAAGCCCAAGTAGGAAACTTACCCTTAGGTGGTTCTTGAGTTTTTTTTTTGTCTTCTTTTTCCTCTTTTGGCTTAGGCTCGGTTCCCTCATCCGGTTTGGAAACAGGGACATTTTTAGTTTCTGTTTTTTGGATACTGGCTAAATGCTGGCTAATGGCTTGGTATAGCTTAGTCTCAGGTTCAGTTCAAGTTTGTCCGACGGCTTTAATTTCATCCAGTTTCGCTTTAGCACTCTCTAACTCTTCAGTGATTTTGCTTTTGCTGGCTTCAAATTCTTTGCCTTCTCCGGTGGGCTGTTTAGTAGCAATAGTTTCTTCGATTAAGTCTTTCAGTTCATATCTTCGAATAGCGGCTACTACTTCTTGGGGTGATTTAGATTTTAACAATTCTGGCAAGTCTTTTACTTTGGCAAATTCCAAAAAGTCTGCTTTAACTTTCTTTACGGGTTTTTCTCCCTCTTTGGCAGGTTCAGTTTCTTCGTAAAGGTCTTTTAATAACTCAGTTATCTTTTCTTGCGTGCTGTATTCCTTAAAGTTTATTCATTTAGTGATAATTTCACTGTCTAGGTTCTTATCTAACCCCAGAGCCTCATTGACACTGCCCAAAGTTTTGTCTTTTAGTTCCTGGTAGGCTTTGATGGCGGTAAAACTGGAATTAGTGCTATTAGTAATATCTTCATAAGAATAGCCTAGTTTATCCACTTCAACAAATCAGGAAATAACTTCTTTGCCGTCTTTTTCCCTTTTAATTCTTCGGTCATCAGCGGAAAGGTTCACATACTGCTTAATTTGGTATAAGCGAATACAAGCAATAAAGGCTTCAATATCAATGTCTTTATCTTTCAGTCAGTCCTTTAAGTTATCGTGAGTGCCGTGGGTGGCTTTAATGTGGTCTTTTAGAGCCTGTTCAGTGTTTAAGTAAAAGTCTTTAACTAGTTTCCAAAACTTATCATCTTTGGAATACTCGCTTTTGCTTCACTTGGCTTTAATAGGGGCTTGGTAATCACTGCCTAGCACTCTTTTTAAAGCATTTTCTAAGTCGTTGAGAATTAGTTCACTTTCACTGATTTTCTTTAAAGTTGCCCCGAGGTTATCATTTTCAATATTGATGTAGTTTTTTAAGGCTTCTAGGTCTTGGACTATCTTTTCGGCATTTTTGCTGTTATTTTTGTCTTTAAGCCATTCCTCAAAATATTTATCTAAGGTTTTGTCCTTAGGAACTTTGATGACAATATACCGCTGATAATTAGCCGTGTATTTGTTGTAATTAGGCTGAATTATGTCTTTGAAATATTTATGCGTGCCGGGTTTAAGTTTAGTGTTAATTAACTCTTTTTCCTCTTTGCTTCACTTACTTTCATCAGTGCCGAGCAGTCCTAAATAATCGTCATAATCCGCAGAGAAATTAGTTCAATATTCCCAAGTTTGCTTTTGGTCAGTTTTAGTTTTTCACTTTTTCTTAGCAGCATCATAGGTGGCTTCAATTTTGTTATGGACATGTTTAAGTTTATTGGCTAAGACATTGCGGTCTTTTTTAGTGTATTTGCCAAGTTTTTGTTTTAGGTCTTTGATTTCCTTATCATTGAGTTTTTTGTGTTGTAAATCAATTTGGTATTCCTCTTTTAATTCTTTTAGTTCACTTTCTTTTAGGTCTAATTGTCGTTTCTTTTCAGCATATTCTTTGCTGTTAGGCTCTCCACAAATAATTAAACTGCTACCTGATATTAATTTATCGTTGCCCAAAGTGTAAAGTCCGCTAGTTAATCCTTTTAAACTGGCTACTTGGTCAATATTAGTTTCGTTGCTTCTTTCATTTATTCAAGTGCTACATTGAGCATTGCCACAGACTTGGTGGAAAAGAAAGACCATGCTTGAAAAGCCGTTGGTGTTCATTCCTGCTTCTTCTAAATTAATGGCTTTGCGGGTTTTAATTCATTTATCCTTAGTTCCGTCTTTGACTTTTCATTCGTGTTTGACTGTGTTGCTATCTAGACCATGGCTCACATAAAAACTGCTTTGCTGGCTGCTATCTAATTCATAAATAGGGAATAATCCTACTTGCTTATAATCCTTATCAGTTAGTAGCGTGTAAGTTTTGGCTCCGTTGGTTAAGCGATAATCATTGGCTCCGGTTTTGCTTAGAAGTTCATTGTTACCGCCATTAGGGAATACAAAGAAAAAGAAATCTCGCATTTCATTTAACTTTACATCTACTCAGTTAGTATGGTCATAAGTAGTGCCGTTGACTTTTGCTTGCTGGTAGTAAGGGATAAAGGTTTCGCTACCAAAAAGATAACTGTCAGCAGAATTGGTGTTGTCGTGCTTGTTGCTGGCAATATGGCTTTGGATGTTTCTCACTGGTATCCAACTAGGCATAATTACTTCTGATTTGCTTTTAATATCACTAGCAGTGCCAACAGCCACCATTTTTTCATAGTATTGTTTATAGCGTCTTCAATTGCGGTCTACTCATTCAGCCGAATTAGGGGTTGGACCAGCATGTCCAATATTCCTTTGATTAGCATGAGCATTGTCGGCATGATGGTAATAATTGCCATTGTGGGAGACTATAAAGCCACTGTCTACATCAATTTGGTCTAGTGGATTAGGGTCGTCCCAGGCATTAACTACCAGAGTGCTACCATTGGCTCCGGCACCTCCTCGGTTATCAAAGCCGTGTTGGATTTGGTTTAAGGAGGGGGTGTCAAAATTCATCACACAAGTTAAAAAACTGTGGAGGAAGTTTGAGGGCAAAGCTCTATCGGCTCAAATGGCAGTGCTACCCAAGTTAATTTGACTTACTCTTTGGGGGAGTTGGGTGCCGTTCTTTTTCCTTAAAAATCTAAACCTATCAAAGACTTTTAATTGTTTTTGATACTCTTTGAAAGCAGTATCATCTCCATCATAGCCCGTTTTTAAGGCTTCTACTTCATCTTTTAAGTCGCTTACTTCTTTTTCTAAGCCAGTTATTTTTTCACTGTTTTCTTTTAGGCGAGGTTCTATTTCACTTTCATTTATATTTTTGTATCTTTCTACTTCTTTTTCTAATTGTTTTTTGTTTTCGTTTATTTCTTCATTCATTTTAATTTACTTTTCCTTTCAATTGTTTTGTTTTTTGACCTCTTCTGGAATTCACTAGAAGAGTTTGGCATATGGATGCCTGATTAATAATTTCATTCATGATTTTGTTTGTTTTGCTCTTTCTGTTGTTGGGATGAACTTCCCCAGTTTTTTATTTTCGGCATTTGTTAGCCGTTTGTCCAGTTAAGGACTATCCAGTCTTCTCATCATATCTTTTCTTATATAAGTTTACACTCCTGGAGTAGGCAAAACTTCTTTCGCGAAAATTATGGCGGAAGCACTAGGAAAACCTTTTTTTCTTTTAGCCTTAGGCGGGGAAAACGATCCCGCAACTTTGACCGGAACCAAACCTGATTCTTCACGCTATAAAATTGGACAAATAGCTCAGTTTTTAATTGAAGGACAAAAATCCGACCCTCTTATTTTACTTGATGAAATTGACAAGACTTCTACTTCTCTTCACAAAATCTTAATTCATCTTCTTGATTCAGAACAAAATCAAAATATTTATGACCATTGTTTAGAAACAGCATTAGATTTTTCAAAAGTTACTTTCATTGTTACTGCCAATGATAAAAGAAAAATTCCTAAAGAACTTCGTGACCGAATGGAAGAGATTGTTGAGTTAACGGAACTTACTAAAGAACAAAAAAAACAAATTGCTAATAATTTCCTCCGAAAATGAATTGAGAATAAAAATCTTTACCAGGCTGACCAACCTCTCCTAACTATCACCGATGAAGCTTTTGACACTTTGATAAACAAAACTCACGAAAAAGGCGTGAGACAATTAAAATCAGCCTTGAAGCATCACATATTTCATTATTGCTCACAAAAATGAGCC
This sequence comes from endosymbiont GvMRE of Glomus versiforme, assembly GCF_003546845.1. NCBI lineage: Bacteria > Bacillati > Mycoplasmatota > Mollicutes > Mycoplasmatales > endosymbiont GvMRE of Glomus versiforme. The sequence goes on along the minus strand of NZ_NWVA01000001.1, from coordinate 432,311 downwards.
GAAGAAGAGTCCCAGGGACAATTATTATTAAGCAAGATTGAAATTACTCCTGATTTAATAAACCAAATTATTCCTCATGACTTTCCGGATACTGAGCAAGAAGATAATCAAAAAGAGGAAAAAAATACCAAAGCCGACCAAGAACAATTATGACTTTTGCGAAAAGAATTAAATTCTCTCCAATGAGAAAAAGACAAATTGGCAAACATTATTGCTAATAATAACCAAAGCAAATTAAAAGCAAGCAAGTTTCGCGCTCTTAATATAATTAAAAAAGCCTTAATGGAAAAAGATGAAAATATTTTAACTGGTCACAATTACGAAAAAAAAATCAATGACGCCACTTCTCCCGAAGAAGTCGAAGTTGTCCGAGAAGAAATTTTACTGTTAATTACAGAAAAATCTAAAAGTCGAAAGCCAATTGAAAAAGCAAAAATAATAAAAACTTACCCCAATAATAAGTCACCAATTCAAAATAATAATAAAGTGTTAGAAAAATTAGTCAAAGAATTAACCAAACTAGTCGATAACAGAGATAATATTCAATCCTTAGAAAACAAGTTAGTCCAGAGCGAACAACAAACTAAAGAAATAGCAGAACAATTAAATAGTTTTCGGCAAAACGCTGTTTTAGAAACACAAAAACTGAAAAAGGAAATCCAATGCTCAAATAAGCAAAAAAATAATTTTAATTGAAATATAAATGGTTGATTTATTTTATTCATTATTATTAGCAGTGTTCTCTTTATTAGCGGAACAGTTTATTGAATAATTCATAAGAAAAAAACAAATAAAGAATAATTTAGGAATTGTGTATTTGTTTTAACAAGAGAAAATGAATAAAAAGTGAAAGACATCTAGAGAATTCTGCTAATCGCAAAATGATAAAATTTTGTAAAAATTATTATAATATGAATGCTGAAATTATTGTTATTGGTGGTGGTCATGCCGGGATTGAAGCAGCTTGCATTAGTGCTAAATTAGGAAACAAAGTTTGTTTGATTACTTTAAATAAGGAAAAAATTGGTTTTATGCCTTGTAACCCTTCAATTGGTGGGTCTGCCAAAGGAATAGTAGTGAGAGAAATTGATGCTCTAGGGGGAGTAATGGGTCAAGCAGCAGATGCTACTGCTTTGCAATTTAAACTTTTGAATTACTCTTCAGATCCAGCCTTTCAGACTTTGCGAGCCATCCAAGCCTTACGAGTTCAATCAGACAAAGTCGCCTATGCTCGTTATATGCAAGATTTAATTAGCCAGCAAAAAAACCTTGAAGTAGTAGAAGGAGCAGTAGAAGGTTTACTAATTAAAAAAAATAGTGTTATTGGTGTTAAATTAACCAACCAACAAAACATTTACAGTAAAATAGTGATTTTAACCACCGGAACTTATTTGCAGCCAATTACTTATAAAGGTAAAGAGAGCCAAATTGAAGGACCAGATGGGGAAAAAAAGGTAATTAATAATATTTCTCAACAATTAAAAGAGTTAGGATTTCAATTGAAACGCTTTAAAACTGGCACTAGTCCACGAATATTGAAAAACAGCATTGATTATACTAAATTTAAATTAGAACTAGGGCATGACTTACCCCTAAAATTTTCTTACCGCAGCAAAAATTCAGAATTATTGCCTTTTAATAAACAATTACCTTGCTATTTACTTCACACCAATGAAAAAACTCACCGACTTATTAGGGATAACTCTCATTTATCACCCATTTTTTACAAGCCAGACATGGGCACCCCACCGCGCCATTGTCCTAGCATTGAACATAAAGTTTGCCGCTTTGTTGACAAAGAAAAACACCAAATTTTTGTGGAACCGCAATCCCAAATAGAAGGCACTGATGAGGAAAAATCTTATTACTTACAGGGACTTTCTACTTCTTTACCAGTCGAAATTCAAAAAAAGGCTTTGATGACCCTCCCCGGATTTGAAAAAGCCCAGGTACAAAAATGAGGTTATGCCATTGAATATGATGTAGTAGTTTCAGACCAATTAAAAAAAACTTTGGAAACGGAATTAATTAGTAATCTTTTTACTGCCGGACAAATTAACGGCACTACTGGCTATGAAGAAGCAGCAGCCCAAGGTTTAATTGCCGGTATTAATGCCAGTCAAAAAATCAAAAACCTTCCACCACTAATTTTAGGACGCGAACAGGCTTATATTGGGGTTTTAATTGATGATTTAGTTAAAGGAGTTGACGAGCCTTATCGTCTTTTAACTTCTTGAGCAGAATATCGCTCACTTTTACGACATGATAATGCTGATACTCGTCTTTATCCAATTGCTCATCAATTAGGATTATTAGCCGAAGCACAATGAAAAGAATTTCAACAAAAGCAAGCATTACAAAAAATTATTACCCAAAAATTACAAAAATTAGAATTTACTGTCTCTGAACTAGGTCAATATTTTCCGCAATTAGAAATTAATCAATGAAAAAATTGTTTAAATTGTAATGCTTATAATCTATTAATCATAGGGCAAAAAAAAATTTCCTTAGCCGAATTAAGTCCTTGAATTCCTGAAATTAAAAAATTAACTTGGGAAGGTCAAAGAGAATGTGAAATCAACATTAAATATGAGTATTACATTAAAAGGCAAGAACAACAGGCAGAAAAAATGAAAAGATTAAACAAAGAATTAGAAAACAAAATCCTGCCACCCGATATTGATTACGACCAGTTAAATTTATCAAAAAAAGAAAAAGAAAAATTAAAAAAAAAACGTCATCCTTTATCTTTATCTGAAGTTAAAGGCATTGTTAGCCCTGATAATTTACTTGTATTAAGTTATTATTGCAAAGCAACCACTCACTAACAGAAATTTCCTAAAAAAGGGTTTTTAATTTGGTTCAAGATAATATTTTTTCATGGTTTTGCTGAGGAAAATTTGCATACATAACAAAATAAAACAGCAAAAAATCAGTTAAGTGTAAAAATGCAAACAAAAAAATTATTTATAGAATGAATCATAATTTTATTTATCTTACTTTGTTTCCGCAAACTTTTCATGCTTATTTTCAAATTTCTATGGCGAAAAGAGCACTTCAAAAAGGCTGCTTAAATTATCAAGTTTATAATATTAGGAATTGAGCCACCCGGAAACAAGCAGACGATTACATTTATGGCGGCGGTCCAGGAATGCTTTTGAAAATTGATTGCCTAGTAAAGACTTTAGCTGCCGTTTATGAAAATTATGGAAAAAATTGCTATGTTATTTTGCTTTCTCCTCAGGGAAAAAGGTTCACCCAAAAAGATGTCAAACGCTTAAATCAAAATAAAAATCTAGTTTTTTTATGTGGTCATTACGAAGGATTTGACGAAAGGATTCTCAATTATATTGATGAGCAAATTTCGGTAGGCGATTTCATTACCAGCGGCGGAGAAATACCAGCCTTACTAATCACCGAAGTTTTAATTAGGGCTCTGCCAGGAGTTCTCTCAACCGAAGTTTACCAAAACGAAACTTTTCAGACAGAAAATTTTTTTGATTTTGCGGCTTATACTCGGCCAGCCATTTTTGAGGGGCAAGAAGTTCCCGCGGTTTTATTATCAGGCAATCATCAAAAAATCCAAGAATGACGTAAAGAAAACAGTCAACAAAAGGCTCAAAAGCAAGGACAGGGTCCTTTTAATCAGCAAAAAATAATTCCCCAGGCAAATAAATGAAGACTAGCACTAATTACTAAAAATGAAAAATAATGACATGAAAAACAAAATAATCAATAATCCTGACCAATGAATTATTACCCTCAAAGGAGATTTTGTGAGAATCAAGAATAGTTTAACATCAATAGAAGAAAATTTAGAAAAAATTCGCCAAAAATTAAAAACTTCTAGACGCTTTTTGGAAAAAAGTCCCGAGCAAATTGCTAAGGAAAGATACGATAAAGTTTTAGAAGAAGTTAATTTTGATTACAATAAATTACATGATTGAATTTATGACGAGAAAAATAGAGATAAAGTTGAAGTAATTAAAAAATCGGAACTTTCTTATCATGATAGGAACAAAGTGATAGGAATAATAACTGAATATGTAGAAAAAACATTAAAGGAAAAATGAAGACTTAAATTTCTAGGAAAGCACAATGATTATTTTCGCGAGGCTTTAATTAATGAAGAAACTGGTCAAGTGTTTTACTATCTTCCTAACCAAATTGGTTGATTGGTGTATAAGCAAAATTTACAAATTCCTTACCCAAAAGTAATAAAATCAAAAGAAAAACACACTGCCACGCTTATTTTTCTCCATGGCACTTACGGAGCAGGCTCATTAGATCAAATGGTAAATGAATTTCCTGGTTTAAAAGTTATTCATCCTCACTCACCAACTTTACAATATGATATGTGGCATGGTTCTCGACCTGCCCCAGGCAGGCAATGTAAAGGCTGAATAAATATTACTGGTGATGCTTGGGAGATTATGGAAAACGATGTAGTTCCAAATAACCCGTCTCGTATAAATTATAAGGAAGTGGACCAATCAATCCATTTAGATTATCCCCAATTAATGCGAGCAGTGTCTTATGTTAACGAAATTATTGAACGAGAAATCGCGGACGGCATTCCATCCGAAAAAATTTTCGTTTCTGGCTATTCCCAAGGCGGTTTGTTAACTTTAGCAGTGGCCTTAACTTCCCAATATAAATTAGGTGGGTTTATTTCTCTTTGTGGTCTTTTGCCTCGTCGAGATAAATTGCTGAAAATAACCCAAGACAAGAATAAAGAAACCCCTATACTCATTATTAATAATTCTAAGGACTCTTGAATTCCTTTTTGAACCGGCGAAAAAACTTTTGAGATTTTGAAAAATAGAGGTTATAATGTTGAATTTACTACTTATTATGGGCTAGGGCACAGCTGAAAAAATGAAGACATAGTAAATTTTCTGAAAAAGTGTCTTTCACAAAAAATGCAAGCAGAAAAAAAACAGGCTTTATATCCTAAAAATAATTTCCCTATAAAAACATTAACCATAATCGGCATAAGTTCATTAGCAGTCATTTTAGTTATTTTTGGAATTTGGTTGCTCAAAAAAGGAAAAAAACGGTAAAAATTACTAGAAAAAAGAAAGTTATTTTTCCAACAAGATAGCACAAAAGACCAGAGCCCAAGAGTTAGAAAATGCCGAAGAGGAAGACATGGTTAATGAAAGAGTGATAAGAAAAAATTCCTACCCGCTCAACAGTGATAAGTTTATAAACTCCGTACTAGTCCCAAAGAAACCGAAGGCACTAAAATAATGAAAGTCGACCAGGAATAATTATTTCTACTAATGAATTAAATAAATGAGGAAAAAGATACATTTTTTACCCATTACTAGTAAAAAGTTTGATAAAAAATCCTTGGTTAGTAAACTCATGTTAGTAAATATAATTTTAGTGAGTGAAAAAAAAGAATTTTGTCCTCCTTTTTATTCTATCTATTTCTTGATTTTGTGGTTTTTGATGGTAATAACCATTGCAGTTATTCCTAAAACTAACACTCCACCAACTACTCCGAAAACAACTTTTTGTCCTTGTTTTTCTTCTTTGTTTGATGAGACAATTGCTTGACGATGAGAAGTATATTTGGCTTTTAAGGAGACAATTTGCTGTTGAACTTGTTGAACAAAATTGGCTACTTGCTGAGAAGTTTCTAGTTTATTTATATAGTCTTTTCAGTTTTCATTAGAAAGATTTGGAATTTTTAAGTCATTAATTTTAACTTGATGATTTTGTAAAAGTTTAGTGACTACTTTTTCGGCGGTTTTTTTAGCCTTGGTGTTTTGTTGTTTTTGAATTAATTTAACATTTAAATCATTAATTATTTGCTCCTTGGTTGAGTTATTATCTTTTTCATTTTCTCCAGAAGGAGTTGGTAAGTTTTCTAGTTTTTCGATGACAACTTGAATTTGTTCAGGTTGGGCATTGTCATCAGCAAGAATTTCTTGGGCTTGCTCAGTAACTTTTTCAACTTTCTCTTCTTTTTTAGGTTCGGGTTTAGGAGCCGGAGAAGATGGTCGGGAATCAGGAGGAGTAGTCGGAGCCGTAGATGGTTCACTTCCACTAGGACTTGAAGAAGGAGAACTGGAACTACTTCCGTCGTAACTTCCATAACCACCACTGTATCCGCTACCGGAAGAAGAATAATTGTTGCCAATGTCAGTAGAAGTATTAGAACCTCCGCCGCCATTACCGCCTGCTGGACTGCTTGTTGAAGTTGAAGGGTAATTTGGCATTTCTGTTGTATTTTGATTAGTAGCCGTAGGGTTGGTTTGGGCTTGGGGTTCTGCTCTTGGTGTTTGTTGATTAAATTGTTGCTGTTGTTGTGGTGGAGGAGGATTGAAGTTATTGTTGTTTTGCTGCTGCTGCTGCTGGTTCCGTTGTCTTTGTTGTTCTTGATATTGAAGAAAAATATATCGAATCTTCATTTCAGCAATTGAATTAACTAATGGTTTATAAAAAACCGTTGCTAAGTGTCGGTTAGTTAGTTGAGTAGATAATTACTAAAAAAATCTAAAATAAGCCTTAAAATCCCCAAAACAGCCTTTAAAAGCCTTTAATTTCCTGTTTTAAAATTTCTTGTCTCCGAGAGCAATTTTTAAGTCTTTTTTGTGCCAATTTGCTTATTTTTAGGGATTTTTCTTTACTTTTTCTCACTTTCTACTACAAGTAGAAAAAAGGGCCCGCAAGAAATTTTTTTCCTTTTCAGTAAAGAAAGACAACAAATTTGAAAAAATGTAAAAGAATACAATAATTTTGGCTAAGATTTCCTGGGATTATGAGAATTTTAAAAAGTATCAAGGGAGTAGATTTGAAGGATGTAATTAAGCTAAAAGGGATAGGATATCCCTTTGCTTATTTTATCCCGAAAATAATGCCTCACGGCATATTACTTCACAATATTCACATTTGACCCCCAATAATTAAGCCAGTAAATAAATTTTCATTCACATTCAAATAAAATTTACTGTCTCCATTTCTTATAAATGGAAAAATTTCTTCTTCGGCTTTTTTTGGCTGAAAATTGGCTGAATTTTTGAAGATTTTGGACGATTTTTGTTGAATTTCCTTATATATAAGGTTAATTATTGTATAATTAAAAATGATTATAAGGTTTTATGCGTGTTCTTCCCTTGAATGGTAGGCTTTTCCCTTTATGTGCGCGCGAATATGTTAAAAATAAATATATGACAAAAATAGAAGTAAAATTGCCAAAGAAACTTGAAGACCATCTTGATTATTTAGCAATTGTGAGTAAGCGACCGAAAGAATTTATTGTTCGAGAGGCTTTGATTAGGTATTTAGAGGATGCCGAGGACATAGCAAAAGTTTTTGAAAGAGAAAAAAAAAAAGGCGACAAAACTTATACTACTGAAGAATTATTACAGCATCTAAACTTAAAAGAAGTAAGTGTATAAAGTAGAATGAAAAGACCAAGCCAAAAAAGATTTAAAAAAACTTGACCGGTCAATGGCTAAAAAGATTGTTTATGAAGTAGAAACCCATTTGGTTAAAAATCCTACGGAATTGGGTAAACCCTTAACTGGTGATAGGAAAGGTCAATGGAGATATCGTTTCAGTAGTTATCGGGTTATTTATAAAATTAAAGAAAAAGAGTTAATAATCTTGGTATTAGAAGCAGGTCATCGTCGAGAGATTTATTAACTTTTAAGAGATGGACGAAAAAACAGAATCTAAAAAAAAAAGCGGTCTGTAAAAATGCAGACCGGAAAATTGACAAAATTAATTTACTTTTGGAAAAAATTTTGGTAGTTTTTGGTCGCTATTTTAGATTTTTTTGGCTTCAATTTTGATTAATTTTGAGAAAAAAAGTTGCTAAAAATTAGAGGGACAAATTTGCTTTTTTCCCGTGTGATGCGGACTTTAGAGATTTTTTGAGTGTAAAAAAATGAAAAATTGATAAAAGATTTTAATTCTGTATTAAAAATAATTAACAGGTATTCAAGTTCACTTATCTATAGCCAAATAGATATGAAAGAACAAATTATCAAAAACAACGGGGTGTTGGCCGACCACGACCCTCAACGGCTAAATCAAACTATCACAGGAACCCTAACCTCCCGAATAGAAAAAAGAGAAAAAGATAATGAAACCTACTATTACGGCTTTTTCAGCATAGAAAACCAAACCCAAGAAATCCCCGTAGTATTCAAAGGTCGGCCTCGGGGATATGGAAATGATAACGACTATAAGCCAAATATCCCCAAAGGAAGCCAAGTCCAACTAAAAGGAAATTGAGCCAACAGCAACAGTAGCCGACCCAGTTTCACCTGCCACCATTACCAAATCCTTTCCAACCCACCCCCACTCACCACCAAATCCCTCCAAAAACAAATCCAACCTCTCCTTTCCATAGCTTGAGAACAGCGGAAGAGTTGAACCCAAACTACCGAATTCTTAACTAAAAAGCAAGAGCAACTTAGAGAATTAGAAAGATACCAAAAATATCCTTCTTTACTCCAAGCCTATTTAGACTTAAAAGCTTTTTATTACTCGAATGAATACTATAAGCAAAAATTAGTCTGAGATGGCCCAACTACTTTCTTGGAAAAAATTGCTTCTGAATTAGAAGACACAGAGAGAAGAATTAAAGCAATCCAAGCCCAAGACAAGGCTAACCAAAGAATAAGAGAACTCGAACAAAAAATATCTGACCTAGAAAAACAAAACCAAGACTTAGATTATTTGCTAACCAGTGGCAAAAACAGTGAAATTATTAAGAAACTACAAACTAAAATCCAAGAACTGAATAAAAAAACTGATGAAATTGAAAAGGAGGTCAACCAATAATGGGAGCCTCCACCAACTACCGAGACATAAATATCCATAACTACCTAAGGGAATTAGATTGTTCCCAATGTAGTCAACCCTTCACAGAACAAGACCTCAAAGAAGACAACTTTTCCCTCTGATGGGACACCTCCAATGACATAGAATTCAAACCCCTCGGGAGAAACTGACACTGACTAGGAGTAATTGTTAAAGATATCACTCACAAATTAATCACCAGTGAAACAATTGATGATTATTATAATTGTCCTGATTTAGTTGAAGGGGAAGACATTGAAGAACTCAAAGAAATGCCCGAAACTAAGGAGGTAATCCATGAATAATCTTTGAATCAAAATCAAATCCTGATTTAAACCAAAACCAATAATTAAGCCTACTCCTCAACCAATAACTAGTCTAGTGAAGTCTTTCAACCCTAAGCATCACAAGAAACTAATCAAAAAGCTCACTAAACAAATCCGAAAAAACGAACAAAAAAGGAGGTCGGCATGTTAATTCTAATCCTCACCGGTATTAACCTTCTTTTCTTGCTTGGCATACTCTTTTGAATAGCAAATAAAAACTGTTCCCATTGCCAAAAAGAAATGAAACCTAAGAGAGTATTCACCCTGAAAGATAAATGTCAGGAATGTGAAAGGAGGAAAGATGACTAAAACCTACCAATTCCTTGGCAAAATAATCAATTTTCAGCAAAAGAAAATTTACAGCAAAACCAAACCTGAATATTACGGCCAATCTTACTACAAACTAGAAATCTTGACTCCGGAGCAAAGAATCAAAGGCCTTTATGTTTTTGCTAATTTACTGAAAAACCAGCAAATTTGACCCGAAATAGAACAAGCTGAATGTCTGAATAAACAATACCTCTTTTTTTACCAAAGAGGTCGAATGAATGCTACTCTTTTAGTGGATTGGAAGGAATTAGAGCATGAAAACTAAACTTTGCCAATACCAAGCTCCTAATTGCCAAAAAACAGCCACTTTTCAGCATATTCTCAAATTAGGTTCAGTGAAAATAAGTAAGCAATGAGTTTGTGCCAGCTGTAAACAACACCTAGAAAAGGAGGTAAATAAATAGCATGAAAAACAATTTAACCTCGTATATCAAGTGATTACAAGACAAAAACTTATCTCCTAACACTCTTTATATCTACCAAAAAGTAGTGAATAAGTATTACGGAAACAAACCACTCACTACAGAAAATATTCTCACCTTTACCAAAAGACTAGTCCAAAAAAGAGAGCCAGCCACTTGTCAACTGTACCTAGCAGCTTTAAAGTCTTATGCCCAGTATCAAAAAAAGCAACCAGGAATTGATTGAACCAGAATCAAAAACTTTATCCCTAAAAAAGTCCGAAAGTTCTTCACCACTATCGACCAAGCAGAGTTAAGCCAATTAAAGCAAGTTAGATTTGAAGCAAAAGAAACTACTTATCAAAGAAACAACTTAATTCTGGATTTTCTTTTTTATAGTGGCTTACGGGCTTCGGAATTAGTAAATATCAGGCATCGTGATTGAGAAAACAATTCTTTGCGAGTTCATGGCAAAGGAAACAAGATTAGATATGTCTTTTTACCTGATTTTCTAGTGAAACATTTACAACCCCATTCACTAGGGTATTTATTCACCCGTTGAAAAGGATTAAAAATCATTGCCGACCAAGTGCGGGAAGTAATCAGAGAAAGAGCAAAATTAGCCAACTTAAAAAAGTGAGTTAGTCCTCATACTTTCCGGAGAAGTTTTGCCACTCTCCTAGATAGAAAAGGAGCTAGATTAACCACTATTCAAAAACTCTTGGGTCATTCTAATCTAGAAACCACAGCTCAGTATATCCACAATGACTATAATACTCTTTACCAGGATTATAGTAAACTGTGGCTAACCCCCGAAAGGAGACAATATGAAGTTTAAATACAATTATCTCCATAATACCTTAGCATACCAAAACGAGGAATATTGAAACGAAATCACCGAAGACCGACAATTCCAAGGCCACTTTGGCAGTCAAGGATTTATGCTAGAAAATGGCTGAATATCTTTTACCATCTATGAAACAAAAATACGGACATTTTATAAAGAAGTGGAGAGTCCAACCTGATTTACTTACTACCGAAAAGATTTATCCAGAGAATGCCCCATAATCTTTACCTTTACAGCCCAAGATGAAGTAGAGAAAATCAACGGCAAATGGAGGAGTAAACATGCTTAGCGTTCCAGTTAAAAACACCCTCTCCAAGTCCCGTATCACACGAGACTTACAGAGAGAAAATAAAACGGTGTCCGTAAACCGTCCCTATAAAAACAGTCTGCTCGGAGGTCAGAAAAAGTAGCATGGTAGGTCGTAAACCCCAACTCCAAAGACAAGCCCGAACTATCACTGTCAGAGGTGGTGACGAAGTCTATACCCGTCTATCCAAAAGGCAATATGAGACTAGAAGAGAACACTTTGATGATAACCCTCCATCTCACCTAGCAGGCTTTGATTATGATGATTGAGTAGGAATGGGCAGCCAAGGAGGAAGACCCCGAAAGTGAACCAGTGAAGCAGAAAGAAAAAAAACTGCCCGAGCCAAAGCAAAACTAGCCCGAGGTGAACCTCTCACTCACCAGGAAAGAGAACTCTTGGGCTTGGTTAAGAAAAGACCTGGTGCTTACCAAAGCACTCTGGGTCGAGCCATGACCTCCCAAGAAAGAAAAGCTAAATGGAAAGCTGCTCGAAAGAGTTAATTAATGGTCTTTTGCTGGCCAGACCTAAAAGAAACTAGTATCTTTGAAACCACTTAATCTGCCAATAATCTAGTTTAAGTAGACTGAGAACCAATGGAACTGAAAGCATCGACACTAGTGCTTGCCAATAGGTGATACCATGAATAAGGTGAAAACATTGGACCCATCAAAGTCCTCACTTTTTTATTTTAGTGATTAAGTTTACCTAGAGAAAGAACAGTCTTTTTCTTATTAATCTTTTTACAAACTCTACAGGGAAAGAACAAGCTTGAATTTTGCCTAAAAATGCCCTTTTTTGCCTGTTTCCCTTTGTTAGTATTCCATTTAGTATTCAGCATTTTTATTTATAAAAATCTGTATTCTATTTGATGTTCTACTTTACGGAGTATCCCCCTTAACCTTACCAAATTAAAAATAAAGGTGATGGCTAATGGTAAAAGAAAAAAGTTAGTTAAATAAAAATGAAAGCACACGAAAGACACACGACCCTCGTGTGCTGCTGTAATTCTAAAAAGTTAATAAATTAAAGCTTAGCAAGAAGGCTAAAATCCTTATTATGAATAACTTTTGAACCCAACTTGAAAACCAACAACTAGCCAACAAAGAAGCAACTGAGAAATATTTACTGACTAAACTTGGCTCTCCCAAAACCGAAATCCAAACCAACCTTTACGGAGAAATCTTAAAGAAAATAGTCTCTTACTACTTCACCTCTGAAGAACCCCAAAACTACACCACCTACTCCCTCTTTGGCTCCATCACTGAAATCTCAGAAAAGAAATATAAAGAAGGCAAAAACAAAGGTCAAACTTATTATGTCCTCAAACTCGGAGGAGGAAACACTAAAGAAACTCTCCAAGCCCGAAAAGAAAACCTCACCCAAGAGAAATGAAACCAAATCACTAAATTAGCCATCTTAGGCCAGAATTTAGTTTTCAAGTATCGAAAATGAATCACCAACAAACAAGTTTTAGACTTCTATCCCCAAGGCAAAAAGTAAGCATTATGAACTATCCAAGAAAAAATAATTTACTTTGTAAATTAAAAAAAAATAAACCCACCCAAGGCACTAGCGGGACGGAGATGCTGACTGGCTGGTTGTCTGTGAGATATCACTTACCCAGCGGGGTAAGGATAAATCCTGACTTCAGCGTCAGCAAATCCTTCCCCCGCTGGCCTTGTTGGCCCTTATGTATACGGGAAAAATATTTAGGAGGTAAAGAAAATGAATAGAATATTAAGTATTGACCCCTCAGGGACAGGAACCACAGGAATTTATTTTAAGAATGGCAAACAAGAGAAGTTTAATCACTATCAAGGAAAAGAGTGGCAAAAACACTATGATTTTATTGTTTCTTTAGTCAAAACCTATCAGCCCACTGTTTTGCTTTACGAACACACGAATTTTATTAACACCAAAGGCAAGGACATGACCAGTTTATTAAAGTTGCTGGGAACCCTAGAAGTATTGCCGGTGGAGAAGGTGAAGAGTGTGCCAGTTAATCAGGTGAAAGCCTTAAAAACCAAACTACTTAGTGGAACCAAAACCATAGCAGGCTTAGAGTTTAAGAAAGGCCGAGGTAAAGGGTGAAGTTGAAAGAACCAGAGAATTAGTATCCATGAACTAGATGCTTGGTTAGTTTACTGATTAGGGAGGGAATATGAGTAAGTTAATTAACTGGAAAGGAATTTACAAACTCTCTCCACTCTTTCACATCTACTTTACAAGCCGTAAAAGAGGAAAGTCTGACACTAAGGGCTGGTTCTTTTTAGAGGAAATAATCAAACCTAACAACACTTCCCGTTTTGCTTGAATTCGTCGTCGTTGACATGACAGTCTCCTTTCCACCAAACCTTTTTTTGAAGACTTAGTAGCCAAGTTTTGTGAAGAGTATCCTAATCTCAACCGTAATCACTTCGAAATCAAAGAACGAGGACTATTCTACCAAGGAACTAAAAGAATAGATTTTTACGACCTCTTTTCTTACCAAAGAGCCCGAGGAGCCATTGCCCGAACTGTTTACCAAGAAATCGTCTTTGAAGAAGCTATTCCGATTGACCAAGAATTCCTCTATGTCGGGGGTCGAACTGAACAGTGAATGTTTAAGGACTTAATTGATAGTTTGAAGGGCAGGAAGGGCAAGGATGGCAAAGCCTTGCCACTTCAAACTAAAATCACTTTTCTGGCTAATCCTTATTTATTTAGTGCTTGGTTTTTAGATGTTTTTAAGAATATTCATAAGTTACGGAAGTTGGCAGAAGAGAAAAAGAGCAAGAATGATAACTCCGGAGTATTAGAGATTGCCAAAGACGAGCAAGGAGTAGAATGATTGTTATATCTCAACTTAATTGAAGGTGAATATGATGCTCACTCCCGAGCCTTAGAAGAGAAAATCAACCCTAGCACCGTTAATTGAGATGATTTCATGATTGATGAAGACCAAATGAAAAAGTATCGGATAGTTTACTCCATCCAAGACTTCTTTTTTTGTGAATTAGGAGAAAGGAAAGTCCACAAGAAATATGCTTTGCTGCATTTCACCAAAAACACTAAGCAGACTGATAGCACTCTCATTAACTTTTGCTTTGATTGAGAAGAAGTTGCCAAGAGTAAGTTAAAGAATTGTAGATTGAGAAAAAAAGAAGAAATTGTTAAGAAATGAGTAAAGATGCTTAAAGAAGGAATGTTGTCTTTTAGGGATTATCGGGGGAGGGACTGATTTTTGGAACAAATAAAAGGAGTTCAAGCCTCAACTAAGAAATAACCTTTATTAAGGAAAAGTATAACAAAAAAGCACAGTAAAAAAACTATCCACATAAAATTATAGTGAAAGGATAAAAGTATTATAAAAATGCTTAGGTTTTCCATGTCAAGGATAATTTAAGTTTACACACTCTGAAACTTTCTAAAATGTTATCCTAAGAAAAAAAAGGTTTTTTAGGATGAGTTCTGTTCTTAGCGTTCCAAGCAAAAAACACCTCTCCAAGTCTCGTATTTTACAAGACTTAAAAGGAGTGATAATTAGACTTGACACGATAAGGTATATAAGCAAAAACAGCACTAAAGAGGAAGTAAAAAGGAGAATTGAATGGGTAAAGTTAGTTGGGTAGTCTTTGTCGACCCTTGCCTTATATTTCTCTTTATGTTTTTGCTGGTTTTTATTGGGTGAGGGTATTTATAGGTGAATGTTTTTTGTTTAGGGAAATGTTGAGAAAGTTATTGTTTTTTTCTAGTTAGGAAGTAAATAAGGAGGGCAATTAATCCTAACATTCCAATTCCTCCTAAAATTCACGGGAGATAATTCTTCGGTTTGGATGGATTGCTCTCTCTCTCTCTCTCTCTCTCTCTCTCTCTCTCTCTTCAATTGAATGAGATTGTTTGGATTGAGGGTTAGTTTTTGTTTGATTGAAGGATGAAGATTGTTGTTTTTGTTGGCAATTTTCTTTGTGTTCAATTGGTTTAATATCACCATAATCATTTTTCTTTACTGTGGCACCACATTCTTTACATATTTCGTCAGCACCATAAAAAATTGCTCCTATATCTGTTCTTATTCTATCACTATGAACACCACCATTTTGTTTAATTGAACATTTCATATCTCCTATATCAGTAACTATTTCAGTTAATTCTTTTAATTCTTCTTGTAATTGATTTTTCTTTTTTTCTTCTCAATCTTCACTATCTGCTAATGATTTTTCTGTGCTTTCTTTGAGTTTAGCAGCATCACAAATTACACAAGACACTCCATCTTTAAATTGTCACTTGCTTCATTTTTTTCTTATATTTTCTTCTTTGCTTATTTCTTCACTCATGATAATTATAGTTTTAATTATGACATATCAAAACTATTTTTTTATTTTTAGCTTAGTCAGCATCATCGTCATCATCTCCTAAATCAGGAGGAGGTATGTCAGGGTTTCCCGTATCTGGGTCTTGTCCTGGGTCAGGTTCATTCGGATCGACTTCGGGTGGGTCAGGTTCGATTGGTGGTGGGTCAATGTCTGGAAACTCATCTGGGTCAGCTGGGTCAATGTCTGGAGGAATATCAGGCTCGATTGGTGGTATTTCTGGTTCACCTCCGGTTGGGTCGAAAGGGTCAACTTCGGGAAAGTCATTATCAGGGACAATATCACCATCACCAACATCAGGGACATTTATTTCCGGGTCAGATAGAGGAATTTCTGTCTCTCCTCCACTTCCTGCTGGTGGACTTCAGTCTAGTTGGTCGAAGTCATCATGACCTGGGATTTTTTGCCATTCAATTCTAGTTTTAGTATCTCCTTCTAGCCTTCAAGTTATAGTATCTCCACTGGGAACATAACCATAAGCTTTTGTCATGCCTTTGCCACTGGATAATTGATGGCTGGCTTTTTCTCAGACATCACCTTGACTGCCTAACCTTCCTGCTACTCCATTCACGGTTAAGTTATATTGAGGACTAGTAGCATCACCCATAGCACTAAACCAAGGTTCATAAGGCAATCCCTTGTGAATAGTATCTCAACTATCACTGCTGCCATTTCGGTAGTTATTATGGAGAGCATCAAATAAAGGAGTATCTTGGGCTCCACAACCGATACAGGAATAGATATCGACAAATTTCTTAACAGGTTTCGGGAATTCTAAAATAAATGCTCCGTGAGTATGCCCGTCGGCTAATTCATTGTTTTGGAACATGGGATACAAAGCCATTCAGTGGTCTTGAGTTCCATCTTCGTATTCTATAAAATAATGTCCTCTTTGGTGGTAATTTGAACCTTTATCTCGGGTACTATTAGAGATTTCTGGTTCTCCTCCTTCTTGGATGGCTTGGGCTGTGTAGAAGTCGGCACCTAGTCCTAGTTTTATTCGGTCATTTTTAACCCCTGCAAATCTTAAATCAGGATTAACAAAATGCTTTTTCTTGTCTTCATAAAAAGTCACACCTACGGCAAAGCATCCTGCCATTCTTCCGTCAGGGTCATAATCTAAATATAATTCTCTGCTTTGATAAAATCCTGGTTTGAGAATATTACCCAGTTTTTCGAAAGTAATATTTAAAGGGTAGGTGATAGGATTTTCGTTGTTGTTGTGAATTAAGTTATTAAAAAGATTTTTACTAATGTGAATTCTAGCTTCAAAACGAGGTAAAGCCGAACGGAGGAAAAAGTCATATAAATTATAAGGAAACTGAACTGAATTAGAATAAAAGATACTTGGTTCTATCATCGTTTCACCAGTAGAGACAACACTTTGAAACATTCGGGCTGTCTGTTGTTCTTGAACTCGGTTAATTTTTTCTCGGTCTAATCCTTTACTTTTAAAACCATCTTTACCAGTCATTAAATCTTTGGTGAGTTTTTCCATGGGCTTTTTGGCTTTGCCACCATCAATTGCTCCCAAAGAAAGAAATTTTACTATACCACTGCCAATACTTTTAGCTGTATTGTGGACAGCATCAATGGCATCTCTAACCAGATTTCAAGTCACTATGCCTTGTCTGATATCTAATTTTCACTTAAAAGGAATTTCTCCACTTTTGAAAATAAAATAAGTGCCAACCGGAGAAACATAAATATCTACTGTGGCTCTAATTCTATTGTCTTGGTCAATATCCATGTAAAGGAGATTAGTAGAAAAAATAATATCTCTTAAAAAACAGAATTGAAAAGAACTATGTTTAGGCAGATGGGGTTGCTCTTTTATTTCCGGAGGCAGATCGATAATTAGCTCTCTTCTTCAAGCCTTAAAAAGACATTTATCATCATAATAATCAGTGGGAGCAACAAAAACGTCATACTCTTCACTTTTTGTAAGTAAACTTCCTCAATCAGATTGTTTTACCTTTTCAACATGGTAAGCACCAGGGATAAAGATGTCAGTGTCTTTTAATACTGTTCCTCCTCCAAACATATCAGGAAGTTGTCTTAATCTAAACAAAGCTCATTTGATATTTATTTGGCTGTCTAAATCTCTTAAAGAAAATTGTTTATTCCCTAAATCTTGGCAAAAGGAAAAACAAAGTCGATGTTTGCCTTCTAATACATTTTCAGGATTAGGCAAGTTTCTGTTATGGTAAACAGGATGATTCCCACTAACTAAACTACCCATAGCATTTACAATTCATGGCAAATCTTTCCAAACTCAATCTTCTCTCAAATAAACACTAACATAAAGGTTTCTCGGGTTCAAATAATTAAATCCGTCCACAACATAAACTTTCACACTTTTCTGATGAAACCAAACACAAAATAAGTAAGGATTATTAAGACTAAAACCTTTTCTATTCTGACAAACTATCTCCAAGCCTTCATGAGTGTCTTTTTTAATAAATCCTAACTGTAAGAAAGGTAAGCCATCACTAATACTCTCGGAGCCCAAGTCAAATAATCTGTCTCGGGCTTGTTCCATGTTTTTTAAAGATTGTTTTCATTCACTGGTTCCTAACTTTCCTGCTTCTCAATCTTTGAGGAAATTCTTTAAGGCTAATCAGATGCCTCGGGCAATATCAGTGCCTTTTTGTTCGATTAGATTGAGCCACTTTCGATAAAACACCCAAGAGATATTAAGGTTAGTTCTCCCCTCTTTTAGTTTTTCAATATCACTTTCAATTAATTCTTGTAGTTTAGTTTCTTCAAAGAATTCTACATTATTAAATCCTTCTCAAACTTTCTTGGCTTCGGATTTGCCGAGATATTCTCTTTCAAAAATAAGTAAATCTAGGAAAAGACTGCTACTTTCTCCAATGATTTTGTTGTTGAGTAGTCTTTTACATCGGAATAAAAGAGTTTTGTCTCCTTCGTTGCTTTCTAACACGGGATAAATATTCTCCTTAAAATAACCAGCAAAAGAGTTGATTAAGTTTTCTAACTTTCCATTCAACTCTTGGCAATACTGGGTGAATTTAGTTTTGATTTCTTGGTAAGGTTTGGGTAAGGGTAGTAGTCGGTATTCTTTATTCCACATATTAGGATACTGGTCTTTCATTCGTGAGAAATCAACAAATAAGAATAAACTGTCCCATAATTCCTTTCGGGTATTAATATCTATCTCTTGAATTTGATTGGATTGCTCGATACTAACCATGATATTCTCCTCCCATATTCTCGGCTCAACCCGGAGCCAAGTTTAAGTTTTTTACAAAACACATACAATTAACTTTGTGATTATTCCTAATATCTTTGGCATAAGGACAATTCTCATCCTTTCCTTCCCTTTGTAAAAAGTCTCAATCATAGTTTATGGGGTCCTCGGTTAGAGGGCTTTCAGGCTCCAAGAAATCACTAATCAGAGTAGGGATTAGTTTCAGTAAAATATTATTCTTGGCTCCTCGGATAGAGAAAGTTCAAGTGAGAGTTTTCTTTAAGAGTTCTTCTTGGTTGAAAAGGTGATAAATCTCTTGTCAATTCTTGCCGTAAATTCTTTGGAAAGCATTGTTGAGTTTCTTTAATTCAGACTGTAAAACCACTCTCACCACCTCTAATCTTTCCAAATAACCAAGAGGCAAGACTTCCACTCTGATAGCAAATCTATCAGCTACAAAAGAAGGAACATCTTCCGGACGGTTCACGGTGCTAATGAAAATACACTCATTAGTCGGAGTAGGGAAATCTAAAAAAGTGTCTCGGTAGTTTTTGTTTCCAGTAATATCCGTGGGAATACCTGCTGCTTCTTTACATTCTCGGGCTGCTTTTTCAATCTCGTCAAAAACAATCACACAAGCTCGGTCTTCATAACGGCTGATGGCTTTCAATACTTCTCCGGGTTCGGCTCCAGGGTTTTCAATGTTAGTTCCCGTAATTAAAGAAGCATTTAATTTGCCGTTCATTCCGATTATATGTAATCCTCTGCCTAATGCTCGGGCTATGGCTTGGCTGATATAAGTTTTTCCTAGTCCTGGTTCTCCTAAAAGCATAATCATTAACTGGGCTGGAGGTGGGGTGTTATTTCTTTTGGCAAAGTGATAACTACGAAGGTATTTTTCCACTATTTGGATGATATTTTGATAGCCGATTACTTTCTGGTAGCCTTCCTCTTCTCCTCTAATTCTGGTGCGGAAGACTTCGACAGTGGGGAGTTCTATGTATTCGGGTTCATAGGCTTTGAGACAACCTTCGAGGTTTTTTAGCCTTAAAGCAATTCTGGGCTTACGGTTGGAGGTGTCAGGGAGTTTTTTTCACTCTTTTTCGGTTTTGGTGTGGAGGATTTTTAATCTTTCTAGGTAGGGAATAGTTTCATCTCACTCATTTCCTTCGGGAGGTTTAGTGGTTCCGGTTTCTTCGGTCATTTCTTCTTCATATTGAGCTTCTGTGATGTATTTTCTCCTGCCTGTGACTGGGTCGATTACGGGAACTACGGAGACCCCGAACATTTTAATAAAAAGCCGGTTAAATCTTGGGTAATACTTGCTAAAATCCAGGATAGTTAAGGCAAAATTGTTTAATAGTCGGCTCAGGCTGTTTAGTTCGTAAACATCTTGCTTTACTGTGGAGACATTCTCATCTTTTTTGCTTCGGTGGTGTTCTTTATTGACATGGTTGATTTTATCAGTAGTGTTTTTTCGGTTAGAGTTTCGATTACCTTGTCCTTGCTCTTGGGTTTGAGTGGATAGTTGTTGTTGTCGGCTAAATCCTCCGTAAGTTCCTGAGGATAAATCTACGTTACTAAAAGTAGGAGTGTTCTTTTGATTACTCTGTTTTTGATCACTTCAATTTTGGTTTTCATTTCCTTGGGTGGTAGTTCTTCCCCCTTGGGTTTGGGTTTTATCGTAGTTTTGGGAAGTTCGAGTGTCCGTGGTTAGTTTCAAAGGTTTTAGTCATTGCTTAATGTTCCTAAAAACATCTTGCCATAATCATTCTGTCCTTCTGATTTCAGCAATCACAAAAGTAAGTTCAGCTGTGAATTGGGCCATAAAGTCATCCTCGTAGGGTTCGAAAGTTCGATATTGGTATTTCAGAAAATAATGCTTGGCAATAAAAACAGCATTCATGCCATAACCACTCATGAGGGTTTTTCGGGTTTCTTCAGCTGTGAGAGTGGCAGGCACTAAATCATAGACTACGGATTCTAGTCTTGGTTTCATTTCGGTTTTGGCTCAGAATTCTGGAAAGCCATTGGGGAATAATCTTGCTAGGGATTGTTTAGGGACTGTTCTTGGTTCAGTCATTATTCACTCCTCCTTTTTAGGTCAAATTCTTTTTCCAGGATTTCACTAGCTGAGGAATATGGGTATTTTTGCCAAAGTTCGTCAGTGATTAAGTCGGCTTCATTAAATTCTTTGACATTGGGACGACAAGTAGAGCAGATTAAGTATTCTTGGA
This sequence comes from endosymbiont GvMRE of Glomus versiforme, assembly GCF_003546845.1. Classification (NCBI taxonomy): domain Bacteria; kingdom Bacillati; phylum Mycoplasmatota; class Mollicutes; order Mycoplasmatales; species endosymbiont GvMRE of Glomus versiforme. Next base: position 411,474 of record NZ_NWVA01000001.1, on the reverse strand, counting down.
GGGTTTGGTCTAGTTTCATTTTAGTAGGGACTTGGTGGTGGTTTTTTTGGCAGGTGTGGCAGGTGAATTGGATGGGTTGTTCTTGGATTTGTTTTTCGGCTGCTTTTCTGGCTTTTACAGAGCAGGAACGACAGAAAGAATGATTGGCAAATTGTCGGCTTAATTCTTGGTGAGATTTGGTTTGATTACAGTCGGAGCAGGTGAAGATGGTTTGTTCTGGTTTTTGGACGGGTTTTACTGGCTTTTCTTGGCTGGCTGTGGTTTTACTTAACTTCTCCTCTAATTCTCTTATTCTTTGATTTGCTTCCACCAAAGCTTTTTCGGCTTCTTGGCTGAGGGTTTGGGACTTTGGTTTTGATTCTAGTTCTTTTATTCTTTCTTCAGCATTGAATAACTCAGCAGAGGTTTTGGAGAGATTTAAAAGGTGATTTTGAGCTGTTTTACTCCAATAACTAACCTGTTGCTGTAAATCTTTCACATTATTGGCTGGTTTGCTAGGTTGAGTTGGTTTTAAGAGGGGGCTGTCGGGAGGGGTTGGATATTGGACAATAGGGGAGGGTGAATTGTTAGTTTTTACTGGTTTCAAAGGTGGTGTTGGTGGGGGAGTTAGTAATTGGTTGTTGGTTTGGGTGAAGGTTTGGTTTTCTTTCTGTAAGTCTTGGAGGGATTGGAGAGTATTAGTAAGAGAGGTAGATTTTTCTTGCAGGGTGGTTTGAAGATTAGTGAGGTTTTGTTCTAGCTGGTTAGCTTTTTCTTTGTTTTGTTTTAGTTCAACATTAGTTTCAGTTAAAGTTTGGTTTTTGTTTTGTAAGCTTTGATTGGTTTGCTTGGCTTTGGTGAGTTGTTTGGTTAGGTCGTTTTTTTCTTTTTGGCTGGTATTAGTTAATTGGGTGATTTCTTGTCGTAAATCAGTGATGGTTTGGTTAAGAGTTTGTTCACTACTTTTCTTTTGAATGCGTAAATTAGTAAATTCTTGGTTAAGTTTATTCTCGTCTTCTTGCTTAGTTCTTTTTAAATTCTCTATTTGCTGATTTAAGTTGGTAATAGTGTTATTTAGGTTAGTTACAGCCTGGTTTTTGGCTTCATTTAGACGGTTGATTTCAGTTTGTTTAGCCTGAATTTGCTCTTCTTTTTGCTGGATTTGTTGTTGATAATTAGTTTCCTTAGGAGAATTATCAGCACAAAAATGAACCAGTTGGGTTAATGCTTCTAACCCTTCAATTTTTTGGAGACTAGTGTTTTGGTAAACATTTAGACTTTTTATTTTTGGGCAATTAACAATTTTTAGACTGGTTAGTTTTTCACTGCCGTGAAATTGAAATGCTTCTAAATTAACAAAATCTTTTAATTCTAAAGCACCTTCTAAGTCAGCTTCAGGTAGGAAAAAGTTTTGCTTTTTAGTGGTTCACTTACTGTCATAAAAAGCTCTTTCTCGGTTGGCTGTAAAACTAAGTTCTTGGAGATTTAGTTTACTTTCTTTAGTAGGAAACTTTTCATTTAGTCATTCTTGGGCATTTACCATATTAGTGAGTTCCTCCTTTTGCTCTCTCTCTCTCTCTCTCTCTCTCTCTCTTGGTATTTTTTTGGTTTTGGTGGGACATACACTTTTTTTGTTTTTGGTAGTTTTTCGTCAGGATTAGTCATTTTCTACCTCCTGTAATCTTGCTTCTCGGGCTGTGAGTAATTCTTCCAAGAGAGTTTTTTGCTTGGTTAATTTAGTGTCTTGGGTATTGATTTTCTCTAACTGTTCTCGGATAGTTTTGGTTTGGTTAGTGATAGTCTTATCTTTTTCTGTAATCTTGGTTTGTAATTCCCCTTTATCTTGGTTGAGTTGATTAATTTGGGTTTGTTTTTGTTGATTTTGTTCTTGGGCTTGGTCTAGTTTGTTGTGGGTTTGATTGAGTTCTTTTTCTAAGTTCTTTAATCCTTGGTTGAGTTGGGTAATTCTGATTTCCTTTTGTTCTGAGATTTGGTTTAAGTTAGTTTCTCTTTCTTGACTTTGAGTGAGTTGTTGGTTGAGGTTGGTTATTTCTTGCTGTTTAGTTTTGATTTCCTTATTAGAGTTCTCTAATTGGGTGGTGAGTTCTTTTACTTCTCCCTTTAAATTCTCAATGGTTTTTAAGGAGTTTTGGTGTTCTAAGGATAAATTATGGTAAGTCTGATTTTTTTCTTGTAATTCCTTTTGAGTTTCTTTAATTTGAGTTGATAAAGTGGTTTTGGTGTTTTTTCATTGGTTGGCTTTTTCTTGCCACTCTTGGGTTTCTTTTTGGTGGCTTTCTTTTTCTTTCTCTAACTGCTGCTGTAATTCTCCTTTATCTTTTCAGTGTTGGTTGTTGGCTTGCTGTTCTTTGGTGAATAACTCTTGATAGTGGTTTAATTGGGTGGTGAGTTCCTTTTCTTGGTTGGTTCATTCTTGTTTTTCATTAGTTCACTTCTCGGTGAGTTCTTTTAGGAGTTCTTGGGCTTGCTTTTGGTTGGTGATTTTCTTTTGGGCAAGGGTGATTAGGGCTGACTTTTCTTGTTCTAACTGTTCTTTTCTTTGGATGGCGAGGAGAGTGAGGGCTTTAATTTGTCGGTCTTTTTCTTTGTTTTCTTTAGATAAGTTTTCCACTATGACCACATCTACGGAGTTTTGGAGAGTGGTGAGGTCATTTTCAAGAATGTTCCTTTCTTGGGTTCATTGATTAGTTTTTTTGGCAATATCATTGCTTCACATTTGTCGTAACATTCGGGCTTGGTAATTCATATTATTCTCCTTCTCCTTTCAATTCAATTCCTTTGATTTGGTTCAAGTTATCGAGACCAAAAAGTTTTAAAAAGTCTTCTAACTCTTTACTCTTGTCTATTTGTTTATCTACTCAGCCTCCCATTTTGGTTAAAAAGTCCTCGGTGTTTTTGAAGGGTTGCCCTCCAAACTTTCATTTTTTTAGAATTCGATTAAGGTCAGTTTGGGTTTGCTGACTTTTAGCTCTTTCCCGACTTTTGCTGATTTCTCCTCTCAATATTAACATACATATACCTCCTATGCTCTGGCTAGGGCTCAACTGTTGGTGAAAGGTATCATGCCTCCAATCACGGTCATATGATAGCCAAATTTACTGTTGCCTGAACCAAAGACTTGTTCGTGAGTAATTCCATCTTCATTAATTATCCGGTAAACTACACTTTTTTCGTCATGGAGCGTAGCCAAGGCATTATTGGTGAGTTTCTTTACAATTACTTCTTTGAAAAGTTTGTAGGGGTTAAGGTTAGAGTCACGAGCCACATCAGCTAGAAAGTAGATTTCTAAGTCATCAAGGAAATCCGGGTCAATAGTTAAAACTAAATTCTTTCGGCTTTCACTATTAGTAACTACTTTGTTTCAGTCGTGGCTATTTGGTTTTTGATATCCTCTATTATACTTGTCCGAAGGTTCCACCATCCCGTTGGCTGCTGCTTTGATTTTCCTTAAAATGGCTATGGCTTTATCTAGGCTGTCAATTTTGGCTTCCTCGGCAGTGACGGTTTCCCAAGCAGCATTATTGTAATTGTCTTTGGTGCAGATTACTTTAGTTAAAACTCGATTCAAGTCTAACTTGGGCTTAGTAGTCATGCTGTCCGTTAATTGGTCGACCAGAGCTGCCATTTCAGTCGGAGATTGTAAGGCTCGTTTCATGACCTTTTTGTTATAAATGGTGTAGTAAAAGTGGTCGTGAATGATTTTTAATCGACAAGAGAAGACTTCTGGCAAGTTTTCAGCATCACTACTTTTAAGAGTTTTCTTTCATTTTACTCCTTCTAAGGGCTGGTCTCCAATAAATTCCTCTTCGGCTCCGTGGAATTCCGTAGTTCCTTTGTTAAATACGGAGTAGGTGTTATCAGCATAGATTAACTTCAAAGGTTTTTCTTGGACTACTCGTTCTTGAAGGTTTTCCAAGAGGGGATTGAAGTCCACCATTATTTAAGACCTCCTTGGATTTTGGCTGTTTGGAGCCTTTGGAAATGTTCTAAAAACTCATTTTTGTTTTTAGTTTCTTTTTGGTTGAGTTCGATAAGACAATTACGACGGGCTTCTTTTTTTCAGTCATCTCGTTCGACTTCTAGTCTTTCAATAATTTTGTCTTTGGCTAAACTTGCTTCATCACTTTTAATGGCTGTGTTTTTTCACTGTTCAGCTTTTCCTTTTTGTTTTAGGATTTCAGCTTCATAATCGTTTTTTAGTTTTTCATAATCTTCACTGTTTTTGAGTGGATTTATTTGGTTATTTTCGTTCATATGGATTTTGTTTTTAGAGAACAACAAAAAAATTTTCTCCCTTAATTCTTAGAATTAAAGCAGCGTGTGGAGGTCGTGTGTCTTTCGTGTGCTTTTTTTTTTCTGATTAACTTTTTTGCTTTTTGTTTGTTGGTTTTTTTTCTAATTACAACTAAAATTATTATATAGATTTGTGAACCTCATGGGATGCTACTTGATGAATCCGTGTTAAAAATAAATTATATGGATATGTCTAGTGATAACAAAAAAACCCAAAGCAAAACTAAAAAAGTAGAAAAAAAAACTTCTGAATTAAAAGACAAAGTAAAAAAAGAGGCAAGTAAATTAACTCCTGATTCTGCCGTTCATACAGAGGAAATTAATAACCTTACAAAAGAAATTAAAAGTTTAAAAGATAAAAATCTTCGCTTGCTGGCCGAATTAGATAACCAAAAAAAAGAATATTTTAAAACAATGATGGAATTAGAACGCAATGTTGGTCAGAGACTAATCAAGAAAATCTTGCCACTTTTTGATAGTTATGAGAGAGCCGTACAAATTAATCAAACTCATCAGGACTCCAAAGTTAAACAATTTTTGACTGGTTTTAAAATGGCTTTGGCTCGGTTCCAAAAAGATTTTTTTCAGGAAGAAAAAGTAGAAGAAATTAAAATTGCCCCTCAAAAACCTCTCTCTGACTATAATTCAGATGAAGTTGAGATAATCGCATCTGACGAAAACAATGATTATCCCGAAGGAACAATTTTGCAAGTTTCCCAGAAAGGATACCACTATCAAGGAAAGGTGCTTCGTCCTGCCGAAGTGATAATTAGCAAGAAAAAAAGTTAAAAATAATTATATGAACGAGTTAAGCGAAAAAGCCATTGGTATAGATTTAGGAACTACTAATTCATGTGTCGCCATTAGACGTGAAGATGGCACATATGATGTTATTACTAATTTTGAAACAAGAAGAAATACTACTCCTTCAGTAGTTCTCTTTGATGAAGAGGGAGATTTAGTAGATGTCGGAGAAAAAGCAAAAAAAAGTAAAGAAGCGTTTCTTAAACCCAACTTGGTAATTTATGAAGCAAAACGTCTGATAGGGAGAAAGTTTGATTCTCCTGAGGTACAAGAATTTAGTAAAATCGCTTCTTTTCAAATTGTTTCAGGAAAAAATGGTGATGCTTGAATTAAAGTAGGAAAAAAAGAATATTCTCCTCAACAAATTTCGGCTTTTATTCTGCAAAAAATGAAGAAAATAGCTGAGTCCCATCTCGGGAAAGAAGTTAAAAAAGCAGTAATTACAGTACCCGCTTACTTTAATGATGCTCAACGAAACGCAACTAAGGATGCTGGTAAAGTTGCTGGCTTAGAAGTAATGAGAATTATTAATGAACCAACCGCTGCTGCTTTGGCTTATGGCTTAGATAAAAAAAAAGAACAAACCATTGCTGTTTTTGATTTAGGAGGCGGAACTTTTGATATTTCAATTATTGGAATTAGCAAAGAAGGAGTTTTTGAAGTAAAAGCCACTAATGGCGATACTTATTTGGGTGGTGCTAATTTTGACCAAAAAATTATTGAATGGCTAGTTGCTGAATTTAAAAAAGAAGAAGGGATTGATTTAAGCAAGGATAAAAAAGCCTTACACAAATTAAAAGAAGCTGCCGAAGATGCCAAGCATAAACTTTCTTTTTCTCCCACTACTGAAATTTTCCTTGAGTTTATCGCAGTTGACTCTTCTGGTGCTCCTAAACATATTGATAAAGAACTTTCTCGTAGTAAATTAGAGGCACTCAATGCTGACCTTTTGGAAAAGTTAACCAAACCTTGTAAGAATTGCATTAAAGATGCAGGAATTTCTAAAACTGATATTGATGAAGTTGTTTTAGTCGGAGGGATGACCCTCATGCCCGCAATTCAAAAAAAAGCGAAAGAAATTTTTGGTAAAGAACTCAATAAAGGAGTTAATCCTGATGAAGCAGTAGCGATAGGAGCAGCTATCCAAGCAGCAAATTTGAGTGGAGAAGCAAAAGAAGGAATACTCTTGCTTGATGTTACTCCGCTTTCTTTAGGAATTGAAACTATGGGAGGAATTTTTACCAAGTTAATTGAACGTAATACTACTATTCCGACTAAAAAATCTGAGATTTTTTCTACCGCTGCGGATAACCAACCAAGCGTAGACATTCGTGTATTCCAAGGAGAAAGAACACTTAGTAAGGACAATAAACTTTTAGGTAATTTTCAATTAACTGGCATCAAGCCAGCTCCAAAAGGCACTCCCCAAGTAGAAGTTACTTTTGATATTGATGCTGACGGAATAGTTACCGTTTCAGCCATAGATAAGGAAACTAATAAAGAACAGTCAATTACTATTGCTGATAGCCAAGGTTTAAGTGAAGAAGAAATAACAAAAGCACGAGAAGAAGCAGAAAAAAAAGCCGAAGATGATCAAAAAGAACTAGAAAACAGAGTGAAAAAAAATGAAGCAGAGACTTTTCTTTACACTTTTGAAAAGCAAATTGAAAAATTTAAGCAAAGCAAAAATTTCAAAGAAGACGACGAACAATTTAAAAAGTTTCAAGCAAAAATTACATATTTAAAGAAAGTTGTTGACGACAATAATTATGACCAAATTAAAGAACAATTGGAAAACAAAAACATAAAAGAGTTGCAAGACCTTTCTAATGAATTAATGAAGAAAATGCCGCAAGAAGAAACAAAAAAAGAAGAAGCGACAGAAGATACTACTAAGGAAAAATAGTAAAACATTTTCGGCTTAGGGCATGCAGTAGTAATGAATGTGCTTGCATGTGAAAAGCAATTTGGTAAGGATGAACACAGTAATTGAAAGATTAGAAGCAAGAATAAGTGAGTTAATAGAATTATTAGAATTTAATAGGGGTAATTTCGGAAGCCAGAGAAAAGAATATCTTGAAAAACAAATTAAAAACTGTGGAAGTTTAATTGAAGCCTACCGAAATACTTCAACTCCTTTGAGTCGACAAGAAGCAGAAGAGAAACTTAATCAACAAGTAGGATTTGAGAAACAAAAGAAATTTATTTTAGAATGAATAGGAATCAGGGCATTTACAGAAAATCGTTCTAACGAACAAAAGTTTCCAATTTTTTGTTTTGTTGGTCCATCTGGAGTAGGCAAAACTTATATATATATTATTAACAACTTTTTAAATTTTTTTCGCTTTTTTTTAAGCAGTTCATATTTATTATTTTATCTGCCTTTTAGTTTTTTCTCTTCTTTATTAATACTCGCATGTACTCACGCAAAGTAAAGGCAAAATCATTCCCTCTTTAAGTTCAATTTTCCTTCTAAGTTTTTCCTAAAATTATTCTCTTTTTTTGATTTATTTTTGTTCTTTTTTATGAAAGAATTAGTTTGTTTTTTTTACTATTGATTTCTCTGCTTGATTATTTATTGTTTTTTTGTTCTTCTTCGTAATTAAGAAAATTTCTGTAATCTTCTTTTGTTTCTTTAGCTTCTGCTAATGCCATTAGTGCTGATCCTTGTAATGTCATTAAATTTCCTAATTTTCTTAGTTCAAGTCAACTAGCTTCTTTAAGTCCTTCTGTTTCAAATTTATTGAGAAATTGTTTTAGTTCCTTAATATCCATATAGAATATTTTTAAGTTTGCCCAGCTATTCTTGGTGTTCTTTTCTCCATTCTTCGCACTCACTTCCACAATCGCTTTCATGAGTTCAGCAAAAATCGGCTGATGGTTCAAAATTTCCTTGTTCTTCGGGCTCATGCTCTATGTCAGGCTCCTCGGGTTCTAGTAGTTCGGGCTTGTCGCATTCTCCATCGTATTTATCCTCGTTTTTGTCACGATCCATATAGTATTTTATCCACAAGTTGATCTTGTTGCTTCACAATCGGGACAACCATCTTCACATTTACATTCATCGTCATCTTCTCAGCCAAAGTCGTCACCATTACCTTTTTTTTCTAAATATTCTATTCTTTTCGTTAAGTTTTCGATAATATTTCATAAATAAGGATGAAGGTGGATTTCCTTGACAGGATTTGTTTTTTTGGAATGGTTAAATATTCCGAGGTTTTGTAAGCTTTCCAATTCTTTGTGCTTCTTAATGCCTTCCTTGTCTAAATAATACGGACAGCAAGAACATTTATAAAAAGTTCCTATTTGATTGCCAGCATTGCCGTAAATTACTTTAATTTCTTTTTCTTGCATATTATTTTCCATATTTTTCAGCACATTCTTTGCAAATACCTGTTCTAATTTCTTCTTCCTCTTCTAGTACTGTTCCACATTCTGAACACTCTTCATCTTCTTCCTCCTCTTCTGATTCGTCCTCGTCTTCTTCCTCTTCGTCTTTATCTTCGCATTTTTGGCAGATTTGATTTTTTATTTCTTCAGGGGTTTTGAGTATTTCACCACATTCTGCACATTCAGGTTCGTCTTCTTTGTCATCTTCCTCCGTTTCTTGATTGTCGTCAGTATAACCGCCTGAAACATTGCCCTCTTCAGATTCTTCGGTACATCTTCTGCAAAGATCGGTTTCATCATCTAGTTCATCTACTTCACGATTGCAGCCTGAGCATCTTATTTCTATTGGGTTTTCTAAATCATATAATTCCGTAAAGACTGGATCGTCTTCTAATTTTCTAATTTCATCTTCTAATTTGCGTCATTCGTCTTCCAAATCACCTATCAGTTCATGATTAGGTGTTTCATTGTCTTGCTCTTTTAATGATTGTCGAATTATATCATCCTGCTCTTCTTTTTTTTCGTTAATTTTTTGAACTACTTGTTCTTTTCTTTTTTGAACATTTTCAAGGGATTTTGCCATATCATCAATAATTTTAACAGTCTAGCCAAAAAGTTTTTTCATCTCTTTCAAACGGAGAACACTTAGCCTTAACTCAAACTAAACTTATATTTTCCATAAGTAAAATTACAGGATCCTTTACCTCCCTCAAAGACTTTAATGTATTCTTTAATTCCTCTTACTCGGCTTTTGAATCCTCGTCGTTCAAAAGCATCAAAAGGAGAAGTAGAAGCATTTACTTCTGCTACTGATGCTCTTTCTTGTTTTTGAACCAATGGATCATGTCTAATTCCTAGATACTTTTCCATTTTAGCGTGTCAAAATTCATAATTGCGAATATATCATTGAACCATGTCTAATTTAGGTTCATAAGTTTGGAAGTTTACTTGACTCGGATGAATTCCTTGCTTTCCATCAGATCCGCCCATTTTTCCTGGTCGCCTGCTCTTTTCAAAAGCAATAAAGAAAAATATACCTTTTTTTCACATTTTAACTAAATATTGAGCATCGGCTTCATCTGGTTGCTCCGGAACTATGAAGATTAATTTTCTTTCGCACAAAAATGCGTCCCGAGCCATTTTTTTTACTTCTCCGATCATCTGTTGAATAAAATAATCAATTTGCTTCATGTAAGCCTCATTTTGTTTATTATTTTCAAAGACTACATATCTATAAGGATAATCTTTTTTATTGCTTTTAATCTGGATTTTAGGATTATCTAATAAAGTTAAGGTTACTTCATCGTATTTATTAAGTAAATTGTTTTGTTCCTCTTTAATATTAGCTAAAAATTTCTTATCATTGTATTCTACTAGTGCTATTTCACCATGTGTGATTAATTTCTCATCGATGTCATCAAAGTATTCGGCTAATTGACCAGCTCCTTCTAAATTACTTAATCCGCAATAATAATTAAAGACATATTGTTTAATTGCTGTTTCTAAATCTTCATGAGTGAAAATTTTCCCTTCTAAATCATGTAATTCTTCTAGTGTTCCGTCTCAAGTATTAATAGGCATTTATAATTCCTTTCATAACTTGGTAGTCAAATAAGAGAATTAGTTCTTCTGTCTTTTCTCGCTTCTTAAAATTTAAAGAAGTTTTTTTAATTTGTTCTAGTATCTGGTCTTGGTTATTCTTCTTCATCATTAGTCATTTCCCTCTACTTTTCCCTGTAAATTATCACCAAGTATCCTTTGAGAACAAGTTTGGCAAATTGGTTCATAGAGGTTGCCATTCTCATCAGCACAAATTCAGTATTTTTCTCCTTTGTCTATGGTTTCACTGCATTGGTCGCAAGTTAGCACATATTCACCTTGATTGGTTGTTTCTTCTTCGATAGTTCAATTATCGTAGTTCATGTTTTTTTAAATTATTCCTCTTGCTTTTGCACAATCTTTGCAAAGTAATTCACCGGTTTCTTCATTGCCTCAAGATTCAGTATTATCGTGATCGTGTTGAAAAGTACATTCTCCATTCTCATCATCATCGTTACAAAATAGTTTGCCGCAATCAGTACAACCATCTATTGAGGTTTTATAATAGTCTCAATTTTCTTTTTCTGTTTCTGTCATTATCTATTACGCTTCTTTATTCTATCAAATGCTTGCATTCTTGACAGACAATCATTATTTCTCCACCATCATATTTTCTGTGACCAATAAACCTTAATTCTTCCACCACTGCTTCAATTCCACATTCTTGGCAGGCTCACCCTTTTGGATCCGTGTTTACTTTTCCTTCGTCTAATATTATTTCTTCCATATCTTTAAGTCTCCTTATTACGCTTCTTTTCAAGCACAGTAGTTTAAACAAGTTATTAATCCTGCATAAACTTTACTTGGTAAGAAAAATCAGTTAGTTTGAGTTTCTGGTTCATATTTATGTTCTAATCCTTTGTTTTGTTCTCGTGGTTTCAATACCATTACTCTTTTGTCAAACATCACTATTTTGTAGTTATTAGGTAAACAAGTTTCAATCACTTCGCCAAATCTTTCTTTTAAATCTACAAATTTAAAGTTAAAGGCTTGGGCGAATTTGCCAATCGCTAGCAAGTTATGAATTGAACTATCTAATGCTAGGAAAATATCTTTTAGTTTTTTAGTATTAGTTTTCACTTTTGTTCTAGTAGCAGGGTCAGTTGCATTAGCAGCAGGTTTCAATCATCCCAATTGGAAGATATCATTTTTGCTTAAAAATGCTGAACTAGTATTGTAAATAGCTCCTAAAACTTCATCTGGCTTTTTAAATCATTCCTTATCCATTTTAAATAAGTTACCATCAGGTTCTTCATCTTTGGCTATATCAGTAGTATTTTCCTGGTAATTGCCATCAGTAGTCCAAATTTCTTCCACTTTTTCGTTAATATCATCCGTAATTTGCTCGGCAATATTATCTTTTAGCTGAGTAGTCATTTCTGATAATTTATTTGGACTATCCAAAGCTTCTAGAAAGCGGTCTTCCACAATTAACTCATAATAAACCTTGTCGATTACGGCTGGAATATCAATCCAGGCAAGATCTAACTGTCGGCTAAAATCACCTCCGGAATGAACCGATAAATTGGGTTTAAATTCTATGCCGGGTTTAGGTTGGGTTAACAAGAACCTCGCTTGTCCACCATAAATTTGGATTTTATTATCTGCAAATAGTTCCAAATAACGACTATCAGCTTTGACCAATTGTAAAATTTGGTCTTGTTGGGTTTTTTGCTCCAATAATTGGATGTATAAATTTCGCTCTACCATATCATTCAAGTATTATTTTAACTCATTTAATTTCAATTAAATGCCTGTAAACACTGGCTCTAACACTAATTAGTTGTCATTTTTTACTCTTTTCTAGTTTAAAAAATTAACGACCTCGTCTTGTTTCTAATAAACTATTAAAAGAGCTGTTTAACAACTCACTTAATTCTCGCGTATTGGTGTCACGTTGTAATTGCATATTCATTTTTTCCCGTGCCATAGTAGTTTGTCTTAAACTTTCTGTCTCTTTGTTGGCTACTCGGTCTTTTAAGTGTCGGTTTTCTTCTCTCAATTTTAATATTTCACTATTAGCATTTACATAAAGTTTGCGATATTCGTCTCGCTCGCCTTCTACTTTTTCAATTGCTAAACTTGCTTTTTCGGCAAAACTGGCAATCTCTTGAGCTCCGCTATTCGGAGTTAGAGTATCAGCAATGTCATCGCTCATACTTAATTTGTCTTTTTCGATATTATCATTCATACAAGTATATTTATAACTCTTATAATATCACTTTAATCCCTTCTAAACACTAGGCGAACACTTTCAACTTTTCTTTTAAGTCTTTTATTTTTTTCTCATATTTTTTTAAAAGCAAAGCATCTTTAATTTTTCCTTGAATTTTTTTTGTTTTGATTTCTTCTTTTAGTTTTCTAATTTTTTCCTTGGTTTTTTCTCATTCGTTTTTTTGTTTTTTTAAATCGTGCATTTTTTTAGTTGTTAATTTTGCTAATATAAGTTTCTTTGCTCGTCAATTAATCTCGTATATCAATTAGTTTCATTAGTCATGTCTTCTCCTCTGTTTTGTGCTTCATCAATTGCTTGGCTAACTTGTTCCAATGCTTCTTCCAAAATTGTCTCCAACTTCTCTTTTCCGTCTAAATTATTTTTTAAATTTTCTAAATGTGCTTCGCAAATATTTAGTATTTCTTGAATTTGTTCTTTGTCCATACAATTATTTTAACTTTAATTTTAATCTTTGACTTTTTTAACTATCGATGTCTTTGTCTTCCTCATCATATTCATAGTTAGTTTGGTCTAAATGTCTCCCTCCTTTATATTTCTCTTTTACTACACACAGACAATCAAATTCTTTCTGTCCGGGTTCTAAACTGTCCCGTCCGTCACTAGTTCGGGGACAATAATAATCAGCTTCGATTATTTCGTTTTCTCAGCATCCCTCACAAACTTTACTTATTCTGCGTGGTTCTATTCCTATGTGTTGCTTATTAGCGACATGAACTTTACGGGGTTTACTAGTAAACACATTTTTGCAGACCGCACAAGTGTGAGTTTTGTTAGTTCCCGTCTTTTTCTGGGCTTTGCTTTGAGCTTTTTGGAAACAATTAACACAAATCCAAGTATTTTGTAAGTCATTTAGTTCTTTTCAAGCTCTTTGGATTAGATTTTGATATTTTTGGTCTTTAATTTTTCTTTGCTCGGAACTTAAATCATTCCTAAAAGGCAAATTGCTTCTTTTATCTTCATATTTAGCTTTGGCAGCTAAGCAAGTTTCTGCTCGTCGTTTATTATCTCCAATGGCTTCTAATTCAGTTAAATCATGGGAGTGCTTACACCAAGCACATTTAAAGATTTCTTGGTTTGCCATAAAATTCTTAAGCAGATAAATAATTATCGGAACAATTTTCGCAGACTCATTTTTCAGTCATCTCACTTCTCAATCCAATGTAATGATCATTGAGGGTAAGTTCTTTACCACAATCCTCGCAAATCTTTATTCTTGAGTTTTTTTCAAAGTCGCCTTCTTCTAATATTATATCGCATATTATTCTTCAGTTCATCAATAACATTTTAAGCATTTTCTGACTTATTTAATTAAATAATAACTCCGTTGGTGGAAATGGAGGGATTGAACCCTCGTCCTCTAAACAACCCTTAACTACTTCTACGACCATAGGCAATTATGTTTCTAATTATTTATTAACTGCCAACTTCAATAATTAATAGTTTACTTTTACAAGTTACTTCACCCAATAGTGTCGTTAACACCACTGGTCATCTACTATGTTAAAGAGTAGTAAACTAACTTTAACTAGTCGGTTCACCTATTTTACGATTGCCCCAAGTGAGGAAACAAAAGGCTTGAATATAGCTCAGACAGCGACCTTAAAAAATTTTAGTGGCGGAACCCAATCGCCTAACTATATTCTCGCATAGTTTCCATAAGTGCTATTTAAAACACTTCGGGAAACAGGGTTTACTCCATTAAGGAGTTCATCGAGACTTTCATCTCGGGTAGAAATATCGTTTTGATGTTTTTCTAGGTTTGGTTGCCATAGAGAAGTATTATCTAAGTCAAAACTAACATTCCCATAAGATATTTTAAGCTCCTTGCTTTTTTTCTCTCAGGCTTTTTGTATAGTTTTCCTTTCTAATATATACTCAAAATAATATTCGTCTTATTATTTTTGCTCTATAATTATTCTTTTTGCGTGGCTCAATCGTCCACTTTCCAAATGTTCGCCTAATGCTTTAAACTGTTCCTTATTTAAATCGTTCGTAATGTGTCGGGTTGACCCGTCTTTATATTCAATATCTAACTTTAACATATAAGTATTTTACTTATTTTTTCAAATGACTAGTCTTGTTCAACAATGCTTTTACTGGTCTTTTGGTTACATTCATTTACACTCCTTCACGCACGCTCGGTTGTGCGATAATCATTCATTATTAAGTTTTTAGTTCTTTGATTTTGCCATAATAGCAAGGCTCGCAGTAGTCTTGGTTTTCTGTTCACTGATTATTTCACCAATAACTATCGCTTTGTTGCCTAATTTCACTTAGCATAGGATAGTCTATATCGGATAATTTCGGTCTAAAAAATTTACATTTAAAGCATTGAATAGCTTTTGTCTTTTCTCTATTATCATTCTGAGGTTTATTTAACTCTTGTCCTTCATTTAAATAGTCCTTTGGTTCGCTAATTTGATCCAAGGTATTTTTTTCTTCTCTACTTCTTTGTTCTTCTTTTTCTAGCACTCTTTTCAGATTTAGAACACTTTTTTCTCCACCTTTTTTAATAATTTCTTCAAACTTTTGGTTAAGAGTAGTAAATTTTTCTTTATTATCCAAGTTTAATATTTGCTTAGAATTCTCTTTTTCTTTTCAAGTTAATAACTTTTCGCTTAGCAATTCAGTTTTTTGAGTTAAATCACTTATTTTTCCTACTTGTTCTTTAACTATTTCGCTCACTAATCCTAAAATTTTCTTTAAATTAGTAATTTCAGTTTCTAATTCTATAATTTTTTGGTTAGATTGGATAAATTTATCCTCAATTAAATTATTTTGCTGATTATATTGGCTTTTTTTAAACTTTTTAACTAATCTTCTTTGCTTTTGCCTTATTTTCTTGCTCTCTTGGCTCACTTTTTATCTAAATTTTATGATGGATCTGACTCTTTTTCTCCTTCTCTAATCAATTCTTTATAAGTGTTATGATTTTTGCCTATTAGTTTAATCTTTTCTCCGTTTTCTACTAATCAAACTTCTTGATTGGTTTCTGTTCATTTTTCTCTTTTGCTGTTTTTATCTTTTCAAAAATCATTGATAGTGAGAGGTATTTGGTTCATATTATTATTTTTAAGTTCAGTGTGATTTGCCTAATTTTTATTCTGTTTCGTATTTTCGCCTTGCTTCTTTTCAGATAGGAACAATTTCCTCAATTAATTCTTCAACTTCTATTTTTATTGTTTCAAGAGTATCAAGAATGTTTTTAAGTTTTCGTTCTTTTTTGTCCGCTTCACTTCGGTTAGTTCTAATTTCTTTTTCTCTTTCGGCTAATTCAGTTAGTTTTTTAGTAATAAACTTTCGAAAAGCAACTTTGTCATTCTTTTGGATAATAGTTAATAATTGTTGATTTTCTTCTTTGTTTAATTCTCCTGAAAGTCAATCATCTCCTTCTCCACTAGCATGAAGGCAAAAGCCTAATTCTTCATCACTATATCTAATATAACTTAATTGTCAGTAGCGAATACAGTCTACTTTTAATTCGTCAGCCAATTTCTCCCAATAGTCAAATTCTTCCATGTGATTATTTACGCATTTTTCACAATAGATTAGATTACCAGTATGAATTTCTTTGAATTCATTCCCTCGTCAAATATTTTGATAAACTTTTTCTTTGCCAGTTTTAGAACTGCCACATTTTTGGCACGGATTAGATTTGTTATTTATTTCCTCGTTGTTGATTTCTTTTTCGGTAAAATCCTCTTTTCCTAAATCACTAACACTAGTTTTTACCAATAACACTTCTTCATGGTGTTGGTCTGCTATTGCTGGATAGTGGGGAGCAATAACTTTCATATGAGAATTAATTACATGAGCGAAATCGCCTCTTGCGGCACTAGAACCACAAATAAGCGAATTATTATTTTCAATTAAAATCTTACAAATATAAGGATTATCATCTATAACTAAATCAAAGTCAGAGGCATTTTTTTTAATTCAGTCGGCTTTACTTTGCCCTTGGGTTTCACTATCAAAGCCGATTAGTTCTAAATAACAAGGGAGTATCGTTTTTGAGCTATCATCTTCCCTTTCATACCCAACTTTGTCAAAGGTTTCTTTAAATATTCACTCTTTTCTCCCATCACCATAAGGAAACTTTCTTTTATCATAAGCAGAGAGGAAAATTAACCTACTTACTTTGCCTTCTTTTATCAGTTTCAATAAATCCTTAGTAATGGTTAAAAATGGGGCTTTTTGATAGAAATCAGGAGAGTTTTTGATATTTTGTTGCTGTTCTATTTTTTCTTTATCTTCATTTGGTATTAAACGAGAACTATAAAGGGAATATTCAATTCAAGGTTCTGACCATTTTTCTCAAAAAACTTTAAAATATTCAGAAAAGTTAATCCCTTCATCAACATAACCTTCTTTTTTTTGTTTTTCACTTAAAGGAGTTAATCATAAAGCATAAGGTTCACACGCTTGTATTACTTCATCCCAATCACAAACTATTTTAAGTTTTTTAGGAGTATTTTTGTAGTAGTTGTATAGACTGGTTATTGTTTTATTCATTGTTTACTTAATTTTTCATTAATTTTTCTTTTTTAGGCAATTATATACAATTTTACACTAAAAAAATAAAACATAATGCTCCTCAAACAAAACTTTAAAAGTTTATTAGACTTGCTAATAACTCTTCCTACTGAGCAGAATTGTATCGACTACTTAGAAGCAATTATCTGAAATAGTCAACCGATTTCTCCTTTTGATCCTAATTCTAAAGTTTACAAATGTGCTGACAACAAATATAAGTGCAAAAATACTAATAAGTATTTTACTATCAAGACCGGAACCGTATTTAGAAATTCTAAAATACCACTTCAAAAATGACTGTGAGCTTTATATATTTTCTCTGCTCACAAAAAAGGTATCTCTTCTTGCCAACTAGCCAAAGATATTTCAATCACCCAAAAATCAGCCTGATTTATGCTTCATCGCTTACGCTCTACTTTTAAAATCTCAGAACTTGAGACTATGCTAAAAGATTTGGTAGAAATCGACGAAACTTTTATCGGTGGAAAAAACAAAAACCGCCACTGAAATAAAAAAGTTCCTCATTCCCAAGGTCGAAGTTGAACTGACAAAATTCCCGTGTTAGGTTTGTTAGAAAGAGGTGGAAATTTGATTACTCAAGTAGTTTTTGATACCCGACAAAACACTCTAGAACCAATAATCAGAGCCAACATTGAAAAAGGTTCAGATGTCTACACTGACGAATGATATCGTCACAGCAGTTTGTCTCAAAGTTTTAATCACCAGATAGTCAATCATAGTGCTAAACAGTATGTCAAGGGAACAACTTCCACTAACGCTATCGAAAACTTTTGGTCACATCTGAAAAGAGGAATTAATGGTATCTACCATTGAATAAGCAAGAAACATACATCAAAGTATGTTAATGAATTCACTTTACGGTTTAACACTAGAAAATACCAAGAACGAGAAAGATTTGATTTAATTCTTTCTTCAGTAGTCGGTAAAAACTTGACTTATCAAAAATTAATCAATTAAAAACATGAAAGATACAAATAAAATCGAAAGAAAAGTAAAATACAAAGGAAAATTAGACTTAGCCGGGTTCGAGTTGCCCTGCTTCGTTCTTGAAGATGGAATCCGAGTTTTGTCAAGTCGAGGCATGCAAGATGCCTTAAAAATGGTTGATGAAAATGGAGAGCAAGAAAGGGGGCCCAGATTAAAGCGATATTTAGACCAAAAATCACTGCAATCCTTTATTTATAGAGACAAAAACCCCGCCCACTTTGACCCAATTATTTGTTATGATGGAAAAAATGAAATTCACGGTTATGAAGCAACTAGATTAGTCGATTTTTGTGACGGAATGTTAGAAGCCCGAAAAAACATTCACTTATCACCTCGGCAAAAAACAATCGCTGACCAGTGTGAAATTTTACTAAGATCATTTGCCAAGGTCGGCATTATCGCCCTAGTAGACGAAGCTACTGGCTACCAATACGAAAGAGAGCAAGCCGAACTACAGGCGATATTAAAAGCCTTTATTTCAGAGGAAATTTTGAAATGACAAAAAACTTTCCCTTGAACTTTTTATAAAGAAATATTTAGACTATGAGGTTTGCCGTTTACGGTGGAAAATATCAAAAGACCAGGATTTGTCGGCACCCTGACTAATGAATTAGTTTACAAGAATATGCCTAAAGGCACCATTGTTTTAGATAAATTAAAAGAGAAAACTCCGAAAACTAAAGGAGGAAATTACCGATACAGATTTCACCAATCCTTAACTCCGGAAATAGGTCGCGAAGAATTGAAGAAAGTGATTTACACAGTGGAAGCGTTAGCTTCAATTTCCCAAGATAGAGAAGAATTTTTAGCATTAATGAAAAGAAAGTATTCTTCATCGAAAGAATTGGCAGAAGTATCTCAAACTGACTTTGAGCAAAAAGTAAGAATTTTGGCAAAAACACCACCGCTAAAATTAAAAGATTTAAAAGAAGAACTGAGGAAAGAAAGGAAGAAGTAAAAAGAACCAAGTCATAAAGAAAATTATTCTTTTAGTGTAAAATTGTATATAATTGCCAAAATTTTTAATGTTTTTTTTTATTTTTACCCATCAAATAAGCAATGACTATTCCCATAATTACTAATAAAATAGCACTAGGAATAGCAACATATCATCACTTAAATCCATTATCAGAATTATTAGATTGTGATGAATTAGCCTTATCCTTTAATTCTTTTTGCTGGGATTGTTTTTTATTTAATTCACTTTGAATTTCTTGCTTTTTACTTTCTAGGGTTTCTATTTTTTTAGTGATTTCTGGTTTAGCATCAGTGTCTTTTTGGTTTTGCTTTAATTCTGTTATTTGTTTTTGTAATTCGGCTAATTGCTGTTTAAGATAATCAATTTCTTTTTGCTGATTTTGAATTTTTTGTTGGTCTTGGAGATTTGGTTTATTAGTTGGTTTTTGGGAAGAACCAAGTTTTTTTCTTTGTTCTTGGATGAAAGATTTTAATTGTTTGCTACCTGCTTTAAATATAGAAATCATCCCTTCACCTTCACTTCCTTCTCGTGAATTTTTTTCTAAATACTTTATAAGTGCTGGAACTTCTTGGTTAACTTTTTCAAAAAAATTTAAATCATCGCTTGTAGGTAAACATTCAGGAGGAGCTTCTTCTCCAAAACTTATTTCTTTAACAATTTCTATAATTAATTTGGCAGTTACATAAATGACACTATTTTTGCTTGTTTCTCTTTTATCAGATTCATTAAATAACGAAGATTTTTCAATGCCTTTGTTATAAAGTTCTCTAATTCATTTTCAGGAAAAAACTTCAATTTGAGGTGTTTCAATTTCGTCACAAATATTTTTTATTTCTGTTTCCAAATCATTCATTATAATATTATTTTAGAGAGAGAGAGAGAGATTAAAAAACATAAAATTGAAAACATGTAAAAACTATTTATATGACAAGTAATATAACAGTAAAAATTAAAAAAGATTTAGGTCATGAATGAGAAGAAAACGGTAAAAAATATGCTCTTTATGAAGTTGACTTATTTAATTATGGCGACCACCATTATGGTCGAATTCAAATTGAATATCAAAACGAAAGTGATTTAAAGGAATTTATTGAGGACAAAAGCGTTAAAATTGAAGTTGGAGAAGACATGACCGAAAGAAGAGAAGGCGTTTTGATAATTAAAGGTGGAACTTGAAATGCTGACCGCACTGTTTGACAAAAAACTAAAGACACTACTAAAGAAGCGGCTGATAAAGTTGGCGAAACTTCGTCCGACGCGGTCAAAAAAACTGGTGAAGGATTAGAAAAAGCCGGTAAAAAGTTGCAAGATAGTTCTAAAAAAGATGAATGACCAAAATGAGTTTTGCCAGTAGTGATAATTGTTGGTGTATTGTTCTTAATTGGAATAATTGCTTGAATTTTCAAACCTAAAAAGAGATAATTATTTTTTTTTCATTAAAAAATAATATTATGAAAATAATTAATAAAGAAAAAATTTTAGAAACCTTGGAACTTATAGAAAATTACGAAAAAAATAAACTTACTTATCAGTTAGGAGAGGCTAAAACACAATTAGACCAACTTTTTAGGAGTGTGCAAACTGGTTTGTGTCAAAATAACGATGAATTCACTAATTACTTTACAGTAAACATCTACTACGAAAATATTGTTGAGGAAATAGAAGAATTAGATTCCATAGAAAAAATTGGAGATAAAAAAGAAGAAATTTTACAACGATTTTTTGAACTTTATTCTTTATTTCTTTTAGAAGAGACAAAAGAAATAGCCAAAATAATTGGAATTAATGAAAAAAAAGAAAAAATGCAAGAATTAATATCAATCTTAAATCTTTTTAAAGAAGGAAAAAATCCTCTTCTAGAAAGTGTTTATCAAACTAATAAATTAATAATAGACGACGGTGTTCAGATGCTTGAAGTAATGAATGATTCTTTGAATGATGTTCCAGAAGCAAATTCTAGTTCTTCAAATAAGGGTAAACAAAAAGCAATTCTTAAAACTGAAGAAGAAAATTATGACTGAATAAAATCACTTTCAGAAGAAGAAAAAGCAAACATCATAATAGAGCAAATGATAGTCATCGGTCAAAAAGATGAAAAAATCAAGAAACTAGAAGAAAAAATAACTATTTTACAAAATCAACCACAACAACAAGCCCAAATAATCCAAAACCAACCTCCTAGCACTCTTGGACCAAGTAATTAATTTTACATAATTAAAAGACTGAAATTTAGTTGAATTTGTTGGTACACAACAATTTTCACTTCTTTTCTTCAAATAATTTTTTTGTTATTTTGTTAAATTAGTTTGAAAATTAATAATAATTTGGTAAATTTCCTCCACTATTTCTTTTAAGGGACGGTCAGCATTGATAATGTGGTAGTTTCTTTCGGGAAAATAATACTTTTTTAAATCTAGATAACCTTGACGAATTTGTTGGTGAAACTCTGAATCTAATTTATCCCAATTATTTTTTTCTTCCCTTTTTTCTAATCTGGCTTGGGCTTTTTCTGGTTCTAAATTGAGAATAAAAGTCAAGTCGGGAAAACGAGTATTAATAAATTTTTGAAAAAGTTCTTTAATTAAATTTACTCTTGATTTTTTTTGTTCCTCGGTCAAATTTCCTCGTAATCCTTGGTAGACAAAAGTGCTATCTATATAACGGTCAACTAATACTATTTTATCTTTTTCCCCTGACAATTGTTGCCTGATTATTTTAAGATGTTCATTATGGGCTGCTGCAAAAAGAAAAAGTTGGCTTTGACTGTCAATAACAAGTTCTTTATTCTTTAAAGATTCATTAGTTAATTGTCAAACTCTTTCGCCTAATTTAGTGCCTCGTGGTTCCTTGGTAGCAAAAGAATTAGGTAATTTTTCACTTAATTTTCTCACTACACTAGTTTTACCACTCCCATCAATTCCTTCAAAACTAACCAACAAATGCATATCTATATTTTTAACCATTTTTTTTGCTTGCCAAAACGAAACAAAATTAACCAGGGAGCACCAAAAATATCAATATGGACGATGAAAAAATTATTAAGGTTGAAGAAGTTCCTAAAAGTGAAGAAATTGAAAAAACTCGGGCTGAACAAACCCTTCACTTGCTTGAAGATGAACTAAAGAATCTAATTAAGCAAAAAAAAGAATTAAAGACCAAATTTCAGAATAAATTTCGAGAAGTCGAAAAAGAATTACAAAGCCTAAAAAGCAGATTTGACAAAGAATGACAAAAAGCCACTAAGTTAGAAAATAAAATGATTTTATTGTGGGATTACTATCAAAGAGAAGTAGAAATTTTGGCTCTCCAAAAGCAAATTCAAAGCCAAACCTTATCCACTAATCGGCAAGAAATCATTAAAAGATTAGATAAATTGATTGCTCTCAATGCTGGTCTGGAAAAAGGTTTTAGGGAGCGGCAAATTGAACCTGAACTAATGGAAAAATTGCGCAAGAAAATTGGGGCTTGGGAGTAAATTCATGCGTTTATTCCATTCTTTACCTTGCTATTGACAAATTAAATTATGCAACAATACGATTTAATTATTATTGGAGCCGGACCAGCCGGCTTAGCTGCAGCAATTTATGCTAAAAGGGCTTTATTGGCAACTTTAATTTTAGAAAAGGACTTGGATGGAGGCAAATTAAACAAAACTGCTGAGGTGGAAAATTATCCTGGCTTTATAAAAATTAAGGGACCAAAATTAGCTGAAGAAATGGCTAAGCATGCCCGTTCTTATAAAATTGATGGGAAAAACGAAAAAGTGATTCAATTAATCAAGAACAATCAAGGAGCATTCGAAGTAAAAACTGAAAAAAATGAAACTCACTACACTTATTTTAGCAGAGCAGTAATTATTGCCTCAGGAACTATTGAAAATAAATTGAATGTCCCGGGCGAAGAAGAATTTACTAATTTTGGTGTTTCTTACTGCGCCATTTGTGATGGCTTTGCTTTTCGTGATAGAGTTGTTGCTGTCGTGGGCGGTGGTTATTCAGCTTGCGAAGTCGCACTTTATTTAAGTGAAATTGCGAAAAAAGTATACTTAATTCACCGACGAAAAGAATTTCGCGTAGACCAAGAAATCAAACAACAAGTCGAGCAAAATCCCCGAATTAAATTAATTTTAGAGAGAACTGTTAAAGAAATTGTTGGAGAAACAGCAAATCAAAGAAAAGTCACTCACCTAATTTTAAATGATTTGCAGGAATTAGAAAAAGAGAAGTTAGAAATTAGTGCTTTATTTCCTTGTATTGGTCTGCTGCCTTATACTGATTTTCTTCATAATTTAAGTGGCGTTTGTGATGAAAAAAACTATGTCAATGTTAACGAAAAATGTGAAACTAAAATCAATGGACTATTTGCGATTGGTGATGTAGTTAAACCAGAAAGAATTCGCCAAATTGTTACTGCTACTGCCGATGGAGCAATTGCCGCCCAAGCCGTAATTGAACACTTAAGAAAAACAGAGAAAAAATATTAATATATGGAAAAATGGAAATGAATTGATTGGTTAGACAAGGGAGAAATCCGTTTAACCGATACTTTACTTGCTGATATCAAAAAAGAAAAGAGTCATTATGGCAACACTTTTTTTGTTCTTCATTTAGTAAAAGGTAATGAAACTTACGAAGTTATTGCCTTTGTGGGAAAAGAAGAAATAACTAGTTTAGAAGAGAGAGTTGAAAGAAAATTAAATTCACTTTCTAATATTAAAAAACTCATCATAAAGCAATGAGAAGACAACATTGAAATAATGGAACAATTAACAAAATTAGAGGAGCAGGTAGAATTAATTAAAAAAAGGTTGAAAGAAAATACTGCTACCGATGAAAGGAAAAAAAAGTCACATTCAAAGAGAAAAAGAAAGAATAGAAGAAAGGTTAAATAAATATATATTACCATTTTCATCTTAAAATGAAAGAGAAAAAAGGAGATACTTATTATGTTTTATTAGATTTCCAAGAAGCAAATAGGAAAAACTAGAAAGCATTTTTTTTAATCTTCCGTAGTCATAGTATATCTAAACCATTACTATTTTATTTATGTAATTTATTATAAAATCTCTCTCTCTCTCTCTCTCTATTAATCAATGAGTTTCACCGACTTTTAGCCATAACATTTTTAGTTTTTAGTGAGGCGTTATTTATTCACATTTCAAAAAAAATAGTGATTGCTGATTATTTGTAATGAAAACAGCAAATTTTTAAATATTCTACTTTTTTTTTATTTGACTTTCAATAAAACGAACAGCCTTAATTAATTGTTGTTCGTCATGATGGTAAAGAAGAACAAAGCCGCTGGGTTGCTGCAAATCTATCTCTACTCCGGTTTCTTGAATTAAACGATTAATGGTTTTTCCTTGGCTACCAATGATTAATCCAAAACGTTCGGCACCAACAAAAATTTTTTTAAATTTAATGGCTTGGGTAGGCAATTGTGGACGAGTTTTTGGCAAAAAATTACTCATTTCTCGGAGTAAATAAATTCGGGCTTTTTTGCCTTCCTGCAAAGATTTTTGGAAAATGAGAAAAGAAATTCCTTGATTTTTTACATCTAACTGTAAGGAACAAACACCTTTCTCTGTGCCAGCGATTTTGTAATCCATTTCTCCAAATTTGTCCTCCAAACCATTGATATCAACCAAAATTTCTCCTTCTAGTAATCCTAAAGCAATTCCGGCCACTGGTCTTTTCATAGGAACGCCTGCTGTCATCAAGGCCAAAGAAGTAGCGCAAATTGAAGCTTGGGAAGAGGAACCATCGGAGCCTAATACTTCTGAAACTACTCTAATGGTATAAGGAAAAGTATCAACTGATGGTAATAAAGGAGGAAAAGTTTTTTCGACTAATTGCCCATGTCCGATTTCTCGCCGAGAAGTAGACTTAAATTTTTCAATTTCATTCACCGCAAAAGCCGGGAAATTATAATGGTGAATAAAATGCTTATGAGTATGAACAAAAATATTATCAATTAACTGCCGATCACTAGTTTTTCCCAGTGTCACCACTGAAAGAACCTGGGTTTCTCCTCTTTGAAATAAGGCACTGCTGTGAACATTAGGAAGATAATTAATTTTCATATTTAATGGACGAATCTCTTCTTTTTTTCGTCCATCAATTCGCTGCTGAGTCCGGCGAAAATTTGTTTGCATTCAATTTTGAAGAGTGAGATCCCAAATTTGCTCAATTTCTTCTTCCCAAGCATTAGTGTCTTGCTCGGGATTTTTTTTTAGTTCTTGTAGAGTTTCTTGGAGTTTTTTTTCTTTGTTAAGTCAATTATCCTTAGCAGTTAAGATTTTTTCTAACTTTTCTTTTATTTTCTCTTGCCAGTTTTTGTCAATTGATTTTTCTGGTGTTAAAAAAGAATTTTTTGAGATGTTTAAAGAATTCGCAATTTGTTGAAAAAATTGTAAAAGTTGTTGAATTTGTTTTTGGGCGAAAATGACCGCTTTTTCAAGTTCTTTCTCAGCAATTTCTTCGGCTCCTAATTCAAGCATCACAATATTTTCTTTAGTTGCCGTAATAATCAATTCAAAGGGAGATTCATCTAACTGGATAATACTGGGATTACAAATAAACTCTTCTTGGTTCTTGCTTATCACTACCGTTGCCAAGGGCTGATTAAAAGAGGATAAAAGAGGAGACAAATAGCAAACTAAAATTGAATTTCAACAGGCTACCAGTCGTGGGTCAGCAGCAGAGTCGAAAGCCAAAACACTATTAGTAATTTGAATTTCGTATTGACCACCTAAAGGAAAAAAACTTCGGATAGAACGGTCAATTAGTCGAGCAATAGTAACGGAGTTGTAGTCCGGTTTACCTTCTCTTTTGTTAAAGACAGCAGGGATTTTGCCTACTGAATAAAATTTCTCTTCAAAAAAGACAGTTAAAGGAACAAAATTTAATTTGCTAGACTCAGCAGATTGTTTAAGACACAAAACTGTCAAAACCACAGTATTTCCGTAGCGGCAAAGAACAGATTTTTCACTTTTAGTGGCTAATTGGTCGATTTCAAAGATTATTTTTTTGCCTTGAAAAGTAAATTCAAATTTTTTTTGTGTTGAATTATTCATTTTTAGACTTTTTGCGTCAAAACGCAAAAATAATTATTCCTATCAATAAGACTATTATTCCTACCAAAGGAAGCACAATCTTTCAAGGAAATTCTTTCTTTGGTTGCTTATCATTTTTAGTATTTTCAGAAGTAGTTGAAGATTTTCCCCCAAAAAGATTTTGGCTAATTTTATTGCTTTTATCAGAACCTTTTTGAGTTTTTTCTAACTCATTTCGCAACATTTTTATTTGGCTTTGTAAATCTTTAATTTTATTCTCTAATTCACTATTGGAACCTGGCTGTTTTTCTTGCTCTAATTGCTTTACTTTGCTTTCTAATTCACTTATTTGTTGGCTTAATTTTTGACTTTCTTGGGATTTTTTGCTAATGTTAGAACTGTCGCCAGAAGTATCTTTGGAAATGCTTTGACCTCTTTTTTTCTTTTCTTGGTGAATAGTATCTTTTAATTGGTTGAATTCTCTTTCTATTTGGGCTTTTTCTTCCTCATTAGTAATCTCTTCATAAGTAAAGGAGAAAAGTTCTTCGACAAAAAATTCAAAAAGGTCTAATTCTTCATTAGTAGGATTGATGAGTTTTTTTTCTAATCAATTTTTCCGAAATTCGCCTAATCTGGCTGCGAATTCTCCTAAAATCTCTAAAAATAACTCCTTGGTTTTTTCACTCGGTCTAAAATTGGGATATTTGTCGACAATCTGACCTATTTGGTTATACAAATTTTTTAGTTCAGACAAAGAAGTTTGGGAATTACTAGCCTGTTGATAAATAGTTTGGAACCCTGCTTGACAGTCTTTTTCTTGTTGGAGCAGTTTATCGAGGATTAGTTTATACTCTACGGCTTTTTGTTTGTGTTTTTCGTATGTTTCAGCAATAGAAGAATTTATTTTTAATTCATCAAAAAGAGGCAATAATTCAGTAGCGAAGTCGGCTTGATATTTTTCCAAATACTTTAATTCTTTTTCAGTTGGCGAAACCACATTACTATTTCAATTATAAATAAAAATTTCGTATACACCAAATTTTTTTCAAAACAAACTAATTATTAATTCTTGTTCGTCTTGTGATAATTCTTGCCATTTGTCGTCAGGAATAACTTTTTTTGCTTCATCTACTATTTCTTCAAATTCTAATAAAGTAAGTGGTTTATGGAGTTTCTGATATAAATCTTTTAAAAATTGTAAGCGAGAAGTCATTAACTAGTTTTTATTCTCCCTCCCTAAAAAATTACTTGTTCTCCGTCATCAAACCCTTCATCAATTACTTCAATATCTTCTATTTTTCCAACATGGAAAGCAGGTGTGTTATATCCTGCTCTCCCTGGTTGGTAAACTCCTTTTATGGTAAAACGAGCAGTTTTTTTATTTTGTACCAATTCTTCAATCAAACTCTGGTAATCAGGTTTAAGTTTCATAAAAGCCTCTTCTCAAATAAAGGCAGCAATGTCTTTTTCCTCTGATTCTATTTCTTTCTCTTTATTTAAAAATAAAAAGTAGTATGTCTTTTGGTTGGAAGCAGTAGAACTATAAACTTTTGATTCACATACTACTTCAACTTCTTTATTGTAAACTATTTCTTCTCTATCATTCATCATACTTTTTACTCGCTCGCTATTATAATAATTTTTACTTGGGCTATCAATTTTTCACTCAATTTAATTTTCAGCAAATTTTCACCTAAATTAGTTAAAGGAGCAAAGTCTAATAACTGATTTTTTTCTAAATGAAAACCTTGGTTTTTCATCTCTTTTAAAATATCCTCAACTCGGATGGAACCAAATACTTTGTCATTTTTGTCTTTTTTTAAAGTAAAAGAAAAAGTTGAATTGTTAATTTTTTCGTAAAGTTCCTGGGCTTTTTCTTCTCGAAGTAAAGCGGCAGCGTGTTCTTGTTGTTTTCTTTTTTCCATTATTTGACGATTTTGGGAATTATAAAGCCAAATTTTTTCTTTTAAGTAAGGATGATTTCGATAAAATCCAACTTTGACTTTTTTAACTTCTCATTTTTTTCCTAAATTTTTAATATCTTCTGCCAAAATAACTTCTAACTGTTTACTCATTATATACTAATTTTAGAAATCTGTCGCCTTTTTCAAAAAATTTGTTCTCTAAGTTCTTTTTTGCATCAAATATTAATCTACTAAAAAATTACTTTCTTGAGTAAAAAATAATCACAACGCTAAAAATTAATGTCAATATCTATTCACAATTTTCACAAAACTTTTATTTTCCAAAAGAATTTCGCAAGTAAAAAAATGTTCCAATAATAATTACCAAAAGAAGTAAAAAAGTGCCAAATAATCAGTAATAAAAAGTTTTTAATTTCTTTTCTAGTTCAATTATTTCTAATTTATTTTTTTCGTGCTTCTCTTCAATTAATTTGGTTAGTTCAGTTTTTGTCTTTTCTAAATCATTAATCTTTTCTAATCGGCGTTTTTCTTCTTCCTCTGCTTTTTCTTTTTTCAAGTAGTTTAAATCATTTTCTAACTCTTTTTTTAGGGAACTATAAAATTCTTTTTCGTTCATAATATAACTTTTAACCTTAAAATATTTTAAAATAAGACTGAAAAACACAATGGAACTAGGAAAACAAAAAAAACCAAAATTATTAGGGCTTACTAAATTAAAAGATAAATTATTAAATTTAAGTCCACTTTACAATCGAAAAATAAGATTTTATACTAGTGAACGATTAACCTGAGATTTGATGGAATTATTCGCTAGCAATAACCCAAAATCAGTTAGTAATTTTTCCTCTTTGATTTTAAGTTTGTTAATTAATTCCAATGAAGATAAAGAAAATCTTTCTCTGAATTTAGAACCATTTTTTTATTCACTAACTCCCGAAGAAATTTCCAAGTTTCAAAAAAAGATAATCCATCTTCAAAAGAAAAATTTAGCAGTTCAGCAAGAAAAAGGGTATAAGGTTCTCTTTTTAGGAGTTATCTTTGTGCGAGGTTATTTCTACAACAACAAAAATGTCCTTCGTTTAGTTAATGCTCCTTTATTTTTGCTGCCGTGTAATTTAGAAAAAATTAAAAATTTAAGTTTAGTTTTTGAGTCAGAAAGAAAGGTTAATTATAGTCTACTCTACTATTTACAAAAAGAATTAGGTTTAGCGAAAGAAAAATTTACCGATTTTTTAAGTAAATTGGAAAATAATAATTATAAAGAGATAACTAGTTGAGAGAAATTTTATTTTTTTCTTAATGATGAACTTAGGCAATTGTTATCTGGTAGTAAAGTTAAAATTAAGTCTTCAATGTTAAAGGAAGAAGAAAAGGAAATTATTTCGGTTGAAAATAAACTGGAAAAACTTTTTCAAAAAGATAAAAAGAATCCTCCAATAAAGTTTATTGGTAAAATAATTGAGTGCAAAAAGAAACAATTTCAAGAAAAATTAATGAAAGAAACTTACTTTTATTCATTGTTAATAGAGCATAATGATAGTAGATACATTAATCCCAAAAGAGTATTTGTTTTTCGAAATTTGCTTCGTGACAATTCTATTTGGCAACTATTAACTAATAATCAAGAGCACTTAGGAAAAACTTACTTTTTTTATTGTTGAACCTCTCCTCTAGGCTTCAAACTTTCTTTTTGGGAAGAAGGTGAAAATAATTTAGCCAGCCAGTTAGAGAAAAAGCCAAGCATTCAGCAAGAAAATCACATTTTCAAACTGGAACCATTTAGGAAATTAACTTTGAGTAATAAACCAAAAAATTATCCTGAAAACCAGTTGGAAATAGTTAGTAATTTTTGTTTAACTATTGACGATGAACCAAGTTTAAGTTTATTTCGTGATTTTGAGAAAATTATTGAGGAATATTCTCGAGATAAAGAAATTAATTGGTCACGGTCGGCTCTGAATTTGTTAAGAGGCGAGATCGAAAACGTGCTTACTTATCCTAAACCAAAAGAGAGTAATCAACCAGCAAAACCTCTCTATATTCCCTTTGCCAGCGACCCTTCGCAAACTCGAATTTTAAAAGTAATTTTTCAACACTTTCCCGAAGATGCTCTCTGTATTGATGGTCCACCGGGCACCGGAAAAAGCCAATTGATATGTAATTTGTTGGCTAATGCTCTGTTTTACCAAAAAAAGGTGCTAGTTATTTGTGAAAAAGAAGTTGCCTTAAAAGTCATCTATGATAAATTAAGTGAAATTGGTCTTAATGGTTCCATGATAAAAATTAATGAATTAGCCCAAACTCCTCAAACTTATCGGGACATATTAAACCATTTAGAAAAAAACCAGCAAGAAATAACTAATCATTATGATTATCTCAACGCTAAACAAATTGTTGATTTAGAAGAGAAACAAGCCTCCAATTTAAGAAAAATCGCTAATTATTGCCGAGTGGAAAATGAATTTCGGACTAATCATCAAACTTCCCTACAAGAGGTTTACCTAAAATTTTCCCGAAAACATCAATTATCCTCAACACTAATTCAACTAAATAAAGATATCCAAAATAAGGAACAATTGAACAAACTAAAATCCGATTTAGAAAAATATATTAGCAAATTTAACAAAATTTTTACCTCGTGAAAATCAATTTGCCTTCAATTAAAAAACTTATTTTTAGATAATTCCTGAGGTTTTGAATTTAATGAAGACAATAGAAATAATTTTCAGCAAGTAATTAGCGACGTTTTTAAAGAGTTAGAAGGAAAAAAAACTGAAGTTAATTTGTTAGCACGAATTTGACGAATAAACTTTCTCTACGAACAAAGCCAAATCCATAAATCCTCCTACCTATTAGAAATTAAGTTAAAAGAATTAGAAGAATTGCGAACCAAAAATAATCATCAAAACTTTTTCGCTTTTTTACAACTAAAAAACTTTGCTGATTTTTGGCAAAAGTGTAGCGATAAAAAGTTTTTACTTACTGTCCAACAGTTTATTTCCGAAGAGTTCTTAACTATCGGCGAACTTCATTTTGCCCTAATTAATTTCAGCGAAAATACCAAAAAAAATATTAATTACTTTCTCAGAAAAATTTTGCTTGACCAAGAATTTAACTATTGAGATAATTATAAAGAAGATATCGAACAATCAGTTTATCTTAACTGAATAAAAGAAGTAGAAGGAAAGAATAAAGAAGTTTTAACCAACTGAAATCAAGAAGAACTGACTCGAATTAAGCACGGACAAAGGGAAGACGCGAGAAGAAAAAACAGTTTAATAAAAATTGCCTTGAAAAATAAACAAAAAGAAAACTTAAATAACTTATTTACTAATCAATCATTAAAAAAAGAATTGAGCAAAAAGAGAAAAATTGCTTCTTTAAAAAAACTTTTTCCATTATTAGTTGATTACTTTCCTATCTGATTAACTACTCCCAAAGTTATTGCGGCTATAACTGACCTACAAAAACCATCTTTTGATTTTCTGGTTTTTGACGAGGCTTCCCAAATGCCCTTAGAAAAAGCCATTCCTCTCTGAGCCCGAGCCAAGAAATGTATTATTATTGGCGATGAACAAAAGTTACCACCCACTGATTTTTTTAAAAGTCATTTAGAAACTGACGAGGAAATTTGAGAGCAAGAAGAGGAAGAGCCAGCCAACGAACCGAAAAAAAGTCTTAATCTGGAAATTGACGATTTAGAGAAAAATAGCAATCTACTAAGTTATGCTAAAAAACATGCTCGCAATCGAGAAAAATTAACCTTGCTATATCATTATCGTTCCAAATATCCCGAATTAATTGAGTTTTCTAACCAAGCCTTTTACAATGGAATTTTACAAATCGTTTCCGCTAGCGAATTAAGAAAAAAAGACTACTTACCTATTGAATATCATTACCAAGCCGATGGACGTTGAATAAACACGGAAAATCAAACAGAAGCCCGTTATATTATTGATTTACTAAAAACTCTCCCGCCTGATAAAGAAATTGGGATTATTACTTTTAATGTCAAACAACGAGACTTAATAGCCGACACAGTTGAAGAGGAGCACAATTACAAAAACCTATTTATCAAAAATTTAGAAGAAGTACAAGGAGACGAGAGGGACATCATTATTTTTTCCATCGGTTATGGACCTAATGAAGAAAGAAAAATAAGGCTCAATTTTGGTCCCCTAATAAACGAAGGGGGAGAAAAACGGCTCAATGTCGCAATAAGTCGAGCCCGCGAAAAAGTAATTATTGTAACCAGCCTCTTACCAAGTGATTTAAACCGAATTGTTGAGGAAGATGAAAATCGAAAACCGGGACCTAAACTATTTAAAAAGTATTTAGAATATGCTTATTATTGTGGAAAAAAACAGTCTGAAAAGACCCAAGAGATATTAGAAAAATCATTACCAAAAATCGTCAATACTTCTCTTTATGAAAAAAATGAAGAGCAAGGAGAATTTGGTTCGTTATTTGAGGAGCAAGTATACAATGAATTAATAAGACAAAATAATGGTTACGAAATCCATCAGCAAGTAAAAAGCATTGGTTATCGTATTGACTTGGCAATTTGGAATAACCAAGTTCAACAGTATATTTTAGGGATTGAGTGTGATGGCAAATATTGACATGGTAAATTAGAAAACATTGAAAGAGATATTTATCGACAACAATTGTTAGAGAATAAAGGTTGAAAAATAATTCGTATTTTGTCTCGTGATTGATGTCGCAATAAAGAAAGAGAAATAGAAAGGATTAAAGAAGAGATAAATAGGCTGCTAGTCTAGTTTTGTCAAAGATTACTACTTAAAAATCGGAATCATTTTATTTACTTTTCTAAAACATTTGCTTAATAAGTTCTGATAAGTTTTCTAAATTAACAATTGACAAACTTGCGTCATTTATTCGCCTTTTTCATAAAGTCCAACCGTTATCATCAATTTTCTCTACTTCTTTGTTTCATTTTCCTTTGGAAATAAAGCGAACCAATATTTGAGAAGAATTATTGCTAGATGGCAAAATATTTAGCAGTTTGCGGTCAGTTTTGTCTTTAATTAAATGTTCGCCACTAGTATCAATAGCAATAACATTATTTTTGTATCAAACCAAAAAATCAGGATAAAAGTTTTGGGTGGCACCACGAGTAATTAAAGGAATGGCATAACCGCTACGGGAAGGATTACGACACCATTTTATAGGAAATTTATCTAATTCTTGGCAAAATTCAGTTTCTAGTTTATTTAGTTGGGAGTATCTTTCGTGAAGGCTATTTTTAAATGATGATGACTTTTGAGGATTGTAAAGCAAAATATCAAGAATTTTATAATTTTCCACTGAACTTTGTTCAAGAAAAGAATTTTCTAAGTAAATATTGACTATTTTGTCAATTTCTTCAACAATTTTTTTATGAACCCATGACTCAGAGCCAACTAAAGCATCAAATTTAGGGTCATCAAGACAAAAAATTCCTCGCGCTTGGGGTAATTTACGAATAATTTCCCGGTAAAAAATAGCCCGAGCAGTGGTGTGATTAGTTTCGCCAATTTTCTCTCTTAAAACTTGTTGAGTATTACCTTGTTCGTCAATATATTTTTTCGTAATTGAGCGATAGCCTGTTCCTTGGGTTTTCTCTTTATCTTGGCGTCAGTCAGGTATAGTTTGAATAATTTTATTTATTTCCGGTTCGGCGTCCGCACTATTACAAATAATAATCGGCACTTGATAATCACCTTGAACTTTAACTAATTCAGGTTTTTCAGTCGAACTCACAATTTTTACTTCAATTTCCGGAGCGGTTTGTTGCAATTCTTGATTAACTTCTTCAATTACTTCTTGAAAAGCACTTTGTTTTTCTATTTGAATGTAAAAATGAGCAGTATTTAACATTTCCGGTAACTGGTGAGTAATATCAGGTTTAGGTTGGCGTAAAACGCGACCAATAATTTGCTTAACCGCAATTTTAGAATTAATAAAGCGGTCAATATAAGCCGCATAAACTAACGGATCGTCTCAACCTTCCTGTAAGCCTAAATTAAAAATAATATGCTGATAATCACCAGCAGTAAATTCTTGGTATTTTTTTTCACCACCGCCACTAAACAATTTAAATTCCGGAGGTTTAGGGTAGTTTTTAGCAAACTTCAAATCACAGTAAACGGCAATATTTTCCGGTTTAACACCACATTTTTCTACTAAATATCGTCAAATTAAAATGGGAGGGGCTTTTCTTTCCGAAAAATTTTGGTTAATATTATCTTGTAAACTAGGGTCAAATTCTAAAACATTAGTGCGACAAACATAAATAGCCTTGGGTTTTTCGTTTGGTAAATTAGTTATTTTAATTTGTTCTTCAATTTGTTTTAAATCTTCTACCAATGAAGAAACTGTTTCTTCCATGGGAGTTTCGTAAGCGGCTAATTTTAATATTTTTTTCACTAGACCGGCTTCTACTACTTTTCCCGTATCAACCCGAGTTATAAAATCTTTATTTTCTCATTTATTTATCCTTTTTAGTTCGTCATACTGTTCTTTTAGTTTTTGGGGAAACTTCATGGTGGCACTAGCGATTAAAAACACACTCGGTTTTAATTCTAGTAATAAATCAGTTTGTTGGTCGGATAAATTATGTCCCTCGTCATAAACAATAAATAAGGGTCTTTCTCCGCGATTTTTTAAACTTTCTCAGGTGCTTTGGTTTTGCTCGTCTAGTTTACATTGATAAATTTGGCGATTGCCAGCCTCTTTATCTTTTTGGTTAAAAGTTCCCACCGTAGCAAAAAGAATTAAAGTTTCGTTTTCCTCTAATAATCTTTCCTGATATTCTGACAGCATAATAACTTCGCTTTTGCCTAATAAATGGTGATATTTACCACCACTAGTTAAATTATTAAAACTTTGTTCGACTACGACACTTGCTTTGCTTAATCACAAAATTATTGGTTTTAATGAATTTAATTTGCTAATTTCACCAACAGTTTTGGCTAAAATTACGGTTTTCCCCGAGCCAGTTAAAGCATCTAAAATTTGAATAAAAGGAACTGGTATTTCATCTTTTACTTCACCTTCTTTATTTTTAATAATTAAATATGCTGGATTATCGAGATAATTTTCATATTTTTCCACTATATCTAAAACGGCTTTTTCTTGAAAATTAAATAATTTTAGCATGTTATTAATTTTTTAAGTCCAAAACAAAATGGATTTTTCTTTCTACTTTTTCCATCAATTCCTTATCTATTTCAGTAATTTTCCTTAAAAACTTATCTCGGTCAAGAGTTCTAACTTGGTCGACTAAAATCACACTCTTTTTTTCCAAAGTAATCGGTACCTGAAAAGAAAAAACCTTATCACCTTCTTTTAAAGAAGTAATTGGCATGATAACTATTAAAGGACTAGCAGTATTTTGCCTATCATTTGAAACTACTAAGGCAGGGTGAGTATCTTTAATTTCTCGTCCATTGCTATCTGGTAAATCTACTCAATAAATATCTCCGCGTCTAATTAACTTTTCTGCCATTTATTTCTTTGCTCTTTCCTCCTTATTTTTCTCATAATTTCGTCAACTTTCAATTTCGGCTTTTTCTCACTTTTTAGCCTCTTTTATCATGCGAGGATTAGCATAACATTCTCGATATTCCTGAATTAACTTATTTTCCTGCTCGGTTAGTTTTTTCTCTACTGTTTCTTTAACAAATTTACTGATTTTACCTTTACCTACTTCTTGCTGTAAACGCTGGTATAAAGTAATTGGAATGGTAATGCTTAAAGTTTGTTTTGGTTCTACTTGCTTCATAATATATAATTTTACAATGTTATAATGTTTTGATATTATTCTTTGACTTCTTGCTTTTCTATTTTTCTCTCTAATTCAGCATTCTTTCGCTCAAAAAATCCGCACTTTTGTTTTAAAATACTTATTTCTTGGTCTTTTTTTTTCTTTTCCAATATTTTTTCTCCTCTTTTTCACATATCACTAATAGTTTCCTCTCAGATTTCCATTTCTTTTTGAATTTTCTTGTTTTGGGCTACTTTCTTATAACCAGCAATGAGTTTTTGTTGAAATTCTTCCTTTTTGTGCTG
This sequence comes from endosymbiont GvMRE of Glomus versiforme, assembly GCF_003546845.1. Taxonomy (NCBI): domain Bacteria; kingdom Bacillati; phylum Mycoplasmatota; class Mollicutes; order Mycoplasmatales; species endosymbiont GvMRE of Glomus versiforme. The sequence continues at coordinate 375,580 of NZ_NWVA01000001.1, read as the reverse complement.
TTCTTCTCTTTTAATTTTTTCCTCCACTGCTTCACTCACAAAACGACTAATTTTTAATCCAGCAATTTGGCGAAGTTTGTTATAAGTTTCTTCCGGAAAATAGATATTTGTGTTGTGTCCTGCCATAATATTATATTTTACTTGCTTAACTAGGCAATGATTTTATTAATTAAATCTATCTTTTTCTAAATCAAAACCAAAATCTAGTAAAATACTGTCGGGAATTTGGTAAAAATTTACGGTGTCTACTTGGCATAAATATAACCGAGCATAAACATGATAAGGAGTTTTTAAATCATTTTCTTGGGCTTCTTGGACTATTTTTTCGTAAACTTCTTTGGTAAAATTAGCATTTTGGTTGGGTCCATTTCAAACTAAAAAAAATCCTTCATTATTAGCATTTTTAGCAATTAAATAATTATATTTTTGGTCTTTAAGCACTTGTAATCCTTGATATTTTTGTTGATATTTATCAATTCGGCTAGCAATAATGGTATCAATTAATTCAGTTCTTTCCATTTGCAAAATGGCTTGGTTATTTATTTGTTTATCCAAAGTAGTAAATTTAAATCCTCCTCCCAGTGACTCATGTTCTTTTTGGTCGGCTCATTTTCCCGTAATAGCGGCTTGTAATCTTTTTTGTAAAAGAGTGCGGCAGTAGTCATCTCCATTTTCGGTATTTCCTTGCTCTATTAAAATAAAACTTCTATTGGCTTCTGCTTCCTTATTCAATTGTAAAACTGCTTCTCCTGTTGTCCCTGAACCGGCAAAAGGGTCGAGTATTAAGCCATTAGGAGAACACCATAACTGAATAATTTTGGTGAAAAGTTTGAGAGGTTTTGCTGTTTCGAAGCCATGACCTTTCCCAACTGTTTCGGATATTTCTTTACTAGCTTTGCTAGTAGTGCCAGATTGCTTATTTTCTCAACTGACTACTCCTAATTCAATAGGGTTTTCATAATTTTCTTTTCCTCAATAAGTTATTGGGATATGTCCTTCTTTCATATCGTTTAAATATCTTTTTTGTTGTGGTTTGCCTTTGTCTCCATGAGAAAATATTATTTTGGACCAAGGTCCTTTTTCTAGGATTTCATAAGCCTTTTTTGATGACGCTTGGATTGTTGGGTCTTGAAGTGGATTTTTAAGATTAGCAATTGAAAAGTTTTTAATTAACAGTGCGGGTGATTTTCCGTCTTTAATGTCTGCTGCTTCATATTCAGAACCTCAGCCTTCTAAAAACTCTTTCATTCGCGATTTTGCGAACCGCCAATGGGATCCGGTTGGCGGTTCGCAAAGGTTTCCAGTAAAAGGGTTTTGTATAGCATACACCATACTAAAAGTAGGGGTCTGGGACCCTGAATCGCCGACAATTCAGGGTCCCCGCGGGTCTTTATCTGGGTTTTTGAATTGTTTTAAATAATTATCACTACGAGGCATTAAACCAGTCTCCGTTTTTTCTAAATTTTTACTATAAACTAAAATGTATTCCGTGGCTGGCGAAACATGAGTATAAGTTTTTGGTCCACCTAGTTTTTGCCAGTTAATAATTGCTATTCTATTACTTTCACCAAAAACTTCGTCTAAAATCATTCCTAATCTAAATAATTCTCTTTCGTCAATACAGAAAGCCAAAACTCCATTTGATTTAAGCATTTGCTTTATCATTTGTATTCTTGGCAACATAAACTTCATTCACTTTGTATGTCGGCTAGGGTCATCGGCTTTCACATAATCTCCTAATCCTGGGTCGTTGGGGTCTTGGTCTCATTTGTCATTATAACGAAAATCTTTGCCGGTATTATAAGGAGGGTCAGCAATAATTAAGTCTATTTTGCCGTGATATTGGTATAATGTTGCCATGGCTAGTAAATATCACCTTCAATTACTAGGTTTTTAGATTTTTGTTCCTCATTACCAAGGCTTAATTCTGATATTTCTTTAAGAGTTCTGGGTTTTACTTTTCTGGCTATTCGTTGAGCGTTGGCTTTACCGGAGAATAAGATTTTTATGCCTCCTTGGGAATAGTCCTCTAATTTGGCTTCTAGTTCTTGGATTTTGTTTTGGAGAGATTGGATTAATTGTTGGTTCATTTTATTAAAATTTTAATTATTATTTTTAAAATTTAAAGCATGAAAGAAAAAGAAAATTAAGAATGAGAGAATGCTAAAAGTGTAAAATTTGTCGTCAAAGGAATAACATGAGATTTGTTTATTTTGTCCTACTTAACAAACTCATATCAAGAAAGAGACTTAAACTCAATAAGAAATCATCCATCAGTTAAAAAATCCATTGGTAAATTGAAGAAAAATGAAGAACACAAATTGAAATGAATATTATTTTTCTTAGCGAAAATGTATAAAAAATGAATACAACAAAAAGAGCAAGCATTAAAAATTGAAAAGATGAAAGATGAAATTTTTCTATTCTTTTCCAAAAATTATTTGCTAAAAGACGAGAAAGACAAGGAAAAAATTTTAGACGAAACTTTTTTTCAACTTCGTGATAAATATACTAATACTAATTTCTTTAAACACAACTTTCCTATATTAGAAGGATACAAATTATTCTGAATTGACGGTCTTGCTGGAAAAAATGATTATTCATTAAATTTAAAAGAAACTACTCTACCCCTATGTTTTAATTATGACAAGGAGGTGAAAAATAATTGGAATGAAATTTTCCTTCTTCATAAACTCTGTGCTACTTATAACTACAATCTACTAAAAACTATTTTTAAAAACATAATTTCGCTGTTTTATACTAGTAATAGCAAAAAAAGAAATTTAACAAAAAACAAAGAGGTTAAAGCAACCATTATATTCACTGACAAACCAGACATTAGAATTATTTTAAATGATGGGAAAAAACTCACCGAAATAGGCATTGAAATTACTGAAGTTTTTTCTTTGTCCTCTTCCAAAGGCTCTGTTTATAAGTTAGTAAATAGAGAGGTTGAAAGAGCAGAAAGAGAAGGAAAAATAGAAAAGGTCGTAGAAAGGCTCAAAGGTAAAGGACTCAAAAAAATATTGTCTTTGGATATAGAAAAAGAAAAAGAAGACACTCATGTAAAAGTTAACTTCACAAAAAAAGCAGGAATTAGCGAACTAATGAAAAACTTATTAAAACAAATTAAAAAAAAAAACAAAAAAAGAAAAGAATACAAAGTTGATAAGATAGTATTATGAATTACATTATCAGCAGAATTCTTAATATACTTATACCGAGAAAAAGAACATAGGCATTCGTTAATGGAAAACGAAGATATTCAAAAAGATTTTCTTTCATACCATTTAATAAAAGAAATATTTGAATACTTGACCTCAAATGACATTGAGATAGAGTTTGAACACTTACTAATTACTTTCTTAAATAGACATTACTCAACAAAAGAAGATTTTTTAAATGACTACGACCCATTCTTTAAAAACTATAAGGAAAATTTTAAAAGATTACTTGGAGAAAAAAGTTGGTTTTACAATCAATTTAATAAAGAAGATATCAAAGTGATTATTCCTCACTTATATATTCCAGTCATAGGAAAAAAAATAAAAAATCTAAAAAAAGAACTAGAGAAAAGAGAAAAAAAATTCCTGAAAGATTGGAAATTTAACATCAATTCTTTAGAATATTCTGAAGCAAATTGAACTCATGAAAGTTTTACACAAACTGAAATTGATTTATCAAGCAAATAATCACACTATTATTTTCTCAAAACACATCAATGAGAAACACCACTGTCAAATCAAACATCCATAATATCAGTTCCTAGTTTAGTATTTTTATTAATTAGGTGAGGAAACTTTTCTTGTAATGATGGTAAAATAGTGTCATCAAATCAACAATCAGAACCATTTTTTTCAAATATATCAGCAATATAATCAATAATTTCCGGAATTAATAAAGGTTCGTCATTATTAAATAAAACTGGAATAGGAACTCCTCATTTTCTTTGGCGAGAAATACATCAATCACCGCGATTGCTAATGGCTTGTTTCATTTTTTCTTTGGTTCAGTAAGGATACCATTTTACTTTTTCAATATTTTTTAACAAATCTGGTTTAATTTCTTGAATATTAATAAATCATTGTTTAGTTAAACGATAAATTAACGGACTTTTATCACGTCAATCATGGGGATAACTATGGCTAATTTCTGCTTTTTTTATTATTAAATTATTTTTTTCTAAATCAGTAATAACATATTCGTTAACTTCTGAATAATGTTTACCAATCAATTCAGGAACAGCAATTTTTTCATTAAATAAGCCATTAGGCTCTAACGGACATTCAATCGTTAATTTCTCCTTTTTTGCTGTTGAAAAATCTTCCATTCCAAAAGCAGGTGCCAAATGAACGATACCTGTTCCTTCCCTTTCCTCAATAAAATCACTACCATCAACAATATGTCCTTTGGTATCTTTCCGATAAGGATGAAAATAAGTTAATCCCAACAATGTTTCTCCCAAAAATACTTTTTCTGTTTTTATTTTTTTTTCATTTCATTTTTCCAAAAGGGAAATTTTGCTTTCTAAAATTAGTAAGCACTCGTCATTATAATTAATTAATGCGTAAAAAGCCGTTTTTTTGACGGCTACTAATTGATTAGCCGGAATAGTTCAGGGTTGGGTAGTTCAAATAAGGAGGCTAATGTCTTTTTTACCAAAGGGGCTTTCTGCCAACTTAATTTTAAAATAAAGTGAAGTATCTTTCTTTTCGTAATATTCTATTTCGGCTTCTGCTAGGGCTGTTTCGTGTCCGCAGGACCAATGAATAGGACGATAACCTTGGTAAATTAAATTTTTTTTCACCATTTCTCCAAAAATTCTTAATTGTTCGGCTTCATACTCTTTTTTTGAAGTAATATAATACTTTTCAAAGTCAGTAAATAATCCTAATTTTTTTAATTGTTCTCTCTGGATTTGGGCTTGTTCGAGAGCAAATTGATGACAAACTGGTCGCAAATCTATTTTTTTATCCTTATAAATTTCGAGCATTTTGTGTTCGATTGGTAATCCATGAGCGTCCCAACCAAGTAAAAAAGGAGTATAATTTCCTTGTGAAGCCTGAAAACGGATAATAATATCTTTAATAATAAAGTTTAAAAAATGTCCGATATGAAGTTTACCATTAGCATAGGGTGGACCCGAATGGAGAATAAAAGAAGGTCTGTTTTTATTTTCTTCTAACAATTTTTGATAAACTTGGTGTTTTTCTCATTTTTCCCGAATTTTGGCTTCGATTTCTTGGTGGTTAAGATTTTTGAGAGGAAAATTTGTTTTGGGTAAAAAAAGAGTATCTTTGATTTTTTTTGGATCCATTATAATTATTTTTCTTTCTTGATTCTTTATTTTCGCTTCAAAAAAAGTATATTATTTTATGACTATAAAAATGGTACGGGGCGAGGGATTTGAACCCTCACGCTTTTAACAGCACTAGGTTCTAAGCCTAGCTTGTCTGACCATTCCAACAGCCCCGTAAATGAGTTTATAGCAAAAAAAATGAATCAATACTACTTGAAGCGTGAAAAGAGATTCACACATTAAATTTTATATAATATTTTTTAAGCAATCCAGTTTAAGTTAATGCTTTAACTTGTTTACAATTTTTAGTTTGAAGACCGGAAAACCATTGATAAAAAATTATAACAACAAAATAGCAAACAAGCATGGACGGCATAATTTTAATTGATAAACCGCAAGGTAAAACTTCTCACCAAGTTGTTCAAATAATCAAAAAAAAATTAGGAGCCCAAAAAGTCGGTCATGCAGGAACTTTGGATCCTTTGGCAACTGGTCTATTAGTTATTTTGGTAAATAAAGCCACTAAATCGAGCAACTTTTTTCTCAATAAGGATAAAGTTTATGAGGTGGAAGCACAATTATTTAAGGAAACGGATACTGGTGATATTACGGGGCAAATTATCAAAGAGGAAAAAATTAAAAATATTGAATTAAGCCAAATTCATCAAGCACTTTCTTTCTTTAATAATAATGAATACTGGCAAAAACCGCCTTTATATTCAGCCATTAAATTAAAGGGTAAGAAACTTTATCAATATGCTCGCCAAGGTTTAAAGGTGGAAGTGCCTGCTCGTTTGGTCAAAATTAATCGTTTAGAACTTTTAGATTACATTCCTCAACAAGGAGTTATGAAATTGTTAGTAAATTGCAGCAAGGGAACTTATATTCGTAGTTTAGTGAAGGATATTGCTGAAAAATTAGGAACTATTGCTACCGTTGACCAATTGCGAAGAATTAGTTCTGGCAACTTTCATGTAAAAGAAGCAATTTCTTTAGAAGAAGTAAGTCCGGAAAAGTTAATTCTTCTGGAAGAAACAAGTGTGCTTTAATGAGTAATTTTGTGCGGTTTTTTTGGTTTTCTAAATTTGGGAACTAAAAGCAAAATCACTAAAATCAAATTAATTAAAAGTGAAGGTGCTAATCATCATCAAAAAGTTTTGTCTCAGAAAAATTGTTTAGTTTGGGCAGTTTTCACATTAACGCAATCTAAGCGAGAACGCAAAGGTTTAGATAACTTTCCTGTGTCTCTTGTAGAAGTAGTAGCAATAAGAATAAATTTTGATAAATCCACTTCTCCGTGAAATAACTCGCTATTTTGTTGCGGGTCAAATACTGGTAATAAAGATTCTTCTAAGGCTTGATTTTTTTCAATATTATCAATATTTTTAAATCAAATCAGTGGAAAATCTCCTTTTTCAACAAGTTCTTTGTTTTGAGGATTATTGTAAATTTCTTTAATTTTTTTTTCAATAAATTCAGGATTTTTGCGATTGTGTTGACCGAAATCAATTAAATTAACTTGTTCCTTTTGGGCTAGTTCTTGATTGTATTCTTCTCCGACAAAATAAAGAACTCAAGAAAAGTCTTTTACATTATCCTTGTCTTGGGCTTTTTTGCACTTACGGGAAATTTTTTCTTTAACTAATGTTTCTTCTAGTAATTTATTCATTTTTTTCCTCCTTTGAATGATTGGTTTTTAAAAAAAACTTCTTGAAAATTCAGCCCACTAGGAAAAGAAAATTAATTCCTAAGGAAGCAAAAAGAAATCAGTGTTTTCAGTTAACTTTAAATTCTTCCCGAAAGGCCAAAACATTATTATTTAATCATTTTTTAGGGTCTTGATTTACTGAATATGTTTGATTTTTCTCTTTGGAGTAAATATAATCTTTTTCAGCCTTATACAAGGCTCTTTCTTCTTGCCTTACGCCTGCTTCTTGAATATAATCAGGTAATAATTCAATTAATTTTTTAGGAATAATAGTTCCTTCTGTTACTCCGTGGCTTTTGTGAATATTATCACTTTTCCTTTGCAAAATTTTTTCTTTATCTTCTTGATTATAAGGTTCCAGTTCTCGCATACTAACTTTACTTTTTAGACGAAGAACTAAGCGATGTTTATCATTTACTGTCGCAAAAAAAGTAATCTGAGACAAGTCAATTTTTTCTTGAAAATATTTATCTTCTATTTCGTCTCCTTTTTCGTATTTTTCAAAAAGATTTATTAAGTCTTGTTGAATTTTCTCGTTAGTGGCTTTTTCTAATTCATCAAGTAAAATAATGGGGTTTCGGCATCCCTTTTCTTTAATCACTCAGGCTACTAAACTAGGCTTTTTTTCATCACCTAAAATAGAATATTCAGAAGGATTATCAAGTCCAGCACAAGAAATTGGTTCTGTTGGTCGGCCCATGGCTTCACCGAGCTTTTGCACAAAAGTAGTTTTGCCCATTCCGGCTTCAGCAGCAAAACAAATTACTTCTCTTGTTGGTCAAAAATCCCCCTTGGTGATTAGGTAAAGTTTGGCTTGTGGAATGAAAATGTTCTTTTCTCGTTTAAAACCAATATGCTCATTTAATTTATCTTCCACTTTTTCAATAGAATCAGTTAATTTTAAATTAGCCAAAGCTTTTTTTAATTTTTCTTTTTCTTCAATGTAGTCATTCATATCATTCATAATTTTTTATATCGCTAACCTCCAAGCACAGAACCAAATTAAGGGTAAAACTACTGCCAGGAGAAGGAGGCCCAGCACCCAGGTTTTTTTCAAAAACTCCTTATAAGTTATTTTATTTTGTTGGAGACTGGTTTGTAAAATTCCGTTAACCGGAGAAAATGTCATTCCTATAGTTGACCCAATTAAGACAATAATTATTCCATACATTAAAGTATTTTTGGAAACTGCGTAAAATAAAGGAACCGCAATATAGTTTAGAGCGTGCCTGAGTATCGGAAAAACCAAACTGATAATCAAAGGAATAAGCAAAGCCCCAAATAAAAGTCAATAACGAGCACTTGGAGTTGTCCTGGTAGGTAATAATTCTGATATATTTTTAGACATTCCTGAGTCCCTGATAATTACCATCGGAGTAAACATGAGAATATAAGACAGAACCAAAGGAATAGACTTTTTCAAGGAAACTATTAAAGTATTAACGATATTTTGTTTACTCAACAAGCAAATAATTATTCCTCCGATAATAAATCAACTGTATATTTGTAATTCTTCTCATTTACCAAAAGTTCCCCAAAGATTTTCCTTTTGGTCTTCTTTTACTTCGGCAAGAATAGTTGCCCCTTTTTTGTCGGCTGCTCCTAGTTCAATGTGTTCTTTTCCACTATAATTTTCTCCTGCTTCATAAGAACTGGTTACCTCAGGGGGAATTTTTCCTTTATAGTTTTCTTCTCACTTTTTTGCTCTTCCCTTAGCCATTTGCCCCGCTATACTAATTGCTAAAAAAAATCCGGCAAGAAATAAAATTCACTTTCTTGCGGTGGTAAATTTAGGAGTTACTTTTTCGGTTATTGATTGAGTAGTTAATTGCTTAGTTTTAATTTTTCGCTTTTGAAAGACTTTATTACAATATCAAAGGTTAAACATGACGACAATAGCAGTAAGGGCTAATCAAGCAATCATTCGAAATCCAATTCCATCATTACCACTAAAACTGATGCCTTTCCCTTCGAGGGTTGGGTGTTTATTTGCAGATTGATTGAAACCAAACTGCATTGCCTCCGAAGAAAATTTAGCCATTTGCCCCGCACTGGCTCCTCCGTAAAGACAAAGCAAAGCCCCAAAAATATCAAAGCCCATTGCTAGCAAAAGTGGAACCACCAAGGGATAAAAATGAATGAACTCATCATATCAGGACAGACCAGAAGCTAAAAAAGAACTAAATATCGTGATTAAAGCCACTGTTCAAAGACCTTTTTTTTGTAATCATTTGCTTTTAGCAGTAAATAAAGATTGAATCGCTTGGCTTTGTAAAACAGCGTAGAGAAAAAAAGCAAAAGTAAAAATTCCTATTGCTTGTCAGCCTTCGCCAAAGACAATTTGCTGGGCTGATTTCAAAATATTGGGAATGATATCTAATATTCCAACTGGCGTAGAAGCCAGTTTAGGAATTCAGGTTAAAAATGTGGTAAAAAGAATTACCAGTAAAGAAATTAAATAAAAAATCATAAATAAAAATAAGTTGTTGGGTTTTTAAAAAAACGTTGTAAGTGTGTAAAATTTATCTTTAAACTTCTAAAAGTATTAAATAAATTAGTATAAGTAAGAGTTTGTCGCCAAAGCAATCTTTCTCTTCTCCGCTATCAGTTTCCAGTTAGACCAGTTGAAAAAATTGAAACAAAAAACTCCCCGCTTCTTTGAAATAATTATTCGAGTAATCTTTTTAATCTGTTTCGTAAAATTTTCCATATATTATTATTTTTATGTCAAACTCGCTTAATTTTCAAATAAGTTTAGAAAAAAATGCTCTTCAAATTTTAAAAGCCACTGGAACGAGACTTGGTTTAAAAATAATTGACGATTGATTAGAAAAAGGTAATGGCGACCCCGTAAAAAATACTCAGCATGATTATGTTTTCCGAGTAAAAGTAATTCCTTTTGAACTTGTTTTAAATGGTGAAAAGAAGAAAATTGAAACCATTGACTTTTTTTGCCAAAATCATATGGGTATTGAATTTTTATTAAAAAATGCCTTGGAAAACAACCAAGTTTTTGAAATGCGGTGAAAAGATTTTTTGAGTGGAGAAAGGGTTAATTTTTCCAGCCTTCGGCCAAATACCTTAGTAGTTTATTGTAATAGTTTAGAATATGGGAGAGGTAAAGAAGAAAACGAAGAAATAAAACAAGAACGAATTACTTCTGATTTAGAAATTGTTTGAGAAAAAGTTACTTCCATTGAAAGAGGATATTGTTTTGATATATCTCCGCAAACTTTTACCATAAATGGTAAACAAATTGCCTGTGATAAAATATTTTGACATCCACATTGGCTTGGTTTAGATTGAGATTTTGCCAAAAGATTAACCGAATGAAAGAATGCTGGTAAAAAATTTATTTTAGAAGGGGCTCGGTTAGGTAATGGTGATTGACTTTCCATAAAAGAAGGTAATGCTTTGGTAATTAGTGATTATAAGAAAAGTGCCCTTGAAGAAGAACTCCAATTTGAATTTTATGAAGAAAAACTAAAAGGAGAAGATGACCGTTGACTGGAAAGAAAAGCCGAATTAAGAAAAATCCCTGGTTGAGAAGTATTGACTGATAAACAAAGACACGAATTCTGAAAAAGAACTGAAAATGAGGAATTAAGCACTTTTTTTAATGAAATAGAGGACACTATAAAAGAACGGCAAAAGTTATTTAATCAAGACGAAAAGCAAGATAATAAACTAGATAATAGCCCACAAAAAAAGCATATTACTAGTAATGGTTTCAAACAATCTAACTCTCTCTCTCTCTCTCTCTCTTTCCCTGAATTTTCTCTGCTTTAATAATTGGACTTTTAATCACCATAGCAATAATAATTATTCGTTCTCGGCGAAAAAAATAATTATAAGGCAATGAATAAAATTATCAAGGTAAATAACCAAGCAGTTGAAGAAACATTAAGAACTATTGAAAGTGATAAAGAACACTATCCGGAATTATGAGAAAAAATTAGTGGTGAAAAATTGAGTAAAGAAAAAGATGCTAAATTAAAATTAGTTGGAAACTTAGAATTCGTTAATCTAAAAAAAGTAGAAAGCCCCAAACTTTTAACTGAATTAAGCGAAAGAATAAACCGTGGAGAAATAAGATTAAGCGTTTTTGATTGTTGCTATTTAATGCGTTGTTTTAGTTTTATTCGCCAGCAAATAGAGGAAACAGAAAAGTCTAAGGAAAAGGAAAATAAACAGCCAATTTCGCAGATTCCAGTAAGTAATTTAGATATGTTAACAATAACGATGCTACACTTATTGAAAAGAGACCATTTGCTTTGTCCCGACCACAGTAAATTTATGGAAAAAATAGACAAAAAAGAAGTTGAAACTTCAAAAAAAGAAGAATAAATTACTACTATGGCATGTTTACTCGCATTTGTTTAAGTTTAGTAAGACAAAATAAGCAAGTATTTTAAAGAGAATAAATAAAAAAATATTATATGGAAAAAACGCAAGAAAATGTGGTATATTTGATTGTAATAATTTAATTGAAAATAAAGAAGAGATGCAAAGCCTGCCATAATTCAGAGCGAAAAGCACCTCGTTGTGATGCTTGCTTTAAAAAAGAGGAACCAAAATCTACTCTTTATGATGAAGTTACTGGCGAAAACCGTGTAGATTTTTTTTAGAAGCCGCTAATTTTGATTATGCCAAAGAAGTTATTCAAAAGTTTTTAGCCTATAATATTTCAACTGAACTAATTTTAATAAGGGAGCATGGCTCGATAGGTAAGACAGCTGACTGTAGATCAGTTTTATGGGGGTTCGAATCCCTCTGCTCCCACCATTATTTACATTTTATTTTTTTTTTGTGAATTTAAAATTACTTTTTAGGTTTTAGTTATGAGGAAACAGATATTCTCCCTCTTTGTTTATGGTGTGGACCGAGGGACTCGAACCCTCACGCATAAAAGCACTGGATTTTGAGGCCAGCAAGGCTACCAATTTCATCAGGTCCACATATTCCCATCTATAAAAAATGTTTTTAGTCTAGTCCTCGGTTTTTAGTTTATTCTTTTACAATTTTAGATAATTTTACTAAGCCTTTTTTATTACCAGGAACAGCCCCTTTTACTAAGATTACCTGCTTTTCAGGAATAATTTTTACAATAAGGAGATTGCGAACAGTTACTTGTTCATTTCCCATACGACCCGGCATTTTTTTGCCTTTGGGAACTTTTTGTCGGGTACCTCGACCGCCACCAGCCGAACCAATTGAACGATGAACTGGACCACCACCATGCGACATAGCACCAAGAGCAAAGCCGTGCCTTTTAATTACTCCGGCAAATCCTTTGCCTTTAGAAGTACCAGTAACTTTAATTTTTTCTTTTTCTTGAAAAAGTGAAACGTCTAACTGAGAGCCAGCAGAAAATCCAGTCATGTCCCTTGCCTCTCGTAAATATTTATAAGGAGAAATATTATTCTTGTTTAAGTGACCAAGTTGGGATTTATTTAAAACTTTAGTTCGACATTCTTGAAAAGCCAGTTGACAAGAATTATAATTATCTTTTTCTTGGGTTTTGACTTGGCTCACTACATTAGGAGTAACCAAAATTGCTGTGACAGGAATGAATTTTCCTTCTTTCGGGAATTGAGTCATGCCAATTTTTTTTCCAAGCAAACTAATTTTCATAAGATAATTATATTTTTAAGCAAATTGGTTGATTTTGTATAGATAATGAGTAAAAAATACCAATCCAATTAGCGAAATCCATGCCTATTTAGTTCTCTTTGATGAGATGAGGTTAGCCAGAAAATTAATTTTGTTGAAGTGGTGAAAGAAAAAAGTTTTTATTTAAATTTACATCCTTTCTGGAGCAATAATACCGATTAATTTCAAGCCAGTTTTTAAGACTTCTTTTACTCCTTGAACAAGGAAAAGTTTTTGTTGCGTTTTTAATGGATCTTTTACTTCAATAATTATTTCTTTTTGGTAATAAGTTTGAAATACTTGGGCTAAATCACCAAGATAATAAATTAAATGGTGGGGTTTGTTTTCCTCAATGATTAATTGGAGAATGAAAGAAAAACGTAATAAATTTTTGAGAATATTTCTTTCTTCTTGGTCTCAAGTTAGATTAAGATTTTCGTGACTGAGATTTATTTTTTTGTCTTTGGCTTTCATTAGTAATTGATGACAACGAGCGTGGGCATACTGAATATAATAAAGACGAGTTTTTTCTTTATTTTCTTTTAGTAATTCAATATTAATAGCAAGGGGTTGATTAGTTTCTTTTTCGAGTAGGAAAAATTTTAATTGATCCATTTCCATATGTTTCAAGGTTTCTTCTAATTCAATTGTATTTCCAGCCCGTTTAGAAAATCTTTCCGTTTGACCCTCCCTAGTAAGTAAATTAACTATTTGCACCAAAACTGTTTGAATATTTTCTGGCTTATAACCTAATAACTGGCAAGCACTCTTGATGCGGGAAATATAGCCATGATGGTCGGCACCCATAATATTAATTAATTTATCGGCTCGCTTCAACTTATCTAAATGATAAAAAATATCGGAAAAAAAGTAAGTATAGTCGTCGTCTTGCTTAATAATTACCCGGTCTTTATCATCACCACCTAAACTGCTACGGAAAAAAGTGGCTCCATCTTGAGTATAAATTAAGTTTTTTTTTTTTAGTTCAGCCAATAGTTCTTGGTGCTGATTTTTTTCATACAAACTAGTTTCGGAAAATCAGTTATCAAATTTAATTCCACATTTCTCTAAATCTTGGCAGATTTGGGCTAAAATTAATTCTAAAACTTCTTTTTTTCAAACATTAAATTCCTCATTGCTTAGTTTTTTATTGGTATATTTATTGCCTCATTTTTTTATTAACTTTTGGGCTGTTTCTTGACTGGATTTTCCTGCATATTCTATTTTTTCTAATTCAATGGAAGGGGAAATTCCTTGTAAATGGTGATAAAAGTAATAAACAGAATTAATTAAAGAAGTAATCTGCCCGCCACGATCGTTGATATAATATTCTCTAATCACTTGATAGCCTAAAAACTTATAGACATTAGCCAAAGTATTGCCAATGACAGCATGGCGAAAATGAGCCAAATGAAGGTAACCAGTGGGGTTAGCCGAAACGTATTCCAACAAAACGGAACTTTCAGAACGAGCAGAAAGACCAAATTTTTCTCCGGAGAATGAATCATCAATAACGATTTTTTTGAGAAACTGATAATAATATTCGTCAGTTAAACGAAAATTAATGTATCCTTGAAGAGTAATTTCACCCTGTAAATATTTATTATCTTTAGTCAAGTAAAGTATTTTTTCAGCAATGGTTTTTGCCGATTGGTTAGTTTTATGAACCATAGGTAAAGCCAAATTTAGAGCAAAATCAGCTTTAATTGCCGGGGGAAGATTCCATTGCAAAAAAGAATGATTTCATTTTAGGCCATTTTGAGAAGCATAAATTTTTCATTGAGCGATCAAAGAATTGATAATATTATCTTTATTCATAGCATATTTTAAACTGCCAATGACTTATTTACTTTTACTAATCATAATTAAAGTAATAATTAATTGAATGATAGCAATTATCGTATTAATCACAATGCTCCACACTACCAATTCCTCTTTTCAGTTAATTAGTTTTTTGGTGGGTTTTTCTAAAAGTTCGGGAATTTGTTTTTCCGGGGAATCATTTTTTGTCATTAATTAGTTTTTTACTTGTTTGAGTTTTTTTTAATATTTTTTGAAAAAACTCTAAAATTTATTTATAGATTTTGACGAAAACTAACGAATTATTACCAAATCATCACCCAGTAGAAGAAATGTTTTATCATGAAAATTATCCACAACCAAAGATAAAAAACAAATCTCGCAGGTGAAAATATACTCTCCCTGACTTAATTAAACAATGCTTTATTTGTGATAATCAAATTAAAGTTAAATATAACCTACCTCGGAAAAAATATTCGCAAAAAAATTTGTGAGGATACTGAACTGAAAAACCTACTGACCAAGAGAAATATATTTGTAATAGTTGTTTAAAGAAAAATTTGTTGGGCAGATTTGAGGATTGAGGAGTAAGGGGAGAGAAATCAAGAATTTTTCATGTTTATTTATCTCGAAATTGATTTGAAACTATAACTTAAAAGATTTTGCTTTCGTTTAAGCGATTAAATTATAAATTATTAATATATATCTTTTCTCTTGCGAGAGAAAAAAGAAACAGAAAAGTTTAAAAATATAACTCAAAAAAATTATTTGTGCTTTAAAATATATATACGAGGTAAATAGTATGAAGAGTAATTAATGACATCGAAAAAGTAAATAATAATCAGAGAGTAATTGTCTTCTTAGAAAGTAAACTTCCTGATTTGCCTGATAACATGAAGGAAAGTTGAAGTCAGATACGGGAAATATTAGTCAAAAGTCCTGATATTAATGAAGATGAAGAGACTGTCTGGCAAGGAAGTTTGTTGGAGTTAATTTGTAAACAAGAAAATTACGAAGTTCTGAAATCTTGGCAGTCTTTGCTAATCAATCTTGCGAATGTTGATCCAAATTATTGAGATTGAGAGGAATATTGAATTCACTGTAAAGAAAATACCTCCAAGAAATATTTGAAGTTGTCAATGATCGATTAGCACGCCAAAATGCTGTTAGGAAAATAAATGAATATTGGAATCAGAATCAAGCCCGTTTTCAATTAATACCTAACAAAAATGATTTTTTAGAGACAGACAATTTAGAAAATAAATTTGCCAGTTTAAAAGGAAAACAAATTGAAGTTCAAAAGAATCGTTTAATTAAAAAAATTAGAGTTGAGAGAGTTAAACAATTCTTAACTAAATCTTTGGAAATTGCTGAACTTGAAGGTCAAGATTTTGCCACGGAACTAAGTCAAAAAAAAAAATCCAAAGAGGTGAATGATTTTTGTGATTCAACATTTAAAAAGATTGTAGAAGAAGGAATAAACAAGGCACTTGTTTGTGAAAATTCACGAGTTCTCTATAATGATTTAACTAGCGTAATAGATAACATTCTCTATAAAAGTAGCGAAAAAGAAAAATTAAATGCCTTGAAATCAACTCTAAAAGAAATTAAAGAAAAGCACCAAGTAATTGTAGCTGAAAATTCTCTCCAAGAACTTGTTGATAAGCCGATTGCTGACAACAGACGTGAAGATTTAAAAGCTGATTTAGAAAATTTAAAAAAATTAATACCGGAGTATAATAGTTCTCTTAATGAGATACAGTCAAATGCTCATGAGAGTAAGAAAAATGATGTTGATAATAAAGAATTGAAACTAATTTGTGCTTTGGCTCTATTGGAAGATGATATAGGTGAATTGTGAAATAATTTTAATACTCCTTTTGATTTAACAAGTGCGGAGAAAAATAGTATAAAAAATGCGTCTAAAGTTGACATTAAAGATATACAAAAACAAATTCGGGAGTCTCGTCACAAAAGATGAGAAGAGGCTAAGCAAAAGGTTCAAGATGGTTTTCAAATACTTTGGAATGCTATTGATGGTATTAACTATTTAGCAATCGACGATGCTATACAAAGATTAAAAACTTTTTGTCTAGGAACGGTTGAAGAAAAAGAGGCTCTGAATAAGATTGAAATCCAAACCGAAAATGTTGATTGAAAAGACAAAGCTCAAACTCGAATTAACAAACTAAAAGCAGAAGAAGAAAAATGAAAGGAAATAGATAATGCTATTAAAAGAGCAACAGAGTCCATTCTTTTGGCAGAAGGAAAAGATTTAGATGTCCAAATTCAAGGATTACGCGGGGATTTATTTCCTGAGAATGGGCAACCAGTTGTTTTAAAAACTAGACGAGAAGCAAGATACAAAAAATTAAAAAAATGTGAAGACCTAATTACAGAGATCAACGATGCTAATACCTGGAAGAAGTTAAAAGCGGCTTATGGAGATTATTATAATCCGATTTCTCCTTCGGAACTAAAAAATTTTTCTTCTGCAGATCTAGAAGAGATTAAACAATGAATTCTCAGTGCTTATCGTAATGCAAATCCTCAACTTCTAATCGAACAGGAAGCACAAGAGATTAGTCGACTTATTGAAAATTGAGACAATATTGAGAGTAATGAAAGAGAATTATTAATAACTAATCGAATTGATGAATTAAAAGGAGATTTAACTAAATATGGCAGTTTAAGATTACCAATCAATAGGGGAATTAGCCAATTTGAAAGAATGCGTGACAGCCAAAAAGCAAAATTAATTTTCCGTTCAAGTTTTAAAACCCATGTGGGAAATAATTATATTGATAATGCTATAATCGATGCTTACTTAAATAAAAGTTTAAATGCTGAGCAGGCTGCTGATGCTTATAATTATCATAATTCAGATGAAAGGATAGAAGCCAACGAAATTGACGACTATCAAGGTAATGCCGAAATTGCTGGCAAAAGCTATGATTTAAAAACCTCTACAGGTTTAACTGAAGCTCGCCAAGCTAAATACATTGATATTTTTCTCAATGCTCCTGGCAGTGCAGTAGTGGGTGCTAATCATGACCGAATTGATGATGAATACTTTAATCTTTTTGACGAGCCGGAAATAGAAGAAGCAAAAAACCAAGCAATTGTTTCCTGAATGAAGAAGGCTTACCCTGCTGTTAAAGCTCGCATTGCTTATGATAATTATTGAAATGTGGATGATGTTCTTGATAATTGTTCTTATAATCCTTTAATTTTTACTAAATTCCAAGTTCGAGGTATTCAAGAAGTAAATGATTACTGGAACGGTGTTGTTAATAGACAGTTAGGAGCGTGGACTGATAAAAGTAGCATTTTAGGAAGCGATTGAGAAAGCAAATTTAGTAATTTAATTAACCGAAATGCTGTTGATGCGGAGAAATGTCGCTTAATTATTTTGATTACCCAACAAATAGAAGTTCAGCAAAGTTCAAGGAGGAGAAGAAATGAGTCTCAATCTTCACCAAATAATGAGAACGTTTCTAGTCAGCCAATTTCAAACAGTAATATCTCAACTTCAAGTGTTAATAGTCATTCAACAACTAGTGATGGCGGCGATGATGGTTATTATTATACTTCTTATTCATTAGATTATGATGCAGGAGAAGGAAATAGTTCTTCGGTCAAGGATGATAATTTAAACCCTTCTGAATCTCCTAAAAAGTCTTTCCCTTCTTCGGATGAAATTAAAGATAAAATTGCCAAAATGACAGAAGAAGTTGAGGATATTCTTAGAGCATTTAGTGAAAAAGCAGACAAAGTTTCTATAAGTGAAGAAAAAGAACAACTTATTGGAGAAACAATAAATTTATTTACCGAAAAGTTGACAGAAAGAGAAAGAGAAACGCTTGAGAGTACTAAAAAAACCGTGGCAATTTCTCAGCAATTTATTGGAGAGGTTTTAAAGGAAAAAGGTTTTTCTGAAAAAGAACAAGAAGAAATTTTAGATAGATATAATGCAAAAATAGAACAATTAGACAGTAGTTGAAACAATTACTTCGTGAAGTTCAGCAAAAAAAAGTTCAAGCAAAGCAATTAACGACAGTCACAAAAACTCAGTTTTCAGAAGAGAAAAATAAAGAAAATCCAGCCCTAATCTGAATAATTGGTATCACCTTTGGAATAAGTGCCGTTGGTGCTTTTGTTTACTGAGTTATTAAAGGAAAATCAAAGCGATAAAGAAAGTCAAGCAAGTTAATAATTCCTAATTTTTCTTAAAAAAAATTAAAAGAGTATTAAAATATATAATTATAAGGAGATATAGATATGATAGACGCCCAAAAATGATTAAATGAAAAATATCCAAATAGAAACGAAATAAAACAAATTAAATTAGAAGAAGAAACATTAATAACTGGTCAATTATTAATTGATGATTTTCCTTGTTTGGAAAAAATAAATGTGGAAGGAAATTGGGATAATTGAGGTAAGTTGACTGGATTAGTAATAAAAAAATGCCCAAAATTGAAAGAGTTGAATTTCAGTTATAATGAAATAGAGGAGTTTGCTATTGCTAATTGTCCACAACTTCATAATAACTTTGATTATTCGTTTAACAAGCAGTTAGAAGAATTAACCAAGTTTGATGGCTTCAAATTAGATTATAATGTTGTTTCTTATATTGGTTCACTAGATAATGATTTATATCAACAATTAAAATCTGGTTTGCCTGGTAAGAAACATGAAGACTTGCAGAGGCTTTGCTTAGGCTGCTTAACTAAGGGAGGGCATAAAAACAAAACTTCTTATAATTATTATGCTGAAATAAAATTAACCAAAGGTGGAACTGTTGAATATGGGGTCACTGCTACCGGAAATCGACGAGAGACCTTTGAGGTTCCTGAGGAAGGGGGATTATTAATAGTTAACATTAATGCTGCTGATGGAGGAACAATTAAAATAAAAAGGAACCAAATTAAAAATGCTAACAAAAGTTCCAAAGAAAGTGAGGAAAGAGAAAAAGAAAAATTAGTAGAAATGATTCAAAAGTTGGAAAATAAGTTAAAAGAAGTCAGTGATGAGCAATGAAAAAAACAGTTAGAAGAAGAAAAGAAAGAACTAGAAGAAAAGTTAATTGCAACCCAAAAGAAATTAGAAAATAGTGAAGAGCAAAAGCAGAAATTACAATTTGAGTATGACGAATTAAAACAAGGGCTGGAAGAAAGAAAAGAACAAATTGAAGAACTAAAACAAGTAAAAATTGCTGACCAACAAAATTTTAAAGAACAGGTTGAAGAGTTAGAAAAGCAAAAGCAATTGACCGAAAACGAGACAAAAATTTTGCAAAAACTCAAAGAATTGTTTAGTATCTTTAATGAGCAACTTGATAGTAAAAATGTTGAGAAACTTGAAAAATTATTAAAAGATTATAAGGAAGCTGATTTCACTAATACTCCTCACTTGCCTGACATTTTTAAGTTGGAGAACGAAGGTATATCCGGTTACATTGGCTCTTCAATTAATCATTATTATGAGTGACAAGAAGCAAGAAAAGAAGTAGAAAAACTAAGATCTAATATTAAACAAGAAGAAGGCAAAAACGCTGAGAAGATAGAAAAGTTGAAGCAGAAAATTAATGACTTGAGTTTTCGTACTCAAGAACAGCAAATAGCCTCTCTCCAAGAAGAATTAAAACTTGCTCAAGACTACGCTAAAGAATTAAAAAATACTTTAAAAAGCACTGTCCAAACTTTGGAAAAAGAAACTCAAACTGATTTAACTAGTGAAGACATAAATCAAAAAGACCTTCAAATAGAATACCACAAGCAACAATTAACTAAGCAAAAAAGATTATCTATTAAAATTCAGCCAATAAATCCTAGTTTAGGAGATTCCAGTTGAACAAAATTGTCGACAGAAACCGGAGACAAACCCTTAAGTCCTTCACAAATCAGGGCTAGGGAAAAACAAAAAAAACAGCAACAGGAACAATCAGCCCAAATTCAACAGGCTGATTTTCCTCCTAATCCTCGGTAGAACTTTTTTAAAAAATAATAAAAATACTAAGAAAAACACAAGTCATAATTATTTATGACTTTTTAAAAATTAACTTAATTGGTAAATGTAATAAAGCAAGATTTTTTCGTAGATAGTTAACTATATATCTTTGATGAGAAAAATGCAGTAATTTAGGATTATTAACAAAAAAAATGAAATAATGGGTTAATCCTGGCTGGTGTTTAGCAAAATAAATTTTTAACCTACCTCCTTTATAAGAAAAAGAGGACATATTTTCAATTGTTTCAGCAAGTTGTTTTTTAGTGAATTGCTTTTGACTTTCTTCAAGTAAGAGAGCAAAAGTTTTCAATAAAGAATTAATTCCTTTTCCTTGGAGAGCCGAAAGAAAAATAATTGGCACATAACGCAAACTTTTTAATCTATCGTTTATTTGTTCTTGGATTTCTTTTTTTTGTTTATTTTCAATTAAATCACATTTATTAACAATAATAATTAAGGGCTTTTGGTGTTTTTCGGCTAAATGGATAATTTGAAAGGTTTGTTTGGTTAAAGGTAAGGTAGCATCAATTACCACTCAAACTAAATCACTTTGCCGAAAAGTTTTTTGGTTTTCTTGGTAGATTTGTTTTTCTTGAATTAAGGATTTGCTAATTCCTGCCGTATCTGCCACAGCAAAGGACCAGTTTTGCCAGTTTCAATAATCTTTTACTGGCTCTTGGGTAGTTCCTGCCACAGGACTAACTAAAGAACGATTTTTTTGTAGTAAATAATTCAATAAAGTAGATTTTCCTGAATTTGGGGGGCCAAAAATGGTTAATTTGATTTGGTTGTCTTTTTCTGCCTCTGGAAAATCTGGGCTAGGAACAAGACTAATAATTTTTTCCATTAATTCCTCTAAGTTAGCAGTTTTTTGTGAAAAGGAGTAAAGGTGCCTTTGTCCTAGCCGTTGAAAAAGGTAAATTTGGTATTCTTTTTGTTCTCCTAAATCAATTTTATTTAAAATTAATATTTTTGGGGTGGAAAATTGCCTTAAATACTTGTTTAACTTTTCCGTCGCTTGGTCGATTTCTTGGCTTGCGTCAATAATTCAGAGAATTAAATCACTTTCTTTAATTAATTCCTCGTTTTGTTTTTGGATGGCTTGCTCAATTTCGGTGCACGGATGAAGAACAAAAGAAGGTGTATCGATAAGAAAATAATAATTACTTTTGTATTGAATAAGACAATCAGCATAATTAATCAAAGAACTGATTTTTGCCATTGTCATTTGCTTCAAAGCATAGTTTTTAATTAACTTTCGGTAAAAAGTAGTTTTGCCGGTTCTTTGGCAACCAAGAAGGATAATTTTTTTTGTTTTTGACATTCAAGAGGAGTTATAAGTATAATGTTTTTTTGCTTACGAAATATTAAAACATTCAAAGGAGAATAGCATAAGTTATATGTTTCTGGCTAATTTTTGGGCTCTAAACTGTAAGTTAAGGGCGGGTTTTTTGTCTTTTATAGGAAAATTAAGGGTAGGTAGGTAAAATGCTTTTAGGAAAAGTGTTAATTACAGTCTTTTTCAGACATGATACAAATTAAATCTTGTTGTTGCTTGGCTTTTTGTTGGCGAACATTCTTATGCAAAGAATGGTCAAAATCAATAAAGAGAACTGAAAACAAGTCGTCATAGGCTTTTTCTTTGGTGCGGAAATATTTAGGTTTCGAGATACCAATTAATCTAATTTCAGTACTGGGAATGGCTATTTGGTAAAGGCTGGCTTCAGAGACCAACGACTTAACTTGACTTTTTTTAGCATACTTGGCAAAGAAATCAATAATTTTTAATTGTGTACCATAATTAATAGAATGGCAATTTTTTATTTTCTTAATTTCAGTTAAAGTTTTGTCATTAAACTCAGCAAATTTATTTAGCAGAACAGAGAACAAACTTCTTAACTTATTTTTTCGACAGCGATTGTGCAAAGTTAGATCATGAATACATTCTAAAAGCAATTTATCAAAAACAATAATCATTTTAAGTAGTTATTCTTGATGGCTTGCCATTAGCAAACTTGACTAAACTAGCAAGAGGAATTTTAGCATTCTGCTTTTCCGATTTAAGTGGCTTACGAGCATCTTTTCAAGGCTTATTTTGGGCTTTTTGGAAGATTAAATCCTGTTCAGTATTTCGATGTTTTTTAAATACTTTCTCGGTTCAATTAAGCACTAGTTCATCGTCAATATCTTTTACAGACTTAAAAAGTTTGGCAAGGTTATGGCGATGATCAAAAATTTTGTCAACAATTAATTCAACTACTGGACCATAAGGTCAAGCTTGTCACTCTTCTTCAAAAAGCAAATATCCTTGTTTTAGTGCTTCCAAGTAAGTGAAATAAACCAATCGCTGTTTAACAGGTGGGATTTCAATTCCTCTTTCTCAAAAAAACTTAGCAACAGATAAAGGATTCAATCTTAAATGCTTAATTTTAGGGCTAGGGCTTTTAATTGCTGGCATAATATCAAATTCTATATAATAGTATTATAATCAGGGCAAGGACGGCAAATTTGAGAAACTTAGTTTCCTAATTTTAGGTTTTTCGGACAATGGGTTTTTTGACTTTGTTGTCTCATTGCTAAAATGCTTTTCCAAATGCTTAAAGAATTTTAATAATTTTTTACCCTTATTTTTAGACTTTTATGACAGCTTCTTGGGCGTTTCTGCTCTCTCTCTCTCTCTCTCTCTCTCTCTCTTTTTTTTTTTTTTTTTTTTTGAAAAAACTCCACTGATTCTTCTATTAATTCTACAATATGACATCTTCTTTTTAAAGCCATTTCTTTCACTTTTCAATAAAAATCTTCTTTTACTTTTAAGCCTAGTTGTTTGGTTCGGCTCGATTCTCCATTTTCCTTAATTTCATTCATACACGTATAATATATATAGTTATTTTTAACTACTACTCAAAAATTTTTATTTATCTATCAATCTAGATTTATATATTTATTGTAAAAATAGACATTATGAAACACAACAAAAGAATACAAAACTCAAATACACAAAAAAATATTACTCCTTTTTCCTATGAGAGAAAAAAAGACCATGAATCACAATTTCAAGAAATAAAAAACCCGCAACCACAATTATTTAAATTAGATTTACAGTTTTTTATTACAAAGTGCAAAATTAATTTCCGTTTTTAATAAAATATCTCCTATGAAAGAAAAAAACAGAGTAGTAAAACTAAAATCCAAACCAATAGACAAAGATGGTTATCCTATAAAAAGAAGCGAGATCTGTTTCAAGTGTGGAAAAAAATTCTGCCTTACTTTCTCCTTTTCCCAACAAAATTATTCCCAAAAACATTTCTTATTTTATTGAAGTGAAAAAGAGGAAGACAAAGAAAAACACATTTGCTCACTATGTTTGCGGTTACTTTATACCAAGAAAAGACAAGAATTTTTAAAAATTGTTAACACAAAAAAACAAAGTCACTTTCGGTCTTACATTGCTCGAAATATTATATAGATAAAGCGTTTTGTTCATCCCAGGAGAGAAGTTTCTTATCTGTTTTTTGTATAAAAGATACATTAAAGCATCTAAAATATTATTATATGAACATTACTAAAAAATTAAAACTGGCTTGACAGCTAAAGAACCTAGATAAATTGAGTGAGGCTGACCTTATGATTTACAATTCTGAATGAAAAAAATGTTCTCCTGAGGAACAATATGATATTAAGCAAGCTGAGTTCTTTTTGAATATATATTTAGAACATGAGAGGGGAATGTAAAAGTGAATAAAGAGCAAATATGACTAAAGCAAGAGAGAGAGTAGTTTGATTTCGAGGACGAGACGATGACCCCAATAACCAACCTAACCCACAAGATAATCCAAATAATCAAAATTCTAATAGAGGAGACAATGTTTCTGATGAAAGACCTAAATGTAGTAGGTGCCGAGTAAACGATATTGAACACAGAGGATTAGTGATAACCATCGGAGAAGAAAAAAGAACCATTTATGAAGGTTATCTCTGTGATCCTTGTGCCAAAGAATTACTAAAATGCCAAGAATGTAAAACTAATGAAATGGCTAGTGAAGCAACCAAAGTAGATAGCACTTAAACTTTTAGTTTGCCAAGAATGTGCTAGAAAAATTAAAGAGGAAAAAGAAAAAGAAAGGAAACCCAATTACTGTAAAATATGTGATAAGAAATATGAAAGGCAACAAGCCAACGAAGCATTTTATTATGTAATGAACAATAATAATCATGAGGATATGCTTGATGGAATACTTTGTTCAGGATGTTGAGATAAGAACGAAGAACAATATCGTAAAATAACAGGTGAGTTTCCAATAGAAAAAGACCCTAACAAGCCCAAAGCAGTTCGAAAAGAACATAAAAGGCAAGGAGTTTTAGCTTTTATTGTCTATAACTGAAATAAGGAAGAATGAGTATTTGCTCATGCTAATGAAGATTTAGGTTCACCTGATAATCAACGACCTGGTCAAGAACAACCAAGACAAGAAAAAACTTCTAGCCAAGAACACAACGAATACACTTGCAAAAGATGTGGCACTTCTTGTTGAAATAGTAAAATAGGAAAATACACCATAAAAAGAATATGATACTCTGACCTTAATTTTCATGAAGAAATCCATTATTTTAGTGAAAACTGTTCTTGTGCTGAGGAATTTAAAAGAAGTCGTCAACAAACTTGTCGTCAATGCCAAAAAAGAGAGTGACCTGACATGAGAAAAGGTTGGGCTTTGGATTATGGTTTGAGAACTATTTTTTGTTCCTCAATCTGTCATTATAAGCATCATAAAGCCTTGTGAGAAGCAGAACAACACAAAAAAGGCAAATCTGCTGCCGAGGATATTCCTAACACCACTATTAAAGCGTGAACTAAAGACACTAAGTTGTATCCTATGGAATTAGCCTTAACTAGTGAAGGTAAAAAAGACTTTGACTGAACCAAAGAAGCTTCCAAGAAAGAAGTGTTAACTTTAAAAGAATTTAGTAAATCATTAAAAAAGGAGGTTGCTAAGTCTACTGCTGACCCTAAACTATCCAAAGAAGAAAAAGAAATGGCAAGTTATTTCTTAGAACTTGCTGAGAATAGTGAGAAAAAAGCCACTGAAACTTATGAAAGTAAGTATGGTAAGTTAGATACCAGTCAAGAACAAGAGCCTAAAAAAAACTATTGACCTTTGATTGTTGGAAGTGGAATAATTTTAGCAGGAATTATTGGCTTAATAGTTTGATTAATTACTCGAAAGAAAAATGAGCAAAGTCAAACCTACTCCTCAACAA
Source organism: endosymbiont GvMRE of Glomus versiforme (assembly GCF_003546845.1). Lineage (NCBI taxonomy): Bacteria > Bacillati > Mycoplasmatota > Mollicutes > Mycoplasmatales > endosymbiont GvMRE of Glomus versiforme. The sequence continues at coordinate 349,850 of NZ_NWVA01000001.1, read as the reverse complement.
ATAACTAAACTATTAGAAAGATTTACCCCAAAAGAATTAGCTGATATCTTTGAAGTCAATGAAAAAACTATCAGAAATTGAAAAAGAGAAAATAATGAACCTAAGAAAAAAAGGGGTCGCAAGTCCAAAATCCGTGGAACTTTTCTTATCGACCTTATTTTCTCTCTTTGGATAGAAAACAAAACTGCTACTCAACAAGAAATGGCAAATTATATCTCTAAAAAGATGGGGCAAAAAGTAAGTCGTTATACGATATTGCGAACCCTAAAAAAATATGAGATTACTCGCAAGAAATTAACTAATCACTACTCAGAACAAGCAAAACATATTAGGAGAATTAGTAAGTTTAAAAAGATAATTGCTCGTTTAACTCATCCTCGGATTCTTGCCCTTGATGAATGTAGTTTCCATTTGAATGAAACTCCTCGTTATGGTTATTCTCACAAGAGTTCTCGTGCTAGTTATAAAAAGCCAGGTAGGCAGGGCGATAACAATACTCTAATTCTTTGTATTCAGAATGTAGCAAATAAAGGAGTAATTCATTATGAGCTAATTGAAAAAGGGATGAAAACAAAAAACTTTCATAATTTTCTTACCAATCTCCAGCTTCTTAATAATAAAAAACATTATCTTTTGCTAGATAATCTTTCAGTTCATCGTGCCAAGAAATCATGTCTAGATTTGAAGCTTACTACTATTGAAGAATTATTAAAAAGCAAAAACATTAAGCCACTCTATTTACCATCTTATACACCTGAATTTAATCCAGCAGAGTTGTGTTTTAATTTCATTCGTCAGCAAGTTGAAAAGAATAAACCTAGAACTTATGAAGAATTAAAGTTAGTTATTGATAAAATTATAGTTGACCTCAATCAGAAAGATATGGCTAAGTATTTTGAACATTGTGCTAATTATGATTTTAGAGAAAGTTCAAGCAAAGCATCTGGAAAGATTATTGACAGATTGTTGTGAGGTGAGGATTAAAAAAAAGCGGAAAATAATTTCGCACTTTGTAATAAAGAAAAAAGAGAATTAACTAATCGAGATTTTACCAATAATATTTTTGGAATAGACCTTAATCCTATTGCGGTTTTACAGGCAAGAATTAACTATTTATTAACTATTAGAAATTACTATCAAAAAGAAGAAACTATTGAAATACCGGTCTATCTGTCGGACTCAATTTACCAGCCTCAATTCAAATATATTAATGAAAGACAAGATATTTACACGCGTATGAGAGCCTTTAAACTTTTTCATGATTATCAGTCTATACTTATATTTTAGTGTGGTATACCAAAAAAATCTATATATAACTCCCCAGTAAACTATATATAGATAGAAAAAAGTTTCTGAGTAGGTTTTTGGTGGTATACTAAAATATTATATTATGGATGAAAGTTTAGGTAAAAAAAGTTGAGAAGATATACATATGTATTTTGCAGTTGAGTCTTATCAAGATAATTGAGAAAAAAACAGATTTAACTATCAAACCACTAAAAGATGGGCTGATGTTTTAGGGGAAAGTTTTGAAGTCACCGACTGAGCTTTTTGTGTTTGGTTAAGAGGTGAAAAAAATTTAACTAGTCAAGAAGTTGAGCAGCAAGACAATGCTAAACGCTTAAAAGCAGAATATCAAGAGCTATGAATTCGTGTTCATCCTGACTTTACTAGAGAATTACAAGGTAAAACTTATCAGCAAAAATGAGAAGAAGCAGGTTTGACTGTTCAAGAAGCTCAGGAATGAATCAGTATTGGCTTAAAACCTAATGATTTAGACTATTGTGCTTGATTAAAAGTTATTAAAGAGTTTGAAGAGAAAGGAGAAGTTTGATGAGCAGACTATAATGATGAATTTAGGAGAAAAGAATACGAAGAATTTTTGAAAGGTTCTAAACTCGGTTTGGGAGTAATTAAGCAACTAAAAAAGTTAGATATCAATAATATTAGCCTAATTTCAAAAAAAAAAAAAAATATCATTACAGGATAAGTTAGAATTAAACAGATTAGATAAATTAATACCCAATAAAAAACTAAAATGAAGACTTATAGAATACGGGCTGTGTAAAGAATGCGATCAGCCTAATACTGGAAAAGATTCCGAAGATAGAACATGATGTCAGTTTTGTAAGTTGAAAAAATTTGAACAAAGTCATAAAATTTTTGCGGAAAAAGTAACTAAATGAATTCCTTATGAACAATTTATGGAGATTGAACACATTGCTGATGGTGGATTTGGTAAAGTATATAGGGCAAATTGAGTCATGGGAAATGCTACTAATTATTGAGAAGATCCTAGACCAGAAAAATATGGTGACAAAAGTGTTGCCTTAAAAAGTTTAAATAATTCTCAAGCAGTAACCGTCGATTTTTTAAACGAAATTACCTATCATGAATTAATCAATAGCATGGCAGTTGTAAAATATCTTGGGGTTTCTCAAAATCCTAAAACTAAAGAATATGTTATAGTTATGGACTACATAGAAGGTGGCAATTTGCGACAATTTCTGAACAGGAATTATGACAAACTAGAATTTGAAGACAAACTGTATCAATTATATTTTATTGCAGATGGATTAAACTCAATTCACGAGAAGGATTTAACACATCGAGATTTTCATATGGGCAACTTACTAAATAGTAAACATGGACATGTTAAATGCTATATCACTGATTTAGGATTATGTCGTCCGGCCAACGAACCTAGTGATGGAAAAGTTTATGGAGTGTTGCCTTATGTGGCACCTGAGGTTTTAACCAGTGAACCATACACTAGAGCAGCAGACATTTATTCTTTTGGAATGATTATGTATGAAGTATTTTCTGGGTTGCCACCTTATCATCATTTGGCACATGATAGCTTTTTGGCTTCAAAAATATGCCAGGGATTGCGACCAAACTTAGGTGGAATTGAAATGCCACAATTACTAGAAAGTTTAATTAAAAGATGCTTAGATGCTGATCCCAAACAACGTCCAACTTCTCGTGAGCTAAAAGAAATTTTGTGAAATTGATGGGATGAAATTAAAGATAAGGTAAACACGGAATTTTACCAACAATATCAAAAAATAAAAGAGAAAAAAGCATTAAAAGCAAGATCAACAAAAGAGAAAAAAAAAGAAGCTGGGATATTTCATAATTTATTTCGCAAACTTCCTTTGAAGAAAACTTTAGATGATAAATCTCTTTACCGAATTCATCCTTCAGCAATTTATACTAGTCGACTTTTGGATTTTAAAGTTCTTCCTAAACCACAAAATTCTCAGGAAATTAATGATCTGTTCTATAGTTTAGAAAGCAATTTGCAAACCAAGAACTTGGAATTAAATGAACAATGAACAAAAGTTAAATACATAGCAAAAGAAGTAGAAATTAATAAGAGAAAGCAAAAATATGACAATCTTAAGAAAGCTTTAAAACTTGCCTTTGAAAAGTCAGAAGAATTAGAGAAAGTAATTGCCACTAATCAACTTGTCATAAGTGAAGAAATGAGAATAATGTTAGAAAACAAGCTTTCTAAAGTCAAAGAACTAAAAGCGAAGTTAAGTGAATTGCAAACAAAAGACAATAAACATAAAGAACTAGAAAGAATCAGAGACAAAAAAGAATTAAAGCAAGTCAATTCTAAAAAAACTACTTCAGAACTAACCAGCTACTTTTTAGAAAAATCAAAAGAATTAACCAAAGAACTAGAAGAAATAATTGCCACTAATCCAAATATAAGTGAAGAAGGAGAAGAACCATTAAACAAAATAAAAAAACTCAAAGATGAACTAAAAACTCGAGGCAACAAATTTTCAGAAAAAAATGATATTTTTGAAGAGCAAGCAAAAGAAATAAATTACCTAGAAGCTAGAGTTAAAGAGTTAACTAACCTAATCAAACAAAGAAAAGAAAAAATAGTTGGTATTTTTACTCGACTTTTACCAGATAAAGAAAAAGAAATAAAACTAATTCAGAATCTGGTTATTATTCACTTAGAATTTATTAAGGCTAAAAAGCAAAGGTCGCCTTCAACCATTGAATTCCGTAAACAAAGAGACAAACTTCGTAGTGAATTAGAAGAGCTATTAGGAAACAGTTTAGTAGGAGAAATTGAGTTTGCTCTTGATGACTGTGAAGAACTAGTATCCTGAGAACTAGAACTAGAATCTAGACTTAAAGATGAATCACTACGTATTGAAAACAAAACCCAACTTCTTCAAATAACTGGTGGTAAAGAAGAAAAAGAAACTATTGAACTAAAAAATCAATTGGTTCAGGAAAAAGCCAAAAACCAAAATCTTCTTAATCTCTACAATGATTTTTGGGAACAAATCAATAGCAAACGAGAAATTACTCAAGAAGCAAAAATCATCCAACCAACCTATGGAACACCTGGTTCTAGTAAAGGAGGTAATCACTAATGAATAACCCTAATTATGGAGAGAGAGAGAGAGAGAGTAAAAATAGCCGCAAATGACTGTGAATAATTCTCGGAATAGTAGTCTTAGCGATAGGCATAATTGCCATAGTCTTCTGGCAAAAAAACAACCCTAAAAATCCCACTCAAAAAACTACCAAAGAAGCCAATTCTCCTAAAATCCCTGGTCATATTGCTTTTGAATTTGAGGAAATAAATAACCAAGCCATTAATTCTCAACTTGCTGCTCCTGAAACTTATATTTTGCTAGAACATCGTTGAAAGGATAACAAATAACATGTCAGAACTAGAAAAAACAAATAAAAGCCGAAAACTCTGAATTAGTATTATATCTTGAATAGTTGGCTTACTTTTAGCTTACTTAATTACTTGGCTTTTATTGAGAATAAGCATTAGTGATATTTGAGTATCATTAAAAAGCATCTTTGCCAGCAATGAAAAATTAATCAATTATGTTCCTAAACTAGAAGCAATGGGAAATAAACTTGAAAAAGCTCCCGTTGGCAGACTTATTTTCCCTTGAGTTCACAAAAAACTTCAAGAGGAAACAATAAAAGACGTGCTAACTGGTAATTTTACTGGAGTAAATCAAGGAATAAAAACTTATTCATTTGTAGTTATAGGGATTTGATTTTTAATGCTTGCGGCTTTATGAGCGGGATTTTATTACTTAATTAAGTGGATTGTTTCTTAGTTTATTTGAAAAGAATCTAATCTGTCTGAACCAGAATTTTAGCGAAAGATATCTGGATCCTTAATTTTCTCTTTAATCCTTTGCCTTAACTGTTCTTTACTTAAAAAGCCACTTCCTACATAACTAATTACTCGGGATAATTGTCTACCTGCTCAGTAAATTCATTGATTACTACTGTTTTTCTGAAGCCTTTGTTTAGAACCATGTTCTACTCCATAGAATTTGCTAATATCAATTCTGGCTCCTCTCGAAAATCAGTCTCTGACACTGTATAATTCATTTGCATATGTATTATGGGTTCAAGAAACTCCTTGCACTGAATTGTTAAACTCATCTTTAAAAGGAAAATAACCTAGCACATAATCCAGGGCTTGTTCATGAATCAATTCCAAGGACATCATATTTTGTCTTCTTCGCTGGTCAATTTCTTCTTGCCGGCGAGCAATTGTTCTCATTTGTTCTTGTTGCTGTTTGGCTTGTTGTTCTTGTCTTTCCATTAATTCTGCTTCTTGACGCATTTTTTCTAGGTCAGCTTGTTGTTCTTTCTTCTTTCGTTCTAGTTCTTGCTCTTTCACTTTTAATTCGCGTTCGTGTTTTCGTTTTTGTTCGAGCATTTCTTCTTCTAAATAAGCCTTTCTTTGTTCCATTTCTTTCTCTATTTTTTGGCGGGCTTCTTGGTCTTCGAGAGCAATGGCTTCCAGTCTTTTTTTGGTTTCTTCTTCAAGTAATTTAGCTTTCTTTTTCAAACGTTCTTGTTCGAGTTTATTGGCTTTTTCTAATCTTTCAATTTGTTCGCGTTTTTTTTGTTCTTCTAATTCTATTTCTTTTTGCTTAGTTTTGAGAGCTTCAGCGGCAAGTTTCCTGTTTCGTTCTATTTGCTCTGTTCTAGCGGCTAAACGTTTTTCTTCTTGTTCGGCTAATTCCTTATCTCGAGCCTCACGAAGTTGTCTTTTTTTCTCTGTTTCTTGAGTTTCTAGTTCTTTTTCTCTTTGGTAACGTTCCTCTTCCCCTTTAAGTTTGCGATCCTTCTCAAAGAGGTTGGCTTGTCGGCGGGAGAATTCTTGTTCATCAAGTTTTTTGCGGGTTTCTTCACGGCTTTTTTTCTTTTTTTGGTGTTCGGCTTCTTCTTGATTTAGATTGGCAAATAGGTCATCATAGCGAGAAGTAGAAGAAGTAGGCTTGCTGGGTTGATTTTCTTGCTGTCATTCTTGATATTTTTTCCTTAATTCTTCACTATCACTTTCATTTAATACTTGCTCAGGGGTTAATTCAATTATGTCTCTTAGCCATTTAGCATAGTTGCTTTCTTCGGGTTTTAAGCCAATGTCAATTCATTCTTTAGCGGTTTCATAAGAAAAAGAGTTATTTTTTCACTCTTTAACTAGTTTAGTGGTGAAATCCAAACTAATATCTTTCCATTTCTCTCAGTCTTTATCCTTTACTGGCTGATAAGTGTTTAAGTGTCGGTTAATTTGTTCGTTTATTATTTCTTCTAAATTAAGGTTAGCCAGGATTTCTCTTTCTTTTGGAGTGCGAGAAGAAGCATATTTTTCTCAGATAATTTTGTTGATAGATATTTCCTGGTTAGCCAGAGAGTTTAAGTATTCTTGATAGTATTCTTCTAGCCAGTTATTTTCTTCTAAGGATTCCGCAAAAGTTTGCTCAGTAAATGTCTCCACGGCAAATACTAGCAATTCAAAGAAATTATACTTAGGAATTGTTTTTAGGCCGCAAGTTAGCAAAATGTCTCTTTGCCAACCTTTAAGTGTTCCAATTTCAACATAGTTGTCCAAGGTTAAGTTAAATTGTGTTTCGTCAGTTTCTTTATACCATTTTAACAAGGAAGTTATTATCGATAGTTTATCAGCCTGGATTTGTTCTTGATTGGCTTGTTTTTCTTTCTCTTCTTGTTGCTTTTTTAAGATTTTCTGTTCTCCTTGGAGGAATTTTGTTTTTAAAGGCAAATAAGGGCTTTTAGTTTCTCCAAAAGCGGTATTGGGGTCAGGAATTATTTCTTGATTAACGAAAAACGATAAACTACTGCTTTTTAGACTTAAATAACGCACTAATTCTAGGGCTTGTTGGGAATATTTATACTCCTTGGTTAAAGGGGCTAAACTTTGGAGAATAGTTTTTTGTTTCTCGCTAAAAGCAAAAGTTTTAAAAGCATCAGGGTGCAAAGTGGCTAGTTTTTCTTCTTGTTCCTCGGTTAATTTAACCCTTTCTAAGCCAAATTTCAGTAAATTATCTTTTTGCTCTTCACTTACTCGCCAATTAGCAGCATTAAAGAAACTTACTCCCATTTCTTCTAGGAAGTTTCGTTGGTTTTCAGTTAAATTTAGAGTGGTGATTAATAAACGAAGGATATTTTCTTTTTCCTTTGTGGTTAAGTTAAAGTTTTGTTGTTCTTGGGCGATTTGTTGCTGAATTCTGGCTAATGTATACTTGCTTTCTAGGGTTTTTAAGCCTAATGCTTCTAATCCGGAATTGAGTAGTTTAAGTTTTTGGAAGTTGGTTAGTTGGTGATAGTTTTCTTTTAACTCATTGGTATGATATTTTGCTCTTTCCGCTTGGCAAGAGATAGCAAAAACTTGTTCTTGAGTTAAGTGTAAATTGCTTAAAATGTTGGCTTCTTCTTCGGTTAAAGGAAGACTTTCAATGACAGAGGATAGTTTTTGGAGAGTGTTGGTTTCTTGATTTCTAGGGATAATTGATTTCAATCAGCCTTTGATTCTTTCTCATTCGGATTTGATGCCGGGTTCTTTTGCTTCTAAAAGGTCAATATCCACAGCAGAAGTAAGAGGATTTTTCTTGATTTCCGCTAGAGACTGCTTAATTTGGTTGATTTTCTCTTGGGCTTGTTCTTTTTGGTGAGTGTTCTCGGTTTCTTGGGCTTCTTTTAGAGTTTGTTCCAATTCTGCTTCTAGTTTTCTTTGCTCTTGTTTAGGTTTTTGTTGTTGTTCTATCTTTTCGATAATTGTTTGTTGTTTTTGAGTGTATTCTTGTTCTACCTTCTTGCTTTCTGTTTCGTAGTTTTGGTTTTGTGCTTGGATTTTTTGGATGGTTTCTTCTTGAATCTTAGTTAATTCTTTTTGAGAAGCTTGGTTAATTTGGCGTTTTTGATATCAAGTATAAGTATAAAGTAGGGCAATAATGGCGTTAAATCCAATTACACTAGGCATTTTGTATTTTTCCTGTTCTGGGGCAGAATAAGCCAGGACATTACCCATGACATAACCAATTATGAGGAAGTAATTCTCCCATAAATGTTGATATTCAAGAATTTGGTCTTTTTTATAGTAAGCGATGGCTAAGCAGATGTTCAGGATAACTAAACCAGGTAAACCATTCCTTTTGTAGACAATGTATTCGAGCAAGAAGATAATCAAGTAAAGCATAAACAAAGTCATTTGGTTCTGCTGTGCTGCAGAAGATTCCGAAGAAGAATCAGCGGCGGCTTCGGCAGCTTGGGCGGCTTCTTCCATTAACTTAGCCACGGGAGGTAGTTCAGGAGCAGGGGCTTCTTCTAAAACTTCTTCTTGGATTTCCTGAATTTCTTCTCATTCTTGTTCTAAGATTTCTTGTTGGTTTTCAGTTATTTGTTGTTCAGTTTGTTGGAGTTTGTATTCTAATTCTTCTTTTGTTAATTCTGCTTCTAATTGGCTAATGCTTTCTTGGATAGTTTGGGCTTGGCTACTATTAGGTTGATTTTGACTTAATTCTTGCTTAAATTGAGCAAGTTTTTGTTGTTTGGCTTGAATTTGTTGAGGAATTATTTTTGCGGAGACTGATTGGCTTGGATTTCCCGCTTTTGATGGTTTAGAAGTTGTGCCTTTTTCTTCCTCTTCAGCCATTTCTTCAACAGTGGAAACATTTTGCTTAATTTGTTCTTGAACTTCGGCTAATTGTTCTAAAAGTTGGCTTTTGGTGCTTTCTATTTATTGGTAGATTTTGGCTTCTAATTCTGGTTCTGTTCTGTCTTCTTTTTGGGTTCCTGATTGGGTGGTTTCTGGTTCTCTCTTTTCCGGGTCAGTTAGAGGAGCAGTTTCATTATCTCCTAATAGTCTAGTATCTCATCCTCATTCTCTTAGTTGTTCAGGAGTAAAAGTTTTCGCTCAACGAGAATCAGGATTTAAAGGCATTCCTTCTGGACGAGGTATTTGGATTTCTGTACCTTCTTTAATTCCTACTTTTCATTCTCTTTCAGCTAGTTCTTCGGTTAGAGTGGCTTGGGATTGCTGTAAAATGTTTAATTGGGCTAATAGTTTGGCTTCATCAGCTTTTAGTTGGAGAGTTTTTTGGAGTTTATTGAAGGCTAATTCCTGCTCAGTAAAATCGGAAAGTTGTTGTGATTTTATCAGATTGTCGATTCTTTCATTAGCTCAGTGGGCTTCTTGTTTAACTTTTTCCGTTTCTTGTTTGTTGCGTTCGATCTGTTGTTCTAGTTCTTGAATACGCTGGCGTTCTTTGGCTAGTTCTTCGGTTAAGTTATCGACTTTCCTGACTGCTTTTTTGGCAGTAAACAAGGCTTCTTCGGTCTGTTCCTCAAGGTCAAATATTTCCCGATGAAGTTTGTTGATTCTTTCGTGGGTTTCTTCAGCAATTTCTTCCATGCCACGGGCAACAAATTCTAGTTTTGTGGCTTGTTCATTGATTAGTTCGGTATGGGTGTCTACTTCTTCAAGCATTTCTCGGAATTCTACGTCAAGCTTCTTTTGGGATAGTTTAATATTTTGTTTTTCTTCCTCATAATCATCTAATCTGTCTTGGTTATCGGCAATTTTTTCATTAAGGATTTTAGTTTGGCGGGTGTATTCAGTTTCAAGGCTTTCTAGGTCTTGTTGAGTTTGAGCAGTTTGTTGGTTAATTTCTCCTTTATATTTGCTGAAATCATCAGATAAGTCTTGCTTTTCTTGCTGTAGGTTTTCTAGTTTGCTGTTAGTAGTTTTGATGGCTTCAGCGAGTTCTTCGTCTTTTCTTTCCCGTTCTAGTTTTTCTTCAAAGATTTTGCGAGCGTTTTCGATAGTTTTCTTTTCCACTTTTTCCATTCTTTCGTCCAGTTCGTTAAGATGTTCTTGAACGGCTTCATTGACTTTCTTTTGGGCTTGGACTACTTGGCTAATCGCATTTTCTAATTGTTGCTTTTGCTGTTCCATTTCTTGACGAAGTTGTCGTTTAGTTTCTTCATTTTTTTGTTGGATTTCAGCTTTGAGTTCTATTTTTTGTTGGCGGAGTTCACCGGAGAGATTGCTTATTTCGGAATCTATGCGACTGATTTCTTGGGTGAATTTAGTGTCTTGTTGTTGGAGTTTTTGATTAAATTCTTGAGATTGTTGTTCAATTTGGTCTTCAAGTTCGGATTTCATTTCTCCCATAGCCTGTTTTAGTTCTCTGCCTTGGGTTTGAATATCAGATTTTACTCCTTCTAAATCAGAACGCACAGAATCTAAGCCTTCTTTTAGGCTACCTATGCCTTTTTCTAAGGCTCCGGTGCGGTCACCAAGACCTCTCATTTCTCCTTCCATATTTCCCATGCGGTCGCCCATTCCTTTCATTCCTGCTTCTAAGCCACCTACTCGGTCTCCCATGCCTTTTAGTCCTTTTTCCATATCCCCCATTCTTTTGTCAGCACCTTTTTTGTAGTCGCCGAATTGGTTGGCAAATTCACTAAGTCCGTCTCCTCCTCCGCCGGCAAAAAGGTCTTTAGCAGCACCAATGCCGCAACGAAGTCCTCTTAGGCTGCTTTTAGCAAGTTTTTTTAATCCTTTGCCGCCAGGTATAAAGCCAGCACCGACATCAATGGCAGTCTCGGCTAATCCTCATAAAAAATCTTTGATTCCCATAGTATTTTAGTTTGTTTATTTGTTTGTTAAAATGTGTGTGTTTTTTGTTTCTTATACAAGGAAAATAAAGGGTAAGTGAATAAAAAGTGTTTTTTTGTTGTTAATTGAGTAAGGCAAATAAGAAACTAATTAAATTAAGCATGTTTTCTTAATCTAGTAGTTGCTTTGGAATGAAGGAAAGGGCGAATTTCTTTTTTGATTTGTTGTTGTTGATTTTTTAAAATGTCTTCTAGGCATTCTTGTTCATAATCTTGTTGTAATCCTAATCAAAGTTCAGCACTAGTTCCAAAGTAAGTTCCAAGACGCAAAGCCATTTCAGCATTAATAGACTTCTTGGCTTGACAAATTTCTTTAACTAATTTAACAGGAACATTAATGCTAGTAGCTAATTTAGTTTGGCTAATTTTGCGAGGAATAAGAAACTCTTTGCTTAAAATAGTTCCGGGATGAATAGGTGGTAGTTTTTTGCTTTTCATAATATTTTAATTTTAATGATAATCAGTAATCTCTACTTCATGAGCATAGTTTTTTATTCAATAAAAACAAATGCGATACTGAGAATTAATGCGAATGGCATATTGACCTTTTCGGTCGCCATGAAGTTTATGTAGACGAGCATCAAAAGCGTTGGTTAACTCTTGTAGTGAACCAATTCTGTTAAGTATCTTCAATTTGGAACGAGCTGATTCAGAAAACTTTTCTCATTCCTTAATCCTCTTACCAAAAAAGAAGTCATGAGTATCTTTATCTTTAAAAGTGGCAATTTTTTTGAGCATTTTAAATTATTTTTAACTCCCACTAATAATCCAAAGTATCAGTAGCAGAGCTACAGCAATTCAAAACAACCCTCTATAAAATGGTTCTTGTTTTTTGTAATAGTCAAAAGGTTTGTTGGCTTGTTCTTGAGCTTTACCGCTGTATTCACTTCATTTTTGAGAGGCTTGATTTTCTAACTCTTCAGTCTTCTTAGCAATTGGTTGCTTAACATAATAATCTCATTGTTCAGAAGCTCATTCTTTTACAGTATCTTTAATTCCCATTATTTTTTCCTCCTTTCAATTAATCATAATCCGCCAATTACTACTACTAAAATAGTTCCTAGTAATCAAGGGTTAATTGGTGTGGCTGAGGGTGGGGCAGTTTTTTTTTTGGGCTTTACTTTAACTTTTTTTAGTTGGCTTTGTAAACTAACTATTTCTAAGCGTAGTTTGGTGAGTTCTTTTTGTTTGCGGGTTAGTTCAGTTTGATTGGCTAGTAATTGTTCATTAGTTTGGTTTTTGTGGCTAGTGAATTCAGTGGTTTGGCTGGAGAATTCTTGCTCTTTGGCTTCTAAGGTGTTTTTTAGTTCTTGGATTTGCTGGGTGAGTTGGCTTTCAGTGTCTTTAAGTTTTTGCTGTTGCTTGGTTAGTTCTTGGCTATGGGCAGTTTTATTTTCTTTAATAGTTTTCTCTTTGGTAGTGTTTTCTTGGCTTAATTGAGTGATTTGCTTTTCCAGATTAGTTTTTTCTTTTTCTCACTCTTGGAGAGCTTCTTGTCTTTCTTTTAAAAGCCTTTCCTTAGTATCTTTTTTCTCTTTTTCTAAGTCTTTTAGTTGCTTTTCCAAAACTTTTTTTTGCTCTTGTAATTGTTTTTCAGATTCTGTTTTAGTTTTTAAGTCAATTTGGAGTTGATTTACTTGCTTTTGTAGGGCTTCTTTTTCTCGCTTAGAGGTATTAGTTAACTGAGTAATCTCCTGTCGCAAATTAGTAATAGTTTGCTCACTATTAGTGTGTAAATTGGTTAATTCCTGAGTGAGTTTATCCTTGTCTTCTTGCTTGGTTTTTTTTAAGTTTTCTATTTGTTGATTTAAGCCAGTAATAGTGTTATTGAGGGTAGTTTCAGCTTGGTTTCTGGCTTCTTGTAAGCGAGTTAGTTGCTCTTGTTTAGCGGTGATTTGTTGTTCCTTCTGGCGAATTTGTTGTTGATAGTTGGCTTCTTTTTGGGTGTGAGTTTGGATTTGGTTTTCTAAGGTTTGAATTTTTTCTAAGAGTTCAATTTCTTTACGGAGTGGAGCCGTAGATTTCTTGCTACCAGTGCGTAAGTTAGCTAATTCTTGCTTCTTTCTTTGGATTTTAGTGTTTAAGGGTTCACTGGGGTCACTAGTAGTTTCATTTCAAGAACCAGGCATACTAGCACTGCTTTCTTGGTTTTCATACTCGGTTAACTGGGTTTTTAGGTTTTGGATTTCTTGTTTTCAAGCATCTAAGAAAGTAAAGAACTTCAATTTAGGACAATTTCTTACCAAAATTCAACTTAATTCTGAACAATGGCTGAAATCAGCAAAAGTAAGTTCAGGACAGTTATTCAAGTGAATTTGGGTTAGTTTAGTAAGTTTTTCAGATTTGATTAAGTTTACTTTTTGACCAGTGAGACTTGATAAAACAAACTTTTCCAAATTAGGGAAATCATTAAGATCCATTTCTCCGGTTAAATTAACCATATTAATTTCTTCACTAGTTAACCCGGTATCCATTGGTATCCCACCACCATCTCTAATGGCTAAAATCTTTACGGCTTTTTTGCTTTCTGGAGTAGGAAAATTTTCCTGTAATCATTGTTGGGCGTTTATCATAGAATTCCTTTCTTGCTGTTGTTGCGATTGCTCAAATTTAATTCTGGCTGCTTCGGGATCTTGTTTATAACATTCTGGACAATGCTGACAATTATCAAAAGTACTAGCTGATTTTTGGCATTTAAGGCATTTATACATATTTTCCTCTTCCCCCTTTTGCTCTCTCTCTCTCTCTCTCTCTCTGGTCTACTTCTTGTTTTCACTTTTGGGCTACTGTTTGGGTATAAATCCAACCTTTTTCGGCAAAATCATCCTTTCCTTCAACAAAAGCGTCAAATCGATTTTTTATTAACGGAAACACATCAGTTCATCTTAATCCGTCTTGTCTTTCCGGTTTTTCTTCTAATCACTGTTTAAACTCCTCAAAGTTATATTTAGTCATAATATTTTTCCTTTCGGGTTAATCAGGTGGCTAGTAAATAAACTGCGGCGAGTAAAAACACTGGTCCTCAGTCTCACCAAGAATTAGTTTCTTTAATGCTCTCGGTATTATTTATCCTTAGTTCTGCGGCTCTTTGGTAATCTTTTACTTGCTGATTTAGGTCTTGATTTTGCTGTTGAGTTTGGTTTAATTTATTCCTTAATTGCTTGTTTTCAGTTTCTTGGCGGGTAATTTCTTGGGTGGCATCTTTGACAGTTTCTTTTAATTCTTGCTGTAGTTCAGCGATACGAACATTAGGCGCTTTTTTTAAGTTATCAATTTGTTTCTGGGCTAAGGTTAATCAATCCTGATTTACCGAATCTAACTGTTGCTCTTTTTGGTCTAATTCAGCAATGGCTTTTTGGAGATTAGTGAGATAGTTTTGTGCGGTTTGCTGACTAAAAACTAATTCTTGCTTTAATTGCTCTATTTGCTTAGCTAAATTAGGCTGTTTTAGGGCAGGTTGCGAAGCAGTTCTTTTTAAGGGAATAGATTCAGGAGCCGCCGGAATATCCGACAGAGATTTGCTTCTCTTTAAATGTGAAGGCTTAATTCCCGGCTTTACTTTTTCTTGGGGTTTAAGTGATGCTGGTTTAGTGGGCTTGTTTTTATCTTTTAAATAGAAACTTTTAGCACTATTTTTAGATATACTTACATATGTGCGTTGGGTGCTTGGGATTTGCTTAAAAGAGAGGGTAAGGACATTGAAATCTCGGTGGTCGCTGATTAGAAATTGGCGTAAGTTTTCTTTATTTACTTGTTTGATTTTAGTTAATGCGTCCATGAGGATTTTTGGATCTTTTCAATTGGAATTTTTTAAACTTGTAGTTATGTTTGCATTAAAATATATATAAATAATGATATGAATGTAAGAACAGTGCTATTATTAGGAAAAACAGGTGGCGGGAAATCCACACTAGCCAATGTATTAATGAACAGAAACAACAATTTTGAAGAGGTCTTTTCTGAGAGTGCTGGAATGACCAGCGAAACTCGGCAAAATCAAGTTGAAGAGTTTGAAGTTAATCTCACCGAAAATGGCAATGAAAGAATTAGATTTATAATTGTCGACACAGTAGGTCTCTGTGATACTAAATTGACTGAACAAGGAGTTCTCCGAAAAATAGCTGAAATGTCTAATCAAATTAGAGATGGCTTAAACCAAATTCTCTTTGTGACGGGTGGCAGATTTACCAGGGAAGAAGTCAAGGCTTATAATTTATTAAGTCAAATTCTCTTTGATTATCAGGTAGCGAGTTATACTACTATTGTTCACACTCATTTTCCAGAATTCGAGGATGAAGAAGCATGCGAAAGAGATCGTCAAACTTTAAGAAATGAAAACCGAGAACTTTTTGAAATAATAAGAAATGCCCGAGTTATGTATGTTGATAATCCGCCAGTGAATCTGAGTGGTAGTGGAACAAGATTGAGAAGACAAATTGAACTTAATAAAGAAATATGCGAAGAATCTCGACGCAGATTATTAGCCCATTTAATAAATAATTGTCGAGAAGTTTATCGACCTAATAATCTTGCTACTTTAAATGAGAGAGTAGAAAATTACCAAACTGAGGAAGAAAAAATGCAAGCCCAAATGGCAGAACTTCAACAAAGAATTGCTAATCAAGCGGCTAGTCATCAAGCTCAAATTAACGCTATTCAAGCCAGACATCAACAGGATTTAAAAGACCTAGAAGATAAAATGAAAAAAGATTTAGCAAATGAATTGGCAGAAAAAGAAAAAAGAATAAAAGAAATTAATGATGAAGCCCAGAAAAAAATGGATAAATTACAAGATAAACTTGATGAAGCAAATAAACAAAGTGCTAATTCAGCGGCTAGTGCAGTTGAGGCGGCTCGTTGAGAAATAGCAAGCATCAACCAATCAACCAGTTCAGCATTAGAAAGATTAGAAAATAAAAAAGAAAAAAATAAAATGTGCGTATAAACTTATATATAATTTATTTTAAAGCAAATTATTTTTATCATAATAAAATTTGCCCTTTTTAGTTTTTTCAATTCATTGCTTAATTAACTGTGCTTTTTATTCAATTTTTACTGTCCTTCAATTTTGATACCAGCACTTTTGGCTGTTCCCGCAATGGTTTTTTGGGCTTTTTCTAAATCTTCTGTATTTAAATAAGGTAATTGTATTTCTGCTATTTTTTTTAATTCCTCTTGGCTAATTATTTTTTTCTCGCCGGCTGCTCTTTTAATTAGATCAGAAGTTATTCTACCTTTAACATCAAATTCATAATTTCCATTGGAAAGAACTTTAACTTTCACATTAACTGTTTTTCAACCTTCTATTTCTTTTTCCTTGACTTTATTGCTGAATTCTAACAAAAAACTACCCGCTTTTCCTCTTAAATAAGTTAATTTTCTTCGTTCTTCTGGTTTGGCTTGACTACCGCAGGATAATTCAATGCTGTCTTTTCGTAAATATTTTTTTTGCATATAAATAAATTTTACAAGTAAACAAGTAAATATTTTTTTGACTAAATTTGAAAGAAAACTGGACATGAAAGCAATCTTTATTAATTAATAACAATAAAGTTCAAGTTTTTTTCAAGATTTAAATTATGGATAATTTCTTTTTAGAATTTTTCTTTTTCTGCTGAAATCTTTTACAAATTTCTTATCTTTAAAAAACTTTTGCTGTTAATATCCTCTAATTACTCTTTGTTGATTGATTTTATTTTTTTTGTTGTAAACGTCTAGCAGTTTTTTTTCGTTCATTTGGAGTTTTAGAGTTATCTCGCTAAAAATTTGTAGCCAATCATAATAAGTTTGTTGGGCTTTTTTTGACAATTTTCTTGTTTTTTTCAAAATAGTTAATTTTTCACTTTGGGAAAAGAATTGGGTTAATAAGTCATTAAAATCTTTTTTCTCAGCAGGGAAGAAAAATTGATAATTAGTAAAATCAATTTGGTAAATATTTCAAAGTCCTAAAAAAAAACAAAGACAGTCAACTAATTCTACTTGGGCTTTTGTTTGGTTAATTTCTCCCTTTTTGTGCCAGATTTTAAAAGTTTTTAATTCATTAGCAAACTCACTAATCTCGATTAAAATGTTTAGTTTTAGCCTTTTGGCATTGGCGAAAGAACGTCATTTTCAGTCAACTTGGGCTTGCTGGTAAATGCGTTGGTCTAATTCTTTTTGTTTATCTTGAATCATTCTTCAAGTTTCTAGTGAAATCATAAGTAGTTTAATTTTTTATCCAACTAACCAGGAAGAAACATTTCTTTAGCTAGAAATTGTTGGGGCTAAATTCTTTGATTATATCACTCCACCACTGAAGAGAAATCAATTCCTTCAATCTCTTTTTCTAATTCTTCCATTGAAGGGTAATAAGAGTAAGTAAATTCCAGTTTTTCTTTATCTAATTTCAAGAAACCAGGAGCCTTGGTGTTTTGTTGAAGTTGCTGTTGAATTAATTTATTATTTTTCATTTCTTCTTCTAAGGTAATGATATCTCCTGGTTTTACTAAATAACCGGGCTTGTTTATTTTTTTTTGATTAACTAAAAAATGATATTGGGTGACTCATTTACGGGCTCAAAGGTAAGTGCTGACTAAACCAGAACGAAGAATTAAATTATCCAAGCGAGATACTAAGTGAGTTAATACGAGTTGAGCCGTATTACCTTCTTTTCCTGCCAATTTAAGAAAAAGATTTTTTAGTTGTTTTTCTTTTAAACCACGAGAAAACCGTATTCTTTGCTTTTCTCTATTTTGAACACCATAAGGAGAAATTTTTTTTCTTTTAATTTTCTTTTTACCATGCTGACCCGGAGGAGTGATTCGTCTTTTACCACGACTAAACTCTTTTTTGTTTCCGAGCAAAGAAAATTCCAAGGCTCGCGACATTTTCCAAATTGGACGCTTTTCCATATTAATAATTTTAGACAAAAACTTTTTCTTTCATTTAATTTGCCGACTTTTCATTTAACCCAACCTAGCCAAGAAGCCCTCAACTTCAAATCTCCGATTAACTGGGGAATGAATTGGTTAAAATAATATATATAGTATATATGAAAATGATTATGAAAGATTATTACGAAATTTTAGGAATAGACAAAAATGTCCCGGGAGCCGAAATAAAAAAAACTTACTGGAAATTTAATAAGCAAGAGAGAGAGAGAGAGAGAGAATAAATTAGAAAGGAGGGCAGTGTTTTAAATCATGAGCCAAGATAAAGAAGAAAATAAAAATTACTTACTCAACAATCTTGATAGTTATGTTGTTGACTCAAGGGGGAATTTTGTTCATACTGACCCAGACATGATGGAAGACGAGCATTTTTATATTGCCCAGGGTGGATTAACTTCCCAAGGTCATAAAGAAATTATAGAAAAATTTGTCGAGAAAATTATTGCTGAAAAAGAAAATTGAGCCTTGAACACCAACAACGATTATTGGCATCAACCAAGTGGAAAGATAATGAGCAGATTAGGATTTAGTAGCCAACAAAGCGAGAAGTTAAGAAGAGAATTGAGAAACGTCCAAGAAATCATTAATGAAGCAGCAAATAACAATAATGGAAACGATAACGATAATGTTGAAGAATTAGTAAGAGAAGTGGAAGAAGCGATTAGTTTTCAGCAAAGAATGTTTGAAGCAATAGAAGAATTTGAAAAGAAGTGTAAAGAATCAGACGAGAGACTAGCAGAAGAATTAGAACAAACCAAAAAAAGAATGAAAGAAGACAACGAGAAATTTAAAAAGGAAATGGACGAAATGTTTGAAAAGGCTAGAAAGGAAATGAATGAAGCACATGAGGCTGTTCGTAACGAAATTAACCAAGAAAAGACGACTTATCGGGATAATCCTATTACTTGCGAGCAATGCTTTTTTAAGGTAGAAGTAGACGACCCCCGAACTTGTATTATCGACAAAAAAACTGGTAAAAAATTTTGTAGCGATTCTTGCTTTTCGAAATTTATTGAAAATGAAGTAGAAAAAGAACAATGAGAAGAGAGAATGAAGGAAATGACAAAAGAAACCCAACAAATCAGAGAAAACGACACTAAAAAACCAGAAGGGCAAACTAACACTAACCAGCCAAGAGAAAAGTCTAGTCCAACTAAATCAACAGATGAAGACTGAAAAAAGAAAAGTGAAGAGCGGCAGAAGAAACGAGAAGAAGAACGCAAACAAAAGAGAGAAAAATTTGAAGCAGAAATGAAAGATATTAGAAATAAAAGCCTGGAAGATAGTAAAGAATGAGCCATTAACAGAATAGAAACTCATTACTTAATCGGTGAATATCTTACTGAACAAGAAGCGAAGCAAGCACTAGGAAATAATTGGAGAAATGAAATTAATAATTGTTCTTCTCATAACTCAATTATGAATAAGTCTGATTTACTTATAAATAAACTAGAAAAAGAATATGATAAAAAGAAAAAACTAAATCGTGAACTTGAAGATGCTAAAAATAAAGCCATTAATGATATTATATACTATGAAGAAAATGGAGTATCAGTATATTCTTCTTCGGTAAAAGAAAAACTACCTTCTCATTTAAAAAATAGTCGTTGGATGGATTATTTGAGAGAAAGTAATTCTTTAACTGAACTTAAAAGTAGACAAAATAAAATAGAATCAATAATTAATAAAGAGGCTGAAAAAAGCGAAAAAACTGATAATTATGATTATCGAAATTATAGATCAGGAAACAAAGGAAAAGGAATCACGGAAACTATAATAGGATTATTAATCATTGGAGCGATAATTGGTTTAATTATTTGGTTAGTAAAAAGAAACCAAAAACAAGAGCAAAATTAACCTCTATGCACTTGGTATTTATTATAAAAAACAATTAAAAATTTAAATTATAAAAGATTTTTGTGAATAAACAACAAGACGAATACAATAAAATTCTCCGTGAAAGTGGTTTATTTTTTCCGGGACCAACCAAGGGTTCTTTTATTTTTCCTCCTAATGGTTTAATACTTTGGCAAAATATTCAAAATATTTTAAACCAAAAATTTGCTAAATACGGGGTAAAAAATGTTAGTTTACCAACTTTAATTCCTTATAGTTTTTTTCAAAAAGAAAAACAACATATTCAAGGGTTTAGTCCCGAGTTTTTTCAAGTTCAGCAAATTGGAGGGAAAAAACTAACTGAACCATTAGTTTTGCGACCCACTAGTGAAGTATTATTCTATGATTGATTTCGGCAAACTTTACGAAGTTATCAAGAATTACCTTTTCTTTATAACCAATGGTGTCAAGTTTTTCGCACTGAGAAAAACACCAAGCCTTTTTTGCGAAATACCGAATTTTTTTGACAAGAAGGGCACACTTTACACGAAACTGCCAAAGAAGCCCAAGAATTTGCCTGAAAAATGTGGCAAGAATATCAAAATTACGTGGAAAAGAGTTTATGTCTTGCCATTGTTGCTGGAAAGAAAAGTGAAAATGAAAAATTTGCGGGAGCACAGGAAAGTTATACCGTAGAATGCTTGCTTCCAGATGGTCAATGTTTACAATTAGCCACTAGTCATTATTTCGGGGATAATTTTTGTCGGGCAATGAATATCGAATTTCAAAGCATCGATGGAAATGACCAACTAAAACACCCTTTTTCTACTTCTTGGGGTACTTCTACCCGAGCAATTGGGGCTATTGCCAAAACCCATAATGACGAATTAGGAATAATTTTACCTTTTGATATAGCCTCGGTGCAAATCGCTTTTGTTCTGAGAGGAGAAAATGAAGAGTTGGTTAACTATTACCAGGAAATAAGTGACTTACTAAACATTTTTCGATGCCAATTATATAACAAATACAAACAGGCTAAATCAAATATTATCCAAGCCGATAAAGAAGGCTGTCCGTTCAAAATAATTCTGGGTCCAAAGGATTTAGAAGAAAAAAAAATTACTCTAAAAAGAAGAGACGATGTGAAAAAAGAAATTATTATTAGTTTGGAAAATAGCGAAACAGAAAAAAATTTTCTTCGTAATTTTGAAAACAATTTAGCAGAAAATCTAGAAAAATATAATTTAGAGAATAAGACCAAAGAACAGTTAACCACAGAGCATGAAAAAACGGTCAGTTCAGTAAAAAAAGAATTTAAAAAAGGTAAAATTATCAAGGTTATTAAGCAAGAAATAATAGAGTTTCAAAAAAATATTTATCAAAAAAGTGCTGATTTTAGGGATAAACATATTTTCCCAGTAAATAAATTTTCGGAGTTAGAAAAAAAAGTAAATGAAGTTATGAAAGGCTTGTTTTTAATCCCTTTTTGTAATAATTTAGATTGTGAAAAAGTTATTCCTCAAAAAATATCGGCTTATAGTATTCGTTGTTTGTCTTTGAGCGAAAAACCAGGAGAGAAAGAAAAATGTTTTTTTTGTTCTTCTCTGGCCAATAATTATGCTTATTTAGGCAGAAGTTATTAATAAATTACAAAGTTAATTATTTCGTTTTTAAAAAAAATCGAGGAGTTGTCAAGAAAGACTTTGTTAAGAAGTTCTCTAATTCCCGATAAACATTTTTGCTATCATTCCTGTTAAAGAAACAATGCCTGGCAAATTAGTTTGTAGTTGAATTTGTTGCTCAAGGTTGCTTTCAGCATTATTTATCTGCTGCTGGGCATGAGTAATTCTTGCTTGACTGTTTTGTCGTGCTAAATCTAGACTAGCTTGAATATTTTGCTTTTCTTGGGCAACTCTTTGTTCATTTAAGCGTTTTTGGTTTTCTACTTCTTGCCAAAGACGGTTTTCCCGATCACGATTTTCTTTCTTGATTCTTTCAATTTGATTGTTTATCTCGTATTCTCTGGCTTCAGATGCTTCTCTTAAAGCCTTTTCAAGGTTAACATCTTCAATTTTAGAATGATACTTTGTGCCAATCTTGAATTTTGTGTCAGCATTATAGTCGCTATTTTTGTAAACTCAAATGTATAAACCAGATTCGACATCAGATTTTTCAAGATTGTAATTAAAAAAATCTTTTATCTTTGACTTCGAATCTCTATATCTTCATTCCAATGATTTTTTCTCTTCGTGAGGAGTATAATAAAAAAAATATCTATTATTCATGATTTCTATATGCCAAGCGTTTCTTGCTAAATTAATTAACACTGAAACTAGTTTATTGCTTGCTTCTGGATAACTATAATAACGCAAAGGAATATCTAGTCCCTGTAAAGAAGAATCAAAATCACTTCTTAAAGTTATCCAATCATCCATACATACTGGATTAATTGCACTTAAAATTGATGCATCTTTATTTCAAGTATACATAATATTTCAATATTCTCTTCCGTTATCAATATATCCATAACGAGATTTCTCCCTGATTTGATTTAACTCGTTTTGCCTCCTTTGTTCTAATGCTTGCATTTCTTGTTGATGTCTACTTTCCAAAGAATTAACTTGACTTCGATAATTAGATTGTGCAGAACTGATTTGACTATTGAGATTATTAATTTGGTTTTGCCAGTTTTCTTTTTGAGTTTTATAACCGTTAATTCTCTGATTAAGTGTATTTAAATTACCTGGTTGATAAATGCTATGATATTTCCCTAAATTAGCCAATAATCTCTTCCTTGACTCTTCTCTAATTTCCTTATTTAATTCCACTACTGCTGGACGACCGACTAACGGTGGATTATTAACATAAATTATTTTGTTAGCATTGAATATCCTAGCCAATTCGGGATTTTCTGCTCGAAACTTTTGCCTATCTTCTTCACATTTGGCTTCGTTTTCAAATTCGGGAAATTTGGTTTTAACAATAGAAGTGTATTTGCTAACCTGATTATCAAAAATAACTGATTCTAGCAATTGATAAGCATCAATTTCTTCTTCAGTGAAGCGACTGTTAGTAACAAAAAAGATTTGAATTAATCCGTCATCACCAATGATTTTAACCATTTCTGACATTAATTGTAATACTTCCTTATCAGTAAGTTTAGTATCACCAAATCCTGCTGTATCAATTACTAAATAACGCACTTTTTCACTACCATCCTCGGTAAGATTAACAGTAAATTCCTTAATCTGGACATTTTTGGTTTCACTAACGCTGCCAGCAGACTCCTTAAATACTTCTTCAAAATTTCCATTTTTGTTTATTAGAACATTAGCGAGAGTTGATTTTCCTCCTCCGGTTCTACCTATTAATAATACATTCTTAATACTCATACTTTTTTTACCTCATATATATATTTTCCTCTTCCCCCTTTTGCTCTCTCTCTCTCTCTCTCTCTCTCTCTCTGGTCTACTTCTTGTTTTCACTTTTGGGCTACTGTTTGGGTATAAATCCAACCTTTTTCGGCAAAATCATCCTTTCCTTCAACAAAAGCGTCAAATCGATTTTTTATTAACGGAAACACATCAGTTCATCTTAATCCGTCTTGTCTTTCCGGTTTTTCTTCTAATCACTGTTTAAACTCCTCAAAGTTATATTTAGTCATAATATTTTTCCTTTCGGGTTAATCAGGTGGCTAGTAAATAAACTGCGGCGAGTAAAAACACTGGTCCTCAGTCTCACCAAGAATTAGTTTCTTTAATGCTCTCGGTATTATTTATCCTTAGTTCTGCGGCTCTTTGGTAATCTTTTACTTGCTGATTTAGGTCTTGATTTTGCTGTTGAGTTTGGTTTAATTTATTCCTTAATTGCTTGTTTTCAGTTTCTTGGCGGGTAATTTCTTGGGTGGCATCTTTGACAGTTTCTTTTAATTCTTGCTGTAGTTCAGCGATACGAACATTAGGCGCTTTTTTTAAGTTATCAATTTGTTTCTGGGCTAAGGTTAATCAATCCTGATTTACCGAATCTAACTGTTGCTCTTTTTGGTCTAATTCAGCAATGGCTTTTTGGAGATTAGTGAGATAGTTTTGTGCGGTTTGCTGACTAAAAACTAATTCTTGCTTTAATTGCTCTATTTGCTTAGCTAAATTAGGCTGTTTTAGGGCAGGTTGCGAAGCAGTTCTTTTTAAGGGAATAGATTCAGGAGCCGCCGGAATATCCGACAGAGATTTGCTTCTCTTTAAATGTGAAGGCTTAATTCCCGGCTTTACTTTTTCTTGGGGTTTAAGTGATGCTGGTTTAGTGGGCTTGTTTTTATCTTTTAAATAGAAACTTTTAGCACTATTTTTAGATATACTTACATATGTGCGTTGGGTGCTTGGGATTTGCTTAAAAGAGAGGGTAAGGACATTGAAATCTCGGTGGTCGCTGATTAGAAATTGGCGTAAGTTTTCTTTATTTACTTGTTTGATTTTAGTTAATGCGTCCATGAGGATTTTTGGATCTTTTCAATTGGAATTTTTTAAACTTGTAGTTATGTTTGCATTAAAAAATATTTTTTTTATCAATTAGATACGCAAATCGGAGAAATTATTGAAATCTATCTCCCTATGGAAATCAATCTATCAGACGATTTTTTTGAAAAATTGTCTAGAAATATTAAATGAGAAAAAGTTGAAAATATAATTAAAATTTTTCGTGAGGACCTCGGAATTTCCTCAGAAGAAGAATTAAAACATATTGAAAAAATGGCCTTTCAATTGGTCGAATTAAACAAAAAAAAGTGAGACGGAATATGAATTAACATTATTAAACAGTTTTATAAGGCTTCTCAAATAGAAAATGTTGATTTAATTATTGGTAATCCTCCTTGAATATCTTGGATTGACCTGCCAGAAAATTATCGTAATCGCATTAAATTATTAAAAAATGTTAAATCTATATTTGGGGTTTCGCGAAATATTGGCGGTAATAATTTAAATGTTTGTGCTTTGATGGCAAATGTGGTTGCCTCACGAAAACTTAATTACCAAACTGGTTGCTTAGGCTTTATTATGCCTAAAAGTCTCTTGTTTAATGCTTCTTATGAAGGATTTCGTCCCTTTATTTTAGAAAATGGCAAAAGGCTATATTTGCAAAAATACTTTAATTTTGACAAGGTTAAAAAATCTTTTGAAGAAGTTGATTTAAAATTCGGGGTTTATTTTTATTCTTCTCAAAAAGTAGAGTATCAGAAAGGCGTCGAGCAAGTTATTTTCCTCTCCAAAGAGGAATTACAAAATAGAAAAAGTAATCTGCTAGTTTCTATACAAGAAAACACTAATGCTTTTTCTGTGGTGGGCAATAAAGAAGAATTAGAGAACTTTAAACTAATTCAAGGAGAATTCTCCTATAAATTTCGCACCGGAGTTTCTGTAACCAGAAAAGATATTTGTCGCTTTTTCTATGAAAAAAAAAGCTCGTCTACAATTTCTTACTTTGTCAGAAACAAAAAAGGCAAAAAAATCAAGACAAGTGAAAACCTGTCTTCCTCAATAGAACTAGAAAATGAGATAATGTATCCTTATATAACAACTACTAACCTTTCTTGGTTTAAAAATAATGACAAAGAAACTGAGTGAGTTTTCTTTCCTTATGATATACAAAAAAGAGACAAACAACCACTACCTATCGACAAAATTATAAATATTTGACCCAAACTGTCTGATTATATTCATCAAATTAAAAACCTGTTAAGTCAAAAAAGCCAATACTCTCAAAGAGTTCAAAATGTTTCGGAAAATTATGGTTTATTAAGAGTAGGAAAATATACGTACGCAGAAAATTATGTCTGTTGCCGAGACAATACCAAGTGAATAGCAAGTTATTTCAGAAAGATAAAGACGCCATGACAAGAAGAAAAAATGCCTCTATTTGATAGCCATATAAAATATATTTCCCGAGACAAAGAAGACAATTTTATTTCCCAAGATGAAGCGTATTATATAACTGCCATTTTGAATGCTCCTGTAGTCAAAAATTTCATTGAAGCCACTAATGTTGCTCGTAATTATTCCTTTGACAATCTTTCTATTTTTTGCCCGAAATATGACGAGAAAAATAAATTAAGTTTAGCCTTGAAAAATATAACTTACCAAGTAATTGAACTGAAAAAAGATTTTGATTTTTCTTTAAGGAAAAAGTTAAATAATCTTTATCTTCAATTTTGCAAAAACTCTTAAAATAATATGAACACAAAAGATGACCGTTCTCGCATTACTAATCCTAGTTTTTTCACTGTTGACGCAGTAGAATTAGCCCAAAAATTATTGGGTAAAATACTAGTAAGAAATATTAATGGTAAAATTATCAAAGTTAGAATTGTTGAAACCGAAGCCTATAATGGCAAAATTGACCGAGCCTGCCATGCCCACCAAGAAAACAAGTCTAAATGAAAAGCCGCCGCCTTATACAACCGTGGTGGTTGTGCTTATATTTATCTTATTTACAACACCTATTATTGTTTTAATATTGCTTCCTCAGTCAAAGGTGACCCGCAAGGAGTATTAATTCGTGCTGCTGAACCTTTGGAAAGCCACACCATTCCATTTAGTTTTCACCAAGATGAAAGAAAAAAAATTTACTATCACACTAACGGTCCCGGAAAATTATGTCGAGTCTTAAATATTGATATAGAACTTAATAATATTGATTTAACTACTAGTAATTTAATTTATTTAGAAGACAGACCAGAACTTAACCAGAATGAAATTATTGCTACTAAAAGGGTAAATATTGATTATTCAGGAGCCGATAAAGATCGTTTATGAAGATTTTATATTAAGGATAATTCTTTTGTTTCACGAAAATAACCTAGCAAAAATCACGTATCCAAGAAATATTAAAAGCTTAACTATTTTAACAGAAAATCAAAAAAATTATAATATCTGTGATGAACTTTTTTCCTAATTTTGCTAACATTAATGAATGCCTTGAATGAGTTAAAAGAAAGGACTTAGCATTAGCAAAAATGGAACTAATTTGCCAGCTTCTTAATCATCCTGAAAAAAAACAAAAAACAATTCATATTGCTGGAACCAATGGTAAAGGTTCAACAGTAGCCTTTTTGACCTCTATTTTCCAAAATTCAGGATTACAAGTTGGCACTTTTACTAGTCCGCATTTAGACGATTGAAACGAAAGGATTAAAGTTAATGGTATTTCTATCACTAATCACGAATTTTTTTTGATTTCTCAACAGATAATGAGTGAACTAGAAGGCAAGGTTCAGCCCACCATTTTCGAGTTTTTAACCGCAGTGGCTTTATATTATTTTGCTGAAATAAAACCAGTTGATTTAGTAATTTATGAAGTAGGAGTAGGAGGAAAATATGATGCTACTAATGTAATTTCACCATTAGTCTGCGGCATCACTAATATTGACTATGACCATCTTAATTATTTAGGGAATACTTTAACCGATATCGCCCAAAAAAAAGCAGGAATTATCAAAAAAGATATTCCTTGCTTTACTACTGAAACAAAACCGCAAATTCTTTCACTGCTTCAAAAAATAAGCCAAGAAAAACAAAGTAAATTATGTAAAATTTCCCCAGCAAAAAAATTTATCTTTGATAGTAGCCAGTTAATCACTAACTTTTGCTTAACTGCCAAAAAACATACTTTTAACCTAAAAACTAAAATGCTGGGACAACACCAAATAAAAAATGCTAGTTTAGCAGTCAACATGGTTCTTTATCTTCAAAAATACTTTCCTCAAATTACCCAATCGAGCATTGAAAAAGGCATTAAAGAAGCATTTTGACCAAGCAGAATGGAACTTATAAGCCAAGAACCTTTAATATTTTTGGATGGTGCTCATAATCTGGGAGGAATTAAATCTCTAATTCAAACACTCAAAACTTTTTTTCCTGCCAAAAAGCCTATTTTTTTAATTTCAATTATGAAAGATAAACAAGTTGACAAAATACTTAATACTTTAAAAAAAATTGCTTGCCAAATTATTTTTACTGAAATTCCTGAAACTCGTAGGCAAGAAATTAGTAAATTAAAACATAATAATACTGCTAAATTTCATAAAATAACTGATTATTCAAAGGCATTTTTTTCTTTTTATTCTTTGTTGGATAACCAGAAAATAGGAATTATTTGTGGTTCTTTGCATTTTACTGCTCTCATAAAAAGAGAATTTTTAATGAATTTGAATGAAAAGTTAAATAATTTTTCTTTGAGCAATCATCAGCCCGTTTAAAAAAATCAAATAATTTAACTGTAATTAAGGAATAATTTCAGTCTTAACACCAGCAACTTCAATTAACCCAAAAACTATCCTTTTCACCTAATCGCAATTTTGTGGCAAACTAGATTAAAATATTTAGTTATTAACAACCAAAGTTAAAAAATTAGTGGCAAGAAAAAAGAAAAGAGTGTAAAAAATAATATTATGACTGAATTAAGACAAATTGATAACGAAAAATTGCTTCAAGAATTAAGATACCGAGTAGAACACCACGAAATTGATGAAAGAGAATTAGAAAAAGCTTTAGAAGAAATAAAATGACGCATTAGTTGTCGTTTAGCTAATCAGGATAAAGAGCGAGATAAAGAATTGGCCGCTTGGGACGCCGTAGAAACAGAAATTGATGACGAGTAAAAAGCGAACATTTAAGCGAGGAGAAATTTACTGAGTAGATTTTAGCAAATTAAAAGGTGATGATGCTTCTTCAGGAAGTGAAATAAACGGTAAAAAAAGACCTGCTCTCATTATCTCTAACAATTGGTATAATGTAAGAATATAAAAGAGTAAGTGTTTTAGTGATGTCTTCTAAAATAAAAAATATTCGTCATTTTGAGATACATTTAGGGAAAGTAGTTGACAATGATCCTAAGAAAAAAGAGAGCAAAGTCATGTGTGACCAAATTCGTAGTATTGATAAAAGAAAGTTAAAGGAAAAAGGCGGGAAATTAACAAAAGAGCAAATGGAAGAAATCGAAACAATGTTAAAAAGATTTTTAGTTTTGGAGGAATTTAATTATGAATAAATGCGGTGATTTCGCTCCTTGCTCTGAATGCCAAGAGAAAGGTCATTTAGAATGTTGTGATGAATGTCAAAGGAGTTTGTGCATGAATTGCTTAGGGCTTTATCATGGCAGTGAATATTTGTTTTGTCAAAGTTGTTTCGATAAGAAAAACAACGAAGAAAAAGCAATCATGATGGGCGAGAAGAAAGGAGAAATTATACTTCACAGGTTGAAAGGAGTAAATAAGTAAACAATATGAAAACTAAAAAACCTCTCACCATCCTTCCTACTAATCAACTCCTTAACCAAATTTGAGATTATTTACTAACTAGACCTAATAAAAAAGGTGAAACCAAAAAAGCGGAGCATGAATGCTTGTTTTTACTTTGCTGAAAAGCCGGACTAAGAATTAGCGAAGCCATTAGTTTTGACTTAAATCTAGAACACGGAGAAACAGAATACAAAGGCTTATATTTACTTCGCGGCAAAAGACAAAAAGAGAGATGAGTTTATATTGCTCCTGAAATAACCAAAGAATTGCGTAAAAGAAAATGACAGCCAAATAACACTAACCGCTTTACTTTCTTTAAATTCTTAAAGCAAATTAAGGAAGAAATGAAATTACCAGCCAAAGTAGAATTGGCACCCCATACTTTAAGGAGATGTTTTGCTACTCGACAAGCCATCAATGGAATGCCTTTACCAGTTTTACAGAAAGTATTAGGTCATGCTAGTTTAAGTTCTACCAGTGTTTATATAATTGAAAAATTAAAAGAAAACTCTAAATAATTCAAATAAAATAGTAATTATATTATTTATAGAGAAAGATAATCAATAATGCGGAGTATAACCAAAAGCCAAGAGAATTAACCAAACTACAACCATAACTAACTAACTAATAAAGATTTTCAGATATTTCTATTTCTCATATTTAGTTTTTTGTTTCAATTGAACTATCAATTTAAAAATTTAATATTATGTCAGAAAGAATTTTTTATAATCAGGATATGAAACAATGTTAATGAAGAAAATAACACACACACACACACAAAATTGAAAAACAAATTAGATTTTTGAACCCTATTTAAAAAATTTCGGGTCAAAGTAGTTCGCAACTACTTAATTACCATATTAGCAATGTTAGCCTGGTGACCCATTCTGCTTACTATTAACAATGTTATTTTTCTAAAAATTGACAAATTACGCGAGGAAAATGCTAATTATGCGGTTTTGCTTCCCGAATTTCTTCAAAAATTTATTACTAAACTGAATAGTAAAGAATGATTTCTCTTGGCATTATCCTGATTGACATTTAGTTTTTTTATCGAATATCTTCTAGGGCTGTGAGAAGAAGAATTAAAAATTAGAGGTTCCAATTATGTAGAAAGCAAGTTGCTAAACAAATTTCGTCGTTTAACTTTTGAAGAAAAGTCCAGTCGTGGTAAAGAATTAAGCGTGCTAATTGAAGTAGACGCTCAAATGGTAGGAAATAATTGAGAATTTTTAGTGCGGGATACTTTTACGGCTATTACTTTGGTTATTCTTTACTTTATTAGTATTTATGTGGGCTTAATAAGTTTTATTTTTCTCGGTTGAATGATTTTGATTGGGGTGATTAGTTATTTGTTTGGTCGAGCAATTGCTAATAATGAGAAAAAATATAAAGAAAAACGGACCAAATACTCTTTGCTAATTAATGAAGAAGTAAACAAAGGAAATTTAATTGAAGGAATGGGTTTGAATTCGCATTATGAAAAGCAGGAAAATCATTTGCGTAAAAAAAATGAAAAACTAAAACTTTCTTTTAATAGAATTTTTTCCCTTAGAAACAATTTGCCTTTTCGTTTAATGATTGCTTTTCCTTTGTTGATAGTTAGCATTTTGACAGGGTTAAATCTAGTTTTATTTTGGTCCATTGGTTATTGGTTTAGCAGAATTACTGCTAATTGTTTAACTTATGGGAATTATAGTGCCTCGGTTCAGAGAATTAATAATTTTCTCCAACTTCCAGAAAAAAATGATAATTTAGAAAAGTTAAAGTTAACTAATGAAATCGAGTCTATTAGTTTCAAAAATGTGGGTTTTAAGTATAAATCCAGCCAAAATTGAGTTCTCCAAAACTATAATGAAACTTTTGAAACTAAAAAAATAAATAGATTAAGTGGTGGGAATGGAAAAGGCAAAAGCACAATTATTTATCTCATTTTAGGCTTAATTGAACCTAATGACGGAGAAGCAATAATTACAGACATTAAGGGTAAAACTTATAACCTCTACCAAGATATTAATTTAAGGCATTGACGAGAAAACAATGTGGCTTATGCTTCTCATGACAACTTAATTGAAGGTGCTTCGACAGGACAAAAACAATTGGCTAATATTAACAATGTTCTAAAAACTAAGAAAAATGCTGCTATCTTCCTTTTTGATGAGGCGGATAATGCCTTAGATAGAGAAAAACAAATAAAATTTTACCAGAAATTAGAGGAGTTGACGAAAAATAAGTTAATAATTTATGTCAAACACGAGACAAACGAGAAAATTAAGTGAACTTAAATGAGGTTAAAAATAATATAAAATGAAAACAGCAGAAGAAATAAAAGCATATGGGACAATTAACAACAAAAAACTTCAAAGTAAGTTAAAAATATATTTATAATGGAAACTTATGAATATAGAAATAATACCGAATATCAAAAAGCTATTCAATTTTTAAAAAAAGGCTGTAAATGTGGTTGTTCTCATAAGCTCCCTAGAGAAAAATTTGCTAAACTGCGAACCCAATTTAAAACTCTCTCCAAACCAGCTCGAGATACTTTTGTAATGGGTCAACTGCTCGCTATGAAAGAAGGAAACATAACCACTAGTTCTCGTTTTCCTAAAAGAGAAAGAATTAACACAAGAATTTCTTATCGCTGAAATAACAAAACTCCCATTTGTCAAGAAACTTACCTCAATATGTTAGGAATAAGTAGAGATTATTTAAGACCCTTAATCTTTGACGCATGACACTTAACTATTGCTGAAAGAACTCACGGCAATACAGGAAGACTACCCCAATGAAAAACCAAAATGAACCTTAACCAAGAAGCCAAAGAGACAATAAAAAACTTCATCTTGAACTATGCTGAAACCCATGGCTTACCTGACCCAGGAAAAACCAAAAGAGCAAACAATACAACAATCTTCTTGCCAACTGAAATGACTTATAAATCAGTTCACGAAGACTTCCTTGCCAGTCGTAAAGAAGATGACAAACTAAAATCTTTAAAATATGAAACTTTTCTGAAACTCTGGCACCAATTAACCCCTCATATTGGATTTATGAGTCCTCGCACTGACCTCTGTAACACTTGCCATCAACTCAACACTGAAATTCATGCCTGCCAAGATGAAGTGACTAAAGCTCAATTAAAAAAAAAAAATCGAATCACAAAAAACAAGCCCAATTAGAGCGTGATTATTACCATCAAAATACCAAATTAGCCAAAGAACGAAAAGACCTGGCTCATTACAGTTATGATTGAGCTCAAAATGTTCAAGTTCCCCATTATAGCCAACAACCTAGCCAAGAATATTATAAAAGTTCCTATAAAGTTCACTTATTCGGTATTCAAAATGAAGCCACAAGCGAACAAGCTAATTATTTAATTGCTGAAAATGAACTGCTAAACAAAGGACCCAACGGCACTTTAAGCCTGGTTTTTAACAGCATCAAGCAATCAAGCAAAGAAATAAAACACCTTAAACTTACCTGTGATAACGCCACTGGACAAAACAAAAACAATTTTGCTCTTTGACTTTACCTTTATTTAGTGATTTGTGGCTACTACCAAACTATCGAACTAAACTTTATGATTGCTGGTCATACTAAATTTAAAGTAGATGGCAACTTTGGTTTAATTAAAAAGAAATATCGCAAGTCAACTATTTACTGAGTCGATGATTTTGTCGAAGTAGTCCAAAAATCCAGTCCCGCAGGATTAAACAAAACTCAACGCTATGAAGATGGACAAGGCTTTCAGTATTTAGATTTTAAAGTTTTAGAGAGGTATTTTAGAAAATTATCGAATATTCAAAGGTATCACCATTTTCTTTTTGAGAGTTCTAACCTTGGAGTAGTGAAAGTTCAAGAGTTTGCTAATGGAGATTTTATTGAGTTTGATTTATGAAAAGATAAAGACAAGATTATTGAAAGTATTCAAGAAATCAAAAACTTAATTTTTCCTATTCTAACTCCTGAACCTTTGAGTTTAGAAAGACAGGAATATCTTTATAAAAATATTTGTCTTTCATTACCTGAAGGATTTAGAAAGGGGATTTGCCCAGTTTCGAGTTAGCAAGTTATCTTATTAATGTATGT
The DNA here is from genome assembly GCF_003546845.1 of endosymbiont GvMRE of Glomus versiforme. Taxonomy (NCBI): domain Bacteria; kingdom Bacillati; phylum Mycoplasmatota; class Mollicutes; order Mycoplasmatales; species endosymbiont GvMRE of Glomus versiforme. The sequence continues at coordinate 316,706 of NZ_NWVA01000001.1, read as the reverse complement.
TTGTGAAGCAATCCCAGTTAAAGGAAAATTACCAATAAATCCTGATTGTGATTTTTGTGAAAAGTCAGGAGGAAATGAAGAAATAAAAAGATATAACGAGGGAAAGTCCAAGTCTTATGTCTCAGATAAAATATGTAAATTTGCTTATAAACTAAATCTTATTCATAAATTTGATAAAGGGAATATTTGGAAAAGCTAAAAAAATACACGCATAAAAAAACAGGCAAACCTTTCAAACCTTCGCAGAGTTTTGTTTATGTTAGTTCTTACCTTGGATTAGTGGAAGATATTAAGGTTGGGAAAGTTTGGTAGGCACTTTTTAGTTAGCAAGGATTGAATTTGGCAAAAGCTAGTAAAAATTTAAAATAAATACATAATGAACTCAAAGAGAAAAAACAAAATTAGATTAAACTTCCTAGAACCACAAGAATTCACTTGCTTTCAGTGCCAAGAAAAATTTGAAGCTCGTTACAATCCAGCAATTGGTATGCCAAGCCAAAAAAATTATTGGTCTTATTGAATAGACAAAGATTGAAACTATAAAGAAGTCCGCCGTAAACCTGAAAATAAACGAGGTGAAAAAATTTGTGATTCTTGCTTAAAATCTATTTGGTTAAACAGAAATTGGGAATTACTCGACCAAATAAATAGGAACAGGAAACAAACGCTTTCTAGTTACATTTATCATCAAGTTATTTAAGGAAATTGCTATTTATTCTTTATGTTACTTTTTTTAATAGTTCCATAATGGTTCTTGGGAGACAAGGCAAAACAGTCCAAAACTCTAAAAATACAATATATGAATTTAAATAAAGAAAATAGCGAAATAGAAAAAATTTACAACCAATGTTCAAAGAAAGAAAAATTGGCGGTTGTAGCCTGATTCGATAAAAAGTATCGGGAATTACAAGACTCGAATTTAAGAGGTGAAGAGTGAGTTTATTATTTCAAAATATTTTCTTCTCTTTGAGAAAAATTGCCTGAAAAAGAACAACACACTGCTTTTAAATTGCGTGTAGAATTAGAAAATCATGAATGACCAAAACAACCAAACTAAAATCAAAGAACAAATAAAATCCATCTGCGAAAAGATTTATTCCAACTACCGAGATGTAGAGGAAATTAAAGAAAAGAAAATCTTTGGTGTTCCTGTTTGGCTAAAACATGTAGACAAGGAGATTGCCAAAGAATTAAAAAGTTTAATTGAACCTTTAAAAGAAAAGTCTAAAGAGGAATTAGATAAATATTTTCACTATCGTTTCTGACTTTCTCAGCATGAAGAATATGACCGCAATAGTTTGGAAAACTGTCATCTATTTGTAGATAATCTAACTGGACTACTTGGCAATTTAGAGGAAATTATAAGTGATAATCAAAAACAAGAAACTAAACAATGTTCAAATTGCCAAACTAATCTAGCTTATCCTTGTTTTGGTGGAATTCCTAGTCGCTACAATGAAAGATGATGTTGGGAATGTTTTCCACTAATCGAAAAAGAATATCGTGGCAATAAAGACCTTTGTTTAATCACTAGAGAGTTTAAAACTGATGCGAAGTGGTCAAAAACAGGGATGAATTGAGAAGGTAAGCATCTTGTTTGAAAAAATGAAACTAAAAGTTGGTGAGCGGTAGGTTTTGGCGAAGAAGAGGAAATTTATCGTCCAGCCGATAATGACCATGATAAGCATGATAACGAACAAGAGAGAGAGAGAGAGAGAGAGAGAGAGAGCCGAAAGGTTCCTTGCCAACTGGAGCTAGCCATTGTGAAAAATGTAATCTTGCTTCAGGCGGTCTCACAATAATCACTCACTATTACACTAATTTCACTAAAAGAGTTTGACATTTTGGCTTACATTGTCCTTGTGCTGAGCAGTTCAAGAGAGAAAATCAGCAGTCTTGCGGTCAATGCCAAAAGCAAGAATGACCTGACATGGCAAAAGGTTGATTATTGGATTATGAATTAAAACTGGCTTTTTGCTCGCCAACTTGCCATATTAATTATCGCCAAGCTCAATGGGAACAAGAGAATTTAAATAATTGGCAAAATCAAACTAGACCAAATTATTCACAATGAGCAAGACAGGCTCAATTCTTTCCTCCCCAGTTAAACATAACTCTTTCGGATAGCAACCAAACACAAAATTCCTCCACTAATTCAATCAATCAAATAGACCAAGAGGCAACTAAACAAGAAATATTGTATTACAAAAAAAGCCTCCAAGAACTAAAAAGACAATTAGAAAATAGCCAGCAAAAGTCCACTAGTCAACAAAAACCTAATGAAATTAAACATCAACAAGAACAAATTGATTATTTATTGACTCTCCATCAAAACACTCAACAGCAAGTAGAAAACGATTATCAAGCAAAGTATGGTAAAACCGCTTTAAATTCTTTATTAGCCAGTTTGGAGAAAGAGCAGATAAATCAACAACCCAAAAAGAATTATTGACCTTTGGTTATTGGGGTTGGTTTAGTCGGCGGAGGGTTAATTATTGGCTTGGTTATTTGATTAGTTTTTAGAAAGAAAAATAATTAGTCGGCGTAAAACCACTCACTACTTTAAAAACTAATTATATGAAATCAAAAATAACTATAACACGAACAATTGTTAAAAGTTGGATTGAAAAAAACGGCAAGATAATAGACGCATTTCCAACCAAAGAAACAGAATATACAGAAAAAGAGATAGAACAAGAAAATATTAAAATTCTGTTTGATAAAGAGGAAGAAATTGAAGCATCATTTCCAGAAAATAAAATTGCTTATTGCTACACATGTAAAGAACAAAAAAGAATAGTTTCTAAAATGAAACATACAAAAGGCGGAATAGGAATAAATGGATTAGATAATTTGAATTTTTGTTTAGAGTGTTCTCTCCTAAAAGCAAAAGAATTAAAAAGAGGAGATTGAGATGTGAAAAATCCTGAAGTATTGGATGAAATCGAAGAAACTATAAATTATCTAGAAGAACTTCGCAAGCAAAAAGCAGAGGAAGAAAGTAGATTATCAAAAATAATTTCTACCAAAGTAAGTCAAAATAACACAAAATAATCAACTGTGGTTTTAGTGTCAAAAATTTAATGCTTACTTTGTGGGTTTTTGTTGTTAATTGTCCCATATGAAACATTAGGTCTGTCAGAAGGTGCTTCAGAAGAAGAAATCAAAGAAGCTTATAAGAGATTAGCCTTAAAATGGCATCCCGACAAAAATCCTGACAATAAAGAAGAAGCCAAAAAAAAGTTTCAAGAAATCTTACGAGCAAAACAAATTCTCTTAAAAAGCGAAGATGACATCAGCATTGATGAACTTGTAAAAATTGCGAAAAGTGTTCCTACTTTTGAGGAATTAGAAGAAAAACATAAAAAAATAATAGAAATTCTAGAACGTTCAGCAATAAAGAATGACATTAAAAAAACCGAAAAAAGAATTGAAGAAGTTGAAAATAAAATAAAAGGCCAAGAGGATGAACTAGAAGATTTAAAGAATTCAGTTAAAGCAAAATTAGAGAGCAAAAATATTTTTGCTTCTAAAGAAAAAAGAAAGAATAAGACTAAAGAGTGCATAGATAAACTTAACCATGTTATAGAAAATAATGAAAAAACAATTAGTAGATTAGCATTACAATCAGAACTTAATCCTGAAGAATCAAATATAACGGAAGATGAAAGGTATCTGTTTAAGAAACTAGGAAAAGAAATTCCTTTAAATATTTATGTAGTTCAATCAGATTTATTTCGATTAAAAGAGAACTTAAAAGAACTAAAGAAGGAGTTAGGAATTTTAAAGAACCAGAAAGAACAAACAGCAAATGTTATGATATCACAAAATTTATTAAAAAGTTAAATAACCAAAAAGTTGTAATAAAGTAGTAAATATTTGCGAAACAACTATTTAGGAATTAGTTAAAAAGAAGCAAAAAAATAGAGAAAAAATCTTCTTTCCTTTTTACCGCCTTGCAAAATGTAGTTAATACTTTTTCTTGGAAACAAAAATTTGGTGACCCGTATGGGGATCGAACCCATATCTCCTCCGTGAAAGGGAGGTATGCTACCATTACATGAACAACGGGCCTATTAATTAGTTTTAACAAATTCTCTTAATTGTGACAAATCCATTTTTCCTACTTGTGGATCTTTGATTACTTTTTCTTGAAAAAAAAGAAAAGTGGTCGGAATGCTCATAATATTGAGTTTTTGTGCTAAGGAAGAATGTTTTTCAACATCAATTTCCAAAAATAATAAGTCTTTATTTTCTGGCAATTGGAGAAATTTATTAATTTCTTCTTGCAGTTGTCGACAAGGAGGGCATCAATTAGCAGAAAACTTTATTATTAATGGATATTTTTTGCTTTCTTTGAAAAATTGGGGATTATTTTCTTTTAAAAATGAACCAATTGGGTCTACCGAATTACTTGACATGTTTTTTAATTATTCTTTTGAAAAATGAAAGTCTGAAAGAAAAAAAGAGGACATTTAATTCCTCTTTAAAAGCACTTGACAACTGTTTATAATGCTTCTTCTTGTTTTTTGTTTTTCTTTTTGCGAAGGAATACTAAACCAATAATTGCTAATAAAAGAGCAGCACCGCCACCAACGACGATTCAAATTCCTCCTGCTAAACTTGATTCTTCTTTACCGTTTACAGTAAACTTATGCTTGAAAAATCCTTTTTCTACACCTTTAACAGTAATATCAGGACCTTCTTTGCCATCTTTACCTTTTTTTTCTGGCTTAATGTTTTTTTTTTCTTCGCCTACTTTTACTTCTATTTTGTATTTATTACCGTCTTTATCTTTTCAATTTGTTTTAATCATTTTTTCGTTTTTATCTTTGCTATCGCTCATATATTTATATTTTTATGCTTTATGTTAATTTTTTTATTAAAGTTTGAGAGAGAGAGAGAGAGTAGAAACCCCGTTTACAAATTATTATTTTAAGGATTCTTATTATAATATTATTAAAAAATGGAGCGAATGAGGGGAATCGAACCCCTGTCAGTAGCGTGGAAGGCTACGGTTATACCACTTAACTACATCCGCAAAGGTAAATTTTACCCTTATTTTTTATCTTCTTATCTGGATCGAACCGGTCTTGGCTTTGTTGCTGCTTTTTTTTTTGTTATAATTCAGAAGTTTGGGCTAGGCTTAAAACTTATTCTAGTAGTTAATTTGGCTGCGTCTTTCATTTGTTTTTTTTTTGATTTGCAACTGTTACAACTTCTTGTTTCTGCCATTAACTTCCTTCAAATCGGAGAACCAGCATAACCTTCAATACCTTTCCCTTTATTCGCTTTGTTATAGCTTTCTACCGCTTTTTCATGTTTATCACAACGTTTATTACCTTTTACTTTTGTTTTTTGTCGTTTAATAGTGAAAAAGTTTTTAACTTCTATTTCTTCACCTTTTTTTAAGGTTTCCCTAACGACCGGAATAAAGTGATCTTTAATTACTTTTAAAATAATTTTTTCTGAAGTGGTAAAACTTTTTCAAACTTCCGGAAGTTCTTCCCTTAATTTTTCATCTTCTTTTTTTACGCTTTCTAGTGTTCTTTCAACTAATTCTGATATGCCTACTGTCATAATACTTATATTTTTATACAACCTTTCTAATTTTTTATGTCTTTTATGGTGGTTGCAGGCAGAATTGAACTGCCGTCTTCGGATCTTCAGTCCAACGCTCTAACCAACTGAGCTATACAACCTTGTAAGCCGCAATTACTCTTTCTTTACCGGCTAAATCAAGAAAAACTTCTACTTTTGCTTGGGGAAAATTTCTTATTAAGATTTTTAAAACTTTTTCTTTTTGCTGATAACCAATTTCCATGATTAAGAGAAATTTTTTGGTTAAGTGCTGCTGAACTTGCTGGATAATTTTTTCATAAAATCAATAGCCATCATTTTTAGCAACCAGGGCTTTTTTTGGCTGTTTTTTGGTAGAAAAAGGAAGTTGGTGATGCTCTTTTTCACTAATATAAGGAGGATTAGTGATAATTATATTATATTTTCGTTGCTGGTTAACAATTAATTTACTAAATAAATTACTTTTTTTTATTTTGACATTTTTTGCTTGGTGTAGTCGCACATTTTTTTGTGCCACTTCTAAGGCTCTTTCACTAATGTCAATAGCAGTTATTTGCCACTGAGGATTGATTTTGGCCAAACAAATTGCTAAATTACCGCAACCAGTGCCAATATCCAGCATTTTTAGTTTTTTTTGGTTTTTTCAATACTGATTAATTAATTCAATAGTTTTTTCGAGCAGGATTTCGGTATCTTTCTGGGGAATAAATACTCCTTTTTCAATTTTAAAAGGCAAATTATAGAAATAAGTTTCTTTATTTAAATAAGCCAGCGGGACATTTTTTTGGTATTGTCGGATTTTTTGACAAATTTGGTGATAATTAGTTGAAGTTAAAACTTTATTAGAGAAATTTAACCAAAATTCGACAGGAGTAGTTTGGCAAATGCTGATGATGTCTTTTTGTCTTTTGACTTCAACTGAATTCGTTTTTCTTTGAAAAGCATAATTTCAACAATCACTGTAAGAGTATTTTTTTTCAGACAATTTTTTATTCATGAAAGTCTTTGAAAATAACTTTCTTTCGCAGATTCCTTAATAAATAGCCTTGTTTATCAAAAAATATCTTCTCGCTGGCTAGTTTTTTTCTCTTTATTTCTTTTCCGTTGCTTTTTCCTTCGTTAGGAGTAAAGCCTCCAAGTGAAAAATTAGAATTTATAACACGATAGCAATGAATACGTTCACAAAGAGAGTCCAAAGAATTTAACTTTTCTTCGCATTCACACTTGCTTAAAATTTTGCCAACTGTTCGGGCGTATGAAGCATTACCATTTAAGGCAATCGCGATTAATTTATAAGTAGAAACTCTACCCTTAGGTATTTGTGAACATAAATTATAAACTTTTCGTGAAAGATCAGCAATTACCAATTTTGACATTATATTTATATTTTTTTGAAAGAAAATTAAATGTGGGGATTTTTTTCTTCTTCCGGAACAAAATCACGAAAAAACTTTTCCTAAAATTCCCTAAAATATCACTGGCACTATATTTGATTAAGGTAATGATATATAATTTTAAGCCAATTAAACAGCAACTTCTCCCTTAATTGTCGGTCAAGAGTGATAATTTTTCAAAATAATATCTTGAATAGTAAAGTCAAAAAGAGAAAAAATTTGAGGATTTAACTCTACTTGGGGCAAAGTTTTTGGTTGCCGGACCAGTTGAATTCTAGTTTGCTTTAAATGGTTCAAATAAAGATGGGCATCACCAATTATATGGATAAATTTCCCTACTTTATAACCACAAACTTGGGCTAACATCATGGTTAATAAAGAATAAGAAGCAATGTTAAAAGGAACCCCTAAAAATAAGTCGCCGCTTCTTTGGTAAAGCAAACAAGATAAGCGATAATCAGGAGAAACTTCAAATTGACAAAGTAAATGGCAAGGTGGCAAAGCCATTTTTTCTAATTCATTAGGATTTCAGGCTGTCAAAATGTGCCGGCGAGAAAAAGGATTATTTTTTAAATTTTCAATTAATGCTTTTAACTGGTCTACTCCTCCAAAATTTCGTCACTGTTTACCGTAAATTGGACCTAAATCACCATATTTTTTAGCAAATTTTTGGTCTTTTTTAATTTTTTCAACATATATATTTAAATGTAATTTATCAGTCTCCAAAATTCACTTTTTACTTTTTTTTAATTCCTTTGCTATTTCATTAATGGATGGTTTTCTGTCAAGTTTTTTAAACAATTTTTTCTCAGTTTCTAGTAATTTATTTATTCTTAAAAAATGTGGTGAAGACTTTTTTACAATTTTAATTCTGGGATTCTCAATTATTTTTTCTTTATATTTTTCAAAAGGTCATTCATTTCAAATATTTACATTATTATCTACCAAATACTTAATATTAGTGTCTCCTTTAATAAATCATAATAATTCGTGAACTATTAAACGAAAAGGCATTTTTTTGGTAGTTAAAAGTGGAAATCCTTTCTTTAAATCAAACTCCATTTTGGTGCCAAAGTAAGAAATAGTGCCAATGTCGGTACGGTCTTTTTTCTTTTGTCCTTTTTCGAGAACTAAACGACAGATTCGCAAATATTCTTCATTCATTTATACAATTTTATGATTATTCAAAAAAAACAATGTGGAAAACTGGGAAAAAATTAATTTTAATCCTGTCTATGGCAATTCTTTACTCATAAATGATTGGTGGTGTCGTCTTTAAACCAAAAGACTAATTTATACTTCTTACCATTAAAGCCGCTTTTAAAATTATGTCTTCATTTTTTGGTGATGGAATTAATTCTCTTTTTGGCGAGAGAACAATTTCAACAACTGAGAATACAGAGTATAGGCAAGAGTAGATTTCCTCAACATCTTTTTGGACAAACAATGATTTTTGGTGCTAAACTTCTCCCATAATCAAAATGATTCATTATTCTCAAATAAAGGCTAGACTTCAAGCCTTTTTAACTTGTTCCATTGTTTCTTTATCGGCTGTTCCTAATTTTCTTTCAAAACGTATTTCTTTATTTCAAGTAAAAGGAGAATCACACAAAATTTTACTGGGATAATCTAAACCAGTTTCAGACGTGTTGTCAATAAAAACTTCCACTGGCAAAATATTCTCTAAATCGTCAGTAGTCGTTGGCACTACTACCACGGAGTCATCATATTCATTCCGTTCGTCATTGCTAATTATTAGGACAGGACGATAGTCTTTTTTAAGTTCTTTTATTCGTTCAGAATTTCTTAATAATCAAATTTCTCCTTTTTTAGGAAAATTATTTTTTACAATTGTCATCATTTTTTTCTTGTTCCTCTAATTTAGCCGATAAGTCTTCCCAAGACATTTCGCCATAGGTTAGCAGTATTTTTTGTAGTTTTTTATTCTTAATTCGGCTTTGATAACCAACAATTAACTTTTTCCTTAACTCTTCTTTTTGTTGCTGTTGTCTTTGTTTTAACTTTTCCTCCACCGCTTCATTGATAAAGCGGCTTATTTCTCTCTTGGCGACTAAGTTCTTTATTTTACTATATGTTTCCTCTTGAAAATAAACATTCATATTACGACCAGCCATAATATTTATTTTTATGTCGGGACATACATATTTATGTTAAATTTAAATCTACCTTTAATCCTGTCTATGACAATTCTTTACTCATAAATGATTGTTGGTATTATCCTTAAACCAAAACACTAATTTATATTTCTTACCATTAAAGGGAATTCTTTTCGGAACAAAGTGGTCTCTTTTTCAAGCAGGATTTTTCTTGGGCTCGGGTTCTGCTTCTTTATCGTTCAATATTTCTCTGAAAATATTCAGAATTAAATCTTTGGTGATGGCTTGGCGACCTTTTTTGGTTCAGGTGTAGTCAGTGATAGTGATTTTGGTTATTTTTTGTTCGTTAAAAATGAGGTTAAAATTTATTGAGTAAGTTCACCATCACTCTTGATACTTTTCCGAAAACTCTTTTTTGATTAGTTTAAACAGTTCGGGCATGAGTAGTTTTGCCGAGTTCTTTTTTTTCAATGGTGATTTTTACTTCACAAGGAGAAAATAATTTATTAGTATAATCCATTAATCTATCCAAAGTAAAGTAATCAATCCGACAGTAAAGAATATCTTCGGTTTCGGCTTTACTTAATTGGATTTTTTGGGCTAGTTTATCAGTAGTTAATTTACTGTTTCTTTTGTATCTGATTACTTTTTGGCAAATCTCATATTTGGCTTGTTCTAGGGGAGTAGGATTTTCCGGTAAAGCTCATGAACCACCTGAATAATTGGGGTCATTTAATTCCTCTAAATATTTTTGGTATTCTTGTTTTTCTTGTTTGGTTTTCATAATTTTTGCTTTTATCTAGTTTTTTAGGGTTTTTTTTATTTTTGCCTTTACTTTCTTACCAAGTTCTATTTTTTAAATGAGTGGGCGATTTGTTTTTCTTTTCTTAGCAGTTTTCATTCTAACAATTAATCCTCCAATAGTTATTAAACTTCCAATTAAAGCAACTTTTAAAATTATGTCTTCATTTTTTGGTGATTGAATTAATTCTTGCTTAGGCTGATTAACTACTGATAAAGTATTTTGTTTTTGGCTTAATTGCTCTTGAATAAAGGCTTGTCGGGCATTTACTACTTGTTGGTAATTAGCGGCTTGTTGAATTTGCTCTTGATAGTAATTATTTACTTGAACAAATAACTCTGTTAAACTGGTTAATTCAAGGTTTTTAATAACTTGTAAGTCTTCTCCAAAAGGAGTTTGCTCTTCTTTTAATTCTTTTTCTAATTTAGTGATGGTTTGATTGGCTATTTCTAATTCATTTTCTCAATTTCCTTTATACTCAATATTAGTAAGTGGTGGTTTATTAATTAAATGTCGAATAGTTTCAATTACTTGCTCTACGTTAGCATTTTCATCTAAATTAATTAATTCTAAATCAGTAATTAACTTTTGAATAATTTGCTGCTCTTTATTGTGAATATCTTTTTCCAAGGAAGAAACAATTATTTTTAGTTCTTGATTTTTTTGTTTAATTTCTTGGTAATCATGGTGGAGACAAACAGAAATAGGACAAGTATGATTATTTAATTGAGTTTTTGCTTGTTCGGCTTGGTCTCGGTAATTATTTCGTTCTTGTTTAGTTTGCTGATGGGTTTGTTGTTCGTTTTTTAATTGTTCTTCAATTTCATCAATAGTATCAATTTTTCCTAATTTTTCTTTTTTATCACCCAGTTTAATTAAATATCATGCTGCTCCAATTTCTCCGGCAGTTCTTATTCAATTAAATATCTGATAATCACGGTTAGTTTTTTGTTCAGTTTTAAGAATATTTTCTAATTGTTTGATTTTATTTGTATTGCTGTTTTCTGGCTCTAAAGTTTGGCTAACCGTGCTGTGAACTGGTGCTGGAGTGACCGTGCTAGTGTGAGTAATGGTTTCTGGCTCTAAAGTTTGGCTAACCGTGCTGTGAACTGGTGCTGGAGTGACCGTGCTAGTGTGAGTAATGGTTTCTGGCATCAGGTTCTCATGCGTTAGTTCTCCTAAATTTAAATACCAAGTAGAATTTTCCTTAATTGTTTTGTTAGCAAAATCAAAATAAAAAGTTTGAGTAGTATTATGCGTGCTATTTATTGGAAGTTCAAATGAAATATTGAAATAGTAAGGAGGAGTTGAATTATTAGGATTATTAAATGGATTGGTAAAATTATTTACTAAATTCTCGTTAAAATTTAATTGATTAGAGGGCAGACTAATGGAATTTAAATAAGGATAAGTTTGATAACCAGCATAAGCAGAACCACCGCTTAATGCTAAAATTTCCAGTGCTTTTCAGGTTTTACCATCAGTATTAGCCAGATAACTTTTAACTTGTTTAGAAGTATTATTAAGCATTTCTCCTACTTGTTGAGTCTGATTTTTTATTTTTTCTCAATAACTCATTTGTTTTTGTTGAGTATTATCAATAACTTCTAATTGAGTATCCTCTGTATTTTCTTCACCAGTTTCAGCGTCATAAAAAATTTCTTGTTCTTCTTCGGAAGCATCAAAAAATTGTTCATTAGTTTCATAGTCTTCCAATAATTCTTCCAAGTTTTTTATAAAGTTCATTGATGTCTTTGATATTCATTGTTAATTAGTTTTTTGAAAAATAATTCTCTATCCCTCCTTCTAAAACAAAAGTTTGCTTATAACCTCTTTCTCTTAACATTCTAGCGGCTTGGCCTGAACGATTGCCATAATTACAATAAGTAATAACTAACTTATTTTTATCAGTAATATAATTTTCTGGTTTGCTAATTAATTCTAAAAAAGGAATATTAACACTGTTAGGAAGTTTTTTTAGTTCTTGGTGTTCTCAATTATTTCGAACATCAATAATTAAAGTTTGGTGTTTGATTTTTTCGAAGTTGGGCTTGGTGATAATCAATTCCATAATAATGCATCTTTTTTTTATTTTTCGACAGAGACGGCAGGCAAATACTTATTTAAATAATAATCTAAAAGTTGGAAAGAATTTTGGTGGGTTTCGTAATCTTTTACTACATAAAGTTTTCATCAAACTTCTCTACCTCAGCGATTAATGTCTCTTTCATTTTGTAGACTAAACTCTCTAGTTGCTCCCAAGTCAAAATCTTTTTCCTCTATTACTCTGAGCCATAATAAAATTTTGTCTTTTTTAAGTTCCAAATTAATAATGGATTTTCTTTTAAGATAATAGTTAATACCTTTGTATGAATTTTCGAAAAAAGTTTTTTTATATAGATCCGATCTTGAACTTGAGACATATCTAGTAATTTCTTGAAGAAATTTTTCTATTTTTTCATCAAGTTTTAATTTCTCAGTAATAGGAAACGGTAGGGTATCACCACTACTTATACTTACTTGAGGAGCCTTTGGTTCTTTAGTTTCCTTTTCGTTCATTTTTGTAATCACTATGTGGTCTTTTTCTCATCCCAAATGCTCAGATTGTTCCTTGAAATAGCAAGAGACCAAAATTACATCATTTTCGTATTTTTGGTATTCTATTAGTATGATTTTATTTGCTTTAATAAAATCAATATCACGTTTTTTTGTGAAGTATCCAAAAGGAACCACGCAAACTAAAACTATTTTTTTTCTTTCTTCCTCTTTTTTAAGCCTTTCAGGCAGTTTTTCTCCGTTTAGATTGTTTGAATGTTCTTCTCAAGTATCTTTTAAGCGATAAAAATCTTCTAATTCTAGTGCTTGATGATAACCAGTTAGTTGGATAATTGGATTTTCCCCTCCGCTTTTATTTTTATACTCGATAATCACAAAACTTCTTGTAGAGGGGCAGCGGGCTATTGTGTCTGGTTCGTTCCCTGGCTCATTTCTTTCTTTGAAAAGCCTATATTTATGATAAAAAAATATAAATTTTGGAAAAATAGTGTTTAAATTTTTCTCAAAAATTTCGTGAACTTCTTCTTCATTGTTAAACTTTTCTTCTTTTAGTTTTTTAAAATGGTTCATAATTTAATTTTATTTCGCTTTTAACTGCGGAAAAGCAATCACCTCCTTAATATTACTTTGTCCTGTAAATAACATTATTAACCTATCTATGCCAATTCCTAATCCTCCGGCTGGTGGCATACCATATTCTAAGGCTTCAATAAATTCCTTATCAAAACTGGCAATTTCTTCATTACCTAATTCTTTTTGTTTAGCCTGTTCTTCAAATCTTTTTTTTTGCTCGACAGGGTCGTTTAACTCACTATATCCATTAGCAAATTCTAATCCTCCAATATATAACTCAAATCTGTCAGCAATATTTTGGTTATTAATTTTACTTTTGGCTAACGGCGAAACTTCAATTGGAAAATCGTAAATAAAAATCGGTTGGATTAATTTTTTTTCCACAAACTCTTCAAAAAGAGCTAAAATGACATGTCCGATAGTTTTTTGAAATTTTTCTAATTTTAAGTTATGCTTTTTGGCTAATTCTAATGCTTCCTCTAAATTGTCTACTTTCTTGAAATCTATATTTATATATTCTTTAATTGATTCTATCATTGACATCCTTTTAAAAGGTTCTTTCAAAGAAATATTATGAGAATTAAATTCAAATTCTTCTTTTTTAACGACTTCTTTAGTTAGATAATGGAGCAGTTCTTCAGTTAGATTCATCATATATTCAGCATTTTCATAAGCCTGATAAACTTCAATAGTGGTAAATTCTGGATTATGACGAGCATCTATGCCTTCATTACGGAATATTCGCCCAATTTCGTATATTTTTTCAAAACCTCCTACTAGTAACGTTTTTAAAGGAATTTCAGTAGCAATACGTAAGTAGAAGTTACGTCGTAGTTTATTATGATAAGTTGTGAAGGGTTTTGCTAATGCTCCTGAAGCTGAAGAAACTAAAATCGGGGTTTCTATTTCGATAAAACTCTTTTCATCTAAAAAATCCCTAGTGGCTTTAATTATCTCATGTCTTTTAACAAGGATTTGCCTGCTTTCAGCATTTACTAATAAATCTAAATGTCTTTTGCGAAGTTTTTCTTCTTCGTCAATAAGTTCATTTGGCACAGGATTTAAGCATTTGCTTAAAAGAATAAAGTCATTTACTTCTATGCTTAATTCACCCCTATTTGTTCTACAAACAATTCCTTTTACTCCAATAACATCACCTTTGTCTAGCAATTCTGCAAAATCTTTAATATTTTCTTTACTTTTACTAACTTTTAATTGAATTTTTTCACTTTGGCTAGTCAGATCGGCAAAAGTTAAACCACCGACATCATGGAGACGTGAAATTTTTCCAGCAACACTTACTGAAATGCTTTTTTCTTTTAGTTCGCTTTGGGAAAAAGCAGAAAAATTTTGAATAATAGTTTGTAAGTCAATATTTCGTGAAAACTTAGTTGCTTGAAAGGGATTTTGATATTTTTTTTCTCATTCTTGCAATTTTTTTTTTCTTATCTCTTTTTCGTTTTCGGAATGCATTTATGAGAATTTTTACATTTATTTGATTAGATATGAAAAAAATTTATCTTTACAAAATTTCTTTTACGCATTTTAGGTGCTGAAATGATGTATCCATTTTGCCATTATTTTCAAAAAGGCTTTCACAGGCTTGTGATATTAGGGTTAGCCTTTGTTTTTTTCATTTTATTTTATAAACTTAAACCGTTAGCAAATAAAATTCTTTAACTTTCACTTGATTTTTCGCCAAATAGTCTTTGATTTTAGTTTCTGGGTCACGAAAATCTGCCTGTTCTAAAAAACAATCATAAGTTTTAATTAAGTATTTATCCAAGTTATCCTGCACGATTTTTTGAATAACGTCTGGTTTCTTTTCTGGACTTTTTTCTTGAATCTGGGTCAAAAACTTTTGCTTTTCTTTTTCCTTAATGTCTTGAGGGATATTGTCCAAAGAAAGAAATTGAGGTTTATTGGCTACTATTTGAAGTGCTAGTTCGTGAGCAATTTCCTCATCTCCTCCTTGAATTAAAACCAAAGCTCCGATTTTTTTGTTGTGATGAAGGTAAATTCCCAAATGTTCATTTGCCTTTTGTTGAAAAAAACGACATTTTTCTAACTTAACTCCTTTATCTTTTATTCTTAATGATAATTCGTTCAATTCTTTTTGTACCTCCTCTGGTAATTTCCAATCGCTCTTTTCATAAAGACTAGAAAAATTATCTAAAAGAATATTTTCCAGACTTTCTACTACTTTACAAAGTTCTTCGCTTTCAGAAGGCATAGAAGGATCTGTATAAACAAGCAAAAAAGCAATAACTTCGTTTTCTCTTTTTTTAATGCTTACAACGCCAAATTTTTGCTTTTCCTCATTTTCTCCTTGGTCTTTTCTAAAAATTTTTGCCTTTTCTTGTAATCATTGTTGAGCTAATTGTAGGTCATAATTGTTTTTTTCTAGAGCTTCTTGACAAAGTTTAATGCTAACTCCCTCCATTTGCGAACGTAATTCTTTTAACTTTGCTAATTTTTCTGTATTCATATAGTAATTTTTGTAGACTTTTTAACCTGTTTCATTCAGTCCATATGAAAAAACAAAAAATCAACGGGGCGTTTGCCGAACAAGATCCTCAACGGCTAAATGAAATACTAACATAGGCAAATTAACCTCCCGTATAGAAACTAAACATGAGAATCGCTTAATTAGAAAAGTTAAAACTTATTTTCTTTTGTTGAGTGCTTTTTTTATGAATTATAGTTAAAATTGTAATATAGACAAACTGAAAAAAATAATGACGTGAATTTTGAATTTGTGATGCTACATTATTATTTATAATAAGGTTTTGAAAATTGGTATATAAAACATATTTTTTAGCGTTTTAATTAGAGGCTTTTAAATCATCTATTTTTTCCAAAGCGTGGCGGGCGGCTTCCTGTTCAGCATCTTTTATGCTTTTTCCTTTTCCTTGGACACAAATTTTTCCTAAACGTGCTTCCACAGTAAATAGATTTTCTTTTTTTTCCCTTCATTTAACTACTGTGTATTCTAAATGGTATTTATTGGCTTGACAAATTTCTTGCAGTTGGGTTTTATAGTCTCACACCTGGTTTTCTTTACCTTTAATTCAGGTGAAAAGAGTTGAAGTTAAAAATAATTCAACAGTTTTGGCTCCTTTTTCTAAGTAAAGAGCGGCAGTAAAAGACTCAAATACATCCGCTAAGATACTACTATTTTCTTTGGTTCCCTTTCCCAATTTAAGATATTTATTCAAACCAATTTCCTTACTTAACTGAGCTAATGTGCTTTCTTGAACCATAAACTGCTTTAATTTGCTCATCTCTCCTTCGGAATAATGAGGATAATTTTGGTAAATATAAAGACAAACATACATACCCAAAATGCTATCTCCCAAAAATTCCAAAGTTTCGTAGTCAGAAATTTTTTTTTCTTTGTTTTCATTAACAAAAGAACTGTGGGTAAAAGCTTGTTGAAAAAGAGGTTTAAAATTTCCTCAATCTTTTTTTTCCATACAGATTTTTAGTTAACTTCGCTAATGAAAAAGACTACTTTGAGATCTCGTAAATCTTGTTGGAGCAAGTAATATCCTCACTTAGTTAGAGAACAACTAACTATATAAATAATTTTTTCTTCATTTGTTTTTTGCTCGTAAAGATGACTAACATAATAAACTGGTTTGAATTCTTTTAATAAAGCGAGGATTTTGTCTAATTTGTCGCGAGAATTGGTTTGCACGTTTAAAATCACTTTGATATCTTTAGGAAACATTTGACTAATCAAAAAGGCTGAGAGAAAGATGTAAACCAAAGTGGCCCAAAGTTTTTCATTATTCGTCACGTATTTTACATATCCTTTAAAGTATCCTATTGGGGTTTTTTCATAAATTTCTTTTTCGTTTCTTTCTTGGCGTTTTTTGAGGTGGATTAAGTATTTTTTTACTTTTTTATTTTCTGATAAGGCTGCTTCTTTCTCTCTTTTGGCAATTTCCTTTTCTAAGGTGCTTTTTAACTCCTCTCTACTCATTAGATGCATTTTAACTTCTTCCTCAGGATAGTCTTCTATGTATTCACTGCCTATTTTAAGTTTTAAGAAAGTAGTAAGCGGAGTGTTTTCTTTTTGGAGAGCAAGAATTTTCTGCCGATTTTGGTAAATTTGTTTTTCTTTTTTTTGTTTGATTTCAGAGTCTTTTTCTTGATAGATCTCCTCTTCTAGTTCGGAAGTATTTTTTTCTAAATCATTCTTGTTTTGGTAATTTTCTTTTCATTTTTTAAGAACTTGATCTAAATCTTCTTTTTCATTGAGAAATTTTTGTTCGGCAGCCTTATTTTTCTCTCAAAGATAAGTTTTTAATTCGGCTTTTTTTACTCTTGGATTATTGTCTATTCAATGAAAACTAATGACAGTAATCAAGAAAATAACTAAAAAACCAAAGAATTTAAAAAGAACACTAAGCGAAACTTTGGTTTTTTTTTTGCTGGAAAGGTGAGCAGTAATAATTTCTAGACCGCCCGGAGTAGCCCGAGCCTTAAAGATTAAACTATAACCATAAGTGTGAATTAAAGCTGCTAAAAGAGCAATAGTAACATAAAAAGGTAAGGTAAATCCTAATTGTTCCCGACCAAATCCCCAACCTTCAGGAGAAAAATTGTTGAACACAAAACTGCTTAAATTAAGTTTGTCAAATATTCGACTCCAAAATAGTTGGGCTAAAGAATAAACAAGAGCCGTGGATAACATTTCTAATTTTCCCTCAAAGAAACGTCGCAAAACAGCAATAATTAATAAATTAATCAAAAAAGCAGTGCCAAAAAGAAAAAGAGTGTTATTAGCACGAACTCCTTCGCTATATCCTGACAAGAAATTAAAAATTGCTTGCAAAAGGCCATTCAAACCACTATTATAAATGCCGTTTGGTTTCAATAAGAGAGTAAACGCTATGGTAGTGAAAAATGCTGCAAAAAAAACCACCCCAAGTTTTACCAAAAAGCCACGAACTTTTTCTCGCTGCCTAACTTTTTTTTTTTTAGTGTCGCGGTGTAAAGAACGAATTATTTCTCCGTATCTTTTTCAAACTTGGTAATCTTTTTTTTTAGGTAAATCTTCAACAGGAACTTCTACTTTTTTCTTTTTTTTCATTTTTCTCCAATTTGTTTAATTTATTCTAACAATACTTGTTCGGAAAGCCTTTCATTAATGAAAATATAATAAATTTCCTCTCGGTGAAGAGTATTTTTGGCGATTAAGGCTTGGGCTAATAAATCAAGGGCTTTTTTTTTTTCTTGTAAAATCTGGCGAACTTTTTGCTGGCATTCACTCAGAATTTTTCACCGTTCATTTTCAAATTTTTGCCGAGCCATTTCTGACAATTCACTTAAACTTTCCTCTCCGAAAAGTGGGGAATTTTGAGTAGCAATTATTCCTAAATCAGACATGCTATAACGCAAAATCAAGTCTCGGGTCAACTCCGAAACTCTTTTGTAATCAGAGTAATTGCCAGTAGTAACATAACTAGTGCCAAAAACTAATTCTTCACTAATTCGGCCGCCTAAAAGAGACATAATTTGAGCCAAGATTTCCCGCTTATTGACTAAGGTGTCGTCTTCTTTACCTCGTAAGTCAACCCAAGTATAACCACCGGCGGTTCAGCGGGGAATAATAGTGATTTTGCGAACCACTAGTTCTGGAAGAGTTAAGCCCACGATGGCGTGTCCGGCTTCATGGTAAGCAACTAATTTTTTAGTTTCCGGAGTTAGAATTTGACTTTTTAAGGCAGGTCCCATTAAAACGCGGTCAAAGGCTTCTAAAAGAATGGCCTGACTGATGGCTTTTTGGTGATAACGAACCGTTAAAATCGTGGCTTCATTAAACATATTCATAATTTGGGCACTGCTCATTCCTCTGGTCATTGAGGCTATCTCTTTTCAGTCCACATCACCAGTAAATTGTTTTTTTCTAGCATACAAATTAATAATTTCTTGGCGAGCTTTGTAATTAGGAAAAGAAATATAAATTTGCCGATCAAAGCGACCAGGTCGTAAAAGGGCTGGGTCAATAACATTTAAAGAGTTAGTGGCGGCCAAGAAAATTACATTTTCTCGAGGAGAAAAGCCATCTAACTCATTAAGCAATTGATTCAAAGTTTCGTGGTGGGAATGAATTGATTGGTGACGTTTACCAGCAATGGCGTCAATTTCGTCAACAAAGATAAAGCAACCACCTCTTTCTTGGGAGTATTTTCGAGCCAGAGCAAAAGTATTACGGACATCAGCTGCTCCTCAACCGATAATTCCTTTTTCGAACTCCGGAGCAGAACGATAAATAAAAGGTAATTTACATTCTCCCGCTAAAGCTTTGGCTAAAAGTGTTTTTCCGTTCCCCGGTGGTCCCACTAAGAGGATACCCTTAGGGACTTGGGCTCCTCGCTTTCAAAAGACCGAAGGATTACGAAAATAAGTAATAATTTCTTGTAATTCTTCTTTGGCTTCGTCCAAACCGCCAATGTCCTTAAATCTAACTCCTGAATCGTCAGTTACATCCATCCTTCTACGACGAGAACCCGAAAAAGAAGAAAATTTACTGATTAATTGTCCGCCTAAAATAAAGTCAACTATTAAAATAACTAAAAGAGTCATTGCCACTTTTCCCAACAGGTCAGGAAGAAATTTTTTATTTGGATGGAGTCAATTATTAGTTTCCGGAATAACTAATCTAGTTAACGATTCTTTTCCTTTTCGGTCAATTTCAATTTTTTTTGGATCTGCTTCTCACGCTTGGTCAATTTCTTCAGGTTTGATTTCGCTCAAAGCGTAATAATTAGTTCCCCGAATTTTGTCTCATCAACTTTCATTTTTGACTTTTAAGGAATATTCATAACCGCCAAGATTTTTATGGGTATAAATAATTTTCTCGTCAAAATCAATATTTCGATAATCCTTTTCTTCCAAGCCAGTGATTAGTATTTTGTCCTCTTTTTTCACTAAACGAAAAAATTTCCGCTTGTCTTGTCATAATCAACTCAATAAAAAAAAGAGTAAAATAAAGAAAATGACCGTAAGGTAAAAAGGATTATTTTTAAATCAGGCTCAAAGGGAAAATTTTTGCTTTTTTTTGATTTTTAGGGATTCTTCTTCGTTCATTTTAAGTTGGAATTGCTATAATAAAATTTAAACTGTTATTTGCTGAAACTTAACTTTTTTTTAAGATTGCCCAAGGAAAAAGCTTGCTAATTTGGTAATCTTTGCTAAGAATAATAATGATTTTTCTTTTTTTGCTGGTTAATTGCTTGCTAATTTCTGGTCAAATCTGCTTTTTTTGACTAACAAAAGCATTATTCGTACTTTTATTTACCCAGTAGTAAAGCAATCTCAGTTTCAATTCAGAAGAATGGGCTTGCCAAGTTTCCAAATTTAAAGATGAATCAACAATAACTTCCTTAATCTGTCTTTTCAAAAGTAGTTTAGTTTTTCGTAATTCTTGATTTTTTAGTTTGATTTCTTTTAATAATTCTTTTTTTGGGAGAAAATGAGTTAACTTTTGACGAATAATATTGCGTTGATAAATTGGCAAATAATTAGTTTCATCAAGAATATAAGGAATATTATTTTGGTGTAAATATTGGTAAATTTGTTCTTTGTTGAAGTGGAGCAACGGGCGTAAAATGTAAATGTTCTTTTTTTTATTTTGCCAACAGGTTTTTGGTGCTAATCCTCAATGCTCGACTAGTGTTTTTCTTTCTTTTTGGAATCAATAAGTTTCTAAATGGTCGTCAAGGTGATGAGCAACAACAATATATTTAGTTTGCTTTTGCCGTGCTAATTGTTGAAAAAAATCATAGCGTTTTTTTCGGGCCCAAGTTTGAAAGTTTTTTACTCGTAAATATTCTTGGGACTGAACTTGACAAACAAAAAAAGGCAAATTTCATTTTTGGCAATATTTTTTTACTAATTCCTCATCTTGATTGCTTTCTACTCTTTTGTGATAATTAACATGAGCAACGACAAAATTAAATCCTAAACAACGCATTTTATCTAGTAAAAACATACTATCTGGTCCCCCTGAAATTCCTAAAATGTAAGTGGTTTTTTTACTGAGAATTTTTTCATTGAACATAAAAATTGGTTCACTGGTAGTTATTACCTATTAAATTTGTTGGTTTTTTTAGTACAAAAGTGTTAAAATATTTTTATAATAATTCTAATGCATGACAAAAATCGTAATATGTTTTCGCTAAAAAAAAAGACCCGTTTACGTAACAAAATAATTATTCGTTCCTTTTTTTCTCAATTGGCGTGAAAAGTTTTAGGCTGAACCATTCTAGGAGTTAGTTTGGCTCTTTGTGGAGGCTTTTTTGGCAATAAGGAATTTATTTCTCAAGATATTTTTGGAAAAGTTTACCAAACATTAACTAGAAGTAAAGATCAGAGTCTACACAAATTTTTTTTAGGAGAGAACACAACTGACCGACAAAATTTATTACTTTACACTTTAGTTTTTATCTGAGTAATAATTTTGCTAAATATAATTATTATTTTAATTAACTTGGGTTTAAGATTACGAGACAAATATATTGAAAATAACAAATTTTATCTTCACAATGGGGGGGTATTTTTTCTCAATAGTTTAGCAAGAATTGCTAGTTGTGTGGTGCTTACTCTTTGTTTTATTAGTGCCCAAACTTTAATTTTAATTTTGCTTTTTATTTCTTTTTATACTTGGTTTTCAGCCAAAAAATTTAATGAGCCGCAAACAGAGAACTTTTTGATTTGACAAGACCCTTTGGTTCGCAAAATAATAATTTGTTCTACTGTGGTTATTCTCTTACTGCCCTTCGTCTATGACCGAGTTGAAACTGCTCGTCAACAAATCAATCAACAAGCCAACCAGGACAGTTTTTCTAAATTAGGAAATTTAGTCAAAAATTTGGTTAATTCGGTGCCTCTGGTCAAAGTGATTTTTGATTCACTTGCCGAATTAAACAGTTTTATTCACTGAATAGTTTTAGTTTGATTTATTCGTACTGTAATTCTTGGCAGAATTAGCGAATATAATGATTTTTGAACTAATGTTGATAACACTGCTAAGCAGGCTACTGATTTTAAGCAATTTTACTATTACCAAAAATTATTGAGTGAGGCAAGCATAACCAGCAGTAAGCCTGATATACCCACTCAAGTCAAAAAACTGATTATTCTAGGAGACTATGGATTTCTTCAAATTACCCCGCAATTTCTTAAAAAAGAATATTTGGAAAAAGAGTTAAATAAGCAGGAGCACGAAGATATTTTAAGAGAATTTAGTGACAAAATTAAAAAAATTATTGAGTTTATTAATTTTTTACCTCGCCGTTTAAATCCGAACGGAAATAACCAATATCTCCAGAAGGAAGTTGACTTCCTTACTTTTTGTCTTTTTAATGAGTTTCAAAGTTTTGAAGAAATCGAACACACCGAACAACTAATTTTAGCCAGTTAATTTTTTGCTAATAAATACAAAAAAGAAAATTTGCTCGAATATTTTTTTATTTAATTTCTTCGCCAACCAAGGAAAAAAAATTTTTTCTTTTCACTGAATAAATTGTTTTTGGAAAATGTCTTTTTTTGATTCTCAATAATAAGCAAAGAGACAACCAAAAAATAAAGAGACTAACCGTAATTCAGAATAGTAATTTAATAATTTCTCCTTTTTCAAAATGAGCAAACCACCAAACAAAAAACTTTCTGAAAGAATAAGGAGGCTCAAAATAAACTGGATTAATGGAAAACCTTCGCAAGAGATTCATCAAAAAAAAGACTCCTAAAATAGAAGTAATAGTTAAAAAGACTGGAGAAAAGATTTTCTTAGCATTATTGTTAAAATCAGTTTTTTTAATTCCCACAAATTTTAAAAAGTAAACTAAAGCAACTGCCGGAGCGAAATAATGCCAAATCAAAATATAAGTTCACCAAAAAAGATTAGGTCTTATTTCTAAAAATTTGCTTCCCAAAATTAAAGTAAAAATAATAATGGTAGCCAAATTGCTTGCTGAAACTACTAAATCAAAGTTTCCTTGGCTTTTTTGTTGGTTAGATTTTATTATCTTTATTTCTCTCAAATTATAAATAATAGTAATTATTGAATTCCAAACACATCAGTTAATAGTAAAAAATTCAAAGATAAATTGAGAAGGAGAAGCAAAAAGTTTTGCTCGGTAATAAAAAAAACAACAAGTGCAAGCCAAGAAATTGAGAATAATGCCAGTTATCAAGTAAAATAGTTTGTTTTTGAATATTTTGCTAAACTTCATATTGATATTTTTTACTCTTCAAGGAAAAGCACAAAAATTTATAAGTTTGTCATTATTTCTTTCTTTTTATTAAAAATTTATCATAATAATGCACCAAAACACTTGTTTCCTAAAAGAACAGTTGTGAAAAACTCTAAGAAATAAAGTTCAAATTTTTAGCCAAGAATATAAAAAGACTTAAACATATGCTAAAAATAATAAAAATATCTGATATTTATAAAAATAGAGAAGAACTAAGTAAATTAGAAAAAATTAAAGTTGGTGGTTGGGTAAAATCAGTAAGGGAAAGTAAAGAAAAAATTTTTATTCCGCTCAACGATGGCTCTTGCTTAGCAAATTTACAACTTGTTTTTCCTTCTGACTTAGCAGAAAAAATAAGCAAGATTAATTTTGGCAGCAGTTTAATAGTAAGCGGTAATTTGATATTAACTCCTGAACGAGTTCAAAGTTGCGAATTACAAGTCAGAACCATTGATTTTTTTAATGTAAGCAATTTGGAATATCATGAAATTAATACTCTTCCCTGAATTAACAGCGGCGTTCTAACAAACCTCTACTTCCTGACTGGATATACTCTGCCTAGTAAACTAGTTTCTGAAAGAGCCAAAAACGAATATAAATTGCCCGCCGCTAAACCTCAAAATGTTCTGATTTCAGATATCGATCTCAACCCAACCAAGATAGTTTGAGTTATGAAAAACTCAACCAAAGGAACACATGTTTGGCAACTCTTAGGAACACATGTTTGGCAACTCTTAGGAACGGATGTTTGCGAAAACTCTACGTTGTTTTTTGCTCTGCGGTCAATTGATTTTAAACAATATGCAAGCGGGAGCATTATTAATCATTTGCAGCGGTCAGTATTAATGAATTTAAAAATAAATTGAGTTTCCAACCCCAATAAACAAAAAATATTTTTTACTATTTTAAATAGTAAACTGGCGAAAATCAAAGATTTACATAGTAAAATCAAAGATTTACTACTTTTGAAGTATTTTGGAAGTAAAAAAGATTAATAATATGGTTCTTAAAGAAAAAGAAATAGTTAATGACTTTCTAGTAAAATTACAAGAATGGGATTGAAATCGATTAGAAGGTATTCAAACTGGACGAGATAAAACTGATGGGGCTATTTATGAAAGCGAACTTTTTAAACAAATTAGGAAAATTAACCCCTCCTTGAACGATAGTTATATAATGAAAGGTATTGAGGAACTTCTTAACAGTCAAGACCACAAAATTGCCTTTAACTATTTGCGTAATGGCCTAAAAATTAATATCCAAGGAGAAAGCAAACAAGTTAATTTTATTGATTTCAATAATCCTCAAAAAAATAAATTTTCTTATTTTCCTTGGTTGAATATTCGTTCCAGACATGGTAAATTATTAGAGCCTGACCTGATTTTATTTATTAATTATTTGCCAGTGGTCGTTTTTGAGTTCAAAGGACCAAGTCCGAGCAGGAATAAACTGAAAGGAGGAAGCATTTCAACAAATAAAGGGTTATGAAACAGAATTACAGTCTCTCTTCCTTCTTAATGCTTTTAATGTTTTAAGTAATGGTTATGATTTTTTAATTGGCACTACTAGTAGCGAAATTTTTCATTATACTCCTTGGAAATTTGAAAAAAATAATCTTTTTGCTCCGGAAATTATTTTAGATATTATTCAAAATTACATAGTTTTTAGTCAAAATCAGGAGAAAACGAAAAAAATTGCTCGTTATCATCAATATGATTGTGTAAAAGAAAGTTTAAAGCGTATTGAAAATTCTTCTTTAAAAGGAGAAATAAACAATCATACTACGGGTAGTGGAAAATCTGATACTATGGCTTTTTTGGCTAATCAATTGCGCCACAAATATCCATACTGTTCCATTATTGTAATCACCGACCGCAACGAACTTGACCAACAAATTTATGCGCGTTTTTACGAATATGAAGGAACTTTTTTCACGTCTGGCGATTTGATTCAAGAAGACGTTAGCAAGATTAGCAAATTAAAAAGTCAGTTAGCAAAACCTAACCAAGGAAAAATAATTTTTGTTCTCATTCAAAAATTTCAAGATTTAGCAGATTTAACTGAATTTAATAATCCTAAGAGAGTATTTGTTTTTATTGATGAGGCTCACCGTTCGCAAAGTCTAGTGGCTGACACAGAAGATAAAAAAAGTTGAGCCCGAGAGATGCGAAGAATTTTCCCCACCGCCTTTTTTTTAGGTTTCACGGCTACTCCTATCGAGGGAAAAACTGAAAAAGAAATCGGTCCCATAGTTCACACTTATTCAGTAAACCAAGCCTTAGAAGATGAAATAGTAGTGCCTATAACTTATGAAAAAGCCTACGAATACTTGCCAAAATTATATTGAGATGAAGAAGAATTTGCTAAAAATTTTCCCGAAAAAGAGCAAACTTTTTTTGATAAAAGAAAAAACACAAAAAATAAAAAAGACATTCTACTGCGGCAATGTGCGAATTTTTTAAAAAAGACTATAAAAATTTTTCTCGTATTCATTATGTAAAAAGTTCGCCGAAAGTAATGTATATGGCTTATAATGTCAATGCTGCTTATAAGTTTTTTAAGGAATTAGAAAAAGACCCTAATTATCAAAGTAAATCCTGTTTAGTTGTCAGCAAACAAGGTCGTAATCATTCATCCGAATTAACTAGTGCCGTTGGTAAAGAAAAAGAAAACATTAAAAAATTTAAAGACCCTAAATCGGATTTAAATATAGTCATAGTTGTTGATAAGTTGACTACTGGTTTTAATATGGAAAATTTAGAGAGAATTTATTTAGACCAACAAATTGATGCTCCACACAGTTTTTTTCAAAAAATATCGCGAGTTAACCGAAAATATTCTGACAAGGACAAAGGATTTATAGTTGATTTAGTAGGAAATGAAAAGACTTATCAGAAAGTATTAGCTGAATATTTTAGCGATAGAGATAGTGAAAATTATATCAATAGCGGAAAAATAGAAAATTTATGAAACTTTTTTGCTGACTTTCACCTGCAAGAAAAACTTTATCAATTACTTTTTAATTATCAACAAATTAACCAAAAATCTTTTTTTGATGAAACTTTAAATTATTGTTTGAAAAAAAACGAAGAAGAAAGAATAAGATTTTTTTCAGAAACCAAGTCATTACGCTTAACTCTTAGTTCCCAATGGTATATTAAGGATAATGAAAATAATGATAAACAAAAAAATTTAGATTTTGTTAATTGGTGTTTTCGATTAGGGTGCTATTTTACTTTTAATGTTTCTAGTGAGCCAGTAGAAAGAAATGAAGAAAAAACTCATACTGTTGCAGCCAAAAAAGTAGAAGGAGCAAGTGGAGAAGCAATAAAAATCAGCAAAACTGACTTTGACAGCCTTGATTTTTCCCAAATAAGGAAAGAAATAATGTCTATTGATCCTGAAAAATACCCGGACGCTTATCGCTGAGTTCTAAAAAACAGAATAAAAAATAACTTAGACCGTCGTCAAAAGTGATGATTTAGTGTAAAAGAATGAGAAGATAAGTTTCTTCAATTACTAGAAGAACATAACAAAAAGAAAATAAATTCTCGTGACTTAAATAGTAAATTAAAAGAGTTAGATGCGGAATTGGAAAAAGAAAATCAAAAAATTAACCAAAGGTTGGAAAAAGACATCCATTACCCATTAAGGAAAAAATTAATGGAAAAGCTGCCATTGGATAAAAGAGAAAACAAAATTTTTATTAATGAATTAATTGAACATTTTCTTAAATTAAACAAAAACATTCCTGATTGAATTTTACGAGAAGAAGAAATAAAAAAGGCTCGTAAAGAAATTGATGAAAAAAATAAAAAGCATTTTGGTAAAAAAATGCTTCAAGAGGAAAGAAAGGAACTAGTTTTGCTCTTAGAAAATTATTTTAGGAGTGAATATTATGCTGAAAAAAATTACTAAGTATTTACTAAATGTTACAACTATAATTTTGAGAAGAATTATTTCTAGTTATTTATTTTTGATTTCCTTTTTAACTTCTGCCAGTAGTTTTTTTAATTCTTGGTGATAATTGTCTTGTTGATTAATTAAATCTTCTAACTCGCTAGTAAGTTCTAGTAATTTTTCATCTATTTGTTGAGGAGTTAGTTCAGTCTCGTTTTGAGATAAATAACGAGCAGGAACCAAAATAAAGTTATTTTCTTTAATTTCTTCTTGGGAAACAACTTTCGCGGACAATCCATTTTTAGGAAATTCTTGTTTTTCCCGAAATTTGTGATAAACATTTGCTACTTCTTTAATGTTCTTTTCAGTTAATACCCTTTGACTACTACTAATTTTTTCTCCAAAATCATCTTGCGAAATATCAATCATTAGCACATTCTTAATTTCCCTATTCTTTCGCAAAATTCATACACAAGGAGCAATGCCCGTAGTATAAAATAAATTATTAGGTAAAGTTATTATTGCTTCTACTAAATTGCTTTCTACTAGATTTTGACGAATATCTGCAACTTTTTTATTTAATCCTGATAAAGTTCCATTAGCCATGATAATAGTGGCCGCTCCTTTTTTATTTAACTTATAAAGGCAATGTTCTATTCAAGCAAAGTTAGCATCATTTTTGGGCGGTATTCCTCATTTCCAGCGTTGGTCATCCTCTTTTATTTGTTTATTAGCCATATTGAAAGGTGGATTAGTAATAATATAGTCGGCTTGTTTATTAGGGTGTAAATCCTCTTTAAAAGTATCCTCGGCTCGTGGTCCGAGAAGAAATTTTAAATTGTGAATAAGTAAATTCATACGTGCTAATTTTCAAGTGCTGTCTTCAATTTCTTGTCCTAAACAAAGCGGCTGATAAGCATTATTACCATTGCCTTTTTTATTTTTATTAATAAATTCTTGACTTTGAACGAACATTCCACCACTACCACAGCATGGGTCATAAATTACTATTTCATAATCTTTACGAGGAAAAGGTTGGAGAATGTTAACTAATAATTTAACCACACAAGCAGGAGTGTAAAATTCGCCACCTGTTCTTCCACTACTAGCAGCAAAATGTTGAAGAAAAAATTGATAAGTATTACCTAAATAATCTAATTGTAACTTTTCTTCTTTTTGGCGAAAGGCATTATCAAAGTCTAAAAAAATAGTAGATAATTTTTGAAAATCTAGATTTTGGCTCATAAAAGTTCCTTTGTGAGTTAAATCTTTATAATCAGAACTGTGATTTTCAATTTTGTCAAGAGCATCATAAATAACTTGATTAAAATTGTTAGTATTAGCGTTTTTGCTAATATAATCTCAACGGCTTTCCTTTTCTAATCAAAAGTCATAATAATCAGAATCTTCTCTGTCTTCGGGTTCTAGTTCGGCCCTTTGCTTTTCAAATTTGCGATTAACGGCTAACAAAAAAATCAAATCAAAACAAATTTCTTTATACTTATCCCAACCCATGTTTCCTCGGTGTTCGTCAAGCATTTTTAATAAATCTTTGTTATAAGAAGTATAGTCGTTATTATTCATATTAATATAATTTTTAGAAAATTAAAAACTCTAATATACTTTAAAAATGGAAAAAGTTTATAAATTAGGTGAAATTTGTTCTATTAGGTCGGGTATTACGCCTTCTACGAATAATAAAAGTTATTGGTGCCTTCACAAAAAAATACAAAGTATTGTCGGAGACCAAAAATGCGATTGTATTCCTTGGTTTACCGGAAAAGATATTAAGCAAAAAAATATTTTAAATACTGAAAGAAAAATAACTCCGTTGGCAATAAAAGAGTACAAAATGAACTTAACCACGGAAAATTCAATATTATTTAATTATTTAGAATGCTCTCCTTATTATTTAGGTATAAAAGGAATAAGTTGTCAAGGAGGAGGAGGAACACATATTTTAGAACCCAATTTAGAGTTAGTTTATCCTAATTATTTGTATTATTTGCTTTTAGCAGAGAAAAAAAGAATGCGAAAATGAAGAAGTGGCACGGCACAATTAAAAATTAGAGGTCAAGAATTAGTTAAATTAGAGGTTTCTTTACCTTCCCTCCCTCAACAAAATCAAATCCTCCAAAAATTCCAAATAGTTTATAATTCACGAGTTTTCCAGTCTGAAATAATTTATAATGATAATGTTTTAAGAACTATTAAAGTTACTTTGGAGTGAGCGAAGCATCGTTTTTTAAAATATAAAGATAGTGAAATTAAAATTAAAGATAAGTTTAAGTTGGTAGCAGGGAAAACTCCCTCAACTAAAATTAAAGAGTATTACGAGAATGGAACTATTAAATGAATAAACAGCGGAGTTTTAACTAATTTATATTTTTTGACTAAAACCCTGCCGACAAATTACATTACAAAGAAAGCAGTTGAAGAGTGTAATTTGCCTTATGCTAAACCCAATAGTGTTTTAATTTCAAGAGTAGATTTTAATATTGACGATAAAATTGTATGAAACCAAACCGATAATTTTACCATAGGAGATAGTATTCGTAATTTTTTAGGAAATAGCAAAGAAGCAAATGCCACTCTTTTTTTTGCTTTATTAAGTGCTAGACCAAAAACAATTAATAAGATTTGTCTAAAAGGAGCCACCCAATTTACCCTCATTAGAAGTTCAGAGTTAGTTAATTTTCCCCTTTGGTGAGTTTCCAACCCCAATAAACAAAAAATATTTTTTACTATTTTAAATAGTAAACTGGCGAAAATCAAAGATTTACTACTTTTGAAGTATTTTGGATAAAAATAAAATTAATGTAAAAACATAAAACACAATGAATATGTGCACGCGAAAGAGAAAAATTTTTTGCTAAAAAATAGTTCAATTATTTTCCCCTATGCTTTTCATAGCATTTAAGGGCTTTTTCTAATAATTCGTTATAGTGTAATCTTTCTTTGTAAGCAATGGATTTTAATTGTTCTATTCATTCTTTTTTCATGCGAGTAGCAAATAAATGAACCCGTCCAGTTTTTTTTAAAGTTCTTTTGTCAAGATTAAGAGATTGAATATTTTCACTAGTTTCATGGATAGGAGCAGTGCCTCATTTTTTTTTTTGGTTCATATATATAATTTTACTGTTAACTGTTATCTTGGTTAACTGCTAACTTTTTTTAAGACAAGTTAAAACTATATATTATGGAACAATTAATAATAATCAAAACCCCCGAAGCAAACAAATTAAAAACTTTTCTTGCTAAAAGCCATATCGAACACCAAATTATTTATAATGAGCCTTTAACTGCTGAAAAGCCAGACAAAAAAGATAAATTACGCGAATATATTGAAATGAAAAGCAAGGAAAATATTTTTGCTGATTATGGCGAAGCCTTAAAAGATAAAGAGCGAGAAAAAGAAATCGCCTTATGAGAACAAGCCGACGAGGAGGACGAGGAAGAATTAAGTAAAAAATATGGTTGATAAAGTAAACAAATCCCCTAAACCTACCATTGTTTATCCTCGTGAAGTTTACATGTTTCGCATTAGTCGGAAAGAAACCGAAGGCACCGAAGCCATGAAAACCCGACCGGGAATTGTGATTTCCGTGGAAAGCCTGAATAAATGGAATAAACGCTGCATCATAGTGCCTGCTACTACTAAAAAAACTGAATTAGCCAAAATTTACCCATTTGAGGTGAAAGTAATTATTAAAGGTAAGAAGGGAAAAGCCATGATAGACCAATTAAAAACTTATAGCCTAGGACGAATTATTGAAAATTCTTTTTTAGGAAAAGTCAGCGAAAAGGAAATGGAGGAGATTCAAGAAAAAATAATGTCTGCTTGTAATATATGGGAATACTTAAAGAAAAGAGAACTGGTATAAAATCACCAAAAATAATTGCTTGCTTATCCCAAAAAGGCGGGGGAGGCAAATCTACCCTTGCCCGTGCTTTGGCAGTAGAACTCACCAAACAAAAATTAAATATTTTACTAGTAGATTTAGATATCCAGCAAAAAACTAGCCAAGAATGAAGCGAAAGGAGAAAACAACAAAACATTAAACCTACTGTCAATTGCCAGTCATTTCCTTATTTTCCACTTGAATTGTTAAAGAAAAATTATGATTATTTGATAATAGATGCTCCCGCTAGAATTAGCCAAGAAAGTTTAACCATTGCTAAGCAAGCCAATTTAATTATCCGACCTGTCCGTCCTAGTTTAGATGACTTAAATCCGGCTATCAGAGAATTTAATGGCTTATTTAAAGCCGGAATTCCGAAAAGTAAATTAAACTTTGTAATAAATGCAGTTGGTTCTCGTGCCATGGAAAAAGCCACCCGTGATTATTTAGTTCCCGCAGAATATTATATTTTCCCTATTGCTTTGGAGGAAAAAGTTTCTTACCAAGAAGCCCAGAATCAAGGATTAAGTATTGGCGAGGTAAAGTATAAAAGACTACAAGAACAAGTAAAGAAACTGGTTAAAGAGATATTAAAAAAATGTTAACTGTTAACTATGTTAGCTGTTATCTTTAAAAAAGCAAAGAAATGCCTAAAAATCAACTATTCTATTAAAAAAAGCGTGCTTATTCCCCTGAATTAACTTTAAATCCAGGATTTTTCCTCTTGGCAACTGTTCTAGTATTTTTGGTTTTTGATAAGCATTTAAGAGAAAATAACCTTTTCCTCCCGCAATACTTAAATATCTAATTCTCCGCATCACTTCACCTAAACGATTAATAAATCTCTCATGAGTAGATAACACTTTAATTTGAGTGGAAAACTTAAATTGTGATGATACTTTTGCTAAATTCTGACAAGTTTTTTTCCCTATTTTTGGTTTTTTCGCTTCCTGATTACCAACTAATAGGAAAAAATTTGCTAAACTTTCTTTTAATTCTGCTTGATTTTTCACTTGCCAAAAGCATTTGCCTTCATTAGCTACTAATACTTTATCAGGACTATCAAAACCAATCACAAATTTGCCTTTACTTTGGATACTTCCAATTATTCTTTTTACTTTTTTTCAACTGTCAATATGATGAAAAAGGCTTAATCTTAAATATATTTAGAGTAACTTGGAAAGACAAAACTAATAGGCTTTGGCTAAAATTGGCCGAACTATCGTCCAGAAAATTTTTGACAAAGTTGAAAATTATTTAGTGAAAAATCCTCAGCAAATAGAAGAACCTTTGACTGGTAAAGAGTGAGTGATATAGCATAAAATTTACATTATCAATATGAAAAAAACAGATGGCATTGCCGTTTTTTATACTTCTTACAAAAAACAACTGAAAACAAAAGGCAAATTAGAAAATATTACTTACTTAGCCAAGAATAATTTTTGAACTGAAAATTTGCCAACTACTGCTAGTTCAAACTTTTTGATGAATTTTGTACCCGGAGAAAATGCCACAGTAATCAAATTATTAACCAAAGCAGGAGCAATTTTAAATGGAAAGACTATTATGGATGAATTTGCCTGCGGTGGCACAGGTTTATTGGCTAATACTGGAATAATTACTAATCCTCATAATTTTCAACATATTATTGGTGGTTCTTCCTCTGGCTCTGCCACAGCAGTGGCAAAAGGTTTAGTTTCTTTTGCACTAGGCAGTGATACTGGCGGTTCAGTGAGGCAACCAGCGGCTTATTGTGGTATAGTTGGTTTTAAGCCTTCTTGTGGACTAGTTTCTCGCTTTGGTCTAATTCCCATGGCTTCTTCTTTGGATACTGTGGGGATTTTGGCTAATTCTGTGGCTACTACTGAAAAAGTTTTTTTGGTAATTGCTCAACCTGACCCTAGCGATCTTTTAACCATTGCTGCTAAGCAAACTAAAACTAAACTGGTTTCTTTTTCTGTTGCCAAGAAAATAGTTATTTTAAAAGGAATAGAGAAATTTCTTTCTCCTCAATTTGTTAAACTATACCAAAAAACAATTAATATTTTAAAAGAAAAGGATTACCAAATCAAAGAAATTGAAATTCCTCCTGAAATAAGGGAAAATCTTCAACTTTGTTATTTAATCATTTGCTCGAGCGAGTTAGCCAGTCATTTAAATTCTTGTCAAGGAATAACTTACGGACAAAAAGTAAATAATGCCGAAAATGTTGGCGAAGAAATATGCCAAATAAGAACTGAATATTTGGGAAAATCTGTGCGGCAGCGATTATTACTTGGCAGTTATTTTTTACAAAATAAAAAAGACTGTGAAAAGGCTTATCTTTTCCGGCAAAAAGTAAAGAATTGAACTGAAAAGATTTTTCACAAATATGATTTTTTGCTTTTCCCTAGCCCGAACAGCGAAGCCCCAAAAGTTGAACACAGCAGTTTTTTTTTCACTGGTAGCGAAACCCATTGAAGCGATAATTTACTACTTTTAGCCAGTTTGGGTGGTTTTCCTAGTCTAAGTTTACCGATTGGCTTTGTGAACGGTCTACCAGTAAGTGTTAATATCAATGCCGCTTATCAACAGGACAAATTATTACTTCAATTAGCCAAGTCAATGGAAAAAGAAATTAAGACTTTTAGCAGGTAAAATTACTTAATGAGGAAGAAAATCAATGCCAAATAAATTTTTAAGTATTGACCCCTCGGGCTCTGGAACTACTGGGTGTGTTTTTTATGATGAAAAAAAAAAAGTATACCAATTTTTTAATTTTACTAATAAAAATTGACAAGAGCATTTTAGTTTCCTTTCTCAACTTTGTCAAGAAAAAAAAATCAATGTTTTAATCTACGAAAATACTAATTTTATCTATGGCAGGCAGTTTGCAGGCAGTGTAAGTTTGCTTAAATTAATCGGAGGAATTGAATGTTTGAAATATGCTTGTCCCGCAATAAAAAAAGTTGATAATATTCTTGTTAAACAAGTAAAGGATTTTTACAAAAAAGCGGTTCAAGGAACTCTCACTATTCCTGAGTTAGAAAGAAAAATTGGTCGCAAAGGAGGATGATTTTTTCAAGGGCAAAAAATTAATGTCCACGAATTAGATGCCTTGTTAGGATTAAACTTATACTTGTCACCTCCAAAAGAAAAAAAAAGCAAAAAAATAACTCTTTAATGGTGCCTTGCAGAGGATTCGAACCTCTGACCTTTTGATTAAGAGTCAACCGCTCTACCACTAAGCTAGCAAGGCATTTGATTACGGAATTTTCAAAAACAAATAGCAAACACGAGCACAAATAAAACTATTAATTTTTTGAATTTTTTGACAAGGTTAACATAAAAATATTTTAATGTCCCAAGCAAAAATTCAAGTAGCAATTAAAAATAAAGATAAATCCGAAGAAGCCTTTTTGCATTTCCAAAGAATTGCTAACTATTTACGGAAAAAGTGTCGTGATAAAGTTTATTTTATAAAGAAAAAGCAAAAAAAGAGTAATAAGTAAAATTAAATTATGAATGATGGAAAAAAAAAATTGCTCCCTGAAATAACAATTAATGCAAAGCAAGAGGAGATTGATATTGGTGAAGAAAGCAAACAAATTGATTATTGATTAGAATTAAAAGATAACGAAGGCAAAACAATAACTAATTATAGTGCTGTAGATAATAGTACATTAGCAGAACTTTCCATTACAGTTACGAGGACTGATGGCAAAGGATTTCCCGATGATAATAACTGGATTACTTATCGCTTTGCTCCTTTGGGGGGGCTAAGAAAAGCAGCAGATGGTAGTTTAGAGGTACCAAAAGAAAAAGAAGAAGAATTTCGTCATCGGTTTAATAGAATGTGCGGCAAGTTTATTAAGCAACATTCATCAAAAACCGAACTTGGAACAGATAAAGATTTAAAGGGAACAGAAATAAAAACAGACATGAAATATCGCATAGAGATTGACGAACACGATAAAGGTCCAGGAGTTCGAATAGATGTTTATCCTTCTAGTGGAGATGGTGGTCGTAAAGGCATTGCGGGTGAAAGAGTAAAAATAAAGTTTTTTTGAAACAAAAGAAACCAAATAAATTTAGAAACTGATGGCTTAACTGTTATTCCATCTGCTCCACCGAACAACAAACTAAAAGGGTGGCAAATAGTTTTAATTGTTGGTGTTTCAGTAATTGCTCTATTATCAATTATCTTCCTTATTTTTCACCGACAAATTAAAGATTGATGAAGAAAAAGAAAAAATAAGGGATCTAAACAGGATCAATTAGAAGTCTTTTAGTGGTTTGTTTTCTGAGCATTATTAACAAAAAAAAGTACCCTTTGGCTATCAAATTAAAAAATAAATTAAAAAAAACAGCACAGTTAGTAGAAAAAAATGCTAATCTGGACCAGAAGAGAAATTGATTTCTTAATTTAATTCTTATTGATGAAAAAGAAAGCCAAGAATTAAATAAACAATACCGTCAAAAAAACTATCCTGCTGATGTTTTAACTTTTCCTTTTGCTTATCTTTATCACGAAAATATAGATAATTGTGAAGATTTGGGAGATATTTTTGTTTGTTATCCATTAGTTAAAAATCATATCCAAGAATTTCAAACTTCCTTTGATGAAGAAATTTGTCTTATTTTTACGCATGGAATGCTTCATTTATTAGGTTATAACCACCAAAAAGAAGATGAAAAAAAAATCATGTTTGACTTACAAGATAAAACTCTTGCTAAAATTAACTGAGAATATAGTTAATATTGCCCAAATCTCTTAATCTTGGTTTTTGTTTCCCAAGGATCACGATATTGAAGGCTGGCAAAATAATTTCCCAGAGGAGGTCATTTACTTACTTTTTTTAAAAGATGAGGTTGCCAAGGAATCATTACTATGATGCTAGAAATTTGCTTTTCGTGAATAATCAAAAAAAGCACAGTTCCCTGTTTAACTTTTTGCTTTTCTCTAACCAAACAATGAATTGCTTTGTAAACTGAAGTAAGTTTGGTATTAAATCTAATTGTCAGAATAATTTGTAATCCATTATCATCAACCAGGTGAATAGTGGCAGTATCTATGTAAATTTTCGTAACATAACAATTTAAAGGACTGCGCACTTTATAACTGCGAGGATACAAAAAGCAAAAAGAGTGCCCAACCAATGACTTTTTAGCCATTTTTATTGTGCGGCATTTAATCGGATTTGTTAAGCGAAATGGTCAATGAAATCAGGAAAAAAATCACAACTTTAGTTCTTGTCAAAAACGAGGACGATTCTGCTTTCATAAGTGAGTTAAATATTTAATTCTTTTTCCCATATTTTTTAGTTAAAAAATTGTGAAGATAAGTTTCTAGGAGTATATTTCCTTTTAGGTGTTTCATATTAGTAAAGTTTTAAAAAAAATCTCTGTTTTAAATATTAGACTTTATACTCTGTTTTGCTTACTAGTTCATCCAGATCAGCAATTAAATTATCTAATTCTGTTCAATTTTTTATTTTTGCTCCTGCGGCAAATTTATGTCCGCCACCATTATACTTTTCGGCTATTTCATTAATAATATATTGGGAACTACGAATGCTTATTTTAATTAATTCTTCTTCCTTTTCAATCGCCAGCAACCAGACTTTAATTTCCTTGGTGTTAGCCAAGATGTTAACTGTTGATTTGGCTTCTAATTGGTTTATGTTATATTTTTTCAAAATAGCAAGAGTGATTTTAATAAAAGCCGTTCCTTGCTTAGTTAAAGTAAAATTATTTAAAACATAACCTTTAAACTTTAAAAGATTTAAGTTTTGTTGATAAAGTTTGGTGCAAAGATAATTTAAATCAGCACCTTTTTCCAGTAAAAAAGCAGCAATTTGGAGAGTTCGTGAAGTGGTATTGCTATACAAGAATCTTCCTGAATCAGTTATTATTCCGAGCAAGAGAAAATTGGCAGCCTCTTTTGAAATCTTTAAATTCACGTTCATTGCTAGTTCACCTACCATTTCGCAAGTTGCTGAATAAGTAGAGTCTACTCACTCATAATCAGCATATTTTTCTCCTTTAAGATGATGATCAATTTTTATTTTTTCTTGGGCTAATTTTCAATGTTGGCTATCAATCCTTTCTTGATTAGCAGTGTCGCAGACTATTACAAGGGAATCTCAATAATTTTCTTCTATTAACTGACCATTTTTTCCCAAAAAACTCAAACTTTCATTATTTTTTCCATCCGTGAAAACTTTCTTCTGGGGAAAATTATCTCTAATTATCTGGGCTAGAGCCATGGCTGAGCCATAAGCATCTCCGTCAGCATCAATATGACGCAAGCAAATAACGATGTCGTATTTTTTAATTTTATTGATTATTTTTTGGCAAATGTTGGTTTTCACTGATTTAATTATTTTTATAAAATTTAATTGTAAGTTGATAATTATTAACAACTATATTTAATATATTATATTACAAAAAAATTAAAAAGGCATAAAAATATAATATAGAAAAAAAAGAGGTGAATCTATGAAAAACCAAAAATGACAAATTTTTATTCATGAACATCCAGTCACGCCCTAGTGGCGCAAGGAAATAGAGAACATTAAAAACCCTAAAAACAAAACAAAAAACAAAGCAGTCTAACTAAACTGTGATGAAGAATTAACCATGAGAAACTAGTTTTGTAGTTATCGTAAAACTGAGCATAGATGTAGGTTATTCTAGGAAGTGTAATTGTTAATGAAATCAAATTAGTTAAACTTGTATTGAATGAGGTAATTATGACAGGTAACAACAACAACAGCAACGGTATGACATTGGCGAGCATAGCAGGTGTTGCGGTAAAAGGGCCAACTTCTGATGCAGGAAAGGCTGCTATAGGTACTTATTACAACAATAAATAGTGAGTAAAAGGTGGAAATTAATCAGAAAATCTGCCTTTTATTTTTTTCTTTGCTTGTCTTTAACAGTCTTGGTTTTTCTCTTAATTGCTAAATTAGCCAAGAGCGATGGATGATTTTATTTGTGAGAGTACGAGTATGCTTTTCTTATTTGGCTTTGCTTTATTTTAGTGGCTTTTATCTATGCGATTTGTTTTACTTTCTTTCGCAAAAAAATTAATAATTTTATTAAGTGATGGCAAACACAAACTGGGTCGTCTAGTTCTCCGCAGATTTTGTAAAATTTACTGACGCAATTGCTAAAACCAAAAAGAGAACCAGCGCGCAGTTCTCTTTGCTGGTTAAACTAGGAGCCTCTTCTTGGCTCCTTTTTAATATCTAACCTAAAAAAAACAGGCTAGATATTAGTTTTTTTCTTTCTCTCTAATAAAAAGCAATCAAAATTCAGTTAAGTAGTTTTTTTTTTTTTGGTTAAAAAATTTTGGCGATTATATACAAGATTAAACCAACTATGATTTATTTCTGTCCTTTTTAGTCCTTTTTCTTGGCGGAGTGTTTAATGCTATCATTAACATTCTATCAAACTCCTCTTGGCTTACTGGTCGGACATCATTGTTTAATTTCTTTTTCATATAGATAATTTTAAGGATATAACAACTATATATACTCGCATATAAAATGAATTTGTTAAAAATAAAGTATATGTCAGAAATAAAAATAGATAAATGCCAAAAGTGTCAGGTTCGTTTTAAACCTCACCAACTAATATGACAATTAGGCAAAAAGGCTCATGAGAAAGACGACCAATATACTATCAAGAAATTTTATTGTGATGATTGTTTTACTGAACTAGATAAAACTATGTGCTGAAAAGATTATAGTGGTTTGTTTTTCACTGTGAACGCTAGAAATCATAATAGATACTGTAAGAAATGTGATAAATGGTTAGATGATGAAAATGTTGATTATACAAAAACTAACAAGTGTCCGTGAGATAATAATTATCCTTGCTACTGTATTAAATGTAATACTTGTGGCGAAGAAGAGGATTTACAACTTTTCGGCGGAGGTTCGGGGCAAGAAAAAATAAATCTTTGTAGTGGTAAAAATAAATGTAATAAGCATGACATCAATAACAGAGAGAGAGAGAGAGAGAGAGAGAGAGAGAGAGAGCAAAAGCCAATCAAACAAGCAACAAATCAAATGTGATGAGTGCGGTTTTAAAAAAGACTGAAAAGAAGCCGATGGCACACCTTTTAATTGTGAAAGGTGTGGCTCAGAAAAGGTTAAAATTTTGGAAGTTGAAGCAAAAAAGAATTGACTGCCTTGGATTATTGGCGGAGGCTTGGTAATAATAGCAGGATTAATTGGACTAGTCTTTTATTTCTGAAAGAAAAGCAAAGATAAGGAGAAAAATTATGATGGAGTGAATTAATAATATGAATTGTTGCCATATTGCTTTTATGGCTTTGATAGTTAATATGGTTTCATTAGCGATTTATGCTAGTTATAATGTTAGGCTAGATAAGAAAGAAATGAACTTGGAAAAACGAACCAAAGAACTAGAAAAGAAAAATGGCAAAGAACAGCATGAAATAGACAAGTTAAACCAAAAAATAGAAAAATTGGAAAAGTTAAATAATCTTTTAGTTGAAAAAGTATTAGGCAAAAGTAAGATTAAAAAGTAGGAGTTAATTCCCTATAACTTAAACTTTTGCCTAAAACCGAGGAAAGCATTAAGTCAAATCTTTCCTGTTCGCTGTATTTTCGGGTATTATAACGAAAAGCAACCTCATTCATATATCCTTGTGAGTGTTTTTTGCTTACTCAATGATAAGTGCCAGTAATGGTTCTTTTAAGATGAGAATTAAAGTTTTCTGCTGTGTTAGTAGAAGCCTTACCATTGACATATTGCTTGATGCTGTGGTTTGTTATTTGATGGTTAAAGTTTTGGGCTAAATTGCTGTGTCTATATCATTCATCAGTATAGACATTAGAACCCTTTTTGATATGACTGTTAATTATTGGTTCTAGTGTATTCTGTTGAGTATTAGGAACTGTTAGAGCAATTAATTTGCCATTTCTTTCTATCATTACCAATATAGGTTCTTTATCCTTTCAACTGCGACCCTGTGAATTAGGAACCTTTTTATCTCAATGCCTATTTTTGTTTTTGCCTCCAATAAAAGTCTCATCAACCTCAACAGAACCTTTTAACATGTCTTTAATAAAGTTAGTTTGTTTAAGGTTTTTTCGTAAATCTTTTAGTAAAAGATAGGATGATTTTTGGGTAATATTAAGGTCTCTGGCTAGTTGACAGGATGAGATGCTTTTTTTATGAGCGGAGAAAAGATAAAATGCTAAAAATCATTTCTGTAAGGGCAATTTACTTCTAGCGAACATAGTTCCAGTTTTTACATTAAAGAACCTTTTAGTATTCTTACACTTATATCAGTTATTAGCACATTTATAGACCTTGGAGGCAGGGTCATAAGGGGAGATTGCATTTCCATCTCACTTCTTTTTCTCTAAATAGTTAATAATGCTTTGCTCAGTGGGAAAGACTGTTAATAGGTCGGGTATACTTTTAAAATTAAACATATGAGATTTTTAGTTTAAAATTGTATATAATTACCAAAATTTTAATAATATGTCTCTTTCTACCCAAGTCCGTAAAAATAATCAAAATCCCGAAAAGAATCCTATAAAACAAAAACAAGGCTATATTCACATATATAAAGGAAACGGAAAAGGCAAAACTAGTGTTCTTAATGGTATGGCAATTAGGGCGTTAGGTTATGGTTTTAAAGTAAAATATTTACGTTTTCTGAAAAATCGTGAATCGGGGGAAATTTTATTTTTCCAAAAAAAAACCGAAGAAATGGAAATCGAAAGTTTTTATCACTTTTCTCAGAAATTTATTTGAGACATGGATAAACAAGAGGATAGAGAGATATTAATTAACAAATTTAAAGAAGAAACTAGAAAAGGTTTTGAAAGATTAAAAAAATTGCTAAAAGAAGATAATGTTGATTTAATTATAGTTGATGAAATACTGGGCTGTATTGAAAACCAGTTTATTAGCGAAGACGAATTAGTTGAAGCATTAAAAAATAAAAAGGCACATATTGAAGTTGCCCTTTCCGGCAGAGAACCTAAAAAAGGCATAAAAAACCTCGAAAGTATTGCTGATTTAATAAGTGAAATTTCCTTAAAAAAACACTATTTTGATAAAGGAGTAAACGCTCGCCGAGGAATTGAATATTAGTTAACAATTATGAAGTCTGACCAAAAAGCTGAAAAACACAAAGAAATCATCGAATTGCTAAAAAAACTAAGCAATTATTTAGAAAAAGGAGAAATTAATATTAAATATAGCCAATGTGGTAGCAAGTGCTGTACTTGTAAATATAAAAATGAACCAATTATTTGGGGATTACAATACATTAATGAAGATAACAATATTAAAAAAGAAATCAATTTAAAAAACTATTTAGAAAAACAAAAAAATTTATCTAAATCTTGCAACAAATTTGAATTAACTTTAAATGGCAAAAATTGATTAATGCCCGAAGCAAATCTCACACTTTGAGTTTGTCCCTCCCCATCATTAAAAAAATGCGATAAGTGTAGCAAAAAAAAGGAGAATGTTATGTCTTCTAAACTAGAAGGTGGCTCTTGATTGAATTATTGTTGAGAGTGTTCTTTTATGCGCTTGGAAGAATTAAAAACCAGTGGCTTTTTAGAAGAAACAGAATTATTGTCAAAAATTGGTCAATCTATTAACAATTATAACAAAAAACAAAAGAAAGAAAAAGAGTAATTAATCTTCTTTACACTTGACATTAACAACTATTTTTTTTTGCTTAACTAGTTCTTTGATATTTTCTTGAAATTCTTTCTGTTTTTCATTATCCAAGTTATTATCTGCTTCATCAAATAAAAAGATTTGAGCCTGTTTTTTAGTAATAAAAAGATTATTAATATTAGCCAATTGTCTTTGTCCGGTAGAACCAGTTTCAATTAAGTTGTCATGAGAAGCATAAGCCACATTGTTTTCTCGTCAATGCCTTAAATTAATATCTTGGTAGAGATTATAAATTTGTCCGTCTTGGCATTCAACCATTACTTGCCCTTTTTGAGGTTTAATTACTCCTAAAATAAGGTATAAAATAGTGCTTTTGCCGATGCCAATTTTACCAGTTAAGTGATTTACTTTATTTATATAGAAAGAACGGTTATAATTTTTTAAAACTCAGTCTTTTTGCCCCTGATAATGAAAATAGACATTTTGGAAAATTATGCTTTGGATTGGCTGATTATCAGTTAGTTTCATCCCAGTCAGATTATCATTTTTTTCTGGGAGAGAAAGGAAAGCATTAATACGAGAAGAAGAAGACTTATAATCACCATAATTTCATAAATAACCTAATTGGTAGACAAGATTATTAAGAAGCATTCAAATAGCACTCATTCCTCCTCCTATAAAAAAGTCTTTGTTTACTGCTAATAACAAAAAAGGGAAAAGATTAATTATTAGTTTTCAAGGAATAACAGTGCCTCCCAAACTAATACCGGAAAAGTAAACTTTCTTTTTTTGACTTTTTTTAGTTAAAATTTGTTGGTTTTTTTCATATTGAGAATTAAGCCCAGAACTTTCAATAAGCACCGAATTATTAATTTCTTTATTAATTAGCCCGTATTCTTTACTTACTTCTTTTTTACTTATTTTTCCATGCCTAAAACTTAACTTATTAAAAAACCAAATAACTAAATTAAAGACAATTACTCATAGAACTGCCAGAGGAAAAAATTTATCTTTTACGGCTTTTGGATTAACACTTCCATAACAAATCAAAAGCAAAAAACTAAAACTTCCTTCATATATACTATTAATTAACTTTACTCAATGCTCTCCAACTACACTATTTTCTATTTCTACTAAACTGTTGATTTCTTCTTTTTGTTTTATTTTTTCTTCCAAATTAAGACGACGAAATTTCCTTAACAAACAATTTTTATAATAGTCGCTTACTTGAAATATTAATTTTTTTTCTCATCATTTACTTAGATAAAAAAATACGACATAAAAAAACAAGAGAGTTAATCCTAAAAAAATAAATTGCTGTTTGCTCAAATTTTTTATGAATTTTTTTAAAAGGGGAGGTAACAATTCAGCATAATTATTTAGTTCATTCTGCCGTGAGGAAAAGAGGGCTCAAAAGATATCAAACAACGGAGTTTGCAACAAGAGAGCAAAAGAAATAAAAAAAAAGCCTTTAATTATCGAAAGAGAGAACTTTTTTCACTTAATTTTTTGATAGAAATTTTTTTGGTTGATATTCACAAGTTAGTTATAAAAATTTTGGCAATAATATACAATTTTACACTAAATACTAAAAAAAAAGACTATTTTACTTCTCGCTTTCTTCTAATTGGCGGGGTGCTTAACAAAACTTTTAGCATTTGGTCAAAATCCGTTTCTTGTTCTTCATTATCCATCATCTCTAAATCAATATAAGGCAAATCTCTTTCAGGATGATATTTTTCCTTCATCAGCCTTGTAAATTTGTTTCAACTTTTTGAAATTGAAGCCAGTGTTTCTACTGAATAGATTACCTTTTTTAAAGTTTCTTTGCCCGACGGAGCCAATGATTGATGTAGCCTATGACTGTAATCATTACCATTTTTTTTAAGAGGTTTTGCTTTCAATTCATCTGAAATAAATGAATTCTTTGGCATGTTTTTATAAATCAATTCGTTAGTTAACTAACCAACGAACCTAGGTTTTTTTCTTATGTTTTCAGTCGTAAAAGGTATGTTTTGAAGTCTAAATATTTCTTTATAAAAATCTGTTTGAAAAGTTTTTTGTCATTTTAAAATTTCCTTTGAAGTAAATGCTTTTAAAATAACTTGTAATTCGGTTTTTTCTCTTTCATATTGGTAACCCGTGGCTTTGTCGATTAAAGTTATAATGTCGGCTTTAGTAAACAATCTAGTTAATATTTTACATTGGTTATCAACCATTTTTTCTCTTAATTCTATTCTTGCCTCCAAAATACCATCACATATATCTATTAATCTAGTCGCTTCATAACCACTAATTTTCTGATTTTCTTTGTAACAGATAATAAGTTCAAAGTGATTGGTGCTTTTGTTTTTAAAAACAAGATTTAGGTATCTATCTAATTCGTTTTCCTCTGCTATTTTTAAAGCACTTTGTATGCCTTGTTTTGGTAAAATTCTCGTTCCATCTTCTAAAATAAAACAAGGTAAATTAATTCCTGCTAGATTTATTTTGCTTTCGTGCTTTATTAGATTTTTATTCATAATTAACTGGCTATTAACTCCCTATAAGTCATTTTTTTTCCTATAGTGGATGAAAGTATTAAATCAAACCTCTCTTGTTCACTGTAATTTCTAGTATTAAATCGAAAAGTAAACTCATCTACATACTTTTGAGCATGTTTTCTACTTTTATTCAATGATAAGTATTAATAAGCCTTTTCAAGTGTGACCAAGCATTCTCTATGCGATTAGTCGTAGCATTGCCATTAACATATTGCTTTTTTCTATGATTAACTATTTGGTGATTAAACCACTTGCCTAAATCTTGGTAGGCTAATCATTCATCGGTTGAGATATTACTTCCTTCCTTAATGTTGGCTCTAATTATTGGTTCCAGAGTTCTTTTTTTAGTATCAGGAATTACTCAAGCAATTAAATTACCACTTGGTCCGATTATACCTAACACTGGAATTTTATCTTTTCAGTTTCTGCCTTGGGTTTTAGGAGCTTTTTTGTCTCAATGTCTGTTTAGATTTGAGCCACCAATAAAAGTCTCATCAGCTTCTGTCGAACCTTTTAGCATAGTTTCAAATTTTGGAATTTTAAAAGCACGGCGTAATCGATGAATCATAAATCAAGCCGACTTTTGAGTGATGCCAATTTCTCTTACCAATTGGTGCGAAGGAACTCCTTTTTTACGA
This sequence comes from endosymbiont GvMRE of Glomus versiforme, assembly GCF_003546845.1. Lineage (NCBI taxonomy): Bacteria > Bacillati > Mycoplasmatota > Mollicutes > Mycoplasmatales > endosymbiont GvMRE of Glomus versiforme. The sequence continues at coordinate 271,771 of NZ_NWVA01000001.1, read as the reverse complement.
GATGAGAGAGCAGATAAAGCCCAAAATCATTTTCATAGCGGTAATTTAGTATTATCAAATACAGTTCCAGTTTTGACAGTAAAATATTTGTTAGTGTTCTTACATTTGTATCTTCCATTTTTACATTTATAAACTTTGGAAGTTGGGTCAAAAGGAGAGATTATAATTCCTCTCCAAATAATCCTTTCTAAATGCTTAATACATTTTTGCTCGGTCGGAAAAGTTCTTTGTAAGTCGGCTACACTTTTGAATCGTTTTCGTAAACTTTGGCGAAAGTTATTTAGGTTTTGAGATTTACATTTCATAAAAATTAGGTTGTTTTGCCGACTTTCTTGTTTCTTGCCACTAACCAAAATACTAAACCAACAACTAATCCTCCGCCGATTAAACCGACACCAATAATTAAAGGCAATTTAGATTTTTTAGAATCATTTCCAATTTGGGAAGAACTAACTAAAGCATTTAACTTTTGCTGTAATGATTGAGTAGTAGCCAAAGAAGTTTGGAGACTATTAATAGGTTCGTTAAGATTGTTAATGGCTACTTGTTTTTGTTGTGGAGTAAGCTGCGGATTGCTGTTAATTTTTTGAACTATATTTTGCTGTAAATTCTGGGCAACTTTATTAATTACGCTTTGGAGGTTGTTAAGAACCTGCTGTTGTTTGTGAATCAGCTGTGGGTTAGGTTGTCCTTGAAAATTAGGACAATCATAAAGTTCATGGTATTTTAAATGGCTTCAAGTATAAGTTTGATTACAGTGTGGGCAAATATTAGTTGAAGTTTGATTTTGGGTGCTTCCTGTAATGTGATTGACTACGGAAGCATGGGATTTCATAACAGGATTATTATTGGTTGCGGAAGTAAAAGAACTGCTAATGCTGGCTTCAACCTTTTTTAAGGCTTGTTCAGGATTGTCTTGAACTAATGGAACATACCAGTCAAAGGTTTCGTTTTCTGCTGGTTTAGCATTAGTAGATCCGGGAGTTTCATTGGTTGAATTTTTCCTCTCTCTCTCTCTCTCTCTCTCTCTCTTGGTTGCTTAAATGCTCCTGCTTTTCTAACTCTTCGATTTTTTCCTTTACTCCTAACCAGTAGCAGTAAGGTTGACGAATGCCAGTGCCTTCAGCAACTTTTAAAGCTTCTTCAATTTCAGGAGTTCCTCTTTTCCAACCTAAAAATTCTCCTCCTGCTGTCGGTGCTTTTTTATCGGTTAAATTGGTTTCTAATAATTCTTTGAACGCTAATAATTGTTCTTTAGTTAGATTTTCTTTGATATTACAAGTAGCACCACGAATAACTGTGCCATCGGCTAGCCTATGTTCTCCAAACTCAACATATTTTTCTAGTTCTTGCTTTAAGTTTTTGATTTTTGCTACCCATTCTTTAACTAACTGGATTTTTTTATCGCACTCCTCGCAAACTCGAACTGTTGAACCATCAGTTTTGGTGGTTTGCTTAATTTCTAGGGTTTTAATCTCTTGCTTACATTCTTGGCAAATTATTTCTTCCTTATAACAAACATCGCAAAGGATTAAAACTGTTTTTTCTCCTTTATTTTTATCGTTAAGTTCGAGTTGAGTTGTTGCTTTAGCTCCACATTTTTGACACTTATTCATAATAATTCAACTCCGCTTTCAATGCTTCAATTAGCCCTTTTATGTTGCCTTTGATTACTTTTCCAAAGCTTTTAATAGAATCTAATCATCATTTAGCATGTTGTGGACAAAGGTTTTTCCCATTAACATTCATCGCTATTATTTTATTTAGCGAAAATCATCAATGACCATGGTCTTCGCATTCTTTATATTTTTCTCTATAAAAAATTGCTTTGAATTTTCTAATTCCGTTTTGTCCTTTATGCTTAATGGTAAAGGCTTTTTTTACTTGTTCTTCCATAATATTTATTTTTAGCAATAAATACATTGAATAAATACATTTAAGATTTTGATAAAAAAGAAATTTTGCCTATTCTTTATAAACTTTTATTTTTTGTAGATTTCCTTTTTAGCGGTTAACAAATTTAGGTGGCGATAGTGATGAAAAGTTCTTTTTTTGGATTGTTCTTTCACTAAATCCGCAAAATCAAGCGGATATTTTTCGAACCAAGTCTTTAAGCATAGCCGACATAGTATTCTAAAATCTTTTCAAAGTTTGCCACCACTTCAGTAGGTAATGTCGTTGATTTTAGTTAGCTGTCTGCCGTTTTCTTTGCTTGGGACTAGTTTCCTGTAAAAAATGCGATGGCATCTATCACATAGGGTCTCACGAAACTGTTTAGTATTTGTCAATAGTTTTATTTTGGATTTTTGATTAATTTTTGTTTTCATATTTATTTGGTGTAAAATTGTATATTATTGCCAAAATTTTTATATGAACCACAAAAATAGTGCCTACCCTGAAACCTGTATAAATCGCTTAAATAGCCTGATTGACAGCCGTTTTAGCCATCTTTGTCCTATCCAAAAAAACTTTCATCTGTCTTTACATGGGATATCTCGCTTAGTCATGCTAGACCGCTACTCCCAAAAAGATAAAGAATTGAATTCTCTTGAAGTAGGAGATATAGTTCTTACTAATATTAAATATGACCCAAAATTCCCCAGTAAAGGTGTTGGTAGAATAGTTAATAAACTTACTGATAATGGTACTGACTTTTGAGTTATTGAAATTGAGGAAGAATTTGAAAATAATATCGACCCTAATCTTTTATACCAAAAAAACCAATCAAGACAAATAATTAAGCAAACTTTCGAAATTGAAAAACCACTAGAATTATTTTGAGAACAAATTGCTTGGAGAGTGGGTAATGCCATTGCTAAGCCTGAAAAAGATGATGATTTAAAGGCTAAATATGGCTCTGAATTTGAAAAACAAATTAGAGAATTTAAAATTATTCCGGCGGGAAGAATACTTTATGGTGCCGGAAGCAGAAACAATGTTACTTTTTTTAACTGCTATGTTATGCCTTACATTCCTGACTCAACTAAGGAAATTATTAGCGAACATTTTGCCCAAGTAGCCGAAATTATGAGAAGAGGCGGAGGAGTAGGAAGTAATGGTAGCACTTTAAGACCTAAAGGCTTCTCTGCCAAAGACGTAGGAGGAAAATCAAGCGGAGCAGTTTCGTGATTAAATTATCTTTCTTCACTAACGCATTTAATAGAACAAGGGGGCTCTCGCCGAGGTGCTCAAATGATTATGTTAGCCGATTGACACCCTGATATTGTTGAGTTTGTAGTTTCTAAAATCCAAAATCCTGCTGTTTTGCTTTTGCTGTATGAAAATGCTAAAAATGATAAGAGTGAACTGATTAAAAGAGAAATTAATAGCAGACTGGAAAAGAAAGGAGAAAATTACCAGGTTCGAAACCCTGACTTTTTAAGTGGAGCCAATATTTCAGTTTGCATTTCAGATAAGTTTATGGAAGCAGTGAAAAATGACCAAGAATGAGACTTAGTTTTTCCTGATTTAGATAGCTATTCTGAAGAAGAAAAAATGCTTTATGACCAAAAATGGCGTGAAGTAGGAGACGCTTATGAGTGAGAAAGAAAATATAAATTGCCATTAAAGAAGTGTTATACTATTAAAGCTCTAGAACTATGAAATTTAATTGTTTCTTGTGCTACTTATTCGGCTGAACCAGGAATATTTTTCCTTGACCGAGCAAACTATTTTACTAATGCTCGAGGGTATAATCAGAAAGTAGTAGCAACTAATCCATGCGGGGAACAGCCTTTACCGCCTTATTCAGTCTGTAATTTAAGTGCGATTAATTTAACCTCTTTTGTGAATAAAAAAAGTTCTGAAATTTTATGAGATGAATTAGAAAAAACGGTAAAATGTTGTATTCGATTTCAAGATAACGTAATAGACACTACTTACTACTTTTTAAAAGAAAATACCGAGCAAGCCAAAGGAGAAAGGAGAATTGGCATGGGAGTAATGGGTCTTCATGACTTTTTAATTTATGCTGGTTACAAATATGGTTCGCCAGAGGCTAATTTACTTGTGGACAAACTATTCAAAACTATTTGCTTAACCGCTTACGAAACTTCTATTGAACTGGCTCAGGAAAAAGAGCCGTTTCCTTTCCTTATCGATAAAGATGTTTTTGTAGAAAATTCGGGATTTATCCAAACTTTACCAATAGACATTCAAGATAAAATCAGAAAGCATGGTTTACGCAATTCTCATTTATTGACCGTTGCTCCGACGGGCAGCACGGGGACTCTTGTAGGCGTTTCCACGGGTTTAGAGCCTTATTTTGCTTTTTCTCATTACCGTTCGGGAAGGTTAGGAAAGTGAATTAAAGTGGATTATCCAATAGTTAATGAGTGATTAAAATACCATCCTGAGTATAGTGCAGATAATTTACCAGATATTTTTATTTCGGCAATGGAACTAACTCCCGAAAAGCATGTTAATATTCAGTGTGTTATTCAACGCTGGATAGATAGTTCAATCTCTAAAACTGTTAATGCTCCAAAGGGTTATAGCATTGAACAAGTAAAAGAAATCTACAAAATGTTGTATGAAAAAGGAGCCAAAGGCGGAACTGTTTATGTGGATGGCAGTAGGGATTTTCAAGTGCTTAGTTTAGAAAAAAATGATAATTGCTTTGAAGACTTAAAAAATGAAGATAAGTGTCATACTTGCGGAGAAGGAAAGTTAGTTTTGGCTAATGGCTGCTATACTTGTAATAGTTGTCAACTTCAAGATAAGTGTGATATTTAATATCTACAATGTTGTTTTTGCTTACTTTTTTCCTTTCATCTAATTTAGATATTTTCATCTTAGAAAATTAATATTCACAAGGCAAGGAAGCAAATCGTGGCTGTTTTTATTTCTGTTTGGAGATATAGTGATTAAAAACCATATTATATGTCAAATTGTCCATTTTGCCAGATCATTAAAGGAGAAATATCTGCTCATATTGTGGCTAAAGATGAAAAAAATAAATGCTTGGCTTTTTTAGATATCAATCCTAATAGTAAAGGGCATACTTTGATTATTTCTACCAAAGTTAAAGAACATGCTAAAAATATTACGGAGTTGGAGGAGGAAGATTGAAATAGTATTTTGCCTCTTTTAAAAAAAGTAGTTGAAAAATTACAAAACGTTTTCAAGCCCCAGGGATTTAATTTTATTACTAATATGGGAGAGGAAGCCTATCAAAGTGTTTTTCATTTTCATTTACATATTATTCCAAAATACGGAAAAAAGGAGGAAGAAAAAGGATTTGTTTGAAAAGTCCAAAAAGAAAAATCAATTGATTTAGTAACCCAAGCAGCGAACAAGTTAAAAATAGAACTTACCAAACTTAATTAATATTAAAAACAATAGTAAAGTAAAGCCTAAATAAAATATGAATAAATCAGCAGTAGTATTTAGTCAAAAAACTCTTGTTTTTTTACAAGAAGAGCAAAAAAAGTTAGATACTTTTATCCATCAGCAAAACAAATTAGAAATGAAAGACACCTTTTTCTTGCGCAAAATTGCTTTATTTGTCGAAATTGGAGAAGCGGCTAATGAATTAAAGACTTTTAAATATTGAAAAAAGGATAAAAAAGTAGATTTGAAAAAAGTTCAAGTAGAATTAATTGATTGTTTACATTTTTTTCTGAGTTTGACCAATTCCGCGAAAGTTAATTTTGTTGGATATCGCTTTCAAAAATTTTTGAGTAAAAAAGAATTTGCTTTGAATAACCTTTTGCTTAACCTTTTCGAGAGAACTAAAAAACTTAACTTGCCTCGACCGAGAAAAATTAAAGGCAAGATCAACAAAACCGAGAAAAATTACCAAGACTGATTGCGAACTTTTGAAAAATTATGCTGACAAGCAAAACTCGATGAAAAAAAACTGCTAGACGTTTATAAACAAAAAAATAAAATCAACCAAAAAAGACAATTAGAAAATTTAATAAATATTTAATTACCGATAAAATTTTTAAATAATGTCTTTAATTGAAATTGAAACTTCTTTTCCAGTAGAAACATTTTTAAAACGTTGTGTTAGATGTAAAAAAAAAATTCGTCCAGGAGAAGGGGTAGCAAAAACTTCTGGGCTTTGAAGAAACGAAATTATTTGTAAAAAATGTGCTAAAAACCAAGTCAAAAGGAACAAAATTGCTATGATACTGCTTATTGTTGGCTTTTTTGTATTTATTTTTGTTGGTCTTTTGTGTTATTATTTTTCTAGAAAATAACCAAGTTTATTTTGACTTTTTTTGTTTTCTCTTTTTCTTACCAGTGCTTTTTTGCCAACTTCTATTTTAGTCTCCCCGGAGAAAAATGCCGAGTATGAGTTAACAATTTTCGATTAAATTCTCGCCTTTTTCTTTCTTTTGCTAGTTGCTTTTTACCAAAGTTTCAATAAATAACCCAGGCAATTAAAAAGATTAGGAAAAATGGGAAAAATAAAAGAATTAGGAAAAATTTGTTGTTTGACATAAAAAGCATAAAAGATAAAAAAAGTCTTTCTTAAAAAAAATCTTGAAAAGTTTAAAGAGGGCATAGATTATACTGTTTCTTCTGAATTTGACAATTGAGAAAAAGAAAAAATGAAAGATGCTTTTGGCTATGGAATAGTTTCTGGTGGCAATCCTCAAATTGAAGGAAAACAGTCAAGTCCCTTAAAATGAGGTGAAACTCATGAGGATACAAAAAAACATTGCTCTAATTGCGAGGTGAAGAATTTTCTTCAAATACTAATTTTTGGACAAGTTTCTTTTCAATACTTTCCAAAGTAGGTAAGAAACTCCAAAGAAAGAAAAATAGGATTATTAGGAAAGTTTGAAGGGTTGATCGAGAATTTATTTTTTAGAGGGTTCTGGGGTACCGTAAGCGGGTTGGATGATTTGGACTGTTTGTTGGTTCTGTTGACCCTCTAATTGACCTTTAAGTCATTGGTTTTCCCGTTCAAATTCAGCAATCTTGCTCTGTAATTCAGAAATTTGTTGGTCTTTTTATTCTCTCAATTCCTTGATTTGCCTTTCTTTTCACTCTTGGGCTTTTTGGAGAGCTTTTTCAACTTCTTCTCTTTCCATTTGAAGTTCTTCTTTTAGTCCGATGATTTCTTTAAGAACTAATTGGGGATTTTTACTAAAATTAAACTCCTCTTTTAAATAAGGTAAATCTTGTAGTCTACTTAATAATTCTATGTCTCCTGCGAGGGCTTTATCGACGACTTCTTCTTGCTGTTCTATATCTCACACTCTTATCACGGGATTTCCTCTAGACAACAAATTACAACCTTCGGCTAACAAGTTTCTTTTTTCTTCTCATCTTTTGTTGACTTTTTTAAATTCATCATCTTCTAACTTCTTTTTTCTAATTAGTAAACATTTAAGGACAATTGACTTACGAGCAAAAACTTTGTCGCCAAGACTATCAAGAGCTTTATAATCAAGGCATTTAAATCATTCAATTGTTATGAAATTGGCATATTTGGACCCAAATTCTTGCTCCACTCACTTTCTATCTCCTGCCTTATTGCCGCAAAATTTATGATACTCAACATCTCCTATTCTGTTTCAATCATAATTCTCTACTCAATCATCTAAATCAGAAGTATCAATTAATTTTTCTAGACCTGGCAATAGAAAGTTGACTTTATCTCGGATATTTTCCCAACTCCATTTTAAATATTCAGTTCTTTTTGGTTCAGAAAGTTTAGAAAAATCACAAATTAAATATTTTAATTTTTTATGGATGTTGCGACTTAAATTGAAATCAACGGGTTGTTTGTTGTAAAAACTAAAACTTTCCAAATTCGGACAGCCTGACAATTCCAGTGAGGTAAGGTTATTATCACAACAGTCTAGTTCTTTTAAACTAGTGAAGTCACTAAAATCTAAATGTCCCTGTAGTTTTTTATCTTGAATATATAATACTTTAATTTTTTCTCTATCTTCTTTTTTACTAAATTCATAATGTCTTACTACTTTTTTCATAATTAGTGTCCGCTTTTGAGAATAAAATCAAAATCTAAACAATCCTTAAAATACTTGGTTAAACTTTCTTTTTGTAATTCGTTTATTTTTTCAGCAACAGTTGCTTTCAACACTTCATAAGTTCTTGGTTCTTGTTTTTCTACATATTGTTTAATTACATGAAAAACCTCCTCGGTGGGATTTAACCAAGGATTAGCCGACACTATAAGTCTTGGCTCTATATTTTTATTGTTTAATGCTTCTATAACCTTTTTAGCTTTATGAACTGGAAGTCTGTCGAGGAGAAGGTAGTATTTTTCGTTATCAGACAGTTTGATATTGTTTACAAAGTTAGTAAAAATCTCGGTATCAACTGCTCCCTCTTTTAAGTCTCAATGAATAATTCCTTTATTTTCTACATTGTGAATAAGTAGAATTAAAGTGTAATTAGGAGAATAATGCTTTTTAAAACGGGTTATCTTTTTGCCTTTGGGACCTCACCTTTTTTTAGGAGCAAGATTTAAAGGATAACCACTTTCATCAGTAGCTAAAATCTGTCTTGGAAGCAATTTACTAATTTCTTCCATGAAGTCCAAAGTTTCTGGCAAGTTTTCTTTTTGTTTAGGATTACGATAATGAACTCCATGATGAGAATAGCCAATCTTCTTTAATATTCGAAAAATGGTGGATACACTCAATCGTAGACCAGTTTTATCAAAGACACATTTGGGATACTTCTTTTAATGTTCCTGCCTCTTCATTTTGTAAGGAAAGAACTAAATGGTAAAAAGATTTTCTATCAATCTTAAATTTTGGTCCTTTTTTCTGTTGGGGTCGAAAAACTTTCTTTCTCCATCTTCTTAAAGTTCGAGAGGGCTTTTCAAGCTTGAAAGCAACTTTTTCTCAAGAACTTAAATCTTTGTATTCTTTATTTAGATACTCAATGAGTTTTTCGTGAGTTTTAAAAAGTTTGGGTGGTTCGTGAATGAGTTTGCTTTCTAATTGTTGGATTTTTTTCTCAAACTTTTCTTCTCATAAACCTAAATCCTCTTCTTCCTCTGTTTCTTTAAGGTCAGCAATATTTTGACTGAAATCTCGGTAGAGATTACACTTCCTATTTTCATCTCAATCAAGTTTTAATCTCCCAATTAATCCACTAATGTAGTTTATTTGGCAGTTTCTTATAAATCAGTTTTCTTTGCCAGTTTTAACATCAATAAAAGTATATCGTCAAAATTGTTTATTTTTGCTTCTCTCTTCCCTAATGATTTTAACAATATACTCCATTAGTCTCTATAATTATATTTTATATAATTATAAAAGTTTTATGGATTATTTACTCTTACTGAAAGTTTCCGCAGTTATTTTTTTATAGTCTTTCATGCTTTGTTTGGCTAGGTCGCTATATAGATGAGCTTGTAAGATATAATTTACTCTCTTTTTCTTTTCAAGTGGCATATCTCCTACCTCCATTTTTTCCACCACTTTAAACAAAGCAATTTTCTTTTCATAAGGAGTCTTATGGCTGTTGTTTAAAATAGATTCTGCTTTTTTTCTCATCAGTTCCACTTCTTCACTAAATCGCTTATTTGCTTTTTCTCTCTCTTGTAACATCTTGTCTATTTTTATTTTTAATTTTTTGCTTTCCTCGCTTAATTTTTCAATCGTTTTTAATTTGGCAGAATCAACTTCACCACACCTAGGACACCGCGCTGTTTTTTTTACCATAATGTTTGTTTCTTTCTATATGTCATTTTTAGCACCAAGTTTTAAATCATTCATAAGTCAAAAATTAATTAAAGAAATTTAACAAAATAATGCCAAAATTAACTGAAGAGGATATTAAGTTAGAAGTTAACGAAACACTAACCAATAAAGGTTGAATATTAAATGGAGAAGGAAAAAATGTTTGACGAGAAAGAAATTGCCCTCCTCATAGAAGACCTGCTGACTATGTTTTATGCGACAAAGACAAAAAACCTCTTATTATTATCGAAGTTAAACGCCAAGGTGAAGATATGAAAAAAGCTTTAGAGCAAGGAATTGGATATGCTGAAATCTTTAAAGCACCGTTAGTCATTGCTACTGATAGTACCTTTACTAAAGCTATCCATGTCAGTTCTCGGCAGACATTAACTATGAATAATGAAGATTTCGAAGACTTGCCTAGTGAAGAACAAGCATTGAGATTTGTCAAACAGCCGCATCTAATCGATAAAGAAGATGAAAAAATTTTGTCTCGTAATGAATTGATAAAAGTTTTTGAGGAAGTCAATGAATTACTTCGCCATGATGTTTTACAAGCAGGTGATGAACGCTTTTCGGAATTTGCTAACATTCTTTTTTTGAAAATATTCAGCGAAGTTGAAGAAAGAAAGCTAAAAAATAACGAACCTACTTCTATTGACAAAGAAGACCTTTGAACTTCATTTTCGCAAAAAAGAGGCAAAGATTTATGAAAATATGTAAATGGTATAGTCTTAAAAAATTTCAAAGAAAAGTATAAGAAAGAAAACTTGTTTATTGATAGTCGGATTCAAAATCCACAAATATTAGAAAAGATTATTGACAAATTAACTCCTTTGCCTTTTTACAATACCCCCACCGATGTTAAAGGAGAAGCCTTTGAGCATTTTTTGAAAAGATATAATTCAGGAGAAAAAGATTTAGGCGAATATTTTACTCCTCGTCATATAGTAAAATTGCTAGTCTTTCTTGCCAAACCTCGTCTTAAAGGAAAAATCTATGACCCTTTTTGTGGCACAGGCGGAATACTAATCGAAGCCTTTAAATCTATTAGCAAAAGTGTAGTAGATGATGACAAAGAAGTTAAGGAAATTTTGAGTAATAGCATTCGAGGCAATGAAAAGACCAAGATAGCTAGAATTGCCAAAATGAATATGATTTTATTTGGTGATGGTCACAATAATATTGAACAAATAGATACTTTTCAGTGTTCTCTTAACTCTATTACTTCAGAGTTTGATGTAGTAATTACTAATATTCCTTTCGGACTTGATAATGTTGATTATGGAAAAAATAAATATCCAATCAACTGTAAATATGGAGATTGTTTGGCTATTCAACACTGTCTAAAAGCCCTAAAAGCTAACGGAAGAGCAGTTTTAATCATGCCTGAAAATTTTTTTGAACGAAAGTGAAAGAAATATCAAAATACTAGAAGATGAATAGTCGAAAATTACTCTATTCAAGCAATAATTTCCTTACCAAGGAATGTATTTTTGCCTTATACGAGTAGCAATAGCTCAATTATTGTTGTTCAGAATAAAAAAAAAGAAAAAGATTTTTTTTGATATTTTGAAATAAAAAATGATGGATTTACTTTGAATGCTTATCGCAATAAAATTGAAGGAGTAGTTAACGATGTTGAAAATCTAATTTCTTTATGAGAAAAAGTGGTTGTTGAAGAAAAAGACAGCTCATCTTTACTTACTAAAATCTATTATCAAGATGTCGAAAAGAATAATTGAAGCTTTCTTAACAAGGGAAATTTTCCTCAAAGCAATATTTCGTCAAGTTCAAAAAAATTAGTTCCATTGAAAAAAATTGCCACTCTCGAACATGGATATGCCGGAAAATCCCAAGGCGATGGAGAGTTCAGATTTATCCAAATCTCCGACATAAATAATCAGGGAGAAATAGTTGATAATAACAAGAAGTATATAGATTTGCCTGAATCAATTACTAATAAAGAAAAACTTCTTTTGAAAAAAGGAGAAATTATTATTGCTATTGTAGGAGCAACTTGTGGCAAAACAGGGATTTTTAGAAGCGAAGAAAAAGCAATATTTAGTTCCAACTTAGCAAGAGTAAACATCGACAAAGAAATTATTTTGCCCGAATATTTGTTTCACCTATTTCAATCGCAAAATTTTTGGGAAAAAGTAGAAAATATCAAAAAAGGCACCGCCCAGCCTTATTTAGACTTTTCCTCTTTGGGCGAAATAACTTTTCCAATTCCCTCCTTGGAAGAGCAGAAAAAAATCATTTCTGGACTAAATAAAATAAAACAAAGTATTCAAAATGCTCAGCAAATAATTGATAATTTTAAACTTCCTCTTTTTGTTTCTCTTATGAAACCAATTAAAACCCAAAAGTTAGGAGAAATTGCTAGTTTTGAATATGGTTATACTACCAAAGCCAGTGAAAAAGGGAAATATAGGTTTATTCAAACTGGAGACATCAGCAGATACGGAAATATTTTAGAACAAGAAAAGAAATATATCAATTTGCCTGACAGCATAAGTGAAGATAAGTTTTTATTAAAAGAAAGAGACATTATTGTTGCTAGACATGGAAATTGTGGGAGAACCGCCATTTTTCAGAGTAATGAAAAAACTATCTTTACTAATGATTTGATTAGAATTAAATTTAATAAAGAAAAAATATTACCAGAATATTATTGATGTTTCTCTCAAACTCCTGAATATTGAAATCAAGTAAATAGCTTAATCGGAGGGACTGCCCAACCTCAATTTAATGCTAATGTTTTAAAAGAAATTAAAGTGCCGATTCCTAGTTTAGAAAATCAGAAGAAAGCTGTGGAGCAATTGGCAAAAATCAAAGCAAATTATCAAAATATCGGTCAAACTGTCGATAATCTTAATTCTACTCTCTCTCTCTCTCTCTCTGCTATGAGAACAGAAAGATTAGAGATGTTTGCTTAATTAATCCTTCCAAATCCGAAGTAAAAAATAAGCAAAACCTAGAAGTTTCTTTTTTACCGATGGAAGATTGTAAAGAATATTCTTTGTATGTTTATCCTAAGCAGACAAGAAAAATCGAAAATATTCGTAAAGATTATGCTTATTTTGTTGAAGACGATTTGCTAATTGCTAAAATTACTCCCTGTTTTGAAAATGGCAAAATGAGCGTTACCAAGTATTTAAAGAGTGGTGTTGGTTTTGGTTCAAACAAATTTTTTGTTTTAAGAGCTAAGGAGGAAGTATTGATTGAATGAGTTTATTATTACTTGCGAAGTTCTAATTTTTTAGAAGAGGGCAAAACAGCAATGACAGGCACGGACGGTCGGCGAGCACTCAGAAAAGATTTTATCGAAAATTTTTTAATTCCTGTGCCTCCTTTGGAAGTTCAAGAAAAGTTTGTTAGGGAATTAAAAGAAGAGCAAGAAATAATTAATTGACAGAAGCAAAGCATTAACTTACTAAAAGACAAAGAAAAAAGGTTTTTGGCTAGCCTTTGAGAAAATGATTAAAAATTCTTATCATGAAGCAAGACCAAAAAGAAACTATCAAGCAACTCGAAAAACAAATAGAGTTTGCTAGAAAACATGCCAAAAAGCAAAACAAAGAATACAAAGCTTTCATGGCTACTAATTTACGAGCCGTTTTTGATAAACAGCTTACTAAACACCAAGACAAAACTCAACAATTAAATCGAGAATTAAAAGTTATTGCTCACCAAAAACAAAAATATGGTCAATAGTTATTTAGAGCAAGTAAGAACTTGTCAAGATGGAATATATGAACTTCAAAGAAAAGCCCGTTCCAAAGCCATTGAAAGCAACGACTTTTTAGATGAAGAAGAAATTTTATATTTGGACTTAATCAATCTGATTAATCAAGCCAAAAATGAGGGATTAGAACCAAGCGAAGCCGAAGAATTAAAGACAATTTTAACAGAGGTTGAACAATCTCGACAGACTGTTCGACAGGATATTGTGAATATTTTTGCTGGCTGGTAAATTACAAAAAAGTCTTAAAATTTATGTTTAAAGCGGACACTAATTATGAAAAAAGTAGTAATTCTTGTAAATTTCATTGTTTTTGACCATAAAGTCATTTCATTTCTTCTTTTTCTTTTACCATAATATATATTATTTTAACAATCTTAATCGCTTTTTTATTAATCAATGCTTATTCTTTCAATATAAAATTATTATTTTTTAAGTCTTTTATGTTTTTTTGATTACTAATTATTTTTTTGGTTGCCCGCCACTGCTTCCTCATTCGGATAATTGTTGCGAACTAATTTTACTCCGCCAATCAGAGTTCTTGCGACTTTTTACCATATATTTATTATATTCTTTATTATGATTTTATGTATTCAAAAAAGATTATTGTAAATCAAAATAAAAAAAAAAAAACAGAACTTAATTCACTGTTTCTAAAACGCTATGGCTTATAAGTTAATTGACCAAAGAAGTGGTTTGGTTTACTTAATGATTTTTTTTCTTGATGAAGACAATCCTAAACTTATTAGAGTAATCAATGTTCATCCTAGTGAAAGTATTTAGCATTATTTTTTATTTTCTTTCTCCTAACCAGCCAAAAAGCAATTCCGTAATTGTTTTACTGCTCTTACTTTATTCTCCTAGTATCCATTTTTATGTTTTGCTTTCTTGAAGTAATTTCAGAAAATTAGCCGTAGAAATAGGATCAGTTTGATTAAAATTGTCATCAATAATTTCTTGCAATTGGCGAGTTTTTTCTTTCAAAGAATTATTGTCAACAGTTAACTTTTCAAGATTAAATTCTAAATGAGGTTTAGTAGTGTAATAATTATGAAGCAATTGGTATAAATAACGGTACTCGAGTTGAGAAAAAAAATAATTTTCTTGTTGAATTATCAATCAATAACGACGATTTTGGCAGCAATAAGCTAACAATTCTTCTTCTTTATTAATTTCTTGGGCTTTTGTTTGTGATTGGTAAGCAAAATAAACTTCTCTAATTTCTTCTTTGTCCCAATTAGTAAACGCACTCAATTTTTCGAGTAAAAATTCTTGAATTTTGGGCGGAAAGTCCCGGAATAAATTGGCTATTTTTCGAATGAAACTAGCGATACTTTGAGGATTCTCCAGAATTTCCCACGCTTGGGCAAAATGCTCTAAGATATGCAAATAAGGGTCTTTTTTTTTTTGACAGATTTGGACTAATTCTTCTTGCTTCTGCTGGCAAATTTCGTCCGGGTCTAAGGATAAAGAGCAATCAATAATTTCACATTCAATATCTTGGGCTAAAAGAGCAATCGCTAACTTGATAGTGGCTTGCTTTCCGGCTGAATCACCATCTAAAAAAAGGATAATTTTCTTTTTCAATTTTTTGAGCAGATTAAGTTGTTGTTTACTTAAACTAGTTCCCAAAGAAGCTAAGCAGTTATTTACTCCTGCTTGAGTCAAACTAATAACATCAAAAAACCCTTCTACTAAATAACAAAAATCTTTTTCTCCCATTTGCTTAACCCGAAAGTAATTATACAAAAAACTAGATTTTTGGTAGTTTTCATAATTTGGCAAGTGGAGATACTTATTTTGGCTTGTATCTCATTCAGTAGTTTCAATTTTGCGACCAGCAAAAGCCACAATTTCTCCTTTCTCATTTTGTAGAGGGATAATTAATTGATTTTCGGTAAAAAAATCGATAATTTGGCTATTTTCCTTACTTCGCAAAAGGTTAGTTAAAAGTAAATGCTCGGCATCTTCGCTGCTTGCTGAAAATAAATTGGTTAATTGTCGGTGATTGACTGAACAACCAAATCCAAATTGTTGAATAGTTTCTTTATTAATCTGTCGTTTTTGTTTTAAATAAGCAAGTGCTTTTTTTCCTGCTACGGAAAATAAATTATGTTGGTAAATTGTCGTCACTAAGGAAAAGAGTTTTTTTTCTTTGCTAATTTCTTCTTGCTCTAATCAATTTTCTTCGGAGCCGACCTGATAGCCTAATTGCTTGATTTCTTTTTTGGCTTCAATTACGGAAATTTTTTTCATTTGCGTCCATAATTTAAAAATATTTCCTGCTCCAAAGCCACAGCCGAAACACTTAAAAATTTTCTTTTCGGGTTCAAAAGTGAAAGATGGCGATTTTTCCTGATGAAAAGGACAAGACACAAAATAATCTTTCCCTTTTTTGATAAAAGACAAGCGAAGTTCTCTTTTTAATAGTTGAAGAATATTCTCTGTTGAAAGAGGAAGCAAATCTTTTTGGTCCATATCATTTTTTTATATGAAAGAATAATCTGTTTCATTGCAAAAAAAATGTTCGCAAAAGTCATTAAAATTCTTTATGTTTGGCAAAATTAAAAAAATGTTTCTTTTTTTTTGAAAAAAGAGAGTTTTTCCTAATTCTCAGGGAACAATTGAGGACAGTGAATTGTCTGTGGACCAAGTTAACGCCAAAATTAGAGACAAATTAAAAACTAGGCAAAATTTCATTGTCCTTTCTCGTTATGAGACTTATTTTTCTTTTCTAAAGAATTTAGGTTTATGAAAGAACTTTCAAATCTTGTCAACAGAGGATTCAATAGTTCTGCGTGGTAGTAATATCCGCCCTTTAGTTATTAATGAAAACAACGAGAAAGTAATTATTTTTTGTCACGGAGTAACCAATAATCAATGGAGTTTATTTTATTGTGTTCATTTAGTTTTACAATTAGGCTACCAAGTGGTAATTTATGACGCCCGAAATCACGGAATTTCTGGTAAATCGTATACTACCTTAGGAAAAGTTGAAGCCTATGATTTGGAAGATATTGTCAATTGAACCAAAAAATATTGTCAACCTCAACAAATTGGTCTTTACGGCTTTTCTATGGGAGCAGCAACTTTACTTTTTTGGTTAAGTTTATTTCAGAATCAGCATTCCGAAGTGAAATTCCTTATTTGTGAGGCCCCTTTTGATAATTTTTCGGCTCAATTTAAACGTTTAACCGGAGCCAAGGCTAATTCTTGACGTCGCTTAATTGCGGAACGATTTTTGAAGCATGCTTTGCCAACTTCACAAAAACTAGAAGACATTAACCCACTTTCGGCTTTACCAGATAAATTATCTCTCAAACTGCTTTTGCTCCATGGCACTGCTGATATCACTATTTCTTGAAAAGCTTCTTACAATATTTGGGAACATTTTCAAAAAAATCCAGTTAATCAACCATATATTAATTGCTATTTTTTTATCGGAGCCGACCACGGAGAAGTTCCTTTTATTGGTGATGCTTTGGTCGGTAAATTACGATGAATTGGTAGCAAACACCAAAAGTCAGAGTTTTCCACTTTTACTGAATTGCTGGTAACTTTTTTAAAAAAAAATTTTTAATTTCGTTATTTTGTGAAAATTATTGTGCTGGGCAAACAAAATTGTTAAACTTCAAGTAAAAAAGAATATATATAATGATTATAAGTATTGACCCTAGTGGCACCAGCACCACTTCCTGTTTTTTATTTTCTGATTGAAATAAATATGAGTTTCGTAGTTTTACTGATAAAGACTGATTAAACCACGCTGAATTTATTCAAAAGTTAATCAAAAAAGAAAAAC
This sequence comes from endosymbiont GvMRE of Glomus versiforme, assembly GCF_003546845.1. NCBI lineage: Bacteria > Bacillati > Mycoplasmatota > Mollicutes > Mycoplasmatales > endosymbiont GvMRE of Glomus versiforme. The sequence continues at coordinate 254,544 of NZ_NWVA01000001.1, read as the reverse complement.
CAGAAGTAATTATTTACGAAAATGTTAGTTTTCTTAAATTTGCTAATTATCATTTTAAAAATCTTTTAAAAGTAATCGCTATAATCGAGTTACTTTGTCACGAAAAACAAATTAATCGTCAAGCAATTGTGGATAAATATACTAAATGAGTAGAAGTAAAAATTAAGCAAGACAAAATACTAGGTCTCAAATACGAAAAAAGAAAATATTACTTTCGAGACAAATTACTCACTCACGACGAAAAAAATACTCTTTTATGTTTTTATATTTATTGGACTAAAATAGCCAAAAAAAATTGATTGCCAGCATAATTAATTTAGTTTTTTTTCTTCTCGTTTACTTTTTTCAAAAGAATATAAACAATAATAATTAATCCAAAGAAAAGAATAAATAAAAGGCTAAAAGTAGCCATTTTTCAGTAGTTTTTATTCTCCATTAACTGTTTTTGTTTGACCTGGCTAATCTCTAATTGCTTTTCATTGCTCTTTAACTGTTGCTGATTTTTCGCTATTACAATTCTCAAAATTGCTAAAAATTAAATATATAATGTAAAGCCAAAACTAAAATTTGGTATAAAATTATAAAAGCAAGAAAAAAAAGATTTTAGTAGTATGAATAACAAGAATATAACACAAAAAGAACATAATTCAAGAAGAGAATTAAAAAAGGAAATAAGTTTAACTGTCAAGTTACCCAAAGAATGAGTCGAACACCTATTTTTTTTGGAAGAGACCACTAAAAAGACCAAAGATTACTATGTTCGGGAGGCTTTGTATAGATACTTGGAAGATTTAGAAGATTTAGAAATAGGTCTAGAAAGATTAAAAAGCAAAAGTAGAACTTATACTTCGGAAGAAGCTGATAAAAGGTTAAAAGAATTACGAACTATGAAAGGCATAACCAAATCAACTTTCAAGAATGTATAAAGTAGAGTGGAAAGATGAAGCCTTGGAAGGTTTAGCCGAAATTGGCTTAGCAGGAAAAAAGATTAAGGATAGGGTAGAAACTCATTTAGTTAAAAATCCTACTGGACTTGGCAAGCCTTTGAAAGGTGATAATTTTAAGGGATTGTGAAAGTATCGTTGTTTTGATAAGTATCGAGTTATTTACCAAGTATTAAAAACTAGGCTAATAATTACCGTAGTCGAGGCTGGTTTACGAAAAGATATTTATCGAAAATTGGGTAGAAAATTTTAGGTATTATACGAGAAAACAAAAATGTTCTTTCAATCTTTATTTTCAACTATCTTGCTAAAATTAATATATACTTTGTATATATTATGAAAAAACAGACCAAACTAAAAAAACCTGCTCAAAAACAATTAGCCCTTGCCTTTGGAATAGACGAAAGAACTATTCGCCGTTGAGACAAGTTAAACTCTTTTATCAAACTAGGAAGGAAACCCAAAATCCCAACTCGTGATTCAGTATCTTTACGCTTTCGTATTTTAAGCAACAGAATAAAAACTCAAAGAGAAGCAGTTGATTATCTTTACCAGCAAACAGGTATAAAAGTAAATCAATCTACTATTTCTCGAACTTTAAAGAGTTGGCATTACTCACAAGAGGGTCGCCAAACAATTTACCGAGCAAGATGTAAAAAAAGTTAAACAGTTTATTATTATGAAAATTCTTGGCTACTGCCTTTAAAATCTCTTTATGCTCTAGATGAATGTTGAGAAAGCTTTGACGGAGAAAGGAAAAGGAATGACAAAAGAAAGTCTTATGATTTGCTAAAAGTAATGAAAGTGATGATAACTTGAGGAAACTTCGAAAACGGATATATCCTAGTTGGAAATGGGAAAGGCTAGGAGCAAACCCCACCACCCATGATTTTATAGCAATGCGAAAAAGAGTTAGGAATTGTTGTTTTAAGAAGTTGAAATTTTGCTAATCAAAAAAAGCGGACATTAAAACGCATAATGTTAATATAACCTCTTGAAAAACCTTCTAAGAAACTTTCTCAAACTTTTTTCGCTTCATAATAAATTTCATAATGCTTTTTATACATTTCTTTTACCTCTTTAAAATAATTTCTAATTTCTTGATAGTCACTCATAATAGTTATTATTTTAACTCATTTTTATCTAAACCCTAGCAAGAATACTCCCCTTTTATAAGTGGTGGGTAGTTCGCATAATTTAGAAAACGTGTTCAGATAATATTGTTTTCTTCTTCTTTACCAAATTTAAAAAACTTCATTAAAAATAAATTTATACAAAATGGCAGGACACTCCCACTCAGCAAATGTTAAATGAAGAAAAGATCGCCAAGCTCAGGTTCGTAGTCAAGGACACCAAAGGGTAAGGAAGGAAATTGAACTTTTGATTCGTAAAGAGGGAGAAATTTCTGAAAAAGCCTTAATTCTTGCTCGCGAGCAAAGTTTTCCCAAAGAAAAGGTGTATAAAATCTGGGAAAAGTGAAAACAAAAAAAAAACAAGATTGACGATAATTTTGGCAAACTATATCAAGCTCCTTTTGAAATTATTCTTTATTGTGAAGGAAAAGACGAAGAAAAAAAAATAGAGACTATTAATTCTTTAAGCAAAGAACTAAGATGAAAAGAAATAGACAAAAATAATTTACTTTACTATTTTCGCAAAGTTAACCTTTGAGAATTAGAAAGGAGGAGCAAGACTGTTAAATTGGAAGAATATTTGTTAATAACCTTACCTTCTGAAATAATCAATGACATTGAACAAATAGGAATAAGCAGTGAACAAGTAAAAATTATCTTTACAGAAAAAGAAACTGGTGAAACAATAGAAAATTGCCTTTTTGGAGACACTTATTGTTTTATCAAAAGCAAAAAAAAGATTTGGCAACCACTAATTTTTCAAGAAATAGTTAGCCAAGAAGCCAAAGAATATGTACAAAAATTAAAACAAAAGTTACAACAAAATCAGGATAGTTTTAATTTCATAACCAATATATATAAAAATTAAACGGGGCTGTAGTTTATCGGCTAGAATTCACCGTTGATAATGGTGAGAGGGTGGTTCGATTCCACCCAGCCCTACCATATTTAAAGTAATTTACAAGTAATTTTGTAATTTAGTTAGTGAAAAAAAATAATAATATTAACGCATTATGATGTATTAAGTCATCATATTTAATAATTCTCATCATGGGAATATTTATCTATTTTTCCGTTTTTTAATTAAGAAATAAAACAGGACAGTGAAAAATACCAGAGCGAGGAAAATCCCGCCAATTATTAGAATTGTTTTTATTGATTTATCATCTTGGGTGGTTGCTAGGATTCTTTCTTTATCCTCATCAGAAGAAACAATATTTTCGCTTTTTTCTATTTTGCCGTATTGAAAATCTATGCCATAAGTTTCATAATCGGAACCTTTTGCTAATTTTTCATTTTTAATTCTTTCCCGAAATTCATCATATTTGTCATGTCAAATCTTATCATGTTCGTTCCCCGTATGAGGATTAAAAAAAAAGTCTGGTTTTCGACAAGAACAATCACGATGGTTTTCTTTGGGGTTGTGTTGAGGATTTTTAAATACTTCTGCATGGGCTAATTCATGAGCCAAAACATCGCAAAACAAACCTGGCTGAGTTTTATCTTTATTGACAATTTCTTCGATAAATAAACAAACGCAACTAATTTCTCTGTTCAATTCAGGAATTTTAAATAAAAATGTTCTTCCCATTTTCTTTTCATTCTCAAAAATAATACTTTTTACAAATCTTATTTTGATATCTTTTTGCGTTAGTAAAAAAGTAGCAATTTTTTCCACCAACTCACGCTCTTTTTGGTATTTTTGTTTTTCTTCGCTGGCAGAAATATTTTCGTATTCGGCTTTAATTAACAAACTTGGACTTTGCCAAGCACAATTAGGACAAAAATAAACTTCTACTTGGCTTAACTCCGAACCATCTCTAAATTGTGGGTCGGAAAAATCAAAAGTTAATTTTTCTTGTTCTTCTTGGACAAGTCAACGAGATTTTAGGATAGTTTGACATTGGGGACAGTTAGTTTTGGTTATAGTTTCTTCTATGACTTCGCAAATTGTTTTGTCTTTCATGAGTTTATATTAAACTTTTTGCGAAATAAAATCATTAAATAAAAAAATCTGAAATATAAACAAGATGCCAATATTTTTTATCTTTGATAAGAACAATTATAATATATGAAGCGTAAAAATTTTTCTGTTTTTTTTAAATTTTATGGTAGGGTCTGGCGGACTCGAACCGCCGGTCTCCTGTTTGTAGGACAGGCGCTTTAACCAACTAAGACTAAGACCCCATACTTATTATTTTTAATTACAAATGGCACCCACGGAGAGAATCGAACTCCCAATCTGATGCTTAGAAGGCATCTGCTCTATCCATTAAGCCACGTGGGTTCATAGTAAAATTTTAAGTAAATGCAAAGAAAAACAGCAAACAGCCAATATAAATGAAATTTTATTCATCTTTTTCCTCACCAGCAAGAATGAGAAAAACAATTAAATAATCTCAACCAAATTATCCAAAAATTAGCAAGTCTTCGGGGAAAACTCAACGAATTAGAGAACTTTCGACAATATCTTCAATGGGAAAAAGAACTAACTTTTCAATTAACCAAATTAGGCCAATATTTACATTACGCTGATTTAGATTTAACCAACTTGGATTTTCAAAAACTAAATACACTATATACTAATAAATGCCAAGAAATTAATACTTCCTTGTCTTGAATTGACCCTGAATTAAAGAAAATCGGGGCATTAACTATTACCAAATGAATTAAACAAAATAAAGACTTACAATCTTATCAACATAAATTTGAATTATTTTTTCGCTTAGCCAAATATATTTTGCCTGAAGACAAAGAAAAATTATTGAGCCAAGTAAGCATTTCCCGACATATTGCTACTGAACTTTATGACACTTTGGCTTATGCTGACCGACAACCAGTTTTCGTTGATTACCAAGGACAAAAGCAAAAATTAACTTTAGCTTTGTATACCGAAATTATGGAAAAATCGCAACCAAAAGAAGACCAAGATTTTCGTTATGAAGTTAGCCAAAAATGAGTTGCTTATCTTAGCAACAAAAAACACTCTTTTGCCAAGATTTATGAAGGAATTTTGCGAACAAGTGTAGAAGAATTGTCCCTTCGTGGTTACCAATCCACTTTAGAAATGGGATTAATCGGGAACAACATTCCTAATGAAGTTTATGCAACTTTAATCCAAGCGGGACAAGAAAATGCTAAACTTTATCGCGAGTTTCTCCAAATCAAAAAAAAATTCTTTGACCTAACAAATTTTTATGCTACTGATAATAGTTTAAAAATAATTTCTCAATACCAAAGGAAATTTACTGTTGAAGAGGCTGTTGTTTTGATAAAGAAAGTGCTCCAAATTTTGGGTCCAGAATACCAAGAAAAATTAAATTTAGCACTCCAACCCGGAAGAATTGACTACTACGAAGACACTAACAAGCGTGATGGTGCTTATTCTTCCGGAGGGAACGGAGTTGAACCCATTATTTTAATGAATTGAGACGATACTTTAAATTCAGTTAATACCTTGATTCACGAACTGGGTCATTCTGTTCACACTTTATTTGCTGAGGAAAATCAACCTTATCCTAATGCTAGTTATCCTATTATTTTAGCCGAAGTGGCTTCTACCCTTAATGAACATTTGCTCTTTGATTATCTTTATCAAAACAGCCAAACCAAAGAAGAAAAAATTTACTTGCTTCAAAGTCGGATTGAAGAAATTGTGGGCACTTTCTTTCGCCAAATTCAGTTTGCCAAATTTGAATGAGAATCCCACCAAATGGTAGAAAGAGGCATACCCCTTAATGCTGACCTCTTGGCTGATTTATTTCAAAAAATCAATGAAGAGTTTGGTGCTGACATTTTAGATAAAAAAGACCCAAACAAAAAATTTTATGCTTGACCACGAATTTCCCATTTTTTTCATTCTCCTTATTATGTTTATAAATACGCTGTGGCAATTACAGTTTCTTTTAAATTATACCAAGAAATCAAAGAAAATAATATTACTAATTTATTAAAATTCTTAAAAGCCGGAGGACACAAAGACCCTTTGGACATTTTACAGGATATTAGCATTAATTTAAACACCATCAACATTTATCAACCACTATTAAATAACTTAAAAGAAATGATTAAAGAATTAAAAAAATGATGTAAAACGTTGAATGAAGCATTATAATATATATATATATATATATATATGCAAAACAAAAAAATACTATCTGCCCATGAGCGAAAAATGATTGTAGACACTTTTGAGGACACCATAACTTTTTATGAAATTTTTATGGAAAAAAAGAATATTCCTAAAATACAAATTCAAATGAAGCCTTATTGAAAAGGTTGGGAAAAACTTTGACAAAGCGACAGTCCAGAAAAAGTTAAAGGAGGAGCCATGGCTAATTTATTTGGATTTAGAGTAATGTTAAGAGGAAACAGAAATAAAGAAGGTTTGCCAGAAACCAGAGAAGAATTAAGAAAGGAATTTTACAAATGAATTGACAGCACTAAAATTAATTCTGCTAATTGTCCACCAGAGTTAAAAAATATGTTGTTTGACTTTCACGAAGTTTTAGAAGGTCGGGGAGAAGAATTTGCCAAAAGACAGATTGAAGAAAGTGACAAAGAACTCGCAAAATGGAGCCCTGAAAAATGACAAGAGGAAATGGCTAAAGGATTGGGGACTATCTATGAAAATGTGGAAAAGTTGAATGATGAAGAAAAAAATTTTGAAGGCAAAAATTGAAACGAAATTAATCTGGCAAGTAAATTTAATGGCAACGCGGAAAAAGGGAAGCAAACTTTCAAGCAAATTATTCAAGGCAAATCGGAACCTTCAAAAGAACAAGTTTCAGAAAAAGAAAAAAGCAATGTGAACCATCCGGAAAAACAGGCACAAAATAGCAATTTTTCTACTTCTGATAAAGAATTTCCTTGAAAAATAGTTCTTTTAATTTCTTTGCCAATTATTCTAGCAATAGCAACAATTACAATAATAATGAGAAAAAGAAAAGTAGCAGGAAAATAGAATTTATTAAACACAATTTCAAACTAAAAAAATTTAACTATTTTTCAGTGAGATAATATTCTGCCAGTTAAAAGAAAATGCTAGTTTTTTTTACGGACAAGATAAAAATAATAATATATGAATAAGATTGCAAAGCGAAGAATGAAAGGAACTACCTTTTAATAATGGCAAGAATGGGAAAAGACCATGTTAACATCACTACAATTGGTCACGTTGATCATGGAAAAACTACTTTAAGTGCAGCAATTACTAAATATTTAGCAGGTAAGGGGCTGGCCAAGTTTAAAGATTATGGAGAAATTGACCGTGCTCCCGAAGAAAGGGAAAGGAAAATTACCATTAATGCTACTCATATCCCATTTGAAACTGAGGATAGAACTATTGAAACACATGATAAGAAAACTATCAAAATCCTTGGGAGAGATTATTCTCTAATTGATTGCCCTGGACACGCTGATTATATAAAAAACATGATTACCGGAATCTCCCAAACTGATGGAGCTATTTTAGTTGTCGCTGCTACTGATGGGGTAATGAAGCAGACTAAGGAACATTTACGCTTAGCTAATCGAACCGGAATTAAATATTTAGTAGTCTTTATTAACAAGGTAGATGCTGTTGAAGATCCATCTATTATTAAATTAGTGGAAATGGAGATCCGTGACTATTTAACCAAATATGGATTTAATGGTGAAAAAACTCCTATTATTGAGGGTTCAGCCAAATGTGCCTTAGATGAAAAAAACCCTGAAATTGGTGAGAAAAAAATTAAAGAATTGCTAAATGTTATTGACGAATATATTCCCAACCCAATTCGTGATATCTCTAAACCTTTTTTAATGTCGATTGAGGACAAATTTACCAAAAGTGGTCGTGGATCAGTAGTAACTGGTAGACCTGAACGAGGAGTATTAAAAACAAATGATAAAGTGGAAATTGTGGGTTTACCACAGGGAAAAAATGTTTTGCCGATTATTGAAACAAAAGTTAAAGAGATTCAATCAAATCATCAAAAAAAAGATGAAATTATCCCTGGTGATGATATTGCAGTTCTTTTAGGAATTGATAGTCTTGAAGAAATTACCAGAGGTCAAGTGTTAGCAGCACTAGGAAGCATTAAACCGCATACCAAATTTGAAGCAACTGCCTATATTCTTACTAAAGAGGAAGGAGGACGTCATACTCCTTTTGGTGGAAGTGAAAGGGAGAGCAAAAAAACAAAAAGTGGTAAGGAATATCGCCCCCAGTTCTATTTTCGCACCGCTGATGTTACTGGCAGCATTTCTTCGCCAAAAAACCCTCAAACAGGAGAATCAGTGGAAATGGTAATGCCAGGTGACACTGTAGATTTCATAGTAGAATTAATTGCACCATTAGCTCTTGAAAATAATGATAACTTCGTTGTTCGTGAAGGTGGAAAACTTGTTGCCGAAGGAAAAGTTACTAAAATTATTAAGTAATTAGCCAAAATTATTTATATAAAAAAGTGATTTTATGAATATTTACCAAAAAGTGTTTGCAGTTCAGCAGGACCCCAAAATGGCTAAACTAGTACGAACTGAATTTAATAAATTTCAAAATTATCGTTATTTTACCGAATCTCAAATATTAACTAAATTAAGACCTTTATTAAAAGAAAAAAGATTAATTTTATTGTTTAGTGACAGTAAAGAACAAGGATTTATTCATGAAAAAATTGAAAAAGAACACGTGGTAAAATATACCAAAAAAATGGAAATAATTGATATTGATAAGCCGGAAGAGAAGATAATTGAAGAGTTTTGGGCTTGCGGGCAAAATATTGATTTAGCAAAAGCTAAAGGAGCAGCTGATACTTATGCTATCAAATATTTCCTCAGCAAATTCTTCCTTTTGCCAGATACTGAAGACATTGACCCTGACAAATGAGGGGCTGCCAAGTAAGTTTTTTGCTAATTAACCAACTAAAAGAAGTAAAATAAGTTAATAATACTAATTATGCCTCAGGCTGCCATTTTTACGCCCACAGTTATTCAGCAAAAAAAAAAAAGTAAGTTCAAACTTCTCTGACTAGTTTTCCTTAATATCGTCAAAAATAATCTTAGTTTATTTCTCTTTAACGTTTTTTTGGCTATTATCACTGCTATAATTAACTTTAATATTCGCTTGAATCTGAAAGAAGCATTTGCAGAGAGGTCAGAAATATCTATCCTGGATTATAAAGGATTTAGTTTTAGTTTCTTTCCTTTTGGTCGTTTTGGCGAAGGGATAGGTTTTTGGGGATTTTTTTTATCTTTTCTTTTCTTATCGATTGTTGGCAAAGGAATATTTTCCCTTTTGCATTATTATTGGATGAATTATTCTTACGAGCGGGTAGAAAATGACTTAACCAAAGATTTATTTCACCATTTCGTCCAAGCTAAATATCCTCATTCTTCTCAAGTTTCTCGAAACTTATTTACCCAATTTACTCTTTTAGACCGGGTGGCTCGGGATACTTGGTTTATTGTCAATCGTGGATTTTATGTTTTTACTTCCATAATTTTTCTTTGTACTTTTGATTTTATTGCTCGAACGAGGAACTATGGTTTTCCTTTGCGGTTTACTTTAGTGGTTTTGTTTCTTTTTGCGATTACTTTTGCCATTCAATATTTTCTTTTCAAACGAGCCACAAAATTAAATATTGCAAAAAAACATCGCTATGAAAAAGAAAATCGCCATATTTTTGAAAGGATTAACAATTTAGAGTATATTAAAACCACTTCAGGAGAAAATTACGAACAAAAAAAATTAAATAAATTACTGGACCGCAATTTTCAAAAAAACAAAAAATCTCTTTTGTGAAGCGTGTTTTTTCAAGCAATTCCTCAATTTATCTTAATGCCAAATATTAATATTTTCTTTATTGTGCTCTCGGGGCTTTCTACTTTTTGGCTAGTTCCTAGTCCCGCCGAAAACCAACTTTTTTTCTTTATTACTTTTGTTCTAATTTACATTACTGTTTCTGACTTGCGAGGCGAGGTAGAAAAAATAGTTCAAGCAAGTGCGAGTTTGGACGACCTTTCTGGGGATTTATCCTTAGTAATGGAAAGCATGAGAACTCTTCATGAAGAAAAAAAAGTACTTCCTGCTAATTTACCTTTTGAAAATGGCGACATTGCTTTTGAAAAAGTAGTTTTTGCTTATCCTGCTCGACTAAATAACACCATTTTACGAAATTTTACTTTTTGTTTCCACCAAGGAAAAAGTTATGGAATTGCGGGGAAAAATGGTATTGGCAAAAGCACAGTTACTAAAACTTTACTAAAACTTTACGACCTACAAGAAGGAAAAATAAGCATTGCAGGTAAGAATGTCCAAGACATTGACACGAAAACTCTTCACCAACGAATTTGCTATTTAACTAATCGACCGGGGTTTTTCCAAATGTCGATTGCTGAGAATGTTTTTTATCCTTATTCTTCGGCGGAAAATGAACATACTAAGGAAAAACTAGAACAACTAACTTACGCTGCTAAGAAAGCCGAGATTTGAGAATTTATTGAAACTCTGCCCCAAGGCTTCCAAACGGAACTGAAAGAGAAGGGTAGCGATCTTTCCGAAGGACAAAAACAACAAATTGCTACCATGCGTATTTTTGTGCGAGATTACGACATTTATATTTTTGATGAAATTTTAAGCAATGTCCAAAAAGATTTAAAAACCAAGATTCTTGCTAACATTTTTTCTCACTTAAAAAACAAAACAGTTATCGTGATTGACCATCATTATGATATTTTCCAGTACATAAATGAAGTTTATCAATTCACAGGAGAAAGACTAATTAAATTGGAAAAAGAAAATTACTAGGAAAAAAATAACAAAGACTTTTTTATAACTTTTTTTTGTTGTTTTTAACTCATTATATAAAAACTCTTTATAAAGAAAATTTAAAAATGACTATTGAATTAACGAAGGAGCAGAAAGATTGCGTTGAATATCCTTTAGACAAACAAATTTTATTGATTGATGCTGACCCGGGAACTGGCAAAACCGAAATTTTGCGTCATCGAGTTAAGTTTATTTATCAACAAAATGAAAAGCAAAGAAAATTCATTCTTATTTTAGCAGTTGGTCGAAACATTAGCCTCTCCATTAAAAGAAAATTGAAAGAAGAAGGATTAAAAAAAATTCATCGCCAATTGAAAACTGTTTTACCTGAGTTTATTCATGAACTATGCAAACAAACTGATTGTTGGGAGTGTGAAAGTAGGACAAGACCGATAATTCTTGCTTGCACTGTTCATTCGCTGGCTTATTGAATAATTAAACAAGTATTTACTAAACAATTAAAAGAAAAAAAGAAAATTCAAATCTTAACTAATGCTTGAAATAAAGATTTAAGCCTAATTTACCAAAATCCTAACCATCCCCAACTCAAAGAAAAAATTCAATGAACCGTGAAAGAAGTAATTGCCAGAAAACGCCGAATTTTCAGTTATTTATTGAATAAAATCACTTCGGAGAAACTAACCAAAGAAAGCAAAAGAAAACTATGAGCAATTTTTCGTCAAGAAGTAGAAGTAACTCGGGAAAATCATCCTTACTATCATTGAGAGATTATTAATTATTCGGGATTTTTAACCGCAGCCAAGAAACTTTTTCCTGAGAATGAATTATCTGCCTATCAGGAATTAGAAAATGCTTGCTTAACCGACCACGAAAAAAATGTTTGATTGAGCTTTGACGACATGATTGACAATGTTCTTCTTTTTATGCAAAAACAGAATGATAAACCTCACTATTGACCTATTTTTGATTATATTCTAGTTGATGAATGCCAAGATTTAAAACTTAATTTATTAACTTTGATTACCAAAATATTTAGCCATAAAAAAACTAATTTTACTTTTGTCGGTGACCCTAAACAAAACATTATGGCCTTTGCCGGAGCCACCGAAGATGTTTTTCAATTATTACGAAAAGAATTTCCTCACTGCATACAAATGGAAATAGCTATCAGTTTTCGGGTTCCCCAAGAAGTTGCTACTATGGCGAATGATTTCACCAGCAAATTTATGCCTTACAAACCAAAATTAACCACTAATCAAACTAACGGAGGAAAGAAACCAGTTATTTTTCTTTCTGGCAAAGACAAAGATTATCAATTAAGCATTGAAGAAAAAAATTCTCTAAATAAAAAAATTGAATTGATCGCCAAAGAAGAAAAATGGTTCGAACTCTCCTCCCAAGAAAGGGAGAAAAAGTTGCAAAAAAAGCAAAATGACCTTGCATCAGAAGAAATAAAAGCCAAAAAATTAAAAAGTCAAGTTAACTTTATCCTTTCTATAATTAACAATTTGGATAAATCGACCTCCCGGGCTATTCTTTATCGAAAAAACGAAACCGGAAACTGACTGAAAAACTGATTTGTTGCTACTAATTATTATGACTTCACGATGGCAGGCGATGATTTTGGCCGAGCAATTAAACATATTGTCAATAAAATCAAGAAAGAACTGAAAGAAAAATCATTTTCCATTAGCAAATTTAAGTCTATTGAAGATTTTCTGAACAACTTAGGCATAAATTGAAGAAATATTCCTCAACTTCAACAAATAATAGATAAATTTGAGCAAGAAAGATTTTTGAGCGAAGAAAACCAAAATTTAGATGAAGGAGAAGTCAGCGATTTTATTATCCAAATTGAAAAACAACTAATAGAAAAGGACTTAGAAAATACCGGAAAAACAGTGCTTTCAACTATTCATAAGGCCAAAGGACTAGAATTTGATTATGTTTTTCTGATAGCAGTAGATGAGGAAATATTACCGAATGAAAATAATGACAGGGCTTGGGAAGAAGTGAATTTATTCTACACCGCTATCACCCGTACCAAAAAAGAGTTATATTTAACTGCCAGTTGTCCGAAAGAATGCTCCCGATTTATTCGCAATTTGGATCCCAATTTAATTGAACTAGCGCCAAGTGGTCTTCAACAGCCATTACTAAGCGAAGATGATGTTAATTATCCGCATCCTTTCTTTCCTTACTCCTCTATTTCTGAAATGATTGGTGAAAAGGGAGAAACAGAAGTACGAAAATTACTGACTGACCACAAAAAACTAAAATTTGAAAAACTCAATAAGAATTGAAAAGAAATTGAAGAATTACAAATTGATATTTATGCTGAAACTGCCAAAAACGTTTACTTTATTGAAGTAAAAAATTGAAGCGAAAGTTTTTATCATTCACCAAAAGGCACTTTTCATCAAGAAAAAATCTGAAAACAGCAGATTTGAAGAAAGGAAAAAATAACAAACAATTTTGAAACTTCAAAGACAATTGTTTACTTAATTACTTTTCCCAGTGGGGAATTGGCTAATGACTTCCAGGGTTTTTTGACTAAAAAGCAAGACCAAGAACTATTAGTAGTACACCACGACCAAGTTCACGGAAAAGTTTGAGAAGATGCTTATAATTTAAAAAGGATTGATGAATTTATTTATGAAAAAGAAAAAGCTTTCCGAAGCAGGAAATTAAAAATGCCAAATCCGAGCCTAATGAAAATGACTAATAGAGAAAAAGTAAAAAATGACTACTAAAATGGAAAAAAACAATTTTGAATCAAAACCTGGCTTAATTGAAAAAATTAGCCAACAAAACAGCGAACAAAATAAATTAATTAAAAAAATTGTCCGACAAGTAAGAATATTTACAAAGAATAATTTTGATAACCTTCGTCAATCACTTGTTAAAAACCCTCAAAGCAGGTTGAAAATTGACTGAGGATGATTCGAACGCGAAATAAAAGAAATAATTAACCAACAGCAGAAAAAACAAATCCAAGCAATAATCGACCAATTTTTGGAAGAGATAAAACTGAATTTAAAGGAAAAAAGAGGTGTCATCTTGCATGGTTATTTCAGCCTAAAAGCCAAATCAAAAGTGATTAAAAAGCGTTGCATGGAACACCAGGATGCAATTAATTCTCATCAATCCTCCTCCTGTTGCAATGAATCAAAAGGCATTAAAGATTATGCCAAGTGCCAAAAATTTAAAAAAAATGTTCAAGACATAAGAAATTGTAATCAGTGTGGCAGTGAACAAAAGCAAGGCAGCAAAAAACATATTTCCTTTCATGCTAGCCCAAAATTAAAAAAAGAAATAAACTAACTAAGGGCGTTTATTGAATGCTAATTAGAGTGGGAATTCTCTTTTAAAATATCTTTGTTTCTTTCAATAAAATCACGATTAGGATTTCAATCACTTCCTTGTTCGATTCTTTTTAAAACTTCTTTGGTTTCTTCAGTAAGTTTTCGGGGAATAACTACTTGAAAATAAATATAAAAATCTCCGCGGGAACTGCTGCCAATGCCTAAATAACACCCTTTATTTTTTAAAATGTAATAGTCATTATTTTGCGTGCCTGCTGGAACCCGAATTTTTTCCAAGCCTTCAAGAGTTATCACTTCTACATAGTTGCCCAAAACAGCATCTAAAAAAGAAATAGGAAGTTCAACATTAATATCATTTCCTTTCCTTTGGAAATAGCGATGTTTTTTTACTTCAATTTCAATGTAAATATCTCCTTTTTCGGCTCCATACAAGCCGTCATTACCTGCATTCCTCATTCGTAGTTGCTTGCCTTGAATACCCTGGGGAATATTAATGGAAACAGTTTCTTTTTTTTTGGTGAATTTTTTTCCTAAACAAGAAGGACATTTTTTAGTAATTGATTGTCCACGACCTTGACAATTAGGACAAGTAGTGCGAGTGTAAATATCTTCAAAAAAAGTTTTTTGCACCACTTGAACAATACCTTTTCCTTTACAAGTCGAACATTTAGAAATATGCTTATCGGAATAAGCACCAGTTTGCTTACAATACGTACAAGCCTTATCCAATTCAAGCACTATTTGGTGAGTTACGCCTAAAACTGCCTCTTTAAAGTTTAAAGTGAACTTAATCAAAATGTCCTCTCCTTTTTTTGGCTCCCATTCGCTAGCAGAAGCGTGTGTTCTTTGCGAATAACTTTCCCTTCCAAAAAAAGTATCAAATATATCTTTAAAAATAGAAGAAGCGTTTCCTTCGAATCCTTCAAACCCCCCGCCGGCTTGGAAACCCTTAGTTCCGGCATGTCCATAGTGGTCATAGTTTTGCCGCTTCTCTTTATCAGAAAGAACGCTGTAAGCTTCCCCAATTTCTTTAAATTTTTCCTCAGCGGCTTTTTTTTCGCTTTCTTTGCCTGCGTAGCGATCAGGATGTCATTTTAAAGCCAATTTATGATAAGCTTTTTTGATTTCGGCTTCCGAAGCATTTTTGTCTACTCCCAGGACTTGATAATAATCTTTTTTTCCTCCCATGGCTTATTAATATTATTTTCTAGCAGAAGTTCTTGCTTTTTTTTCCTTAATTCCTAAAAACCCTGCTAGATTATGTTCCCCTTGTAATTTTTGAAAAGTTTCTGGACTATTTTTTTTTAAATATTTGTAAAATGAATAGCCTCTCTTTTGATTTTTTTTAATAAGTGCTCTTATAGCACCTTTATCTTTTTTATTCTTAGCAAAGTGAGAACTTAAATTTTCAATTTCTTTGCTCAATAAAATTATTTGCACCGCAGTTGAGCCGGTATCTTTCTCGTGTAGTTGGTATTTTTTAATTAATTCAGCAATTTTCATCGTATATAAATAGATTTTTACTTATAACTTTTCTTTTACTTCTTGTTTTCTTTGATGATCGTTCTCTAAAAATATTAAATATGGATGGAACTCAACCAACTATCCTCGTGTAAAATGAATGATCCTTTTAACTATTGGATTTTTGTCCTTTCTTATTAGTATCGGTATTTGAATTTGACGTTTAATTGATTTGTCCCAAAAAGAAAAAAAGAAGCCTTTCAAAAACAGTGCGTGGCTAACTTTTCTCATGCCAGCAGGTTTTGCTTTTCCACTTATTTATATGTAAACAATTGGCACAATCGTTGGTCTTCTAGGTGAGTTTACCCAACGATTATTTTCACAGCGGTAGATACTGCTTTTCTAGCGGCTGGAATTGTGGGCGATTTTTTTCCCGCTCAAGAAGAAGAGGAAGCAGCAATCTTAAAAAAAAGACGAATCAACTTTTCAGTGTGGCGTTTGTTATATCAAGTATAAAGATAACTTACTTGGTGCTGAAACTGCCCGCGAGGGAAAAATTTGTCGCTTTTGCTTAGATAAAAAACAGCGAGAACTGAAATAAATAAACGTGCTACGTTTTTCTTCTAAACTACAAACATAATTAACAGTTTTTACTTTTGTTTAGACTTTTCCTTTGTTTGTTACAATAATGATTACCATTATCAACATTAGCAAAAAACCACCAGCAACGAATAAGAAAATTGAAACTGTTCGTCATCCTTTCTTAAAGTATCAATCTCATTCTCCCTCTTTAATATTTGCTAGCCAAAGTTTCATAATATAATAAGATTTTTAATCATTTTTGTTTTCTTTGTTCTTTTAGAAGAATTAAAAAAATAAATTTTACTTGGCGCAATACTAAAAAATGTGGCTATATATGTTAAAGTTGTGTTTTTAAGTATTTTAAGACATTTGTTTGCAAAAATCTATATAAAAAACCAAAAACTAGTTATTCATGAAACTATATTTATTTAATTCTTTAACTAATCAAAATGATTATCTAACTCTTGAACCTCAGCAAACTGTTAGCATTTATTTATGCGGCCCGACAGTTTACGATCATATTCATATTGGTAATCTTCGACCGATAATTGTTTTTGATGTTTTACACCGCTTTTTGCTCCATTGTGGTTACGGAGTAAAGTATGTTCACAATTTAACGGACATTGACGATAAAATTATTCAAAAAGCCCAAAAAGAAAAAAAATCAGAATTAATAGTTACTCAACATTATATTAAAGTTTACTTTCAAAATCTTTATAATTACAATATTATTAAACCTACTTTCACGCCAAAAGTGACTGATTATGTTTCCCAAATTCAGAAATTTATTGATAATTTAATAAAAAAAAAGCATGCTTATCGGCAAGAAAACAATATTTTATTTCGCACGAAAAATAATTCTGAATACGGTCAACTTTCTAAACAAAAAGCCGAAAAATTACAAAGTGGAGAAACCAGGCAAAATTCCCGAGAAATCATTAAAATTGATAAAGAAACCTTCCAAGATTTTGTTTTGTGAAAAAACACTAATCAGGGAACTAATTGATATTCACCATGAGGACATGGTCGACCAGGCTGACATACTGAATGTGTAGTTTTTATTCAAGAATTATTTGGAAAAACCATTGACATTCATGGTGGAGGACAAGACTTATTATTTCCTCATCATGAAAACGAAAGAATTCAATATTTAGCCGCTAATAATCAAGAACTAAGTAAAATTTGACTTCATATCGGGCACTTGCATTGAGACCAAGAAAAAATGTCCAAATCTTTGGGAAACGTGATTTTAGCAAAGCATTTTTACCAAAAGTATGGCCCTAATGTGCTCCGTTATCTTTTTTTAAATAGTCACTATAACCAAGTGATCAATTTTAATGAAAAATTGCTCCAACAGGCTCAAGATTACGCTCAAAAAACTAAAAATCTGCTGAAAAGACTAAAATTATACTTTTATTGGAAGAAAATAAATATTGATAAGCAAAAAAATAACAAAAATAATCTATTGTATCAAGAAACCATTCAGGCTTTAGGCGATAATTTGAACACTATTAAGGTGATTAATTATTTAGATGAAATAATTTGTCGTTTAAATAAAGAATTGGATGAAAAAAAAGCAACAGGCATAATCAAATCATTAGCCGCCATTCTTTACTTTATTTTAGACATTTTAGGATTTAAATTTGAGTTGGTTAGCTATGACTGACAAATCTGCTATTTGCTTGATAAATGACAAAAACTTCGTCAAAACAAGCAATTTTCCGAAGCAGACCAAATAAGAAAACAATTACAAGAAAAAGATATAATTTAAAAATAGTTAAAGACTTGGCAAAAACTAGTTAACTTTTAGAGGTTTTAAAAAGATTTTTAATATTAAAGATTGCTTAATTCAGTTCTTATCTCTTCCAAAACTATTTTGCGGATATCAGTTTCCAAATCTTTTAAATTCTGAGCCGCTCTGCTAATTTTATCGGTATTATTATTTAAATCTGCTAATTTTTTTTCCAAGCGTGAAAGATATTGAGGCAACTTATTGTCTACTCATTCATCAAGGCTCCTAATTCTTTTTTCTTTATTATCCTTATCACTGTTAACTGTTTCTAATAAATTATATCTTTGAATAATGGTATCTCTCATTATCTTGGCAATATAAGTGAAGTTAGTGTCGTCACTAACATAAATTTTTTTGCGGGGGTCTACACAACGCAAAGGCTCGCCATTCTCACAAGCGGCAATAATAATCCCAAAGTCAGCCTTAAAATTAATCATATCTTTATCTAATTTGTGTACTCATTCCTCGTTCCATTTTTCAGTATCTTTGGCCTCATAAATGATTTTACCAGCGATTTTTTTAGGTTCTGTTTCTGTTAATACTTCTTGGATAAAATCGGCTTTTTTGCCGGTTTGAGTTTGGTTAATTTTATTTATTCGATCTCGTCCAAAAAAAACCCGATTTAATTCACCAGAAACATAGTATTCAAAGTCTTCTCCTTTTCTCTTAACTGCTCGGCTTTTTATCATTAATAATTGGATTTGGTTGCGTAATTCGCTATTTTCTTCATTTAATTTACGAACCCACTCTAACTTTTCAATATATTCAAAAGATTGTAATTCAGCAATTTTTTTAGTTTGGGTTTCTAAATTTTTTTTCAATTCCTTCACTGCTGGAAGAGTTTCGTAAGTATGATTAGTTTCTAACTCTTTTAGTCATTTTTTTCGGTATTCATTCTCCTGAGAAAGAAAATGTTTTTCCATCAATTCCCTCACTCGTTCACTAATGTAACTAATCACCCGGTGTTCTTTATTAAAATGGTCATCATTGATTTCCTTTTCACAATGCGGGCAAGGAAAAACAAGTTTATAATTTTTGATTATTTGTTTAATATTGTTTTGGCTTAATGACACCTCATTTAAATTTTCTAATTGCTGTTCATTCATATTTTACTTATATAATTTTATTTTTCTAACTTTTCATCAATATAAGGAATATAGTCTTGCAAAAGAGCAAACGATTTTTCGAAATCATCGTTATCTTTTATAATCATTCTTCTATTCATTTCAGGAGAGCCAAGTTGACTAAACGTTTCTTTTAGGTGAAAGTTTTCTATGAGATTTTGGCTGAATTCATCACTTTTCAGATTCAGATACAATTGTAAAGTTCTTTCTCTTCGAGCAACTGTTAAGATGGCTCTTTTTTTGCCTTTTCTTAGAACTTTCAAAAAATAAGAAAAATAATAACAACCTGTTTTTCTCAAGGGTTTTTTTTGCCCTCTTCTTAATAATTGAGAAAAGTTATCAGTAACATATTGTATAATTTTTTCCACTCTTTCATCAAACAAGTCTAAGGGCGTTTCTGGGTCATTACGAGAATATTCTAATTCTTCTTGTTTATTTTCATTTTCAACTTTTTTATCGTCATTAGTTGTTTTGTTAACCGAAGATTTGGAGCCAATTTTTAGCCATTCTGGCAAATCTTGGCTTTCGATGCAAAAAATATTTTCTTCGTAAACGTTTAGTTTAACTAAAATTATTTTTTCTTCACTTTCTTGATGACTACGATGACCAACGATTTGGTAATCATAATATTCAGGAGAGACACAAATCCCTTTTATTTTTTCTCAATTTATGTCGTTTAAATTAAACAATCTTGGTCTTTTATTATTTTCAAGCAATTTGTTATTTAAAAGGGTAAGCAAACTAAATCTGTTTTGAATGCTTATAATATCATTTCCACCAACTAAATTTTTAATATAAGCACTGGTTTGAACAGTTATCTTATCAGTTCTTTCTTTTTTATATTCAAACAAAAGAAAAGTCTTTACATTTTTTTTATCATCAAAAAAAGCCACTGTGTCTACTCTTTTATCTTTTTCGGCAATTTTATAGGGAAAAATAAATTCCGATTTTATAAGGATGCAACTAGGAAATATTAATTCTAGGTTGTTTTCAAATATGCTTTGAACATCTTTTCTTTCACTCTGAAGTTTGACAGAATCTAATTTTCTTAATAACTTGCTTTCTTTATCTAATTTAAAAAGAACAAATTTTTTACTTTCTGGTTTTATTCATGTTAATATTTTACAGATAAAACTGGCACTCAAAACCAAACTAAAAATATAGAGAAATTTTTACTATTAATCATATTCTTAGTATTCAGAGAACTTGAACCGCGCCTTCTAGATAACACATCATAACTACTACTCGTGTAACGAAATTTTGGTGGCAGGGCTAGGATTCGAACCTAGGACTCCGGATTATGAGCCCGAAATGATAACCGCTTCAACACCCTGCGATATATAGTTAATTTTTAACTAGTTCCGCAAAAAATTACTTATAAAGATGAATAAAGAAAAAAGCCAAATATTAGTCGGTTTAGAAATTCATATTACTCTTAAAAGCAAAAAAAAAATCTTTAATTGAACTGATACTTATACTGAAAATGTTGCTCCCAATAGTCAAATTAGCCCTTGAGAATTAGGATATTTAGGAGTTTTACCAATTATTAATCCAGAATGTATTGAGTTGGCTCTGAAATTGGCTCTGGCTTTGCAAGCAAAAATTAGCCCAGTAATTATTTTCGACCGCAAAATTTATCACTACTATGATTTGCCAAAGGGATATCAAATTACTCAATATCGGCAAACTTTAGCGAATTCTGGTTATTTGCCTTTAATTACTCCTAATGGAGAAGTTAAAAATATTCCTTTAAAAAATTTACAATTAGAAGAAGATACTGCCAAATCCTTTTATACTGAAGAAGGAATTGAATTAGATTTTAATCGGGCGGGCAATCCTTTAATTGAATTGGTTACAGAGCCCATTTTTCATAATTCAGAAGAAACAATGCTTTTTTTGCGACAATTACAAAATCTTTTGCGTTATTTAGACATTTCCGAAGCCAAAATGGAAAAGGGACAATTACGAGTGGACTTAAATTTTTCCTTAAATTTGGCTGACGATTACCAAACTCCTCGCTATGAAGTAAAAAATCTTAATTCTTTTAACTCAATTGAAAGAGTTCTAAAATACGAAACTAATAAACATCAACAATTATGAAAAGAAAAAAAAACTCCTCCGTTGAGCCAAACTTTCGGATTTGATGAAAAAAAACAAATCACTATTCCCCAACGAGAAAAAACCGACTATTTTTATTTACCGGAAAGCAACATTCCTCCCATTAAAATCAACCAAAAAGATATCCAAAAAATTGCTAAAAAAATCCCTGTATTGCCTTGAATAAAATGAGAACAATTAATTAAAAACGGAGTAAATCCAGCCAAAGCAAATTTAATTATAGAAAAACCAATGCTGTTAAAATCAATCAATTTTTTAGAGAAAAAGGGTATATTTTCTACTGAAAAATAGAAAAAATAACTTATCATGAATGACAAAATTTATTTTTTTCAATTTATTCGAAGTTCTATAACTTGATTAGAAAAATATATTGAAGTAGCCAAATATTACCCTGACTGGAAACAAAGAAAACAAACAGACGACTCCTTTATTACCCGAAAGGATATTTATGAATCAAAAAGTAAGGTTTTGTGACCTCTTGGAACTTCTTTAATGATTGGTTTTGAAGGAGATTTAGACGAACAACCATTAGAGTTTCGTGAAGAAATCAAAAAAGAATTTTATAAATGACTAGACACTAGTAAAATTAATGTTGACAATGCTCCTGTTGAATTAAAATGTGCTTTGTTTCATTTTCACGAAATACTAGAATGTCGCTTCGAAAAAGCTCGACATGACCGAGACAACAGAAAAAGAGAAATCGAAATTGACGACCCAAAATATTTGGAAAAAATGCAAGGAATTTTTGGTAAATCTCAGCAAGTAATCCAAAGCGGAAAAACCGATGAAATTGATGGAAGCCGGTTTAATGGCAATGCCAAAGCCGGAAAAACTACTTTTGAAGCCATTGCTAATTCTCTTTCTGATTCTGAAAAAGAAAACTTTTCCTTTTGACTGCAAAAAAATAGCGAAAAACAGGAAATAAAAGAAAACCAAGACAACAAAGAGCAAGAAACCAAAACTACCAAACCCGCACCTGAAAAGGAACATCCAAAAACTACAAAAACAATTCTTATAATTGGAAGCATTTTCCTTGCTGGTTTAGTTTTAATTGGCTTGATTTTGTATTATTGAAAGAAAAATAAAAAGGCAGAAAATTAATATTCAGTAAAAATTCTTATAATGACAGTGATAATTACAAGAATTCTCCAACAACTAAAAAACAATCAAGAAACTATTCAAAGGCTAAAAAGAAAATCCAGAAAACAGCAAAAATTATTATTTGATTTAGAAGACAATTTAATTCACCAGCAAGAATTTTTAAGAGCGCTGCAAATTTATACCCAAAAATTAGTTCAAAAACATCAAATTGATTGAGAAGAAGTAGAAAAAGAATTAAAAGAAACTTGTTATCCTTGTGCTTGTGTTTTTCGTTCAATTGAAAGATTTGTGCACAAGAGCAAAACTAAATTTCAAGTCGAAAATAATTCTATATCAGTTAATAATAATAAAAAAAATTAATTGGGTTGAAAGGCTATTATTAGGTGCCTTTATTTTTCCTTTTTTGTTTGTTTTTGCTTGGTTTTTGTTAATTTTTATTTCGGAGCATATTAATCAACCCTCCTAAGAACTCTCTCTTCCTGCTTCAATTCGTCGTTGTCGCTTCGCTCCAATTCGGCTTTTTCAGTCGCCAATTCCCTCGCTCGCTTCCTCGGGCTCCTAATTCGACGTAAATATTAAAAAAAGTTGCGTTTTTCTACTCTTTTTCGCCGCTCATTAACAATATGAATGGCAAAAACTATCAATAACTTCGCTATCTTTTTAAAAATTCACTAATGACAAAGAAAAACAAAAACCACTTTTGGCAAGTTAAAAATCAAAAAGAGTTAGAAACAGTTCTTCAAATTTTAAGAACCCAAATCACAGTTCCACAAAAACAAGATTGTAAAATAATTTAATGGATTGAGAAATTTTAATACCATTCTTTTTGGTTGCAGGTTCTTTACTTTTCGTTATTTTTTCATGTTTAAGGTTTTCTTATCTTATTAAAACTAAAAGATTTGAGATGGTATGATTATCTGTTAATTTTGCTTTTTCTGCTAGCAATTATTTTTTTAATTAAAATATAAATTTTAATTGAATATTTTCTTTTGTAGTGTTTAAAATGTAAAATACTAATTTATTTTAGTTTTGTGCTTTTTTCTACTTTTGCTAATCTTTATTTATTGAAAATTTGCGAAGGCAAGAAGCAAAAAAAGTATTAAAAATTGTCAAACACTAAAACTTAATTTTTGAGATTATATGCTGATTATCTTTTTTTGTTGTTTTTTGCTCTTCTTAACTTTTCTCGAAATTTAAATAGTATGTTTTATGATAAAAAGGCAAAACAGAAATAAAGTAAAAATTCTATATGAATAAAAACCAGGAAAATTCCTTTTGAGAAAAACAAAAAGAAGGTAAATGAAAAACCCTCACTAGTCCTTTAAGTCAAGATCCAGAAATTTTTTCTAACTTTGATGATTTCATTACTACCTTTTACTGAAAATTTCGTGAACACAAAGGAGTAGAAAAAGGCACTTACAATCCGGAAATTGACTTTCAAGGATTTGCGGGTTTTGAAGACTTTGAGGAAGAAATAGAAATGGGTCATTGTGACTTACATATAGACATAATATCACAACAAACTCCCGACGGTAAAAAAGTAGAGAATTCAGAAGTCTATGAAGGAAAAATGTCTATTAAACTTAACCAAAAGTATTTATTAGACAGATTAGGGATGGATAAATTTATTTCTAACTATCAAGAGAACGAAAAAGGTACAAGTTGAAGCACTTTACCAGTTGGTTTTAACAAATTAATTGAAACTATTGCCCACGAACTAGCTCATGCTTATCAAAATACTATTCGAATTGATAATGGTGAAACGGTAAAAAGCCAATGTGAAAGCAGTGGCGATAAAAAACAATATCCAAGGTTAGTGGCAGAGCATACACAATTAACTAAGGAAATTGAAAACATGATTGCTAATTCAACTGAATATCAAGAGTTTAAAAGTTGATGAGATGAGGGTAAAAATCAGCAAATTGTCAACAAAAATTACGTACATACACAGAAAAAAGACAACAAGGAACTTGACCCTAATTCAAAAGTTTCAGATGAATTAAAAGAACTATCTAATCCTAAACCAGATAACCAGTCAAGTGTCGAGAGTAATGAAAAGCAAATCGAGAGCAATCCTGTTGCTGTAAATTCTAATTCTCATCGATCTTGATGAAGTCAATTGTCATCTACTAACCAGAGTTTAATTGTAGGAGGAATTGTTTTAGCAGGAATTATTAGTTTAGTTATTTGGTTAACTACGAGGAAAAATAAAGGCAGGAAATTCAAAGGATAATTCGCAAAATTTTTGAAAAGATTTTCCCTAATCATATTTTACTCACCTCCGAAAAAAATGAGTATAAAATCAAGTATGGCACAGAAAGAGCAAAACAGTTCATAAATTTGATGATAATCACAAAAGTTAAAAAAACTTCTTAATTAGATATCTTATTTTGTCTTTTGCTTCCTTTTTATTAGTATCATAGTGATTTCTCAAAGTTGAATCAATGACTTCTGCTATTAACTGAAATTCTTTTTTTCCTAAGCTACGAGTAGTTAAAGCCGGTGAACCTAAGCGAATGCCACTAGTGATTCAAGGTTTTTCTTTATCATAAGGAAGCATATTTTTATTACAAATAATATCTATTTTCTCTAACCTTTCTGCTGCTTCTTTGCCGGTTAAATTATAACTGTTTTTAGTGTCAATTAGTAATAAATGGGTTTCGGTGCTTCCGCTGATTACTTTTACTCTTTTATTTTGAAAATAATCAGCCATGGCTTTCGCATTTTTTAAGACTTGTTTTTGATATTCTTTAAATTCTGGTTGTAGTGCTTCCAAAAAACATTGAGCCTTAGCAGCGATAATTGCGGGATTTGGTCCTCCTTGATTGCCGGGAAAAACTGCTTTATCAATTTTTGGTCCTAGTTCTTTTTTGGCTAAAATTACTGCTCCACGGGGTCCTCTTAAAGTTTTGTGAGTGGTGAAAGTAATTACATCAGCATAATTGACAGGATTGGGAAACAAACTGGCAGCCACTAATCCTGCCGTGTGAGCAATATCAGCCAGCAGATAAGCACCAACTCTATCAGCAATTTGTCGAAACTTAGCAAAATCAATTTTTAAACTATAAGCACTATAACCAGTAACAATTAATTTTGGTTTAACTTCCTGGGCGATTTTGCTAATTTCTTCGTAGTCTAGTTTTTGGGTCAGAGGATTAAGATTATAATAATGAATTTGATAAAAAGTTCCGGAAAAATTTACTTTGGCTCCATGAGTTAAATGCCCGCCGGCCAGCAAATTTAAACTCAGTATTTTATCACCAGATTTTAAAAGAGCCAAATAAACGGCTTGGTTGGCTTGGGAACCGGAATGAGGTTGAACATTAGCATACTCAACTCCAAATAATTTTTTGGCTAAATCAATAGTTAGTTCTTCAATTTTATCAATATTTTGACAGCCTTGATAATAACGAGCATTAGGATAACCTTCGGCATATTTATTCATTAACAAGGAGCCGCTATAAAATAATACTTTTTTTGAGGGATAATTTTCCGAAGCAATTAAATTAAGAGTGCTTTTTTGCCTTTTTCTTTCTTTTTGGTAATAGTTAAGGAGAATTTTTTCTGCTGAATTAGTTTTTTTTTCCATGAATTATATAAAATTTTAGCAATAGTGTAGAAACTGAAAGTTATAACTTTTTAAAAAATTCCACTAATATTTCTTAAATTTTCCGAATAGCCTTTTTTTTATTGATCAATTTTTGACGTTCTTCCAACCCTGAGCCAATTGGTGCTAACTGACCGACTACTAAGTTTTCTTTTATTCCTTGAAGATAATCAACTGGTTGGAAAATAGAATAATTGATTAAAGCTTTTAAAGTTTCTTGGAAAGAAATGCTGGCTAAGAAAGAAGGTGAAAACTTTGTTATTTGCTTCAAGCCAAAAACTAGATTCTTGGCTTGGACTGGCACTTTGTTTTTTGCTTTTAAATCTTGGTTAGTTTGAAAAAGTTCTTGATAATTAATAATATCTCCAGTTAAATAACTGCTGTTTCCAACTTGAGTTACTTCGACATTGCCTAACATTTGGCGAGCAAATAATTCAATGTGTTTTTCATTTACTTTAATTCCCTGAGCGTAATAAACTTTTCAAATTTCTTCTTTGATGTAATTTTGGCAAGCCTCTCGACCGACTATTTCTAATAATTTTTCTAAATTGATTTTGCCAGCGGTTAAACTCTTTCCTTTTTTCACCTCTTGTCCTACTTTCACTTTTACTTTTTTTTCTGAGTTAAAACTATAAGTGAATTCTTGGCTTTCAGTTTTTTGTTTGATAGTAATTTGTTGGTTTTCTTCGTCTTCAAAAATTTCAATTATTTCTCCGGTTTCTTGGGCTAAAACTGCCTGTTTTTTCTTGTCCGAGAGAACATTGCCTAAAATTTCTTTTACTTTAGGTAATCCTTGAATAATATCTTCTTCTCCTGATACACCTCCAGTGTGGAAGGTTTGCATCGTCAATTGCGTTCCGGGTTCTCCTAATGACTGAGCAGCAATAATTCCCGTCGCAGTGCCCAATTCAACTATTTCTTGATTTTTGCTTAAATCGCAACCATAACATTTTTGGCAAATTCCGCGAGTTAAGGAACAAGTAAACGGAGAACGGACTTTAACTTTGGAAATATTATTTTCTTGGAGAAGGTTGATTTCTTTTTCTGACAAAAGTGTGCCATTAGTTAGTATCACTTTGCCATTGATTATAATATCTTGGGCTAAGCATCGGCCAGTAATTCTTTCGGCTAGATTGATGAGAATGTTTTCTTCTTGGCTAAAAGTAATATTTTCTTTGAGTTCTTGAAAGAAGATACCTTCTTGAGTTTGACAATCCTCAGTAGTAATAATCAGATTTTGAACTGCTTCTACTAATTGACGAGTCAAATATCCGGCTTCAGCGGTTTTTAGCGCTTGGTCCATCATTCCTTTCATCGCACCATAGGCAGAAATAAAAAACTCAAAAGGATTTAAACCTTCTTTCAAAGAGGATAAAATAGGTGTTTCAATGGTATTTCCTTTATAGTCAGTCATACTACCTCTCATTCCAAAGACTTGGGTCAAATTTTCAATATTAGCCCGAGCTCCTGAATTCCAGAGATAATATAAAGAACTTTTGTTTTTTTGGGTTAGTTTTTGGGAGATTACTTTTTCTAAATTTTCCTTACATTCTGCTCAAAGATTATTTTTTTGCTTCATAAATTCTTCTTCGCTATAAAATCCTTGGTCGTAATAGTTCTCAATTTGTTGAAGTTTAGTTAAGTTTTTCTGGAGGAGAACTTCTTTTTCGGAGATTTTCGGTAAATCAAAAAGAGAAATGCTAATCCCAGATTGAGTAACTGTAACAAAACCTAAATCCTTTAACTGGTCCAGGAATTTTACCATTTCCCCTTGGTTAACTATTTTAGTCAACTTATTGAGAAAAGTAATAATCTCCTTTTTTTTTCACCCTGAAGAATCTTTTGGCTCCTCGTTAAGAAAAGGCAAAGCAAAAATATCCTTTGGATCCGGAGAAACTTGGTGTTTGTTATAATATTCTAAATCATTAATGTAACAAGGAAAACTGGTAGGAATAATTTGATTAAACTTCCATTTACCGAAAGTAGTAAGGAGAAATTTTTGTTCGTTTTGATGAGTTATTTTTTTTCCTGCTAAAGGTAAAGGAATGAATAAAGGAGCAGCAAGATTGAGTTTTCCGTTCTCATAATCTTTTTCCATTTGGCTAGTTTCGTAGTAAAGGGGAATATTTTCTTTGCCATTCAGGCTAATTTTGGTTCTTGTCAAGTAATAAATGCCTAAAATGATGTCCTGAGTGGGAGCATCAATTAAATTACCATTTTTCGGATCCAGAATCTGAGAGTCTGCCATTGCTCGTGCTTGTATTTCTTCTTGGCATTTTTTGGTTAAAGGTAAAAGAACTGCCATTTGGTCTCCGTCAAAGTCCGCATTGAAAGCCACAGTTACGAGAGGATGTAACTGAATAGTTTTGCCTAAAGTTAGAACTGGCTGGAATCCTTGCATACCTAGACGGTGCAAAGTAGGAGCACGATTAAGCAACACTGGTCGATTTTGCATAACTTGGTTGAGAAGCGAGAAAATTTCCGAATTATTTTGCGATAAAAATTGTTTGGCTTCCTCCAAACTTTTGCCTTTTTTTAAGAGAGAAGCCAGCAAAAAAGGTTGGTAAAGTACTAAAGCCATTTCTACCGGAATACCTACTTGATTCAGAGTTAAGTGAGGATTAGGAGAAATAACAGAACGAGCTGAATAATCTACTCTTTTTCCTAATGAATATTTACGCAAAACTCCTTCCTTGCCACTTAATACTTGAAGCAGACTTTTGGCTGTACTTTGTTTGGGAAGCCCTTCTCCTGATTGCAACTGGTCGAAGACTTTTTGCAATCTTTTTTTCTCATTATGAACAATGTCCAAGAAAAACACTGGTGTTTGGAGATTTTCGTTAACTTCTAAAATTTTTTCTACCCTTTTATTAGTAAGGAAAAGCTTTCAGTAAAGGTTATTTTGCTGAGTTGTTGCAATATTTCCATCATCCAATTTAGTAGCCGGACGCAATCCAGCAGGAAGCACTGGTACATAATTTAAGACTAGTCCGGTTAAAGGTAAATCGTTTTTGAGCAAAGCTTGAATAAATCTTTTCTTGTTGGCGATTTGCTCTTGTTTTACTTTGGAAGAAAGTTCAGCAATTTTTTTCAGTTCTGCTTTCAAATCAATGGTTTTCAGCAGTTCAGAGAGAGCAAAAGAACCGGTTTCAATTCTTACTTTCCAATTTTTTCGTAAAAAGTCTAAGTAATCTTCCAAAAAAACTACTTCCAACTTCGCTTGGCTCAACTTTTCTTGTAAGTCAATTTCTTGTTTAGTTAATTTAGCCTTTTGTTTTTCATTTTTCCCTAATCGTTGAGATTTTTTTACTTGGCTTAACTCAGCTTGAATTTCTTTTTTCTTTTGACCAAGTAATTTTGCTTGGAGTTCCTGGGCTTTTTTTAGCACAGTTTGATTGCTTTTGTTTTCGTCATTTTGGATAATCTCAGTCAGAACTTCACTAATCAGTTCTGGATCTATTTTGCGAGTTAAAATTTGCTTATTTTGCAGAACAGTAGAATTTCCTCGATCTAGAACAACATAAACGTTAAAGTAAACTAAATCTTTGATGGCTTTGCTAGGAATTTCCAGTAGTTGCTCCAAGTGAGGAAGAATGCTTTTGAGAATTAAAGTATTTGTAACCGGGCTGGCTAAAGCAATATGTCCCATTCTTCACCGACGAATATTAGAACTGGCGACTAAAACTCCGCAGTTTTCGCATTTTTGGTTTTTGATTCGGCGTGATTGGTCGCTACGGCAAGCACATTGATAGCTTTGCGACGGACCAAATATTTGCGGACAAAAAAGCCCACCAATCTCTGGCTCAAAGGTGTTAGCGTTAAGAGTTTTGACGCTTTTGATTTCTCCAAAAGAGAGTTTTTTGATTTTTTTATCGGTTAACCAACTAAGTTTGAGTGATTTGATGGTTGTCGTATATACTTTTGAGATTTTACTGAATTGCTTATAGAAATCAATGCTTTTTCCTTGATAATCTTCGGCTGTTAAGTCAAAACCAATACCACGTAAGTATTGAAGTAAAAGATTAAATGACTCACTTTGACTATTTTTGATGACTAGTTCTCTTTCACCAAAGACTAAAGAATATTGAATCAAACGTCGTAAATGCAGGTCATCAGATTTGGCACTCATCATTTCCAGCAAGTTATAAGTAGCCCCGTGGGCTTCTAAGGCTCAAGCCTCCATTTCCCCAACTCGTTGTCCACCACCATGGGCTCTTCCTTTAACTGGTTGCTGATGGACCAAAGCATAGGGGCCAGTATTGCGAGCATGGAATTTATCGGCTACCATATGATTAAGCTTAATAACATAAATACAACCAACTAAAACTTTTTGGTCAAAAGGTAAGCCAGTTTGGCCATCGTAAAGTTGGGTTAAGCCGTAATCTTTCAGTCCACTTTCTTTAACAACTTGAGCAATATGCTCCCAACTAGGAGTATTAAAAGGTCGAACTAATAACTTAGTTTTTGTTTGATAAGCAACTTGTCCTAATAAAACTTCTACTAATTGACCAATATTCATTCGAGAGGGAACACTTAAAGGATTAAAAATAATATCTACTGCTTGACCATTTTCATCAAAAGGCATATCAACTTCTGGCACAATTTTTCCCACCACTCCTTTATTTCCAAAGCGGGTAGTTAACTTATCACCAGTTTCGATTCTTCTTTTTTGAACTGTACAAATTTCAATGACTTCCAAATCGTCAGCACCATAACTACTGCTTCCCCGCTGGTAAATTTCTTCTTTTGACCAATGGTTTACTTCATAAACAATACTTTCCATTTCTCCTCATGGTAAACGAAAAGAACTATCCATAAAGGAGTGAGTTGTTTCACCCATGATACTAGCGATAAGCAGCTCTTCGGATTGTTGTTTTTTATAAGGAGTTCTTTTGCTGACTAAAATATCGTTTTCATGCACTTCACTACCGACTTTGACTATTCCTTGCTGATCCAAGTGGCTAATTTCCGGACGAGGATAAAATTCTTCTTCTGTGGGTTTCTTATCAACTTTGATTTTCTTGCGAATAACGATATATTTTTTGGCAAACAAAGAAGTTAAAATATCCTCTTTAATTAGGCGTTCATTTACTACAATTGAATCTTCAAAATTATAACCTTTTCAGCACATAAAGGCAACCCGTAAATTTTGACCTAAAGCTAACTCTTGTTGTTCTTGATAATTACCGCAAGCGATGATTTGTCCGGCTTGAACTTGTTCGCCTTTTTTTACCATTGGAACCGAAGTAAGCAGATTATTAGTGTTGGTAATCGTAAATTGGTTAATAGGGTATTCTTGTCGCTTTTTTCCTGTTGAAGATGAATGGTTAATGATAATCTTTTCACTATCTACATACTGAACTGTACCAGCAAAATTGGCTTTGATAGTTAGGGAAGCATTATCTAACAAATAATTTTCAACTCCGCTGGCTACCAAGGGTGCTTCTCCTTTTAGCAAAATTACCGCTTGTTTTTGCATATTGGTTGCCATTAACATACGCACAGAGTCATTATGTTGAAAAAAAGGAATATTAGAACTGTTAACTGAATTTAAATGGTAAAAAGAAGTATCAATAAAGTTAATTTTTTCTTTGGGGACAAAGGTGAATTTTCTTTGGTGTCTGGCTCAAACCTTGTCTTCTTCAAGCAGGTTGTTTTCGTTGATTTTGTTATTACAGTGAGCAATATAGTTTTCTAATTCTTCATCGGCAGTTAAATACACAATTTCCGAAGTAATTTTTCCCTGCTTAACCAAATAATAAGGGGCTAGAACTTGTCCGTATTTATCAATTTTGGCATTTAAAGCTAAACTATGAATTAATCCTACCTTTTGCCCTTCGGGGGTTTCTACAGAACAATAGCGACCATAATAAGAAGGATTAACATTGCGGATGCTTGGGCTGACATTAGTTAAATTAAAGCCACCCAAACCCAGAGAACTAACTTTACGAATATGGGAAACTTCAGCCAAAGGATTATTTTCATTTTGAAGTTGGACCAAAGTGGAAGAATGAAAAAAGGTTTTCAAAACTTTTTTATTAAATTCTTGAATTTTTGGTAATTTGGTTGGGTCAACTTTGTTTAGTTGAGAAATAACAGCAATGTATGTTTTTTCAATTCCCTGTTTAAAAGACCCTAGTTTATTATCAAAACTACTATAAAGCAAGTCTCCCACGCGACGAATTACTTGGTTTTCTAAACTATCTTTTTCTTCATCTTCTTTTTCTACTCTTCCGACACCATGCTGTAAATTAAGGAAATAAGAAATAACAATTAATAAATCTCCTCAGTCAAATCAGGTTTTGCTATTGTCTTTTTCTATTGGACCTAAAACACTGATCTTCTTTTGGGGAGCAATTGGTGAAGTAATTCAAAAAGAATAAAACTGATAATTTTCCAGAGTAAGTAAAGGCAAGCGATTTTCGTTGATTAAATTTTGGAGGATAGAAATTTTTTCTTTTCCCAGTGCGGTTCCTTTGGAAAAGATTAATTTTCCGTCCTTATCTTTCAATTCTTCTGCAAGAGTTTGTCCACTGATACGAAGAAGAATATTCATTTTCCGATTGAATTTTTGCCGACCAAGTTTACCGAGCAAAAAATAAGAATTTTTTTCATTAAACAAAAAATTAGGAATAGGCTTGTCAGCTTTTTTTTCATTTTTTCCTAATTGGAGACTGTTTTCAATAATTTCTTCTTGACCAAATAAATTGAACAAATTTTCTTTGGGAAAAGGAGCCTCAGCAAGGATTTGGGTCAAATCAAAAATGGCTTCTGTATTCAAAAATTTTAGTTTTATTCCTAATTTAGTTTCCTCTTTGCTTCGGGAACTTAAATTATCTAAAAAAATTCTAATTCACGGACCTTTAAAAGGAATTATTTCTCCGTAGAGAAATTGGTTTTTGTTGTCTTGGAAAAAGTAAACATTGGGTGCCCGAACGGATTGAAAAACTACTACTTTATTGTTACCATTGATAATAAAATTGCCTTGTTTGGTCATTTTAGGCATTTTGCAAAAAGGAATTTCTTTGGTTTGTTCGTAATAAAACTCAATAAGCTGGTTAGGAGCGTCGCCAGAAATCCAAAGAGTTATTTTTAAGTCTTTATCATTTACTTCTCATGAATTTTCTTCTTTTTTTTCTAGAGTAAAAGATTTGTTGATCTTGAAACTCTTCTCTATTCAATCATGTAAATTATCAACTAATTGTTTTTCTTCATCAATCTGGAACTTAACTTCTTTACAGTGTCATTTAATTAGCCAGGTAAGGAAAAGTTTTTGGCTCCAAGTGGCTTTTTTGCGATAGGTCTCGATTTCGGTGAACTCTGGTTCTTCCCAACGACAAAGTTTTCCGTTTTCGTAATTTAAAATTTCTAAACTTACTTGGTTATTGTAATCTTTGAACTGAGCAGGAAAGTAAAATTGCAATAATTTTGGTAAAGCCTGATAAAGAAAATATTCGTAGGATTCTCTTTGTTCTTGGGTCAAATCTTTTTGGGGTAAAGACTGAAATAAATCTGAGCGATTGTGATAATAATATTCCTTTCTTTGGACTTTTTCAGAACTATTAATTAAGCGATACAACATTAATGATTTTTTATTCAATTATTTCTACTTTTGCTCCTAATTTTTCTAATTGTGTTTGGTATTCTTCGGCTTTAACTTTTGGGATACTTTCTAGAATTGGTTTTTTTTGATCGACTAATTGCTTAGCATTAATAATATTTATTGGATTTCCTTTTCCCTCGTTATTAACAATATCTTTTATTGCTCCGTAAATTTTAATTGGTTGTGAACCTTGACTGCTTATCTCTGTTACTTTCAGAGAAACATTTGCCGAACTAGTAGTTTTTTTCTCTTCATCTCTTTGACTAGAAACAGGAGCAAATGCTTCTCCTTTGATGTCAAATTTTTCTTCAATAGCTTTTTTTAATTCTGCTAATCCGGGAGGGGTAAAACTATCAATAATTTCTAAACACAAGTTAATTCTTTTCTGCTGATCTAGTTGGTTAATATCCATATGTTTTTACTTCTTTGTTTTCTTTCTAACAATTTCAAAAATAGAATCCTATTTCTCTTTTTCTAATTTCCTTAATTCTTCTCGTAGAGCATCAACTTTGTGCTGATAACTCGTTCATTTACGAAATCTAAAAAGTGCCCAAAATATTCAGGTTGTAACTCAAGCGAAAGTAAAAACAAACATTCCTCATTTGATATAATCCAAACGTATTCTATCTTCGTATTTTAATGACTCTTTAAGATATCCATTAGCATCTAAATGTTTCTTAGATAGATTAGCAATTGCTTTTGGCACGAACCATAAAATTACTCACGCAATAGCCAATGCTAAAAGAAAAGCAAGGAGGTTAACAAAGAACCACTTTAAACTGCGGTCTCTTTCTCTTTCTGCTCTTGCTATTTCTCTTTCTAATTCTAATTTTCTTATTTTTGTATCCATAATCTTCTTCCTCTTTTCATTTTTTGCTTACTTCTCCCCAGTTTCAGGTTCGGTTACCCCTCCTCCTTCTTCTTCATCTTCTTTTTTACCACTCGTGAAGTATCAAATTAAGCCACCGACTATTGCTACAATACCTATAATAATTAGTGATCAAGCCCAACCAGGTAATCCTTTGGGTTTGTCGGGCTCTTTAGTAGTTTCATCTGGTTTTTTCTCTTCTTTACCATCTTCTGGTTTTTTCTCTTCTTTACCATCTTCTGGTTTTTTCTCTTGTGGTGGAGTAGTTGTGGTTTGCAAAGTAGCCATGTGAGAACTTAATTGTTGTTTAAAGGTTTTTTGTTCCTCAGTAGCAAGATTGTTGTCAATCAAGTCATCTAAGTAACTTATTACTTTTTCTAGTTTTTCTTTATCCTTAATGTCTTTATAATTTTCACTAGTTATCCCTTCCTTAGTAATTTGGTAATTACGAACTTCCTTGTGTAAGTCTTTAGGTTCTTTATTCCAAACTTGTTTTGGGTCTTTATCTTTCATAAATTCCTCGTCCATTCCGTCTTTTAAACTTTTAATGGTTTCCTCTTTATAATCAATTCATCTTTTAATAATTTGGTATTCAGCATCATTTTTAGAATCTAAGCCCATGATTGTGCCTTTATTTTTAGCAAGATTACGGATGAAGTTATTCAAGACAACATCACCTTTTCTGTTATCGCCACCAGTAATGTCAGAAAAATTATCAATTTGTTGACCACAACTTTCTGCTTCACTAATTCAGCCTAACACAGTTTCTTTTTTGAATTCTTTTCTATCATCGACACTGGCTTTAATATACTGAATCAAGCGATATCTTAAAATGTAGCCCAACAAATCATATTTTATATCACCAAGGCTTTTCTCGGCAATTCATTCAGCAAGATTATCATTATCAAGGTTAGGTCCGCCTTCATTATTACTTTTCATTCAAGTTTTAAAAAGACTATCTTCTCGTAAATCATTTTTATAAGTTATTAATTCATAAAACTTATTGCCTTCTCCATAACCAGCTTTTTGTCAAGCCGCCAAAATTGTTGATTTATAACTTTTTCCTAAGACTTCTCTGAGGGTATTTTCTAAGTTCATACCAGCGAGTTTAATGTTTTTGATTTTTTCTCTAGCAGTGAGTTCATATGGTTCTAGGGTAAGATATTCATTTACTTTTTCTAAATTAGCAAGGACTCCTTTAGCAATTTTATCTTTGGTACTATCCATATTTTTTAATCACTCATCTAAATCTTTTTCATTAGTAATTTTATGCTTAGTAAAGGCAGTATATAAAGCCGAACGAGGACCAATAATTTTTTGAACCATTTCATCGTATTTTTTCCAAGCATTTCTGATATCACCTAATTCTTTTTTCACTTCGTCATTTGAGTTTTTAAAATAAGCATCAATCTTCACATCCATTAAGTCAAATTTGGTGTATTTTTCATCATCATCCTTTCAACCATTTTCTTCTTTTAATCTGTCCGCTACTTCGTTTCGAAGTTTTACAATATTCTCTTTATATTCTTCATATCAAGTTCAAGATCTTTTACTTACTGGTGAAGCCGATAAGAAATCATTAACATTTTTGGAAAGTCTCTTGACTACTCCTAGTAATCTTTTTTCGCTATCACCTGTTAGTTTTTTGTTCGCTTCTGTTAATTTTTTTATTCTTGCAGCAATTATTTTTTTCTCGGCTAACAAAGTTTTTTCTTCCGCTGTATAATAACCAACATCAAGTTTAAGAAGTTCATCTCTTTTTTCTTTTCTTTGTTTTTTTAAATCTTCAGCATCAATAAATTCAGGTATTTCACCTTTTTTAATATCAAAAACAATAGGTGCCTTAGGATCAACAGGTACCCCATTTTTGTCATTTGGACCTACGCCACCAGAGGCTAATGTAATTCGTTTTTCCTTAGCAAGAAAATAATCACGTATTTGTTTTATATTAAAAATGGTATGAAGAATATCAAGCCCTCCTTTAAAACCTTTTTGAATATTATTGAAACGATGACCATCTACATTTATATCATGATCTTTATAACTACCGTTATTAGCATCTTTTCCACTTTGTAAAGTGTAAGTAGTAGTAGAAATACTATGTCAAGGAGTCTCTTCTGCTCATAATTTAGGTCCAAGAGTGTAATTTTTTCCTTGTGTAAGAATAGGGTTTCTATTAATTAAATCGTATCTAAAAACTTCATCAATCATAAAAGTTGCTAGACTGACACTTCAACTATCATTATATTCTATTTCAGGGTCTTTTCCAATACCCGGAAGATAGGATATTAAACCTTCTTCATAGTCTTCACTTTGCAAGCGTGGAACTTTCACATCACCAGTTCTAGTATCCTTATCAATCAAAAGTGCTTTCAATCGATTATTATCTATTTTACCTTTTTCTTCATTAAACTTTACAATATCATAAAATGGAAATTTTTTTCGTTTTGGTCCTGTTTTTGTTGCTTTTTGTGTAAATTGAACTAAAATAGGATATTTGTCTAAATCCCCTTTTTCCGCAACATTCATTTCTTCAGAAGGATAATGTTTGAAGAAATTTCATCAGCGTCTGTATCATTCAAAAGTTTGATATGCTGGTTCTTTTATTTTTGACTGTGGTTCTTTTATTTGTCAATCTGAATCTTTTTTATCATTATCAGAAGTTACATTATCAGCTATATCTTTATTTGCAATGTTACCAACATTTTCTCCACGTATGCCAGCAAGCAATTCTTTTTTATCATTATCAGTAAGAGAATCTTTAAAAGGATTATCAAGAGTAGAAAAATAAACATTAAACTGTAATAGTAATCCACTAATTTGTGAATCAGATAATCTTAACTCTCCAACACCAGGAAAATTAATTCTGAAAATATCATATTTGTATCCTTTTGTTGATCGAATCAAATCCATTTTAGATTCACGAGAAGCATTAATTTCCTTAGCATTCTTAATCTTTTCATCCAAATCTTTAATTTCTTCTTTTAATTGTTTGGCTTCTTTTTCAACCTTGTCTGCTTTAGTTTTGCTAAGTGCTTCGTCAACTTCGTTACTTCTTTCGTTTAACCTAACAAGTTCTCTTTCTCTTGAATCATATTCTATCTTTTGCTCTGGGCTTAAATCTTTTCCGTTCATATATATTATTTTATATCTCCTCTCAACATAATTTTATTTTTTTTATCAATAAGCAAATCGCTACTTGTTATTTTTTGATAACTTTTTTTCATATATATTATATTTTACACACACAAAAAATTTTTTCATACTAATTTAGTTCTCTCTCTCTCTCTCTCTCTTTGTATTTGTTTTTCAGGATTAATTGTTGAACTTAAACTTTTAGATAATGAAGTAGATTGATTTGATTGGTGGCAATTTTTAACATGGTCTTCTCAACCATCGTCAGTTGCTTAGTATTCACCTGATTTGTCTATCCATTGTCAATTACGACGAATACTTTCTCCACAATCACACAAAGTATATACTCCAGCATTAGCCATAAACGAAGCACTAGGAATATGACTTAGATTTTCCATGGGGTTAATAGGGGTTGAATTACATCAATGACTTTTGAAAGTGCTATAACCTTCTCTATTTTTTTTATCAAGTATTCTATAAGGACATTCTTCAAAAGTAAGTAGTTCTTCTATTTTCTTTTTAGCATTAACTTGGCAACTTTTAAGATTATTTAATTGATTTTCTAAATATTCTTGACAATCACACTCTCATTTTTTTTTTGACATGATAATTATAGTTTTAATTCTGACATATCAAAACTATTTTTATAATAAAGTTAATTCATTCCTTCCACAAATGCTTTGACACTAATATCTTCATCTAAATCAGGTCAAGTAATACCATAACCATCAGGCAAAATTTCATATTTATTTAATTGTTTAATATTGGCTTTTCTTAATCTTTTAAATCAAGCTGTGGGAATGCTGATTGTTCTTCCATCTGATAAAGTAGCTGTGATTTGGTGTTCTTGGCATTGTAAATCAGTAATGAGTGGATAGTCTTCTTTTTCCCGTAAGTAAATTGGTGTTCTTTTAGTGTTAGTTTTCTTCTCTCTTCTTAAATTCAAATCATTCATATAAAAATTTTTCTTGGTTTCTTTCAATTATTTCTAATGCTCTTTTTTGGTCGTTAGCAGGAAGTTTTCTAATTTTAACTATTTCTAATGAATATAATCAAATTTTCATGCTACCTCTTTGTCCATAAGCATGGATATGAGGAGGCTCATTGTTTTCATTAGAAAAAAATGGAGGGAAATTTTCGTTTAAACAAAATACTTCACATGTGTCAAATATTTCACTGTATTGAGTATGGAAAACCCTTGTTTAAAGAAAGAATGGAAGCTTTCGAGCATGGAGCAATTATTTATAAAGTGCGTATGAATTTTATACAATTATGGTCTCTTTCTGATTCTGAATTAAATACTAGCACTAGTATTAACAAAAAAACTCAAGATTTTGTTCGTTCGGTGTATAATTACTTTCGTGACAATTATGAAAATGATAATAAAGCTTTACGAAAATTTTCTCATCAAGACCCTGCTTGGAAATTAGGACTTGAGCAAGAAGAAGGATTAATGCCTTTAAATGATGAACTAATTAGTTACTACAAAAAATTCTTCTACGATACTTTAGATGAAATAAAAGAACACGAGGTTTAGATTATGGCTAGGGCGATAATAAATCATTTTAACACCATTGCTCATTTTAAAGGTAATTATACCGATGATAACAGAAAGCCAGCAAAAGGAAGAAGACATCTGTCAATAGAAAAAAAAGGTGATTACTTATTCTTTATGAAGTTTACCAGTCGGAGAGAAGAACTTAGCCAAGTAAAGTTAATAAAAATAGAGCCAGAAATTGTTGAGTGTTTGGATATGGTTTCTTATCCCGTATTTAACCGAAAAGTCAAAATTTCCTTGACTGACTTGAAAACTAATAACTACCGACATTTTTATGCTTGTTCTCTACACCTTGATGGTTGTCTAAAACCCAAAATTTTTGCCAAGATTTATCGAAAATTTAAAGAGATATGAGAGGACAAGTCAACACCAGAATCAGATAAAAAGATAATTCTGTTAAAGGCTAGTGAATTGAAGCCTACTAAAGGAATTCCTTTGATGAGTAGAATACATAAAATAGTTATTAGGAGATGTAGGCATTGTGCTAAACTACGAAACTTTTTCTTGTTTGTGATTTTCTTCCTTGCCTTGTTGATAATTCTTTGAGTTTTAATAAAATTAAGATGTTAGAATAACCTCTCCAACAAAGGTCAAAACTTCTTACAAAGATACTTCTGTCTTTCCAAGCTTAAAGGTTCAGGAGTTAAGATGGGAAAGTTAAAGTTTTTAGTTTAAAAATATCTTTCGTTCTCCTCTGCTTTGCGATAATCTCTGAATTTATACCTGCTAGGTTTAGGGGCAAAGAATTTTTTAACAATTCACCAAACAATAGCACTAATCAGCAAACCTACAAACACCCCTACTAACGAACTCACATGTGGTTCAGCACCCTTGGCTCCAAAAACAAAAAATAATGTAGTGATAAGTGAAATAGATAATCAAATAATAAATATATGAAAACAACTATTACTCCACAAAAATATCAAAAAATAAAAGAAAAAGCCTTAATTATTGATGTCAGAAGCCCATTAGAACACCAAACTCTCCCTAAATTGCCTAACAATATTAATATTTATTACGAAGACTTAATGACTAATCCCACTAAATATATTAAAATTAATTATTGTTTACTGTAATTTTGGTAATCGTTCTGGAAAAGTTGCTAATTTCCTCCGAGAAAAAGGTTATTTTCAAACTTTTGTTTTAGAAAGAGGGATAGAAAATTATTTGGCTAAAGACAGTAAGTAAAAGAATGCCGCTTTGAAAAATAACATTTTATTCCTCTACGGCTGCTATTTTTACTTGTTTTAATTTGGTTTGAGCAGCCTTAGGAATTTTAAGTTTCAAAATACCACTGCGATAACTACCCTCCACTTTGTCTTTATCAACAGGAGTATTAAAATGATATTCTCGACTAAAAGAACCATGAGTAAGTTCAGAGTAATGACAATGAGCATCTTTTTGTTCTACTGCTTCTTTCCGGTCTCCGTGAATGTGAAGATACTTTTCTCCGGCATCAACTTTAATATTCTCTCTGTTTACTCCTGGCAACTCTACTTGTAAGTAATAATTGTTCTCATCCTCCGTCAAATGGCTTGGCATAGGAAATGCTTCTCAACTACCTTCTTGCCACATTGGAGAAAAAAAGTTACCTAACAATCTTCTTTCTAATTTGTCTAAATCCCTAAATGAATCTCTTTTCATAATTCCTCTGTTCATAATATTATATTTTACAAATTTTTTATTATGTTTCAATTTTTTGACAACTAGGACAATAAAACTCTATCATAGCCTCCGCTGAATAACAAAGTTTTTCTGCTGAAACATAAGTTCTTCCGATATAAGGAATTCAGTCTTTTAAATCTCAACCTTTTTCAGTATTTGCTATTATTAATACCTTTTTACAGTCTCCGCCAGCACATCTTAACTGAGCTTCGTTTTCTTTTATTTTATGCTCTCAATCTTTACGTTGTTCTTTTGATAAATGCTTAAATCTCAATATGCTTGTGTTATCTTCATATTTTCTTATCTTTGCAAAATTTCTACCTTCTATTTTCATAATATATATTTTTAGTAACTTTATTTTTTTTTATTTTTCTTTATCTCTCATAAAGAGGAGAGAAATCATTGCTGTTAACCCTAGAATAATAAATCCTACTGGTAAAATAATTTGTCAAGAAGAGTCATCTTTTTTTGAATTGTTTGATTGAGAGCTTTCAAGATTTTTTGCTGAATAAGCCGGGAGGTCTAATAATTTTACATTAACTCTTTCATCCAACTTACGAGTAATTTTTTCTTGGCTTAAAATATCTACTTTTATTTCAATAGTTAATCCTAACCACTTTGGCTTCTATTAAATGCCCACCAAAGGCTTTTTCCATTTCCCGGTCAACAAAAGTTCCGTGTAAATGTATCATTGGTTTACTAGTATCATCATGGTCTCAACCGATACAACCAATACCATTTAATAACTCTAATGGTCCTTCATTTTTCTTTACAGGTTCATAACCGGTATCAAAACCAACTGAAAAAGCATATTTTACATCTTTAAGTCCTCCCCCGATTGAGGAAACTCAACCAAAACCAATTTGAGTGTCCCGAGCAAACTTTTCTAAACTAGCCATGAATGGGTCGCCTGGCTCAATACGAATAATATAACAATTCCCTAACTTTTTTATCTGCATAATTTTTTTAATATATCATTAATTTTAATATTTAATTTTCTTCATTACTATTTCTATATTAAGGATTTCCATCTTGTTAATTAACTCACTGTATTAAACAATGAAACAAACTCTCTACTAATATTAAAAAATCAAAAAGCGAAAAAAAATCCAAAGCACTATAAAAATAAATATATATGAATTGAGATATGAAAAAAATTGATATGGAAACAAACCAAAGAAATATTAACAAAAAAAATAAAGGAGGAGTAAAATAACAATTATATGACTTTACAAGAATTTGCTAACGAGTTTAGAAAACAAATAAATGATAATAACGATGAGCATTTAAAAAGTTTAGTTAATAATACTAATTTACCAAACTCCACTTTTTATAATAGTACTGGTAATTACGCTGCCGCTCCTTATCCAAATTGAGGAGGAGGAGGAGCAAGAAGCGATATAATTGATGATTGATGAAATGTAGCAACAAATGCAGCTGGTGCTGGACCTAACCTACGAGGTAATGCTGCTAACCATGATGCTGCTAATACTGCAATGCCAGATATTCCAGGTTGAGGACATAATCATGATGATTGAAGAACACCGCCCAATGGTTATACTGATGCCCAACTTGGTTATATTTTTGCTCATTTTACTATTAAAGGATATCAAGCACAAAATGTAGATTTAAATGGTAATGTTTTACGAGTTCAAACTACTCAACAACCTATTCCTAATCTTGGTGCTCTTAATGGTGCAACAGCAGTTGCTATTGCCGCAGGAGGTGGAGTAGCAAATATAAACAGTTCAGTAAATATTAATGATAATGACCAATATGACAAATGGCATAATGCTTTTTTAGGCATATTGAATGACTTTGCTACTGCTAATAATCAATTTCGAGAAACACCGACCCCAGAAGTGACTAAAAAATGACTAGATAAAGGTAATCAATTTAGAAAAGCATCCACAGGAGCAGCGGGTGCTGCTGGTATTAATGCGATTGGCGGAGCTGCGGTAGCAGGAGTTCCTGGTGCTGCGGGAGGAGGAAACGAGAACCTTCAACCAGGTGCAGGTAACCAGTCAATGACAGGATGATTAGTTAAATCAGTTTATATGTACAATGTTGGATGAGATCCAGAAGATATTACTCTTAATGGAAACACTACTTTACGGATCGACACAGATAAAAACCCAGCACACATTGGAGGAGGTGCAGCACATATAAATACTTCTCATGGTATTGCCAGTGCAAACAGATTTCAGACATGAGATATTTCTTTTAGATGAGTAGGAGGAGCCCGAGCGGCAGCTATTCCGGCTTATAATAATGCTCTTAATTCTCAAAGTAGAAAAATAACCGACCCTTGAATTAATAAACTTAAAGAAATAAGGAGTAAAGTAAATGGAGCAGGGAGTGCCAATACCGCAATTAATCCTGCTAATGGTAATCCTGCTGTTCCTGCTGCAGCCGAAGATTGAAGTGAAGGCGGAACATATAATGCCGGACAAGCAGCAAATGTTCTAGGTTGATTTTTTAAGAATCTTTGGAATGATGATGATATTGAAGTCTCTGGAAATGATGTTATAATTCCAGCAAGTAAAAATCCAATGGGAACTCAAATAACTGGTTCAAAGAACATTGTTGATACTAAAAATAATAAAGTTAAATTAATGATTGAACTTGCTAAAACATATAATGATCAAGATAAAGTTTGAGGATCAAAGTTGACGACAACTTCAGCTAATCGAATTTTTGATAATAATGTCTTGTTAGGTGTTGCCAATCTTCCTCTTGTTGATGACCCA
Organism: endosymbiont GvMRE of Glomus versiforme; assembly: GCF_003546845.1. Lineage (NCBI taxonomy): Bacteria > Bacillati > Mycoplasmatota > Mollicutes > Mycoplasmatales > endosymbiont GvMRE of Glomus versiforme. Next base: position 211,004 of record NZ_NWVA01000001.1, on the reverse strand, counting down.
GATACCGCTATTGACAACATAAAGGAAGCTCAAGAGTTATTGAGAAAAAGTTGAGAAGTAGACAGTTTAAGTTCCTTTAGTTTAGACTTGTATACTTATCTTACTACGGAAAAGAATGCCAATAGTGCTGCTTATCAAGCAGTAAACGGTATGGGTAATACAGTGGATCGGGCAATTGTAATTTTAGATAGATTAGATAATAAGAAAAAAAAAGATCTTGATGAAAAAGATCTTGATGAAAAAGATCTTGATAATCAAAAATATCGAGATGAAGCTGAAAGAAGACAAACAGCAAAGAATAAAGAAGAAGCAAGAAAAGAATTAAAAATTATCCAAGACGGAATTAAACTTAGTGAACTTGATTCGATAGAAAAAGTTGATAAAGCCCTTGAAAGGATAAAAGATTTTCCAAAAAACTACTCTAATGAATTCGGTGGACAGGCTAAGACTGTATGAGAAAATGATGTTTCAATCCAAAACTTAATCAAGGACTTGGAAAATAAAAGAAAAGAATTAACTAGTGGAAAGGAACCAGGAAAGGAACCAGGAAAGGAACCAGGAAAGGAACCAGGAAAGGAACCAGGAAAGGAACCAGGAAAGGAACCAGGAAAGGAACCAGGAAAGGAACCAGAAGAAAAAATTGAAACTGTTCGTGAGAAATTTGTTAAAGAAATTGGAGAAGAAGCAAAGACTAACAAAGCAGATGATAACAAAGTATTGGCCATTATTACTAAAAAAATTGCTAAAGAAAAAGAATATGAAAACCTTGGATTAGATAAAGTTAAATCTTTGCAAGATGCTATGAGTAAGTTCACTGATGTTGAAAAAGCAACTGCTTTCAAAAGCAGAGTTATTAGAGGCATTTCAGAAAAAGAATGAAAAGGTTTAATAGGATTTTTCAATCCAAAAAATCCTTGATTGTGAGTAAGCATTTTTGCAGCCATAGTTGTTATCGGTGTCGCAGTTTGATACTTCTTCATGAAAAAACCAAGCGGTAAGCAAGAAGGAGAAGAGGAAGAGTAAAGTTTCTCTTTCTCTAATCAAATAAATGGAGAGTAATTTATTTGTTACTCTTCTCAGTTTGACTCTTACTTTTTTAAAAATTTAACGAAAAAATGTGAAATCTTTATCGCTTGCGTAAAGGCTGAGGATTTTCTAAAGTTCTCAACCAAGGAAAAAAAACAGTTAACTCGGAATTTGTGATTTTTTATCTTCCTAACCAGTTAAATAACTGTCGCTTTGGCATTAGTATTCCCCGGAAAATAGTGAAGAAAGCAACGCAAAGAAATTACTATAAACGACAAATTAAAAATATCCTTACTTGCTTCTTAAAAGAGCAAAAGGATGATTGTCAAGTTTATCGATCTAATCATTATGATCTAGTAATTATCATTCGTTCGGGACTTTCGGAAAAATTTACTGCTCGACAAAAATCACTGGTCGAATTACTGGCTTCCATTTCTCAAAAAGAATCAAATTCAGTTAATTTGACTAAAAACAAAATAAATACTTATGCCTAGACCAAAAAAAAAACTTGCTTCTTTTTATCGCATATTTGTTAAGATTGTTGCTATTTTTTTTGTTGTTCTTCTCATCCATTCTTTTCCTTTTTTTTCTTTTTTTAAGAAATCGGCTCAAGTGGTTCATTACCAAGAATATATTAGAGGTGAAAAAAATATTGGTAATGACCAAGGGACAATTGAACAAGGAGCCCAAACTTTAGCAGAAATCAATGAAATTGAAAAAGCCATTTTAGACGAGGTTAAAATTAAGTTAGAAAAAAAAGGTGAAAGTTTAAATAAAAATCCAGAATTAGAACAAGCCAAGGACAAACTAGACCAAGCCCAAAATGAACACGAAGAAAAAAAGAAAATTCGTGAAAAGGCAGAAGAAAAATATAAAAAACTTCCCGCAAAGAGTACTAACTCATTTTCATTAGAAGAGCAAAAAATAAATAATGATTATGGAAGTGCTAGAGCCTATGAAGATAAGGCTGATGAATATCGCCAAGAAGAATTAAAAAATGTTCAAGAAAAGACTATCACAAATATTAAAAAAGAATTAGAAAGAGCCAAACTTGCCATTACTGACTTAAATATTGAGTTTACTAACGAGAAGAATTGAAGAAAACGCTCTTTACACAAATCAATACTACTTGACCCAGTAAGATTTTTTTTAATCCAACCTTTACAATGGATTTCTCAAAATTGTGGCATAATATCCTTAGGAATTTTTTGGGATTTACTTTTAAAAGTTTTGGTAATGCGTTTGCTTTTAAACTGAATTAGTTATCCTCCAAGATTAGCCGATTTAGACCTGGCTAAACCTCGAGAAAAAACTGAACCAATTGACTTAGCCTCCTTAGAAGAAGAAAGAGAAATAGCAAAACGACAACTAGAAGCCATGAAGCAAACTTTTTTTAACATTGCCATGAGTTTTCTTTTAATCACTACTTTTTCTCTTCATCCTTTTGCTTTTGACCGAAGCAATCCATTTTTTAGCGGCAGGAAAGCAGACTTTTTTTGAATGCTATTTTATTTAGTTATCTTCTTCTTTTCACAATTTATTGCTACTCTTACTTATCAAAAAGTGTCAATGTGGAATTATTTACGGAAAAGTTGACTTCTTATCGCCTTCGGCTTCGGTATGTCTTGTCTCTTTTACGCACAAGTTGGCAGATTCGGTGACTATTTATTTGCCTTACTAAGCGAAGTCATTAACATCCTCATTAGTTTAGTGAAAATTGCTTATCGCCGAAGAAAACCAGTAAAAAGAGAAAAAATTAAATGAGAAAGAAAAAAAGCATGAAACTATCACAATTACAAACGTTAGCCAAAAAAGTGCAATTAGAAATAAAAAGTGAAGAAGCGGAGCATTTATTAGCCAGTTTTTTAGAATTGGAAGAATTATTAGCAAACTTTCACAAATTAAAAATAAAAGACAAATTGCCATATTACAAAACAAACTTAACTTTGGAAAATCTTCGTCAGTTGGCTAAAAGCAATTATTCAACTCATATCATTAAGCAAGAAACTATTCGCCACAACGCAGTAGTTTCTGCCGAGAACTTCCTGATTATTCACAGAAAGAATAAAAATCTTAATAATGTTAAAACGCTTATTTCTTAATTGAGAAGAATCAATATCACTCCTTCAACTACGTGGCATTACCATTGAGCAATTATTAATAATTAAAAACAAATGAGAGAGAAAAAATCAGTTAATTCAAGCCATTAATCAACTAAATAAAGAAAAAAACCAACTAACTAAAAAAGGAAGAGAAACCGCCCAATTAGTTATTAACTTGAATGCGAAAATAGACATCAAAGAACAAGAACTAGAAAAAATAAAAAAAGAATTACAAGAATTAACAGAAAAAATTCCTAATATCCCCACTCCCGTTGATAAGACAAGTGATAAAGAAAAAGCAGATAAAAAAACAGAGTATTTTCATGACATTAAAAATAATTTAACTCACGAAAAAATATTAAAGAAATTAAAAATAATTAATGAAGAAAAAAGCATCAAACTTTCCGGAAGTAAATTTGTAGTTTATCAAGGATTAGGCAGCCAGTTATTACACACACTCATTAATTTTCTATTAACTGAAAATTCTCGAAAAGGTTATCAGTTATTCGATACTCCTTATTTAGTCAATGCTCATAATCTCTACAATACGGGGCAGTTTCACAAATTTCAAGACAGTCTTTATAAAATAGAAGATAGCAATTTTTACTTGCTTCCCACAGCCGAAGTTAGTTTAGTTAATCTTTACCAAGACCAAATATTAAGGGAGGAAGATTTGCCTTTAAATTTATGTGCTTATAGTCCTTGCTTTCGGGCAGAGAGAATGGCTTCGGGAGAAAAAAATAAAGGGTTGGTTCGTCTTCATCAATTCCACAAAGTAGAATTGGTAAAAATAGTTAAACCAGAAGATTCTTATCAAGAATTAGAAAAATTAGTAAGTGATGTTCGAAATCTGCTTCATTTGCTAAAAATTACTCACCGAGTGATTGAAATTAGCGTGAAAGAATTAGGATTTAGTGCTGCTAAACAATATGACATTGAAGTTTGATTACCAGTCAGTAAAGAATGGTTAGAAATTTCTTCTTGTAGTAACTGTGAAGATTTTCAAACTGAACGAGCCAAAATTAGAGTAAAAAAAGCAAATGGACAAAAGTATTATCCTCATTCTTTAAATGGTTCAGCATTGGCTATTGATAGGTTGATTGCCACTATTATGGAGTATTATTATGATAGTGGTGAAAACAGTTTACAATTGCCTGAATGTTTAAGAAAGTTTGTATATAATGAGCAGTAATTGCGATGATTAGAAGATGAAAAGATAAGTTTTTAGAAATTTCTGCTTTGGTTGCTGGCCTTGATTTAGAGAATAAAAAATTTAATAATGTTAAAATTGGCAAGACACCAGTTAACACTTTAAGGCATTGTGATAGTTTTAATTTCTTGTCTGAGGTAGAAAAAGAAAAGTAGAACTTATTTGTTTGGAAAAATTAACATATGCTATGTAGTAAATGTCACAAAAAAATTTCACAGGGTGAAGAAATACAAATTGAAGGTTCAATAATTTGCCAAAAGTGCACTTTGGATAATTCAGCAAAAAAAGAGATTGTTGGTAGGTGTAATGAATGTTTGGAACTAATTCATAAAGATGAAATAATTCACGAAGTTTATGAAAATTGAGGTACCGAAAATTCTGAAAAATTACTGAGAAAGTAATCAGAATAAGAACGGAAAGGTTAACGAAAAAACCATAACTGAATTATTAGGAGTAAATTGAGAGAATGAACTCAAAAATAAAAAAAAAATGGAAGATATTTTAATAGAGAAAGATAAACTAATTAAAAAAATCGATGACGAACTTAAATTAGCAAAATAAATAATAATGCCAAAAACCCTAGAAAAACTAACCCAACTCCTTAAAAAAGACCAAAGACTAATAGCAGACGGCAATCTTGCCAAAAATAAAATTATTGAATTAGCACTCAATTTAGACAAAGACCTTTTAAAAATCTTGCTCTCCTCCCCAGAAATTAAGCAAGTTTTTTTCCAAGAAGTAGAAGGAATACTAGTTTTTGATAAAATAAAGTTTCAAAGTTTTATTTCTAATAAACAATTTCTCCCTGATAGTTTTACCAAATATAAAAACAAAATAGGATTAATTGCTAATGGTAATTATCTTACTGATAGCCAAGAAGTAGTTTTAGCCTGACCCTATAAAGATTGTATTTTAGAAGGAGGACAGGCCAAAGAGGATGCTAAAAGACACGAGATTTTTTGAAATGAAACATTAGCACCGAACGAAATTGACCGTCTGCTTACTCCCAAAGTTTTCACTAATTTTCAAAAATATGACAAAGGAGAAAAAGTATCTATGGATAGCATTTCGCCAAATGACAATTTAATTATCAAAGGCAATAATCTCCTCTCACTTTATAGTCTAAAAGAAAAATATCAGGGCAAAATTAAGTTAATTTATATTGACCCTCCTTATAATCCGGATAGTAAATCAAATACTTTTGTTTATAATAATGGTTTTAATGAATCTACTTGGTTAACTTTTATGAAAAATAGGTTGGAAGTAGCCAAAAAATTACTAACTCCTGATGGTTGCTTAATTGCGGCAATTGACAAGAACGAACAAGCCGAATTAACTGTTTTATTGAAAGAATTATTTCGTAATTATGAAATTCATGTTATAACTATCGTTCATAACCCAGAAGGACAAATGGGAACTAATTTTTTTTATACCCATGAATACGCTATCTTTGTTATCCCCAAAGGCAAAAAAGTTATAAATAAGAAAAAAGTAGATATTATTAAATGACAAGACTTAATGGATACAACGGGCAATAACTATCTACGAGAAAACGCAAAAAATTGTTTTTATCCTATTATTGTTGAGAACGAAAAAATAATTGATTTTGGAGAAGTTGAAAGTGATAATTATCACCCAGAAAAACAGACTATCGAAAAAAATGGTCGCTTCTATATTTATCCAATTGATAAAAAAAATGTAGAAAGAAAATGACGCTATGCTCGCCAAAGTGTAGAAAAAATAAAAAATTCTCTACGGGCAAAGTTGGTTCATAGTAAAGAGAGAGAGAGAGAGAGAGAGAGAGAGAGAGAGAGCAACCAGTTATCGAATTGAACTCGGCAAAGAATTTCAAACTTTAAGAACAGTTTGGACTGATAGCAGATATGACGCCAGCCATTACGGAACCAATTTGCTTAAAAAATTAGTGCCAAATAATCCATTCAGTTTTCCCAAATCGCTCTGAAATGTCTATGATTGTCTTTATGCGGTAGTGGGAAATGATAAAAATGCTATCGTTTTAGATTTTTTTGGTGGCAGTGGCACCACGGCTCATGCGGTATTAGAACTTAATAAACAAGACCAAGGCAATAGAAAATTTATTATCTGCGAACAAATGGACTATATTGAAACAGTAACCAAAGAAAGAATTAGAAAAGTTTGTGAACTTGATAATAAAGGTTCTTTTATTTATTGTGAATTAGCTGAATTTAATCAACAATTTATTAACCAAATCCAAGAAGCAAAAAACACGAATGAACTCTGAAAAATATGAGAACAAATGAAAAAAATTGCCTTTTTGAGTTATAAAATAGAGCCAAAAGACATTGACAATTCCAAAAAAGAATTTGAAGAATTATCATTTACTAACCAACAAAAATTTTTGATTTCCCTTTTGGATAAAAATCTTTTGCATGTTCCTTATTGTGATATGGAGGATAAGAGTTATGAAGTATCCGAGAAGGTTAAAAAGTTAAATTGGGAATTTTATGGTAAAATTTAGTAGGTATCTATTCCTCTTTTTCTATTTCTTTATATTGATGATAAAACTCGGAGTTTTTGTTGATATAATGGTCTCCAAAGCGTCCAATCTCGCCCGACCATTGCGATATGATTTTTACTAAATCACTTGATGTGGGGCGGAATTCAGGATTATCCCCTCAACATTTTTTAATTAAATCTTTAAAAAGTTGCGGCGTTTTCATATCTTCTAGATTAGGACGATGCTTTTTTTCGATTATTTTTTTTAAACGTTTTTTGCTGTAAGATACTGCATCTTGGTAAGGTTCCAAACCAGAAAATAACTTGTAAGCAATCATTCCCAAAGAGTAAATATCTGACGCCGGACTATACAGTATTTCTTGGTTAAGAAATTTTTTGAGTGAAAATTTTAAGATTTCCGGAGCCATGTATCTTCATGCACCATCATAAACTTTCTTGTTGCCTTTTTCTTTAATCAATTGACTTAAACCAAAATCAGTAATATATCCGTAGGGTTTCCCTTCGTATTCTTCAATTAATATATTTCCTGGATGAAGGTCTTTGTGAATCATTTCTTCTCGGTCGCTAATCGAATTCAGCCCGCTTATGATACTAGTAAATATGAATAATCTTTCTTTAAAATTTAAATGCTTATTTTTCTCTAAATAAGTTCACATATCTTCTCCTCTATAATCCATTACTATTATGTAATTGTTAGTTTTTGGTTCCCGTGATATGCCATAGCATTCTACGATGCGGCGAGTGTGGTAAAAAGACATATGGAAAGTAATTTCACGTAAAATTTTTGGAATTACACTAGGAGATTTTTTAAAAACTTTTAAAATAATTCCAGTATTTTTTTTACATCTGTCCCAGTCATTTCTTTCAATATTTCAATTTTCAATATATCCATATCCATCAACAAAGTCCGCTTTGCGAGCAACACTAAAACTGCCTTCTCCGATTTCTTTAATGTTAGTAAACTTTTCATAGGGCATAAATTCTAAGGCTTGGTGAGGAATGGTTGCTTCAAGTTGACTTTTTTGAAGAAATTTATCAATTTCTTGGCTTCCGCTAGTTCATTTACTAAACTTTTTTTGAAAGTGTTTGGAATTACAAGGCTGACATCAACCTCTTTTTTGGGAAAAATATCTTCCTGTATTAGGACGATTACACTCTTGACACGAACCACAAATTAAACGTCTTTGTTCTAAACTTATGCTTGTTGTATCTGGTATTAACTTAAACATATTATTGTTTTTATTGTTTCTAACAAAGACATATACCTTTCTCTCCTAAAATTATTTATATATTACCCTGTGCGAAATTATTTTCCGCTTTTATAATTTAGTTTTACATTCAAAATATCACGACAATGAAGAAAAAATTCGGTTAAGTCTTTTTTTTGTAAATCAGTCATTGCTTCACTGACAACTGTTTTTACTTCTTCATCAGTTCGAGGTCGTTTCCTTCTAATAAAACCTTTGATAAAATTGATACAAAACTCGGCTGGATTTATCATGGGAGCATGAGAAGGCAAATATTCAAGCATTATTCCTTTTTTAATGGCTAATTCCTTAATCGGAAGACGACCCTCTTTTATACAGGATTTAACAGCATGATGGATTTTGGCATTATCCAAAAGAATATAGCAGTTATTAGGAAAATTAACTCCTGCTAAAAAGTCATGTAAATCTACAGCCTTTGTTCCCTTTTTTTCAGTTTCTTTCTTCTTTTTTTTCTTTTTGATAATATTCTTAATCGGCTTATAAGTAACCTTGATTTCTCCTTGCTCTGCTAGATTTTGGGCGCAAAGAATAACAGTGTAATGACAACCTTTTTCTCCTGGCTGAATAATTTTAGCTCGGCAACCTTTTCGAAAACAAACGCGTTGAGAAGCCTCATTTAAATGAAAGCCAAACTCGTCCAAAGCAAAACAATGTGAATAAGAATAAAGTCAATATTTGTCTCTAATAAATTGTTTGGCTTTTTCTATATCTAATTCAGAATATTGTTTACTTGCTTTTTTGTAAACTTGTCCTTCTCTAGTTAAAGTTCGAGAAATAGTTGACCTATGTAGTTTTAGACCTCTATCATGATATTCTTTGGCAATTTCTTGTTGAGTTTTAGCACTTTTTTCTTCATTAGAACTATCAACAAATTTTTTCAAAAGTGATAAATTATATCCAGCTATTTTTCGTTTGCGACCTCTTTTTTTTAATTTTCGATTAGGCATTTTTGCCCTTTTCTCTAAATTTCTAATGGTTCGTTCGTTTACATAAAAAACTTCGGTGGCTAATATCTTTTGAGTAATACCTAATTTTCGTAGTCTAGTTACTAGTTGAGGAGTAGGTTTTATTTGCTCCTCGTCAAGGTTACTTTTTATTTCCTCAACATTTTCTTTCAATTCTTTTTGTAACTGAATCGAGGCTTCTAGTTCTTCTGCTTTTTGATATTCCTCAGCGGTTTTAAAAATTTCTTGGTCAAATGATTGGTAAAACTTCTGTTCTTGGTTATCTTCTCAAATTTCTAATTTGCCAGGCAGACTAGGGAAATAATTTACTTTTTCTCGGTGATAAAAGCAATCTTCTTCACCAGTTTGAAGGTCAAGAAAATCATACTGCCAAAACTGTTTGTTTTCAACTCTTGTTTCTTGGATGATTTTGGCAAGATATTCCATAGATTAGTTTATATAAGTTATTTTACACAGTAAAATAGAAAAAATGTTATTTATTTTCTCAAAGACTATTTAAAATTCTTTCCTCTTTTCCTTTCAGTAACTTAATGCTTTGCTTTTGATAGTTAATTATTAACAAGACTTTTTCTCTTTCTTGAATAATTGCTCTTTGTTTTCCTAAACTAGGAATTGGCATCTTAATTTCTTTTAAAGAGTTAGCACTAAAAACTGGTTGAGCGGTGCCTTTAGTTAATTGTTTGACTTGCCTTTTTCATTCTTGGGTTTGCGAAAATCATAAAAAATATTTAGGCGATAATATTTTTTCGTCGAACTTAATTTTTACTAAATTAGAAGACAAGACTGCTTTTTCTCCTTCAAAGATACCTGCTCTAGCGGGAAATGCTTGTCGAGATACTACTATATCTCCTTTTGATAAAAACTTATCTACCTTAAATTCTTTTGACAAATCAACATATTTTTTATCCTTTTCTGAAATATTTCCATACTCATCTATGTCTGTAATCCTAACCAGCCTATGCTTTCCTTTTTCCTCGGCTTTGCCATCATAATTTCCATATTCAAAGGTAGCAATGTCTCCCAACTTTTTAGTCTCGACTTCTTTCTCAAAGCAGAGAGAGAGAGAGAGAGAGAGAGGAATTTAGGTCATTGATGGTTTTTTGGGCATTTTGGATATTTTCTTTAATTTTGCTTAATTCGCAAATGACTTTTTGCTGTTTTTCTAAAGAAAGAACAGGAATTTTTATTTTACAAAAATCAGCAAAACTTATGCCCGGTCGAGCAGTGCCACGAAAAAAAGCATTTGCTTACTCACGAAATTTTGCTGATTGACAAACACAAAAAAGATATTCAGGAATAATTCTTTTCTCGTTTTTTACCTTAAACACTGGATAGTAATGAGGTATACAAACATTTGTTTCACGATGATTATAACCAATATAACCTTCATTAACTCCTGGAGCTCGATAGGCAAAATGTTTTGGAGGAACTATTTTGTAGTTAGAAGTATCCTTTGAATGTATTGGCTCTTTATACTTTTCTTCATGAGGAATAAATCCTCTGTCTTTAGTTAAACTTCATATGGGTAGGTTTTTCTCATTAGGAATTTTCACCTTTTCTATTAATTCACCTAAAGAAACCATTTCATGTTTGCTTTCCTCAAATTCAAATACTTTATAGGAAGACGGGACACTAGCATAGTTATTATTTCTAATTTTTTCTATGTCAAGCTTTTGAAAACCCATTTTTAACTTTTCTTCCTCGCTTCTATCCTTGTATTTTAAAAAGATGTCTAAATCACTTTCGCCCTCTTTAGGTTCTCTCTTATTTTCAGTAAAACCATCATTTTTAACTTTAAAGTATCAAACATGTCTCTGTTCCCTATCCTCTAATGTTGTCAAATAAAGAACAGCGGCGTTAGAATTAGCATAAGGCTTAAAGGCAAAAGGTGGCAAAGCAATAATGTATTCTACATACCAGTTTTCGTAAATATAACTCCTTAATTTGGTATAATTTCTATCATGAAGAACTCCTTCCAAAGTTATTAAAGCAATTCGTCGTTTGCCGTAATCTTCTCTTGCCGCATCCAAGCAGTGTTCTATACATAAACTATTGCCATTAGCTCTGCCAAGATAATATAAATCTTTGTATTCATCAAAAGGTCCATCGAGGGAAAATGGCATATTAGTTATTACCACATCATATTTATCCTTGGCAGGAACAGGATTAGCTAAACTATCTCGCTTAACAATATTATTATGACCATCACCAACTAAAATCATATTCATTTTAGCAACTCGAGCAATCGAAGTAAATTCATTTCCATAGATAATGCTATTTTTTAGTTTCTTCCACTTTTCTCTATCTTTAGTAGGGATGCTTTCAGCAATATAGTTAAAAACTTTGATAAGTATTCCGCCAGTGTCACAGAAAGGGTCGTAAATTTTTTCATTGATAGTAGGGTCTACTAGCCTAACCAAAAAATCAACGATATGGCGAGGAGTGAAATATTGCCCCAAGTCTTTTTTTTGATTTTTAGTGTATTCTTTGAGAAAATATTCAAAGGCTTCTCCTTTTACATCAATTTTCATCCCAGTTAAGTGTAAAGGAGTTAATTTATCAACAATTCTTTTTAGAACAGTGGGATTTTGAATCTTTAAAGGCTGAAAAATTTCTTTGGTATACTTTTTTTGAAAACAACAAAACTTTTTTTCTTCATGGTTGCCACAATTTAAAGCCCGATTGACATCTCGCAACAAGTCTTCGGCATTTTTTTGGTCTTGCCAAGTTTTTCAGCGTAAATTTAATGGAATTACTTTTGATTGTTTTCTCTTATATTTTGCTTCCTTTTCTTCTTGCTCACTCAAAATTTTTAAAAATAAGATGCTACAAAATTCGCTAAATCTTTCATCTCCTTCTGTTAGCCCAGCACTTCGAAGTTGCTTATTAACGAAACTAAAAATTTGGATTAGTTGCTTGCGACTTTCTATGGTAATAATTTCTTGTGGGTTATACTCGTTAGTTTTTTGAAATTTTAAAGCAGTTTCTTTGTCCAAGATAAAATCTACTTCCTGACCATTAAATATTAAAGGCTTATTTTCGGCTAAATGTCAAGTTTTGATTATTTTTTTACTAGGTTTGCCAATAATCGCATAAGCAATTGAAGCATTTCTTAATTTAGCATCCCTTTTAGCTTGTTCCAAGGCTCGATCAAGGTCTTCACCAGCTTTTTTTACTTCAATAACAACGAGAGGCTCAATTCATCCGCAAGGAATTAAAAGATAATCAGCGAAAGTTTTAGTTGAATATGACTCGGTAAAAACTTCTTTTTTCTTATTATCAGTTAATTCTCAACCTTTTTTCTTTAGTTCCTTATCTATTTCTAAACGAATATCTTCTTCAGTTAACTTTAGCATTATTTTTAAATTTCTTTAATTAATTTTTGAATATTTAAAATTTGATGTAAAAAAAGACATATAGGAAGAGACAAAGCATTATGGTAAAAAAAACAACACAGTGTTCTGAATGTGGCAGAAATATTCCTACTAGCTTAAAAGAGGAAGTTGAAAAATTAAGAGAAAAAAACAAAAAATTAGAAGTAAAAATAAATAAAATGTTGCAAAAAGCGAAAGAGGATAAACTAATGAGTAATGAAGAAGTAGAACAAATAAGTGAAAAAATTAAATCTATTTTAAATGGCAGTCATAAGACTCCTTATGAAAAAAAACTGGCTTTGTTTTATCTTTGAAAAGATTTAGAAGTAGGAGAAATGGAACCCAATGAGAAAAAAAGAATTGATACTTTATTATTGGGCAAGGTTTATAATGAACTAGCCAAACAAAATCTTCGTGAATATAAAAAATTAGCCACTACTGAACTTAACAAACCTGAATAATTTAAGAAATGTTAGAATCAATTAATTTTTTTCTTGTTAAAAGCGGAAAATAATTTTGCACAAGGTAATATATTATGAAAGTTTATTAAAACTTCTATATATTTTTAAGAATTGAAAAGGATATGAAACTAATTTACATTAAATCTACCATTACTCCCAAAGATTATAGTGTAGTAAGGGAAATATTAAAAAAAGAAAGAGGGGAAAAGTTGGCTCCTTTTATTTACAAATTAAGCAAGTTAGAAAGTTTGGAACAATATTTAAATAAAGAAAATATTAATTATGAAGTTTATCGTGAGGAACAAAGTCTCCTTTCCCCTAACAAGGACAATAGAAAAATCGTCGCTAAAAAAAAGCAAAAAAAACAAGAATTAAAAGCTGCCTATCAAGATTTTGCCAAAAATAAGAAAGTTAATAAAGAGTTAGCAGTTTGAGACGAAGCAGTAGGAGACGGAGTAAAAAATGAGTAAACTATTAGCCAACACCTATAAAATATGTCCGCAAAGTTTCCCCCGCCAAGGAGAAATCTATAAAGTTTACTTTTCCAAAAAGGGTAAAGAAATAGGCAAAATCCGCCCAGCATTAGTAATCAGCAACAATGCCCAAAATGAGTATGACAACCAAATAATTGTGGCTCCTTTAACTTCCGAACCCGAGGAAATGATAAAAGAACGGCCATTCACTGTTTTAATCACCAAAAACAAATCAAATAGTTTGGAAAAAGACAGCAAAATTTTACTGAATAGAGTTCAAACTATTGATATAAAACTTCGCTTGCGAAATTATGTTGGCTATGCTAGTCTTGAAATAATAAAACAAGCCCAAGAAGCCCTAAAAATAGTTTTTGATTGAGAATAAAAAATACTATGAACGAAAATAATAAATCTTTACAACAAAAATTAATTGAATATTTTGGAACTCAAAGAATAGAAAATACTCCGCTTCCTCCAATAATAACCAAAAATCTTAATACCAAATTTAAACTTCGTGATTATCAAAAAAATGCTTTTCGTTATTTCATTAACTATTGAGAAAATGAAAAATTTTTAAATAGTTCCGACAAACACCAACTTTTATTTCTTATGGCGACTGGTAGCGGAAAAACCTTAATGATGGCTGGACTAATTTTATGCTTATACGAAAAAGGCTATCGTAATTTTCTCTTTTTTGTTAACAGCACTAATATTATTGATAAAACCAGAGACAATTTTTTAAATGACACTTCAATTAAATATCTTTTTAATAAATCTCTATTCTTGGATGATAAAAAAATTACTCTTCAAGAAGTAGACAATTTTCAAACTACTGATAATGACAATATTAATATCTGTTTTGAAACTATTCAAGGGCTTCATGCTCGATTAAATACTCCCCGAGAAAACAGTTTAACTTATGAAGATTTTCAAGACCAGAAAATTGTTCTTATTTCTGATGAAGCCCATCATATTAATGTTGAAACTAAATCTGGCTCACAACTCTCAAAAGAGGAAAGAGAAGAAATGAGTTCCTGAGAAAATACCGTCAACAAAATATTTGCGGCTAATTCGCAAAATGTCCTTTTAGAATTTACTGCCACCATAGATAAAAACAATCCTAATATTTGAAATAAATATGCTCCTAGACTTATTTTTGATTATCCTTTAACACATTTTCGTATTGATGGCTATTCCAAAGAAGTAAAAGTATTACAAACGGATGCGGAACCCTTTGACCGGGCTTTACAAGCAGTATTATTAAGCCAATATCGCCGCAAGATATTTGAAAAAAATGGAAAAGTAATAAAACCAGTAATTTTATTTAAATCTAAAACTATTAAGGAGAGTGAAGAATTTCAAAACGAATTTATAAGAGGCATAGCAGCTCTTACTAGTGATAAACTTAAAGAAATTGAAGCCAATACTAAGGACGAATTTCTAAAAATATTTTTATAATCAGAACTTTTTTCTACTAGCTCACTTATCTATAGCCAAATAGATATGAAAGAAACAAAAGTAAACCAAAATACAACTGAAAAGAGCAGTGTTGGTGGCTCCAAGTTAGACCAACAAATAATCACAGGAACCCTAACCTCCCGTATAGAAACCAGGGAAACCAAAACCGAACCTTTCTATTACGGCTTTTTCAAGTTTCCTAATCAAGAACAAGAAACCCCTGTCATTTGAAAAAAACAAGCAAAACCAGATATCAAGAAGGGAAGCCAAGTCCAACTAAAAGGCAACTGAGCCAAAAGCAACAACTCTCGACCCAGTTTCACCTGTCAAGTATATCAAATCCTCAAAGACCCACCAGAATTAACCATCCAATCTCTCCGTAAACAAATTCAACCCCTCCTCTCTTTTACCTTAGAGCAAAAACAAGAATGGCAACAAAAAACAGACTTCCTTTTTAGTAAAAATTAAAATATGTTAATTACTAATGATTGGTGAGAGAAAAAAAGAAAAGAAATAAAAAAAACCTTGGGAGAAAAGTTTCAACACACTTCTTTGATGCAGTCTACAGATATTGAAAAAATTGTCCTCAATAGCGGAGTAAGCCAAGCAATTACTAATCAACAATACCTTGAAAGCACTGAAAAATTAATCCAACAAATTGGTCAGGGGCAAAAACCAGTCCGCACACAAGCCAAAAAATCTATAGTCTCTTTTAAGTTGCGAGAAGGAATGGTAATTGGTTGTAAATTAACTTTGCGAAAAAAAAGAGCTTGGCAATTTCTTTTTAACTTAATTAATTTTAGTCTACCCCAAATTAAAAACTTCCGGGGCTTACCAAGCAAAAGTTTTGATCACCAAGGTAATTATAATTTGGGAATTAATGATCTGAATATTTTTCCCGAAACTAATTATGATTTAACTTTTAAAAATCAAGGTTGCCAAATTACCATTGTTTTTACTTCTAAGAGTGCTGAGGAAAACAAATATTTTTTAGAGTTGTTGCAGTTTCCTTTTCAAAAATCTAAAACGGTGCAGCGTTAATTAAATTTGCTTTTAAGTCGTTTATTAAATTCTGCTATGTTTTCTTTAATTTCTTTTTGAATTTTGTATTTTTTTGAACCAGTTTTGTTAGCAATAAATCCGGAAAAACTTCCAGAACTAATAAATTCACCTTCTATATTAAGAGAATTAACAATTACTTCGCATTTGTGAAACGAATAATCAGTAATCCCTCTATCGCTGCTTGAAAAAGTAAATAACCCTTTTGATTTTTCATCCTTTTTAAATAAATAATTAGCCATAAAAGCATCCAAAAATGCCTGATTGCCAAAGTCAATAAAAACAATTTTTTCCAAATTTTTTCTTTGCTCTGCTGCCGCCTTAATAATAATTCCAGCCAATTTTACTTGTCTTTCTTTTTTGGTTCCTTGACTTGGAGAAATAATGATATCAAGTAAATTACTACCAATTAGACAAAAAGCAATGCTTTTATAATTATTTTTCTCGGCTAAAAGAATAGAATTTTGAACTGACCTAATTATTCCTTCAATATTAGCCCGAAAGTTTTTGTCTTTTTTCTCTATTGAACCAGGACAAGCATGAATAATTGCTCTAATGCCTTGTTTTTCTAAATCACCCGAACCAGCTAGAATGGCAGAACCGCGGAGTAACATATTAATTTCAATTACCGTTTTTTTATATTCTGTTCCGGCTGAGGAAATGGGAAGTTCTGTTCCTTGATATTCAGCCTCTTTTTGAGTTGGCTTAATCAGTTGATAATTATTTTGTTTTTGATTATTATTGCTTGGCTGATAATCATCCTTTTTTTGATTTTTCGTGTTGTTTAAAGGTTTTTTAGTCCCATTTTTGCTTGGTAATTTATCCTTAAAATGACGAAAAAGAAAATAAATTGAAATGATGGACAACAAAAAAATTATTAGAACCAGAAAAATTTTTCAAGCATTATTCTTTTTTCTTTCCTTTGACGAGGAAAAGTTATCTAATGTCATAACTGATTTTTAAATTAACTTTTTATTGTTATATGGTGGATCCGATCGGGATCGAACCGATGCCTTCTGCGTGCAAAGCAGACGTTTTACCATTGAAACTACGGACCCTTTAAGCAAATACAATTCCTTTGCCTATAACTTATTTTCTAACTTTTCTTTCATAATTTCATTTTCTAATTCCCGAATTCGGTCTCTTAAATCGTTACAATCGTTTTCCAAACGAACTGTGCGGTTTAGTTTTTTAATTAGGAATATCATAAATAATCAGCCTATAACTGGAATAAAAATTCACAAAATTCATCAAAAATCTTCTCAATTTCTTAACTGGTTTCTCTTTTTTTCCTTAAATCTCTTTTTAAAATTTCTAATTGTAATTCTTTATTATTCATAGTCATTAATAAATTTTTATGGGGCGGATGAGGAGAATTGAACTCCTGAATCCTAGTACCACAAACTAGTGCGTTACCACTTCGCTACATCCGCCATGGACCCAGCAACGGGACTCAAACCCGTGACCCCAGACTGGCAGTCTGGAATTTTATCAACTAAACCATGCTGGGTTAGTATAATTAATTTTTAAGTGTAATCATGCTGGCTAAAACTGTCTCAATAAAGATATAAGAAAATAACTCCTGTAAACAATGAATATAAAGCAGGAATTCATGGACTACCAAAAATTTTGGGAGGTAAATCCCTATTGACCATAAAAGTAGCAATAAAAACAAGCAAAGGAAAAGCAAAATAGAGAAAAAAAGCCAAGAATTTTAATTTTGGGCTTCGGGCAGGAAAATAAAGGTAAAAAAGTGGAGTTGAAAAAAGCAAAAAAGTAATTAAGGTTAAGAAAAAACTATCAAAAAGAAGAAAATAAAGTCCAGAACTTCCTGCTGAAAGAAAAACAATTAGTAAACTAAATAAAAGATTGCTTACTCAATAATAAGTAAAGCAACTAGCAATTTTAGTCAGAAAAATATTTTGCCGGTTAATGGGCGAAGTAAAAGTTAAAACTGAAGCGTCCTCTCTTTTTTGTTCTTTACTAACCAGAGCATAAATAAGATTACTACTCATTATAAGTAATAAGCCTGCTTTTGCCAAAGAAATCCATCAACTTCTATTTCAAATGTTTTTTGCCTCTTTTATTTCAAAAACTTTCAAAATATTTGGATTTATAATAACAATTAAAAGAGCAAGAGCCAGTAAAAGCAACCAAGTAAAGAATATTTTTTTAATATAATAACGATAAAGTTTAAGAAATATAGGTTTTTCAAAACGAAACATAAGAAAAATTTTTAATTAAAATCCCTTTTAGTAAATTCATTTCAGTAAAGATAGAAAAATAAAAGACCTACCAAAAAGCAAAGCGGAACCACAAAAAGCGGTTTATAAAGAATTAGTTCTCTGGTTTTAGCCATAAAACGATATAAGCCACCACTTCCTAAAAAACCCATAGTTATATTTCAAATATAAGGAATAAAAAATAATAAAATAGCAAAAAGTACATTGCCAAGAGTACCCGCCTTTAAGTTCATAAAAAATAAAATTGAATGAACAAGCAAAAATCATAAAAGCGGAAAAACTAGACCAAAAAGGATAAGGAAAGAAAACATAAATTTGGTTGAAAAAATGCCTTGGTCGCCGCCTACTCAACAATAACTAGTAAAAATTGGCAAGAAAAAGCCTAAGAAATTACTAATTAAGAAAAAAGTAAAGAAGGCTCCGATTTTCGCAAAAACCATATCGCTTCTTTTGATGGGAGAAGCGACAGTTAAAACAGTTTTGTCTTCTCCGTCCTCTTTGGGCTTTCTTACCAAGTCAGAAATTCCTGAATTCGTCAATACTGCTACTGGAATACCCAAGGCTCAAAAAGACAAAAACATTTTTCAAATAGTGCTAAAAATGGGAGGGTCAGCAACTTTTCCATTAGAAAAGAAGTCAAGAAAGTTTTCTTTAAACATATCACCTAATCAACCTTTAAAAGTATTAATTCCACTATGCATCGCAAGATTTCTCTTAATCATATTATAAACAATAACAGGAAGAATAATTAAAACTAATCAAGTAAAAATAAGGAAAACTCAAAAGTATCAACTTTTAAATAATTTTTTCAAGTAGTATTTGTACAATTTTAATATTTGATTCATAAATTAATAATATTTTTAAGCAAACAAGTCATCAGTCGTCTTTCCTTGGGACTGAATAAAATGCTCTTCATAAAGTTTTTGAATATTATCTGGTTTTGGACCAGTGTGAACAATTTCACCACTTCTAATCATAGTAATTTCATCGGCTAATTCTTGTAAATCAGATAAAATATGAGTAGACATTAAAATTGTTCCTCCTTGGTCTCTCGCTTCTTTAATTTTATTAGCCAGTAAAGTCCTTTTGGTAGGGTCTAAACCATTAAAAGGCTCATCCAGAATTAAAATTTTTGGTTGGTATAAATTAATCGCAAACAATTGAAGTAGTTTTTTTTGTCCCGTGGAAAGGCTGACACATTTTTGATTGCTTAATCTGTTTAAAGAAGAATTATGTAATTCTCTTGTAGTTTTAGAAAGAGGAAGATTTCGTAAAACTCCTACAAATTCAATAAAACCTTTTACTCTCATGTTTCGGGGAAAAGATGGTTCGGCCGGAACGTAGCCCACATTGGAATTAAAACTTGGGTCGCCGATTTCTTTTAATCCTTGTGGACTTAATACTTTTTTTCCTTCAATAAATAATTCTCCACTGCTAGCAATAACTAAATACATAATGGCATTTAAGGTGGTACTTTTTCCGGCTCCATTAGGTCCAATAAATCCGTGGATGCTGCCTTTTTTTACTCGGAAAGAAGCATTATTAACTACTGTTTTATGACCAAATCTTTTAGTAAAATTTTTAACTTCGCTAGCGTAATTCATATTTAATTTTCTTTATTAATGTATTTTTACTTCTTTCCTTAGTTAGTTCGCTTAAAATCTAAACATGAATAAAAAGGACTCTGTCCAGTGATTAATTAACAAAAAAAGAATTTTCTATAATTTTAAGCAGGACAAGCAGTAGTTGTCCGAATGAAATTTTATCTTTTGCCAGATAAGCCAAAACTTCCGGCAAAGTTTAGTTGAATTGCTTATTTAGAAAGTGATCGTCAGCGGAGAGTTTTATTTGATACTCATTATCCTTTTGGTTCACATTATCACATTGATCAGCAAGAAAGAGTGATCTTTTCTTGAGATTCTTTGGATAAGTCCTTAGATCTCTTTTTCCAAAAAGTGAAAGAAAGATTTGGACCTTTTGCCCAAGAAATTAAAGAAATATTAAAATAAAATCTAAAAATATCTATTATGAGACAATTTATATTTCGTTATGATCCTCAAGAAAGTTTGGAAAAACTAAGGAAAGATGTAAAGCATGCTATCCGAACCAAAGAGAAGCAAGTAGAGCCCAGAAACTTGATTGTTACTAATGATATTAGGGTTTTTTACCAAGTAGTTAATGAAAATCGTTTGGAATTGTTTGCTTGCTTAAAAGATAAACAGCCCGCTAACTTGCAAAAACTTTCTCAATTACTTCACCGAGATCAAAAAGAAGTAGAAAGAGATGTCCAAAGTCTAGTTGATTTAGGAATTGTCAAATTAAAAAAACAGGGTCAAGAAATCAAACCAATCGCCTTATACGAGAAAATTGTTTTTGATTTTGGAGCAAACAAAGTTAAGGAACAAGAAAGGTTAATTACTTCTTCCCTTGGTGCCTAATTGCCTCTTAAAACTGATTTAAAAAATATTGAGATGTTTTGTTGTTTAATTTCCAAATTAAAATTAAATAAGCACAAAATTAATTAGTTTGTTTTTGAGGTAAACCACTTTTTTTATTTGTTTGCCCTGAAAATGCTTGCTTATTTTTTCATTCTTTTCAATTTCTTTAATTATTCTTTCTTTTTCATGGTTAAAATCAACTGGTAAGATAGTTTTGGTTTTGCCATTAATTTGGACTATCAGATTAATTTGTTTTTGAGGTTCATTTTCATTGGTTTGGCTAATTTCTGGTCAAGGTTGATAAACAAGAGGAGTTTTTTGAAAATAACTTCAAATTTCTTCGGTTAAATGTGGTGCCAGAGGATTTAACAATTGGAGAAAATTAAGGGCATACTGGCGAGGTATGGTTTTGCTTTGATAACATTTATTAATAAAAATCATTAGTTGGGGAATAATTAAATTAAGTTTGATTTTTTGGTAATATTTAGTTGTTTCAGTTAATATTTCTTGGTAAAAATTATCTCATTCAGGGCTAGAATTTTCAGTAAACTTTTCTTTATAAGAAGTAAAAAGTTGATAAACGCGATTTAACCATTTATTCATGGCTTTAACAGTTTCTAATTTGAAATTAGTAGTTTGTTCTGGAGGAGCAAGGAAAATCATGGCTAATCTTAAAGCGTCAGCACCATATTCTTTAATTAGTGGGTCCGGGTTGATAATGTTCCCTCGCGATTTAGACATTTTTTCGCCGTCCTCACCTAAAATCATTCCTTGACAAATTAATTTTTGAAAGGGTTCAGGCTGGGAAACTATATCAATTTTGTATAAAATCTTGTGTCAAAAACGAGCATATAGTAAGTGTAAATTAGCGTGTTCTTGTCCGCCAATATAAATATCTACCGGCAACCAGTTTTTTATAATTTTTTGGGCTTCTTTGCTGTTAAGAGACAAATATTCACTATTGTTTGCTAATTGTTCTGCGTTTTTTGGCGAAAAATGAGGCTTGGAAAAATTATTCATTTATATTATTTTTTTCTTTTCCATAACACTAACAATCCAGTCAAAACCACCACTAAAATTCCTCCTATTACCACTATTGATATAATGACATTCTTATTTTTATCTTTATACTGTTTAGCAGCAGAATTTAAACTGTTTTGCTTCATTTGCTTTTTCTTCTCTTCAATAGTTTGTAAAAGAGCATTTTGATAAGCAGTAATTTGTTCAACAGTGGTTAACTGGTTAATTTCTTGTTCTCAATTTTGATATTGATTATTAGCTAAAAGTCTTAAATCAACTGGTAAATCTTTTAATTTAGTTTTGATTTCTTGAATGGCTTTTTCTTTAAAGATTTGATTTTGTTCAGGAAGAGAAAGTGGTTCAGAGTTGTTGCTTTCCTTTGTATCTAGACTTTTTGGTTTAACTGGTTTGGTCGTTTTTTCTTTGGATGGCGAATTTAGAGGAGGAGAAGAACTACTGCTGATAGAACTGTCTCCACCACTACTAGAGTTTACTGGAGGAGCATAACCACCTCCTCCGCCTCCTGGAATATCATTGCCACCAGTGCTAGTAAATGAAGAACTAGAGGGATTGTTAGTTTGTTCATTGTGAATATTAGCATTATTGCTGCTGTTATTAGTTGTGTTTAGAGAACTAGAACTGTCATCAGAAAAATAACTGCTTTTGGAATTAGAGTAACCTGCATTAGAACTGGTAGAGTAAGCATTACTACTATTATTTTGGTTAAAGGAAGTTGAAGAAGAAGTTTTATTTCCTTGATGTGATTTTTCAAGCCTTTTTTCAGTGTCGATTAAGCCAATTAAGCGGTCTCGTTCTTTGTCAATGTCGGCTTGGATGGTGAGAGCTCGAATGGTGTTTTCTCAAGTGGCTCCCAGAACGTCGGCTTTGCTTTGACCGTTGACTGTTCCGCTCGTTTGGTTAGTGTTTCAATGAGCGTTAACCGCATCAATGGCTGCGATTTGGTGAGTAATGAGATTTGGATTGGTGACCCTATTTTCAAGTGCTATTTCAATAATTCTTAGCATCTCATTTTTAAAATGTTCAGCTTGATTTTCATCTTTTAAACAATTATCGATATGTCATAAAATACTAACTCCAGGATGTTCGCATTTACAAGTGCCACGAGGTGCTGATTCAAATAAATCTAAAAAAGCAACACAATCGGCATTAAGGGCTTCTTCTAGGGTTATTTGTGAACTTCTAATTTTTTCTTTAACTATTTTTCTTCTTTCTCGGGCTTGTGCTTCTTCTTCAATAAAAGCAAGCAATTTATCTCGGAATTCGGCTAACCTACGTATCGTCGTCGAACTTTCCATTAATTCTCAAGTATAAGAAAAAAAATTATTTCAAATTGCACAACTATAGTCTCCTCTATGCCCCCTTATGTTAGGAACTCTTTCGCAACGAAAGCAAAAAAAACCATTAATGCATTTTTCGTCATACAATAATTTTTCAAGTTCAGGAGTTAAAGTTATTCATTCGTCTAATTTTAAGTCAGCTATCGTGACAGAATTTATATCCCGACGGCTATTAAATCCTAATTCCTTTTTAACTTTTCATATGATTTGTCATTCTACTTCACTAATTGCATAAGATATTTTTTCTTTGCAATACGTTCTTCTATGTATTTCAAGTTTCTCGTCCTCGGTCAAGGGACGACCTCTCCTCGGGGCAAATAAACAAGAATAATTCCAGTAGTCAGCAGGAACTCGACCAGTTCATTCGTTTGCACCGTATCTGGAGCAAAAATAATCAAAGTTAATGCCATACTCAATATTGTTATTGTTGTCGTCCATATTTTTCACCTCCTAATTATTTCTTCCCGGTGGTGGCACCTGGATATTTGCTTGTTGTTCTTGTTGTTCTTGTTGTTGATTTTCTAATCTGGTTAGTTTTATTCTGGCTTGAAGTAGCCTATTGATTTCCTGTTTGGTTAACTGTGTGCTGTTTAATATTTCTTGTCTAAGATCATCTAACATCTCTTGAGCAAATTGATTATCTCCTCGAGCAAGTGCTATTTGTGCCCTTAAAAGTCGTTCTAAATTGTTGTTGTGTAAATTATTATTTATTCTATTTCTAGCATTATTTGTTAATCTTTCCAAATATCTCCTTTGAACTCTGATTCTTTCTCCAAGGGGTAAAATTTCAAAGTCGGCTAATTGCTCTTGAAGTTCTTGAATTTGGTTTTGTAACTCTTGATTACGAGGTTGGTTATTTTGCTCTCTCAATCTTCTTACTTCTTCAATGATTTCCGGCAAAGTTTGACCATTAAGATGCGTAGTTAAGTCGTCTCCTAAATTGGTTACTCCTAAATGAGTTTGGGCAGTGGTGATAGTGTTGTTAACCGTTGTGAGGTTCCGACGAGCCGTATCCCGTTCTGTGCGAGCGTTGTCTCGTTCGGTTATAGCAGCATCACGTTCACCTTCTATGGTGTCGCGTTCTTGGGCTTTTGTTATCGCTTGTTGGAGTGTGTTGCCGTGCATTTCCATTTCCGGCAAATTGGTTAAATCAACAACGCCCAAATGATTTCGTGCATTTTCAATAGTTTGATTAGCAGTTCCTAATTGGGTTTGTAAATTGTCTCTTTCTGTTTCTGCTTGAATTCTTGTTCTTTCAGCCTCATTAAAAGCATTTACTAATCTTTCGCCAATAGTTTCGAGGTCGGTTAAATCTACTTGGGCTTGCTGGACTTGGGTTCATTGAGCGTTAGTGATATTAGGACGAGCATCACGCTGTTGCTCAGCAGTCTGTCTTGCTGTCCTCTCTGTATTCAATTGACTTTGTAAACTATTAATTGTGTTCTGATTTTGTTGCACCTTTTGACAAGCTGTTGCTGAACAATAAGATGTTGAAGAAGAAAGGCTTATTCCACAACCACGACAAGAAGGTTGGTGACTAGAACAATAACTTTGTCCACTCGGAATTCTTGTTGAACAAGAAGAACATTGATTAGAATGCTGATAGCAATAATTTCCTGAATAACTTACGATGCTACCACATCCATTAGCACAATAATAAGTTGGCGAAGGGGTATAACTACTGCTACTAGAACGAGAAGAACTAGCATTGCTCCTGCTGTGCTTACTGCAATAACCATCTGACCCTGCTATAGTTTTTTTGCATTCTTTACACGGAGGATAGGTGTAGTGTCCACAAACAGGACATGGTGTAATAGGAGAAGGAGCCCCATAGTGTGCAGAACACCTAGAGCAATCTAAGTAAATTCGAGCCGGACCATAACCCCTAGAGACACTGATATCACCCCATGCTTCATTTTCTAAGTAATAACTTTCTGCTACCCCTTCATCAATATCTTGTTCACTATTTAATACTTGTTGATTTTTTATATTTTCATTTTTTTTAAATTTATTCTTCATAATAATTTACCTCATATATATATTTTATAATATTAATTTTTCATATCATTTATTTTTTTATGAAATTTTTTAGAATTAATTTTTAATAAGAAAAGCAATATAATATCAACAAGAACCCGCTCACTGGGGCATGACATTAACATCTCTTTTTCCTTTTAGACCGTTTTTATTTTCAACATTTACTCATTTTTCTGTTTTCTGTAAAGGAGAATAATAAAGAGGGTTAGGAGTGAAGTCATTTAAAGGTGGGAGAATTAAAGGCAATTCTTTTTCGGATAAAAGTTCTTTTTGGTTATTTTCTCAGTGAATAACCGGAATCGGTTCACCTCAATATCTTTGACGAGAAAAAATTCAGTCTCTTAAATGATAAAATTTGCCTTTGTGACCTTTTTGCGTTTTTTCCAAATTTTCATTTATAATCTCAATTGCTTTTTCTTTGCTATCTAAATTATTAATTAAAGGCGAATTAATAAAACGACCGCTTATTTTCTCCCCTTGTTTGTCTATTTGAAAAATTTTTTTTATTGGTAAATTGTATTTTGTCGCAAAAGTATAGTCAATTTGTTTATTCTGTTTTAATTCTTTTTCGCTGACAAAATCGGGAATTTCTTGATATTCAAATATTTCCGGAGAAAAAGCATTAATCATTACCGCCCCTGTTCCATATTCACTTATAACAAAGTTAGTTATTCAAATGGGTAATTTTTCATTAGTTAAAGGATGTTGAACGTAGTTTCCCGTAAATTCTCCGTATATTTCTTGGCTTTCTTTATCTTTTCAAGTAGCACAGAAATCGTTTATTTTAATTTGCCTGTCAGGAGAGGAAATTTGAGCGATAAGAGGATGATTAACCGATAAAGCCAGAGCAGTTACTCCATAAAGAGTTTGTGGGCTTTTGGTGAAAACAGTAATAGTCAAATTTTTATCTGTTAGGGGGAAGTTAACAAAAGTGCCTTGATTAAGACCAATCCAGTTTTTTTGTAAAGTTTTAATGCTGTTCGGTCAGTCTAATCCGGCTAAATTTGCTAATAATTGGGGAGCATATTGAGTAATTTTTAAAACTCATTGGGGGATATTCTTTTCTACCACTGGGAAATTTCCGCGTTCCGAAACTTTTTTGTTGTCAATGGTCTTTATTTCCTCATTAGCCAGCACCGTGCCTAATTTTTCGCATCAATAAACCGGTATTTCTTTATATTCAGCTAATCCTTGGCGATAGATTTGGCAGAAAATCCATTGCGTTCAATGGTAATAAGCGGGTTCGCTGGTATTTATTTCCTTACTTCAATCATAAGAAAAGCCCATTCTTAATAGTTGTTTTTTGAAATTTTGGATATTAGTATTAGTAAAGGTAACTGGATGATGATTAGTTTGGATAGCGTATTGCTCGGCTGGTAAACCAAAAGCATCCCAACCAATTGGCATGAGAACATTATAGCCTTTTAAGCGATAAAAACGAGCCAAAGTGTCAGTAATAGTATAGTTACGAATATGCCCGACATGCAAACCACTGCCCGACGGATAAGGAAACATGGCTAAAATATATTTTTTTGGTTTGGTCTTATCGGTTAAATTAGTAAAAAAAGTGCTATTTTTGGTTCAATACTCTTGTCATTTTTTCTCGATTTCTTGACATGAATAATGAGTCATATTTAATTTTTTAGAGAAAAAACCCAGCACTCTTATTTTAAAATTTAGTTAAGCACTTTTCAACAACGAGAGCAAATTTCTTCTTTTAATTCTTCATAATTTCAGCAACGAACACAACGAGCGGCTGAAGTTTTTACTACTTTTATCCAATAATTTTGTTCTTCGTAAAAATCAGTTTGGGAAGTTTTTTCTGTAAATTCTATCTGAGCAATCAACAGCAAACGAGCCAAATTAAGTGAAGAAAATTGAGAAGTTTTTGACTCTTTTTTTGGAACAACAAAGACCCGGGCTTGGGAATTAGTGTGAATTATTTTGGTTTGCCTGGCCTTTTCTAAGGCTGAAAAAACTTCTTGGCGCAATAAAAGAAAATCCTCAATTAATTTTAAATTTTGCTCTCCGCTGGGTAATGGAAACCGAGAATCAGGCAAAAACATCACGCTTTTTTCTTGGGCATAACCAAACTTAAAAGGAATATTTTCGTATATTTCCTCTGCTAGAAAAGGTAGCAAAGGAGTAATAATTTTTAATAATCCAATTAAAAGATAATAAAGAACTATAATAATTTGCTTTCTCCTTGGGCTTTCTAAATTATCGCAATATAAACTGTCTTTGCTAATTTCGAAGTAAAAAGAACTTAAATCATTGACACAAAAATGTAAAAGAGTTTGGTAAATTAAGTTAAAATTATATTTCTGGTAATTTTCTTGACTATAATCAACTAGTTTATTTAATTTATTTAAAACTCATTCGTCCACTGGCTCTAATTCTTCAACTAACTGTTTTTCACTGGTTAAGGTGGCAAGATTAGCCAAAAGGAAGCGACAAGTATTACGAATTTTTTGATAGTTACCTTGAATTTCTTGCAATAAAGGAACACTAATTTTTACTTCTTTAGTAAAATCCGCACTGGCTACTCATAAACGAATAACATCAACTCCAAATTTTTCAATAACTTCGCTAGGTTCAATAATATTTCCTAAGGATTTTGACATTTTTTTACCTCTTTCGTCTACTACAAAACCATGAGTTACTACTTGCTGATAAGGTGCTTTGCCGGTAAATATGACCGAAGTGATTAGTGAGGAATTAAACCAACCACGAAATTGGTCTTGACCTTCAACATAAAGAGTAGCAGGTCAAGGATTTTTTTTTTCTAACGAATTTATGTTATTTTCTTTCTTATTATTCATTCTTGCTTTTTTACTTTTTCCATTTCTACTTTTCCCAAAAAGAAAGGCTGAAACCTTTTCCATCACCTCAACAGTGAAAAGTATAAACTCTATTTAAACACTCTTTACTAGTCAATTGCGGTCAAACTGTTTTATCTCTTAATAAACCATGAAAAACAACTATACTTGCGGGGCACGGAATTTCACTATTATTATGCTCTATTAGTAAAGAGTAAAAGGGGCTTCCTTTGTTTGCTCCTTTTTTTACAATATGTTCCTCACACTTAACTATTTTGCCAGCAAATATGATAGGTGGCTGTTTATCATAATTTTTTTCTTTTTCAAATGGTTGAGGAGTTTCATTTTCTTGAACTAACTTCTGACCGCTTTCCTTTTCTAAATAGTGAACCAAAGCAAGATAAGCAATTAACTGTGGCGAAGTGAGTATTCTTTGCTCTTTAACATGCCAAAAGCCACTTTTTCTCTCCAAATTAGTAATTGAATATATTCCTTTATTAAGTAAAGAGTTAATTTCCTGGACTATTTCTTTTGATACCACTTGAAAATCAGTTGTTAAAGCCAAAGAAGCAAAACTTTTCTTAACTATTTTAGTGCTACTCCTTGGCTGAGCAAAAATAACTTTTTCTACTTCATATTCTTTAATTTTCTCGCTAATTAAACTTATAATATTTTCGGTGTTTGTTTCTCCCCACGTAAAAAAGCGGTAATTTTCTTGTTCGTGGTCGTAAAAACATACTCCTACTCTAAACATTCCTGACTATAAGGACTAATCGCTAAGTACTTTACCATAAATAAATGTTTTTTCTTGTCTGGCTAAATTAGAGTTTTCTTTCATAATTAAATTTTAGCATTATTTTTGTGCTGATTTTTTTAATCCTTTTTTAAATTCATAATTATTTTTAACATTTCTCATAAAAACAACTATATGGGAAAAATTGATAAAAAAAACAGAGAGAGAGTTAATTATCCAACTCCAAGTTAAAGACCAAAACGAAAAAATCTACAATTTAGAAAAAACAGAAACATTTAATATAGAATGAGAAAAAGAAACTAGCAAAACAGTAGTTTTTAATTTAGGTGAAAGAGAGCATAAATTCGTTATAAGTATTAAGCCAAAAAAAGGCTGATTCGGAGATAGAGTTTGAGCAGCAGGAGTTAGCCAAGGGAAATTTATGCCTCAGCAAAAGCCGGTTGAGATTATAGGTGAAACAAAGATAATATTTAAAAATAATCAGTGAAATACTGAAGGGAAAATTTTAGTTGGAAGTTTAATTTCTCTTATAGTTATCGGCATAATTGCTTTTATTGTTTGGCGAAAAAGAAAAAAAGTAAAATCTAATTAGTTTTTTTCTTTCATTAAAAAGTGAAGCAAATAAACTTCTATTTTTTATTGCTTTTTTTACTCTTCACCAGCATAAAAATACTAATTATTACTAAAAAAGTTAAAATAATAATCCCTGCTGCTATGCCAATTTTAGTACCAGTTGAGAGCCCTTTACTCATTTCTGCTGAATTATTATTACTTTTATTACTTTCTTCTGTTTGGCTATCTGTCGGCAATTGATTATTTTTGCTAGGCTGCTCTTTTACTTCTTGAAAACTATCTCATTCGAAATCATGGTCGCAGTAAAAAGATAAAGCACTATTATTTTGTGACAATTTTAAACTTTTAATTCGCATAGTAAATTGTTTTTCCACCGACTCTGTTAAAATGTTGCTTTTATACAATTTAAATTTAGTTAGTGGCGTGTAAAGAGGAATTTGAACTGGGTCAGCAAACCCAAAAATGATTTTGGTAATGGGTGGCATCCCTTCAATTCCTAAATTTAAAGGTTCGATTTCTAATTCATGTTTATAACTGCCATATTTGGAAAAACTTTCTTCATAATTAAGTCCTATTACAAATCCTAATTTACGCTGATTAATCACTTTAAAAGTAATTTCCGGAAAAGAATAATCACTGCTAGTTTGTTTTTCTAATTTGCTAGTATCTTTTACTAAAAAGCCATTGGCATAATCGGGTTGACGTCCTTTTCCTTCATATTCATCCATAAAATTCGGTTTAAACTGTAAATTTTCCAGAGAAGTAATAAAAATATCGTCTTCTTTTCTATTTTTAATTTGGTTAACTATTGCTGAATTATCGTCAGGAATAATTAAATAAGGAATTATAGCCCCTTTGTTGCCAGCTAAGAAAAAATGATTTTTCGTTTTTTTCCATAATCCACATAATTTTCATTTGTAATATCTACTTCGTTAAAAACAAAAAAAGTCAGATACTTTTTTTCGTCCTCAGTTCAAGTATCGGGCAGTCCCAGAGCAGAAGGAGGAAGAAGAGTAAAAGAAAAATGTTCATTCATGATAATATTAATTTTTCTGTTTACGACTTAACTTTTCTTTCCAAAGGAGAAGGAATTTCAGTAATAATTTTTTCCAACAATAAATCCACATTTTTGCCAGTTTTGGCCGAAATTAAGCAAATATTTTCCCGAGAGCAATTTAAAAGTTCTATTAATTGATTTTGAACTTTTTCTATCTGGGCGTGCGGCAAATCAATTTTGTTAATGACCGGAATGATTTTTAATCCTTGTTGCCGAGCAATTTCATAATAAGTTAAAGTTTGGGCTTGAATGCCTTTAATGGAGTCTACTAACAAAATAACTCCTTCGCAAGTAGCCAAGGAGCGAGAAACTTCATAATGAAAATCAAAATGTCCCGGAGTGTCAATTAAATTTAAAACATAAGGCTCTGAACTTTCCGGAGGATAATATAACTGAACCGCATTTAGTTTAATAGTAATGCCTTTTTCCTTCTCCAAGGCTAAACTATCTAAAACTCTTTCAAGTATTTGTTTGCTATTTTTGAAGTTAGTTAATTCTAAAATGCGGTCAGCAAGGGTAGATTTGCCATGATCAATATGAGCAATAATGGAAAAGTTTCTAATTTTTTCAGTTTTAGCGAGCATAATTTATTTGTTAAGGTTTTTAAGTTTTTTCATTTACAGATTTTTAATTAGATTTCATAAAACTCGTTTTGTGTCCTCCTTTATATTCTTGAAAATCAAATAATTTCAGCATTTTAAATATTTTTTCAAACTGCCTAGTTTACCAAAAGAATTTCAATAATTAGTTTCTCAATTTCTCATTCACCGATAATAATAAATTATTCGGCTGATTATTTATCTCTTAAATTTTTCCCATTGTTAAATGAAATACTTGGCATTTTGATGCAGGTTATTTTTAGCAAATGGAACTTTCAAGAAAAAATGCGTGCTTGCTGGCGTAAGTTTCATGGAATTTTGAAGAAAGTTTTGGAACTTTTTAGAAAGAAGTTGCGGTAGAGGAATTGGTGGCTTTGGTCTTTTCTTCACCTTTGTGGTAAAAAAATAAGGTTTTATTGAATAAAAAAAGTAAGCAAATAAATTTTTTTCTCCTCTGCCCCAAATTTTTTATATGTATTACACACCGGTAATTATCGAGAAAATTTCTTCTAATATTTTACTTGGAATTATAGGAATTATTCTCTTGTCTTTTCTATTTGCTTTTTTCTTTACTTGATTGCTCTGATTACTTATCAAATTATTTTTTTTCCTTTCTCTTCAAAAAATCAAAAATAAACTGCGTAAATCTCAAACTCCCTCTTGGGCAATGCTTCTTTATTCACAAAAATCTAGATTAAAATTTTTTTTTGTTTCAACTATTATTTTTTTTTTTTAAATTTATTCTTCTTCTTTTTATTACTTATTTTTATTCGTTATTCCTAGCAAGTTTTTTTTAGTCCTTATTAGTTAGCCGTTTATTGCTAGCATGTGTTTTTTTTCTTGTTAGGATTTTTTAAATTTGTATTTTCTTTGTTTCATTTCATTTTTCTTTCGTTATTTTATCTTTTTTGTTTTTATATTTTCCCCGTTAGGGGTTTATTTTTTTTAAGTTTTTTTTGTCGTGACAGTTATGGTTAAATAAAGTTTAAGTTTCATCTATAAGTTTTTGTTGTATTCCCATCGTGGGAATAGAAAAGTAAAATAAATTTGCCAAAAAGAGAAATTATTGTTATACAAATTTTACATTTTGTCAAGAAAAAAGTTTGTTTTGTCATGCCTTACTAAAAATACTAATAAAATGCCAAAAAAACGATTATCTACCGAAGTTTACCCACCGCCAAGTAAAAAAATAAAATTAATTCATGATGACTTAATACATCATAATGCGTTAACATTGTACATTTAACTTTTTTGTTGCTTATTAATAAATTCACTAATTATTTCATTAATTTTTCTCATATCCAAATCGGGAAATTGCTTTTTTATTTGTCCGAGCAGGAAATTTTGGATTTTTTGGGGTTTCAAAGAGTATTTTTTAACCAAATCAGCGTCTCATAACTTTTCTAATTCAGAAAAAATGAGAGAATTATCAGTTATTTCTTTTTTTTGGTATTTTTTAATTAAATAAGCAAGCGATTTTTTAGTAGTAATTAATTGTTCCACGGTATTTTTAATTTCATCAGTTTCTAATTTTTTTTCTTTTCATAATTGAAAAAGTTTTCAGTAAGATTTTCATCTTTTTTGAAAAAGAGAAAAGTTTTCGTCGGAAAAATAAGGATTCAAATAATTTAAAAAAAAAGTGGCTCAATTTTCATATTCCTGAGCAGAAAACAAAAGATTATTTTCTTTTTTTATCATTTTAATCTTTCCTAAGAGGACTATTTTCTACTATTTTGGCTTCTGTTTGTAATTGGTTAATTTCTAATTGAGAAACTTTTCTTTCTAGTTCTTGGATTTGTTGGTCTTTTGCTTTAATTTGTTCTTTTAGTTTTCGAAAATAACCGATATGTTCTTGGTAATTACCAACTATATTTGTTCCTTGGTTTCGGTAAAAATCCTCTATTGATTTGGCATATTCAGTAGAAAAATCATTATAAGCAGAAGCTTTTTCGGCTTCTAGGATTTTATTTTGAGATTGGAGACTGATTATTAGTTTATATTCAGGGGTTAAACAAGATAGACCCTGCAATCTACTTAATAACTCAGCGTCTCCCGAAAGGACTTTGTTGACGGCTTCTTGCTGTTGCTCTCGGACTTCTCTTCTTCCAAGTGACATTTCATAAAAATCCTTATCTAATTCATTCATTTTATCACGCATTTGAAATCCTTCGGCTAGTTCATTCATCTCCTTTTCATAAATTTCTTTTCCATAAAGCTGGTCGTTTTCATCAGTTAATAAACGCCAGAGAATGATTAATTTACGAGCAATTACTTTGTTGCCGAGATTATTGAGAGCTGTGCAGTCAAGATAAGTAAACGTTCCTGCTTTCTTGCCAAGGAATTTATGATGCTCAACATCACCTACTTTGCTTTCATCATAATTTTCTGCCCAATCATCTAAATCCGAGGTATCAATTAATCTTTCTAGACCTAGTATTTGAGGTTCAATACTATCTCTAATCTCTTCTCAGACCATTTCTTTTCATCCTGGAGGAAGTTTTAGGCTAGTGATTGGATTACCGGAAAAGTCAACAGACTCTGTCAAAGCTAGGCTACCTGAAAGATCTAGAGAAGAAATCTGGTTGTTACGACAATAAAATGATTCTAAGTTTTTCTTTTCTCCCAAAATTAGTTTAGTAAGCGGAGTTTTTAATGAAGGTTCGTTCATATCCATATCAAGATAAATATATTCAACTTTAATATATTTGCTTAAATCTAACTCTCCTCCTTCTAGTAATTCAGTAACGCCTTGCTTTTCTCTTTCTCGGTTTACTTCTCCAATATTAATACTTTCCACTCTTTTCTTAGCCTTCAAAGTGGGGTATTTCTTATTTAATCATTCTTGTAATGTAGTCATAGTAATTATAATTTTAAACTTATTTTAAATGTTTAACATTAATCTTTACTTTTTTTTCTATCATTTTTTTTCTTTCCTCAGCAATAAAAGGCTACCAAAGAAGAAATAAGAATAACACCTGTTCACACTGGTCAGTAAAAGGCTTTTTCGTATCATTGCTTTTCGTTATTATTTTGGGTTGAAGTTGACTGCTGAGGAGAAATTTTAGAATCTTTGCTTACCGGCAAGGAACGAGATTGAGAAGAAGACTTGCCATCTAGACCGCGGGATTTTAATTCAGCAATAATTTTATCAGCAACTATTTGCGGGGAAGAAATTTCTTGCTGAAAAACAATTAATTTTATGCCCTTTTCTTGGCATAATTTTTCTGTTTCGGCCAATAATCGTTCTTGAAAGCCTATAGCACTGGCTGTGTATTCTGGAGCCGAATCGCTCTCTCGCCCTCGCCTTTTTAAAAATTCTGTAAGAATTTGTTGGTCTACTTTTACAAAAATCAAGTAATCA
This sequence comes from endosymbiont GvMRE of Glomus versiforme, assembly GCF_003546845.1. Taxonomy (NCBI): domain Bacteria; kingdom Bacillati; phylum Mycoplasmatota; class Mollicutes; order Mycoplasmatales; species endosymbiont GvMRE of Glomus versiforme. The sequence goes on along the minus strand of NZ_NWVA01000001.1, from coordinate 176,850 downwards.
GGGTTCGGTATTTCTTCTCTATCAAGTTCGCAAATTTGTTTCATTATGTTAAAGTATTTATTATCCGGTTGCATTAGTCATGGTTCTTTGCCAAGTTAAGAATACGTTAACTTATCAAAATAACTATCAACAATAGCAGTTTTTCCTTCCTCACTTATTTTTTTTGCTTTGTAAAGAAAAGGGACGTGAATAGCCCGAAACCACGTCATCATGGAAAAATCGTCTAAATGTTCTGATTGAGCCGTAGCAAATTCTGGTCAATCTCCTTGTTCTGGTTCAAAAAAACCGGAACCATTTTCGTTAACCACTATTTCTTTTCACGAAGATATGCCTAGATTTCACTTTTTCGCTACTTCCCGAGCGGCACTAGACTTTCCACATCCCGGGACGCCTATAAAAATTATCAAATTCATATATATATATATATATAGTTTTAACTAACTACTTTTATTTCCTTTCGTTATCATAATATATATTTTTAATTCTTTCTTTCTCATTTAACTTTTCAACTAATTCAATATTTTTGTCAGCATAAAGTTTTTTAATGATTGCTGCCATAAAATCGGTTGGTGCTTTTCTATTCATAGAAGCAAAATTTTTATGCTGTTCTTGGTTCAAATTAAGTTTTATTTTTCCTTTTCCTAATACTCCAAAGTATAAACAAGAGGTCTTGCTAAAATTGTTGCTAACAGTAGAAAGGTCAATTTCTTCTTCTCCCTCTGTTTGTCTAGTATAAAATAAATGATAAAGAGGCTCCGGATGCTGTTTTAAGATTTCAATCAGTTTACTTGGTTCCAAATTATCAAAAGAAAGAGCATCAGACTTACGATAAACTTCTAATATTTGTTTTAATTTTTGGTTTTCAGTTTTTAAATTATTATTGGCAAATGTTAGTTCTTCAATTTTTTTTGCTTCTTCCTCAACTTTTTTGTTATTTAATTCTGTCTGTACTCCTCTTTCTTTCACTACAATTTTTCGTCCTATAACTATTTCTTCCTCACTATCAATAGTAATTCCTCCAAAAGTAGGCTCTCTTTCGGCTACTTTCGGGCTAATATAAATGGGATAAGGAATATCTTTGCCCTTTGTTAATTCTAATTTTTCCATTAAATTATGGGGGATATCTATTTGTATTCATTCTTCCTCATAATCAAAGCCGTATCTTTCACATAAAGGCTTATTTTTCCACTTTGGGTTAGTAGAACCACAATAATTTCCGGCACTAGTTTCTAACTGAATAAAATCAGTGGGAATCTGTTGTTTAAGTTGTGCCGAGATTTCTTGAATGTTTATTGTTTCCTGCTTGGTTGCTAATTCTTGAAAACACTCTTGATAAGTTTTTTTTATGTCTGGTTTAAATTCATTATTCTTCATAATATTATTAATTTAGTGCGAAGAAAATTTTACAATTTTTTTTTAATCATTTAGTATATTATCATTGCCAATATTAGTTTTTATTTCTTTTCACACATCAGCAAAGTTATCCACAGGAATAATTTTTAATTTTCTTTTAATTTCAGTAGGAATTTCTTCTAAATGTCTTTTATTTCCACGAGGTATAAACACAGTATCAATTAATTTATCTTCATAAGCAGCGGTTAGTTTTTCCTTTAAGCCGCCAATTTCTAAAACTTTCCCTTTGGAGGTAATTTCTCCGGTCATAGCATAATTGCTAGGGAAAACTTTTCCAGTTAAAGATGAAAGAATGGCCGTAGTTATCGCAATTCCGGCACTGGGACCATCTTTTGGGACTGCTCCTTTGGGAAAGTCAAGAAAAATATCATTTCCTTTAATAATTTCTTCGGTTAGACCAAATTTTTGGTAATTATTTAATAAATAATAATAAGTTTTTTTGACTGATTCACCCATTATTTTGCCTAAATTGCCAGTTGGTTCAATTAATTTACCTTCTTTTCCTTTGACTGGAAAACAACTTGCTTCTATTCTTAAAACACTTCCTCCTGCTTCACTCACGGCTAATCCTTTAACTATTCCTGATTGATGGTAATCATCCGAATCTTCACTGATTATTGACGATCCGAGATATTGACGAACTTTTTTTAAATTAATCGTCTCGTTTTTTAAGTTTTCTGTTTCTTGCTTGTAAACAAAAGCACAAACAATTGAATTAAAAAGTTTAATCGTTTGTCGCATACCACCAGTAAAAACGTAAAATTTAACAATTTCTTCAATGGCTTCATCAGTGAAAGTTAACTGGTCGTTAGTTAACTTATAATTTTCTAAAATTGAGGGAATTAAGTGAGTTTTGGCTGCTTTAACTTTATCCAGAGTAGTATAAGGAGGTAGTTCAATAACATCCATGCGGTCTAGTAAAGGACCCGGAATATTTTGAATTCAGTTGGCAGTGCAAATAAAAAATACTTGGGACAAGTCATAAGGGATTTCCAGATAGTTGTCTTTAAAATTTTTATTTTGCTCGGGGTCTAAAATTTCTAAAAGGGCTGAAGCTGGATTACCATGAAAACTCATAATCGTGTTAATTTTGTCTACTTCATCAATTAAAAACACCGGATTTTTGACTCCGGCTTCTTTCATACCTTTAATAATTTCTCCGGGCATAGAGCCGATATAAGTTCGTCGGTGACCACGAATTTGCCCTTCATCACTTACTCCTCCCACCGAGATTTTTACGTATTTTCTCCCCATCGCTTTGGCAATAGACTTAGCAAGAGAAGTTTTTCCCGTGCCGGCTGGACCAACCAAACAAAGTATCTGAACTTGTTTTTCTCCGGCTCTTTTTTTGCCGGCCAAATAATTCAAAATTCGTTGTTTAACTTCTTCTAAGCCAAAATGCTCTCGGTCTAATTCTTTTTTGGCAACTGCTAAATCTTGATTTTCCGTTGTAGTTTGTGATCAAGGAAGCGAAAATATTTCTCGCAATTGTTCTTCTAAACTTATTTTTTCTTGAAAATAGGCTTTTTTATATTCGGAAATTTTTGCTTTAATATTTTTTTTGGCTTGGGGAGGAAAAGGTTCATTATTTAAACGCTGAAGATAATGAGCAGCTTTGTCTTCTCCTTCTCAATCCATTCCTCCTCCATCTTCGCCGCTTGGTTCTCCCGCTGGTTCCTTTTGCCCTTGTTGTTGGTGTCGTCGGGCTGCTTCATGGATAATCTTAGGAGCAATAGTAAATAAATAGCCGAAAAAGAAAGTTAATAAGGCTAAATGAAAGCAAATCCGCACTCATGAAAGTTGTTTTTTTCCTTGAATTTGCCAAGAAATTCCTTGTAAATAATTAAATAGTTGCTGTTTATAATAGTCCAAGGAAGAATTAGCCAAAAAATTAAGTTTTAAATAATCGTCCTCTTGGGGAATAATTAAAATTCCTTGAAAATTCACCATTCGGCTATGAAAGCGAACTTGGAGATGGGCAATTTTTTCTACTTGGTATTCTTGCCCTTCTACTGTCAGTTTTTTTTCTTGGAGAACTTGGAAAAGTTGGTTTTGGTCTAATTGATAAGTAGTGATTTTTTTAATTAATCATTCCGTAAATAAATAATAAAAATAAGCAAGAATTAGAAAAAAAATAAGTGGCAAAAAAGAAACATCTAATTTAGCAGTTTTATTATAATCTCTAAACTTATAACTCAGCAAAAACAAAAAAATTACTCCAAAAATTAAATTAGTTATTCGGAGAATGGTTTTGGTTCAACGATGAAAAAGGAAACTTTTGAACATATTTATATTAAGATTTTTATCTTTTTTTATTTGATTTTTGCCCCAAAGTGGATATTATATTATATTATTTTCTAATTTAAATTCAAAGAACTAAAAAGGTTAAATATAAACTTATGGAAAAAGAATTAAAAATTTTTCTCCTCATTGATGGGAATAATTTACTCCATCGTTGTTATCACGCTTCTCAACATTTACTTTGAGAAAGTGAATTAAAAGCAGTTTTTATTTTCCTCCGAGTGTTAATTAGTCTGCTTCGGGGAAATGATTATCAGAAATTGTTAGTTGTTTTTGATAGCACCAAAGTTAATTTCCGTCACCAGATTTACCCAGATTACAAAAAAAATCGCTTAGTTACTCCACCGAAATTGCTTCAACAAATAAAAATTCTCCAAGATTTATTGGCACAAAGTGATGTTCCTCTGATACAACTAGCCAATTTTGAAGCTGACGATTTAATTGCTTCTTTTCTTGCCCAAAACGAGCAACTTCATTCTGATTACAACTTTGTCATTTTTTCTCAAGACAAAGATTTAATGCAATTACTTTCTCCACAGGTAAAAATTTACAAGTATGTGCAAGGAGAAATTTTGGCTTTTACTGAACAAGATTTTTGGCAAGAATATAACTTCTCCCCTCATAATTATATTGATTATCTTTGCTTAATAGGAGACCAAGTTGATAATGTTCAAGGAGTTGGCGGAATCGGCCCGAAAACGGCTCAGCAATTAATTCAAAATTTTGGCACAATTGAGAAACTTTATCAAAATAGTCAACAATTACCTCCAAAAATTCAAGAATTATTAACCAAAGATCAAGAATTAGTTTTTCAAAATAAACAGTTAATTACTTTAAAAGATGATTTAGTTTTGCCAATTAGTTGAGAACAGTGTGATTTTAATTGAAATCAATGAAAAAGTAATCAAAATTTAATTGAATTTTGCCAAAAGTCTGAATTTAAGAGCGTTCTGAAATTATTAAGTGGCGAATAATAATTATTTTTTCTTATTCTTAGCCTTGGCTTGTTCCATGGCTCTTTCCATGCTGCTCATCATCAAGTTGATTTGCTGTTCAGATAAATTATGACCAAAAGCACCTGCTAATTGTCTAATTTCTTCTTTTTTCATTAACTTAGTAACTTCTTGCATTTTTTTTTCCATGTATTTTTTGAGCAAGTAATAAGCAAGAAAGCAACCGGCAATTGCTCCTGCTAAAACACCCAAAATGAAAGAAAGTAAATTAAACTCAAACATATATATAATTTTATTTGTTATGTTATATTTGCTCCTTATAGAAAGAATTGGATTAACAAAAAAAATTTTAAAATTTTTAAGGGATTATATGAAAAACCACTCTTGTAATAAATATCCAAAATTATGGCATCTCGCTTTTTTGAAGTTTATTTTTCCTCTTATTTTCTTAGTGGTAAGCGAAGTTAAACACTGTATTTACTTTTTACTAGTTAATTTTTGATAATTTTCTAACTTTTTTTCAACTTCATAATCGATTAACTTTTGGCAGATTTCTTCTAAATCTCCTTCTATAATGAATTTAAGTTTATTTCAACTCATTCTTAAACGGTCATCAGTTACGCGGTTTTGTGGATAATTATAAGTGCGAATACTTTCAGCTCTTTCTGAAGTGCCAATAGCTGAAGAACGCAGATTACCAATTTCTCTTTCTTGTTCTTGGCAATATTTCTCAAATAAACGATTTTTTAAAACAAACATAGCCTTTTCCTTGTTGTCGTGCTGACTGCGACCGGCTTGAGAAGTAGCAATAATTCCTGTTGGTTTATGCGTAATCTTCACCGCAGAATCAGTAGTATTAACATGTTGTCCTCCGCTCCCGCTGGAACGGCAAGTTTCAATTTTTAAGTCTTGAGGATTGATTTTAACGGTAATATCTTGGATTTCGGGTAAAATGACAACACTAACAGTAGAAGTCTGTAAGCGTCCTTTGTTTTCAGTAACCGGAACTCTTTGAACCCGATGAATTCCGGCTTCATTTTTTAGATATTTATATACTTCTTTACTTTTGATAAAAAAAGAAGCAAAAGTAAAATTGCCTAGACTATCAGCATGGATTTCGTCTTCTTCTTCATCTTTTTTCTCTCTCCAACCTTTTTTTTTAGCAAACTTAACATACATACGGTATAAATCTCTAGCAAACAATCCTGCTTCTACTCCTCCGGTTCCGGGACGAATTTCTATTAAAACTTTTTGGGTATTTTTTTCTTGACTAATTAATTCTTGCTTAACTTTTTCAATAAGAACAGTTTTTTTTGTTTCTAATAAATTTATTTCTTGTTCTAAAAAATTTTGGCTTTCGGTATCAGTTGTCTCTTGTTTTAAGAGTTGATACTCTCTGATTTCTTGGTCGATTTTTTCATAATCATTTTTAATTTTTAAAAAAGGAGTAAATTGGCTATTTTTGGTTTTTGGAGAAAAGGAAAAATCTGAAGGAGAAGTAATTCCCTTTGGCTCCAATTGCTGAAAAAAGTTAATTATCTTTTTTTCTAACTCAGCATTACTCATATTATTAATTTTTGCTACTTTTCAAGAGAAGGCAATATTGGTTTTATTTTTATAGACTAATTAAAAATTAGGTGAAAAGGCAATAACTATTTTTTCCTTAATGACATAGACTTCAACAATATTTAAAAATTTCGTAAATGGAGGGGACTAAGGGATTTGAACCCTTGCATACCGAAGTATAACAGTTTTCAAGACTGTCGCCTTAAGCCGCTCGGCCAAGTCCCCTTATTAGATTTTTACATAAAAATTCATGTATGGAAAAAAATATGTAAATTCCCGAGAGAAAAGAATTGCCAAAAAACGGTAAAATAGACCATTTTTTTTTTGCTTTTGCTTTTGATTACTTGCACCGTTTTATAAGCAATTTTGAAAAATCGTTAATTGCTCCTATAATTCAGTGGATAGAATGCTCGTTTCCTAAACGGGTCGTCGGGAGTTCGAATCTTCCTAGGAGCGCCATTTTAATTATAAAATTTCTTTTTTTGCATTGATTTGCTTTTTCTTTTTAGGTTTGCCGATTTGTGGCAAAGTATTCATTTTTTGGGTAAATTTAGTTTCTCGTAAAACAGAAATAATTATTTCTCCGGGTACAATAATTTGTTCGCGAATTTTGTTTTGAATAGCCTCGGAAACTTCTAAAAGTTGATAATCACTAACTTTTTTGGCATTAACAATTACTCAAATTTCTTTACCGGCTTGAAAAGCATAAATTTTTTCTACTTCAGAAAATTCTTTAGCCAATTTTTCCAAACTTTCCATTCGGGAAATATAAGCCTCTAATTGCTGACCCCGAGCACCCGGACGAGCCGCAGAAAGAGTATCAGCTGCCATCACAATGAAAGAGTAAGGATTATCCGCTGGAAAGTTACGATGATGGGAAGCAATAGCATTAATAACTATCTCTGGTTCTTTGTATTGTTTAGCAATAATTACTCCGCTGGTGACGTGAGAAAGACCGTCATCCTCAACAGATTTGCCGATATCATGAAACAAGCCGGCTCTTTTGGCTAAATTAATGTCTAGTCCTAGTTCAGCAGCAATATTAGCAGCCATTTTAGCAACTTCTAGACAATGCTCCAAAACATTTTGTCCGTAACTAGTACGAAATTTTAATTTACCTAAATGTTTAACTAATTCAGGATGAACCGAACTAATTTGTAATTCATGTAATACTTCTTCTCCACTTTGTCGAATAATCTCGTCAACTTCTTGACTTACTTCTTGAAAAACTGTTTCCATTTGGAGAGGGCTAAATTTTTGTTCGTTAATTAATCTTTGTAAGGTGCGAGTAGCAATTTCTCGTCGTAAAGAATTAAAACAAGAGATTTCAATTATTCATTCTTCTTTTTTTTTACTTTCTTTTGGCTTGCGTCGAGCAACTTCATTTTCAGAATTTAATAAAAGGTCTACTCCGGTCAACTTGCGAAAAAAATTGATATTGCGACCATCTTTACCAATAATTCTTCCTACGGTTCGACTATCATCAGTTTTTAAATGGTTAACTGTTTTGCTATATACTAATTCAGAACTATATTTTTCTAATGCCAAACAAATAATTTTGGTGCTTTCTTCTTTAACTTTTTCTTGATTGTGTTTAATTTCTTTTTGGGTTTGCTTATCTAAATCCTCCTTAATTTTTTCTTTTAAGCGAAAAAAAAGGGTTTCTTTGGCTTCTTTTTTATCCATTTGGGAGACTTCCCAAAGTTTTTGTTCGACTTCCTGATGTAATTTATTAATTTGATTTAATTGATTATTATTTACTTGCTCTTTCTGGTGTAATTCTTTTTCTCTCTCTTCTAATCTTTGCTCTTTTTGGTCGTATTTTTCAATTTGTTCGGTGATTATTTTTCCTTTTTGTAATAATCTTTCATTTAAATTAGTTATTTTTTCTTCCTCTTTTTGGAGACTTTTCTTTTGTATAGCAAGAGAAGTTTGGGCTAAGCGAAGTTTTTCTTCTCTAGTTATGAGATTAATTTCTTTTTTTTGTTGTTGAATTTGAGTTTTTTTTAATTTTTCTTGCTGGTTAGCCAATTTTTTTTGTCAAAGTCAAAAAATTAAAAGCAAAATTAAAGTTAAAATGGCAAGGAAAATAATAATAAGTTTGTCAATACCGAAATCCATTAACTTAATTCTCCTCCTAAAAGTAATTTTCGTAGTTCGGTAGTATTTTCAACAAAATTAACGGTTAGTTTTTGTTTAATTTCAGGATAAAAAACTACTGATTGATAATCCTCGGCTTTTATTCATTCTTTACTTTTTCTACTTTCCTGTGATAAAAGGTTAGGCGAGGAATTATATTTGGAAAGCACCAGACGGCTAACTCCTTTTTCAGTGCCGGCAATAGTTTTTCCTCTTAACCCCGCAATTGGTAAAACGGCACCGGCGGATAAGTTAACTTCTTGCTCGTTAATTTTTCCTTTTCTTTCTTTTAAATTAACAACTCCGGTGGCGGCTACGGCTTGGTTAATTGGTTTTTGGTGAATAGCGCTTAATAAACCAAGATAATAAGCAACTCCGATTGATTTTCCAATTACATTTCCGTATTGTATGTCGCCTTCTTTACCAAAATTTTCGGCTCCGATACAACTCAATACTGATATCTCGTAATTGTTGGAATTAATATTTTCCTGTTGGAAAGCGAATTTGACTAGTTTTTCAACGTATTTTAGCGTGTTACCGTAAGGGCTAGCACCATGTATTTTTCTGTCAAAATTAATAGTTGGAGAGGAAGATTTTCGTACTATAAATATCGCTTTGTTTGAGACACCTAGTTCCTCATTTTCCATTTTTTTCTTTCAAGCATTTTTTTCTTCTTCGGACATAGTTTTTCGTTTTTCAATGACCGAACAAGGAATACCAAGAAGATAAGATAAAGTATTAATAACTCCAATACTTTTTTCGGCTTTTAAGTTAGGAATAATTTCTGGTGGTAAGTTTCAGCCTCATAATTGTAAAATATCATTTCAATGATAACCTTTTTTTCAGAGTTTAATTATGTATTCTTGGGGAATTTGCCTTCATTTTATTAAATCCTCATTTGATTTTTGGTTATCATTTCAAAGAGGCATTTCACAAAGACCCTTTTTGTTTATTAGATTTTGTTCGTTTAAATAAGGACATTGTTCTTTATCAGCAGGAGATATTTCTTGTGCTGGTTGATTAGTTTCAGGATTAGTTTCTTTTTCGATTGCTGGCTGATTATTATTTTCAGAAGTAGTTGGTTCTTGGGCTTTATGGTTAGATTTTTTTGCGAAAAGAACAATTGCTATTAGTAAAAACATTGCGATAATTCCGCTAATAATTATTATAAAAAAGCGTTTTTTAGTGTTTTTGTTGTTATTTAATTGATTTTTTTGGTTCATAATGGTAAAAATAAAAATATATGGAAAAGATAGAAATAAAATTAAAAAAAATATTAAAGAGGGAAAATAAGCCTTTGGTAGGAAACAATCGTTCTTTTTCAATGTGTGCTACTAAAAGGAAATTTCAAGGGAACATTCAAAAGTTTAAAATTGGTAAAAAAACCTATAAATTAAGAGTAAAAGATTTTCGTTCTCTCCGTTCGTATTAAACTTTTATTCTAATCTGAACTCCCCGAGAAATTTGCGGATAAGCACCTGCTAAACCAGCCTTGTTCAAATCAGCAAAAGAAGTATCTGTAACTTTAATTAAGCGACGATGCGTTATTCTACCAAAGTGTTCTTGAGAGTCTTTATGCTTATGTGGAGACTTCGGAACGGCTAGTCTTTCTCGCTGATTTGGTAAAAATACTTTCGCTTTTGGATCAAATTTTATTTTAGCATCTAAAAGTTTACGGATAATTCAAGCCGTTGTTTCGTCTACCAGCCGAGCCTGAAATCCTTCAATTAGAACATATAATTCATTACCTTCTTTTTTGGTCTCAGCAATTTTCCTTTTAGTTTCTTTAACAAAGGGTATACTCATTTTTTTCTATCTTTATAGTTATATTTTTACAGAACAATCAAAAAAAACATGATTAACATTATTTACCAAGACCAAAACCTATTAGTAGTTAATAAACCAAATAATTTGGTCGTTCAGAAAACTAAGGACTATGCGGAAAGTTTAGAAGAAATTTTAATCAAATATGAGCCGTTACTTGCTTCTGTTTCTCGTTGAGGAATAGTTCACCGGCTAGACCGTCAGACCACGGGCTTGCTTTTGGTAGCCAAAAATTCAGAAAGTTTTAATTATCTAACTGCTCTTTTTGCAAAAAGAAAAATCCAAAAAACTTATTTAGCATTAGTTGAAGGAGTTTTAGTTAATGAAAGCGGGGAAATTACTTTTTATGTGCAGACAAAATTTCCGAATAAGGGAAAAATTAGGATGGATTTAAATGCCCAGCAGGGTAGACTAGTTCAAATCTCTTTTCAAGTTATTGAGAGATTAAATAACTACACTTTTTTAAGGATTTTTCCTCTGACTGGTCGAACTCACCAAATTCGGCTGGCCTTTCAAAAGATTAACCATCCAATTTATAATGACCCACTTTATGGTTCGGTTTGCATTAATCCCGAAATTGGTCAATTTTTACATGCTTACGGCTTAGAATTTTTTGGACCAAAGAAAGAAAAATTTCTTTTTCAAACCCCATTACCAGATTTTTTTCAGAATAAACTTAAAGAGTTAAAAAGCCAAATTTGAAACAAATATTCTTCCTAATTTTCTTGTGCAAATTAATATTACTCCAATAAACAAAAAAAAACTTCTTGCCTTTCCGCTTTTGCTTCCTGTCTTTGGATAGTTCCTAATTCGGTCTAATTCTTTCCGCTAATTTCGCTTGTTTCTTTACTCATTTGTTTTACTAATGATTGTTTATTTCCTCATAATTCCTGAATATTTTAATACTCAAAATGCTTTTTTGCTTGTATAGACAAGATGAGATTAAAAAAAACTCTCTAAAAATACTATATGAATATTGAGAAAGAAAGTCTTTTAAAAGTTGGCATACAATTTGGCAACTTAACTCAACGCTGAAATCCAAAAATGGAACCCTATATTGCCAGAAAAAGAGGAAAATTGCATCTTCTTGACGAGCAAAAAATTATTGAAAGTTTTTCCTATGTTAAAAGCCAACTTGAAAAAATTATTGAAGAAAACAATACAACAATTCTATTTGTAGGAACTGCTCCTGATTTAGCAGAAATTACGAAACAAGCGGCGATTAATTGTCAGTCTCCGTATCTGGTGCATCGCTGACCAGGAGGATTTTTAACTAATTTTCACACTATTCAAAAGACAATAGAGTATTTAAAAAATTTACTTGCTTTCCAAAAATCAGAAAGATTTGCTACTTTGTCCAAAAGAGAGCAGGTTGAATTGGAAAAGAAAATTAATAAATTAAAAAAAGTTTACGAAGGAGTGCTTGATTTGCCAAAAAACGGATGGTTTGATTATTTTCAAGGTGAAAAGCGGGTCAATGTTTTATTGTTTATTGTTTGATTAAAAAAAGAGAAAACAGCAATCAGAGAAGCCAAAAAGTTAGGTGTTCCGATTATGGCAATTTGTAATACTAGTGATGACCCTAGTTTAATTGACTATATAATTCCTGGCAATATAGCCGTGGCTAAAAATAAGGAAGAAGGCAAAAAAGCAGAGCGGGCTCAATATTTAATTAATGCTGTCGCTGAGGTTATTAGAGAAAGTAAAATCCGAAGAGATATTAAATTGTCCTCTGAGGAAAGTGAAACCATAGAAAGAGCAGAAAAATTGATTTCTCCTAAGAAAGAAAATAGAGTTTAATTTGCTTTTTTCTTACCAAAGTAAAGATAAGCAACTATACTAACTAAAACAATTAGAGAGAAACCAAAAATTAAGCCAATTAGCAACTTATTATCATTTTGCTTTTCTGTTGTTTTTATCTTTAAATCAATTTTTTCTGAGTTTTCAGCAGAAGCAGATTTGACTTGTCTTTCATTAGTTAAATCACTTCAATATTTTTCTAGTTCTTTTTGTAAGTTTTCGTGGTTTTCTTTTTCTAAACCGCAAATGAATTCTAAATCACGATAGAGAATAATTTCTCCTCACGTTTTTATTGCTATTTCAATACCCAAAGAGAATTCTTTATCTCATTTTTTTCTCTTTTCTCCTAAATAAATGTAGAATTTGTTACGAAATTCGTCATCGTGTGCATATCTCCCAGTAATTTCTTGACCTTCTCTTATTTCTATCCAATTAGTAAATTCTGGATTTTGTTTTATTTCTTTTTGGTGTTTTTGATAATATTTTTTCACTTTTTCTTTTAATTCTTCAAAATTAGAGGGAAATGATAATTCAAAGGGACCGAACAAACACTCTTCTTTGCCTTTTTGCTCTTTTATTTCTCTGTTAGATTCTAAATTTTTCGGAAAGAAGTCAACCACAGTTGCTAGTTTTTTAATGTTATTAGAAAATATTTCCTCAGCAGTTTCTCCATTATTTTCAAAATTATCAGTTCAAATTTCTACTGTTTCACCTCCATTATTTTTTAAAATTACTCCTTGGGTCGCAAAGTTATTTATGTAAAAATTCTTTAAGTATCAACCTTTATTTTTGTCGTTCGCATATTCCTTTGCTTTGGTAATAAGTTCATTTATGTTATTGACTTTGTGTGTGTGTGTTTGTCATTCATAATATATTATGTTATATAATAGAATTTTAACCTATTTTTTTTATTTTTGACGAGTGATCACTCGCATTTTTGCACTCCTAGCTCGATGATTAATAACAATTTCTTCCCCAGCAGGAGTCAAAGGCTTTTTAGTGAGGATTTGATAATAACCAAGTTCACTATATTTTTTGAAAATTTGCTTAACAATTCTGTCTTCTAAGGAATGATAACTAATTACAACAATTCTCCCATCATTTTTAAGTTTTTGGAGAGCGTTTTCTAGCCCTCGGGAAAGATTAATCAGTTCTTGATTAACAGCAATTCGCAAAGCCTGGAAAACCCGACGAGCGGGATGTTTCTTACTTTTTTGAGAAAAACAACTAACTACTATGCTCACTAACTGTTGAGTGGTAGTAATTTTTTCCTTTTTACGAACTTGGCAAATGCGCCAAGCTATTTTTTTGGCTTTTTTTTCTTCACCATATTCACGAAAAATCTCGGTTAATTTTTGACAACTGCAATTATTAATGATTTTTTGAGCGGTTAAAGTGCTATGAGTACTTTCGGTTGACATTCGCATATCTAAAGGAGCTTCTTGTCGATAACTAAAGCCCCGTGAAGCATCATTTAACTGTTCGCTGGAAACTCCTAAATCAAACAAAAAGCCGTCTGCTTGGGAAATATTTAACTCTGTTAGATAATGAGGAAAGTTAACAAAATTGTCATTAATAAAAGTAATTTTTTTGCTAGCAAAAAATGGATTCTGCTGACAACGCTTAATCGCTTCTTGGTCTTGGTCAAAAGCAATTATTTTTATTTCTGGACATCTTTCTAACATAATTTGCAAATGTCCACCGCTTCCCAAGGTACAATCAAGGTAAATGCCATTTTTCTTCATATCCAAATAGTTTAAAACTTCTGCGGACATCACTGGGATGTGTTTTTCAACTTTTAGATAAGAAAACATAGATGATTATAAGAAAATTTTAAACCTGATAAAAGAAACAAAAAGTTTTAGTCAAGTTTACAAAAAGAGGAACAACAAAATCAGAATTTTACTTTTTTGCGAAAATTTTAACTATAAATTGTGAGAAATTTTTTTGTTCTTTTAATTGAAAATTTTTAATCATTTCGGGAAAGAAATCTAATTTAACATTGCCCGGGTATTTTTTTTTGATTACCGAAATGTGTAGTTGGTCAGCAAAAGGATAAGTTTGGTAAAATATTTCTTTGCCACCTATGATAAATAACTGCTCTGGACTATTGTTAAATGACTGAATAATTGTAGTAAGATTATTTTCTACTGTTAATTGTGGATATTTTAATTTAATTTCTTTCGTTCATTCTTGATTTTTAGTGAGAACAATATTACATCTTCCAGGCAAAGGTTTACCAATACTCTCAAAAGTTTTTCGGCCCATTAATATTGTATGCCCTCGAGTAGTCTTAGCAAAATGTTGCATTTCTTCCTTGATTTTCCAAGGCAAAGAATTGTCTTGACCGATTATATATTCTTCAGTCATGGCTCAGATTAAGTTAATCATTTTTGAAATCTTTGCGAAAAGATTTGCTTTTTTTAATTATTTCTTTTTTTTGCCCCCACATTCACATTTTTTTTTATGACAAGTGCCACAAACTACTCTTCTTTGTCCCATAATAAGAATTTTTAGTTAAATTAGTTTTTATTTGTCCAAAAATGTTTATTAAAAATTGGAGAGTTCTTTTTAAAAATAAAGTGAAATCGTGAAATTTAATTTATCAACAATGAATCAAACATGTTTATTTGTTAGAGAGAGTTTTTTGCATTAGTTAATAAGTTAAAAAGAGTATTAATTATCCTTTCAGCACCGTATTTTTCACTTAATTTTTTGATTTTTTCATCATTACCTTGAGAAGTTTCATTTTTTTCTAAATTGTTAATTATTCTTTCCAACAATTTGTCTTCTAGGATTTGGTCAATTTGGTCTTTGCTTGGCAGATTTAATGGTTCAATTTTGTATCCTCTTTGTTTTGCTAGAGAAAACAATAATTTTTTTTCTTTGGGAGAACTAATAAAAGTTATGGCTTGACCACCGGCTCCGGCTCGACCAGTACGACCAATTCGGTGAATGTAAAATTCTGAACTTTGGGGAAAATCATAATTAATAACGTAAGCAATATCATTAACATGTAGTCCTCGAGCAGCAACATCAGTAGCAATTAATAAAGTTATTTGTTTAGTTCTAAACTTATTAAAAACTCTGGTTCGGCGAGTTTGGGACAAATCGCTATGGATATAATCAACTCTTAACTTTTCTTTGCTTAATTTTTCATTGATTTGTTCAACTCTTTTTTTGGTATTCACAAAAACAAGAATTAATTCAGAACTATGAAGACGAAGAAAATCAACCAAAAACAAATTTTTTTGTCGGGGAGCGGTTTCTAAATAATAGTGTTTAATTTCATTTTCTGGCAAAGTTTCTGTTTCTCCACTAATTCGCACGGGATTTTTTAAATAAAGTTTGGCAAATTTGGCTACTGGCGAAGTAATAGTGGCCGAAAAGAGTAAAGTTTGTCGCTCGCTTGGAGTCATTTTGATTATTTTTTCAATAGCGGATAAAAAACCTTTGTTAATCATTTCGTCAGCCTCGTCAAGGACGACAAAAATTAAACTGTTTAGTTTTAGAGTTTTTCTTTCCAGATGATCCGTTATTCTCCCAGGAGTGCCAATTACTACATCAACACCAGAACGGAGTGAACGCAATTGATCTTTCATGGAAGCACCGCCATAAACTGCTAATATCCGTAATTTGCTGCCCCGAGATAATTTTTCTGTTTCTTCACTAACTTGTAAAGCTAGTTCTCGGGTTGGCACTAAAACTAAAATTTGGGGTTTAGCAATTGGCTCTATTTTTTCTAAACTGGGAATAATAAAAGCCGCAGTTTTTCCGGTCCCAGTTCGGGATTGAGCAATAATATCTTTTCCTTCTAAAATTAAAGGAATAACTTTTTTTTGAATGTCAGTTAATTCATTATAACCAATTGCTTGTAAATTTCTTTTTGTCCTCTCTGAGAGGAAATTATTTGTTGATTCCATATATTTATTTGTTCCTAAGGCATTTTAACTAATGATTTTAGCAATGGCAAAGTTTATTAATTAACGCTTAGAGTATTGAGTAGCTTTGCGGGCTTTCTTCAAGCCAATTTTTTTTCTTTCTACTCGGCGAGGGTCACGGGTTAATAAGCCAAATCCTTTTAAGGTGGTTCGGTATTCCGAAGAAATTTCTAAAAGTGCTTTGGCTATTCCTAATCTAATGGCTTCTAATTGCCCGGTGGTTCCTCCTCCTTTTATTCTAATTTTTAAGTCATAATCATTTTGTTTATTCAAAAGTTCTAGTGGTTTTAAAATCTCTTTTTTATTAAGTAGCGAATTAGTAAAATATTCGTCTAGGTCTTTTTTCTCTTTTTTACCTCTTTTTCTGATTTCTATTTTTCCTGCACCATTGGGTTTCAAATAAACCGTAGCACTAGAGGATTTTCTTCTTCCAGTACCAATGTAGTAATTATGATTAGCGTTATTCATTATTTAAAAGTTTTTTTCGTCTTGATGATATGTTAATTTTAATAAAATTTTTTTCTCGGGCTTGTAAATTATGTTCTTTATCAGGAAAAATAAATAGTCTATTCATTCGCCTTTTTCGCAATTTATTTGGCGGCAACATTCCTTTAACGATGCTTTCCATTAACTTAATGGGATTTTTTTCTAGCATTATTTTAGCACTTGTTTCTTTCAATCCTCCTGGATAACCGGAGTGCCTATAATAGAGTTTGTCATTCAGTTTTTTTCCAGTAAATTCCACTTTGCTAGCGTTTACTAAAACAACATAAATTTCGTGGTCAAAATTAGGAAAGCAGTTTACTTCTTTTTTTCCTTGTAAATATAGGGATATTTCAACGGCAATTCTCCCTGGAGCTTTATTTTCTACTTCATTTACATCAATAAAGTGTCATTTCTCTTCTTGGGAAGCTTGGGGAATAGTAGTTTTTTGACTGATGATTTCTGTTCTTTCTTGTGAACTCATATTTATACTTAATTTTTAAATAATCAAAACTTTTTTTGCAACTGTTTCCTTTTTGTCATTATATAAAGCAAGTATGAAAAAACAACGGAGTGTGCCGACCAAGATCCTCAACGGCTAACCAAAGGAGGCTCAGCATGAAAAGAATAAAAAAATCCTGTTCGGGCTGCGCTGACCATTTCATCGCTTACCAAAAAAATAACTATGATTATTGCCGTAACTGTGCCATAATGGCAGCCGTTCAAAATCAGTGTCCTGAATGAGGAGATGGATCCGGTTGAATCAAATTCCCTAACCAAAACTGTAAATGTAAAATCTTTGCTTTAGTTCAGCCAAAAATCCCTTTTTTTTATGGTTGTTAAGACCCAAGGCAGTCAAACCATAAAAAACACTATCAGCGAGAACATTATTTTCTATCATGCTTTTGTGAACAAATACTTTTTTATACTCCTGTCAATTTTGCGAATCATGCTAAAACTATATTATACTCATGGTCCAGACGATACTTGATGAACCTTTATATCAAAAATTTAATCTTCATTTAATCGAAAAAAGTTGAATTGAATTCTTTCAAGAACAAATTAAGCAAAAGTACTTTCCTGACCTGCTAACTCAAATAGACAATGAATACCAAAACCGTCGGTGTTGCCCATCGCAAAAGGATGTTTTTCGTTTGTTTCAGGAAATATCTTTGCCACAAATTAAAGTAGTAATTTTGGGACAAGATCCTTACCATCAATCAGAACTTATCAAACATCGTGATGGATCAGCTGAAAAACGTTGAGTTGCTGACGGAATTGCTTTTAGCACTCAAAAACCTGGCTATATTCCTGCTACTTTGCAAAATATTTTTTTGGAGTTAGGTCGTGAGTTTGATTGTCCTCCACCCACCAGCAGTAATCTGCTCCCTTGAGTAAAAGAAGGGGTGTTTTTGTTAAATACTGCTTTAACTGTTCAAAAAAGTGAACCATTATCCCATATGGAACTTTGAGAAGAGTTTACTTACTCCTTGATTAAGTATTTAAACAACTATAATCCTGAACTAGTTTGAATATTTTGGGGCAAAAAAGCCGAGTTAATTAAAAATGAATGCCAAATTGCTGACAAATTCAGTATTATTTCTACTCACCCTTCACCTTTTAGTGTTAATCTTGGTGTTAAACATAAATTTTTTGGCTCTAAACCTTTTTCCAGAGTTAATAACTTACTAATTGAAACTGGAAAGAATCCTGTTAATTGGCTATCTATAGAAAAGCCAGCAATTAAGTAAAATTAATTATTTTGTCTTTTACTTCTCTATAAAGACTTTAAATTCTTCATATAAACTAAAAATTTATCATAAACATGTCTATTTCTTTTCCTCATTTTCTCACTGAAATTAATCAAGAATGTTTCGAATTCAAGAACAAAAAAATTGAATTTATAACTTTTCCTGCTACTTTCTCTTTGGAAGTTGTTTCTCCTTCTTACTTGGAAATAAAAGAATTAGAAAAAACATTTTATTCACTTTATAATAAGTTATTTTATTTATTTAACTATCTAAATTATCAGGTTAAGTTTACTGCTTTTTCTGAAATAGACGAAACAAAATTAAAAAGTTATCTGAATTTTCTTTATTTTAACCCTTTTTTATGAAAAGATAAACAATTAGGATTGATTATTAACCAATGACAATTAAACGAAAAAATTACTCTGCGGCGAGGCACTTTACAACTGCTAAATATTGACAAAAAAGAAGAAGATGTGCGTTCTGATATTTTAATTCTAAAAAAGGCTCTCAGCAATCTAGGCTGGGAAAAATTAGGCATCACTTCTCCTCAAATTAAAAAAACTCTTTCCCAGTCTGATAAAAGAGAAAAAACAAACGACACTAAAAAAAGCCAGGAAAAAACAGAAAAAGTAATAAATGAACCAAAAAAAAAAGATATTCCAGTTAACCAAAAAATTCCTATTACCAACCAATTAAGTGCAAACAAAAAGCAACTCAAAGCCAAAAAAAATTCTCTGAACCAAGAAATCATTAACCAGTGAGAGGAAAAAAAATTAATTGAATTAGGCATTCACACTAGATTTAGTACTCTGGATGGCATAAGTAGTCCAATTGAATATATTAAAGTAGCCCAAGAAAAAGGATACAGTACTTTGGGAATCACCGACCATTATAATGTGCAGGCTTTTCCCGAATTTTGGCAGTTTCATAGTTCTAATCTTAAACTAGTTTATGGTTGTGAAATGGAAATGTTGGAAGATAAATTACCTCCTTATGTTTTTAACCATAGTTCAAAATCTCGCGAATTTTTGAACCAAAATATTGAAGATTTAACTTATTGTATTTTTGACTTGGAAACAACTGGATTTTTCTCAGAATATAATGAAATAATTGAAATTGGTTATGTTATTTGAAAAAAAGGTGAAATCCTTAAAGAAAAAGCCTATTTAGTTTGTCCAGAAAAAGAAATTACGACTGAGGTGCTGAAATCTTGATACACTGACATTGACCCAAAAAAATTAAAAAAAGAAAAGAAAATTAAACAGATTTTACCTGAAATTCGCCAAGATTGAAAAAATTGTGTTTTAGTGGCTCATAATGCTCGCAACTTCGATTTTACTTTTGTTAATAAGGTTTGGAAAGAAGTTTTTCGAGAAGACTTACCGCATCCGGTAATTGATACTTTGCCATTAGCCTGAATAATTTTGCCAGAGAGAAGATCATATAGTCTGGAAAAATTGAGCCGTTCCACCGGAAAAGGCAAAATTCAACAAACCCACCGGGCTTTGGACGACAGTAAACTATTAACTGATTTATTTATTAAATTACTAAAATCTCTTCAAGAGCAAGAAATTAAACAGTGAAAAGAAGTTGAAAACTTGATTAATCACCAGTACTTTCCTAATCGAGGTTACAAAGTCAAAGTTTTAGCAAAAAATCAAGCGGGATTAAATAATTTATATCAATTAATTACTCTTTCTCATACTGACAACCTTTTTAAAGTGCCTTGCGTTTTTCGTTCAGACTTAGAAAAAAATCGGCAAAATTTGTTAATTGGAGCAGTTGGCAGCCGGGAAGGGGAAATATTTTCCCTTTTCAGTGCTTTTAACAACTCATCAGACCGACAAAAAGCGATAAAATTTTATGACTACATTGAAATAAACAGCCCTAGTAGTTTTCGGCACCTTTGATTAAACGGGCGAATGGGAGAAACTGAATTAAAAAAAATTACCACCAAGATAATTGAAACTGCTAAACTTTTAAATGTCCCAGCGATTGTTAATCACAACGTTCACTATCTTCAACCCGAACAAAAAATTATCAAGCAAATTATTGTCGCTAATGAAGGAATGAATGGAGCCAGGCATTCTTTATATAATGAAGCTACTTTAGATGGCAAAGAAGATCGTTTTGACAACCTACCAGATCAGCATTTACGTTCTCGAAAAGAAATAATTGAAGATTGAAAATTTTTACAAGATGCTGACTTGATGGAGGAAATAATTTTCACCAACCCCCAAAGAATTGTTAACCAAACCGAGGATATTGTTATTTTTGACGAGCAAATTCAGTATCCTGATTTTTCGGAGAACGAAAAAAAGTTAGTTCAAGTATACCAAAAAAAAGCCCAAGAACTATTTGGTGATAATTTGCCTCAACCAGTAAAACAAAGAATTGAAAGAGAATGGAAAATTATTCGGGAAAATTACCTTTCAATTTACTGATTAGCTTATCAAATAGTCCAAAAAACCCACCAAGATGGCTTTATCGTCGGTTCTCGGGGTTCGGTAGGCTCTTCTTTTATTGCTTACCTCCTTGACATTACTGACCTTAATCCTTTATCTCCTTACTACTTTTGCCAAAATTGTAAATATTTCGAGCCTTATCAAACTGACCAAAAAGTCTTTTCTTGCTATGATATTAACGAATTTCCTAATTGCCAGCAATGTAAAGATCAATTAACTTTAGAAGGACACAATTTACCTTTTGAAACTTTTTTTGGTTGAAAAGGAGAAAAAACTCCGGATATTGACTTAAATTTTTCTGGCGAATACCAAAAAGTTGCTCATGATTATGTTCGGGAACTTTTAGGAGAAAAATATGTTTATCGCATTGGCACAATTAATAAACTATCCCAGCAAACCGCAGAAATATTTTTACGAGAATACAAAAAATTAAAAAAAGAACTTAATCCTAAATTTAATCTTTATGCTAATGGTGATGACGAAAAATTGCTAGAACAATTAAAAGGAATTAAGCGCACCACTGGTCAACATCCTGGCGGATTATTAATTATTCCTCAAAATATTGATATTCACAATTATACTCCCTTAAATTATCCAGCAGATAACAGGCAGGCGGAATGAAAAACTACTCACTTTGAATACAGTTTTTTAGCCAAAATTTTCTTGAAGTTAGACATTTTGGGACACGATGAGCCCACTGTTCTACAAAAGTTATACGAATTAACAAAAGTAAATCCGACCACTGTTTCCTTTCATGACGAGAAAATTATGGAAGTTTTCACCCAAGCGGATACTTTGGGAATTCCGGAATTTGGCACTGATTTTGTGAAAAGAAACTTCCTCAAATCTTTAAAGCCAACCAAATTTTCCCAATTAGTGCAAATCTCAGGCTTTTCTCACGGGACTGATGTTTGAACTCAAAACCAACAAAGTCATTACAAAGAAGGCATGAAATTAGAAGAATTAATTTCTTGCCGAGAAGACATTTGAACTTTTTTGGTTTCTTGAGGAGTAGATAACAAAATTGCTTTTTTGGCTAGTGAATACATTCGTAAGGGCAAATGGACTAGTCTAAAAACTGAAATCAAAAAAGCAATTCGAGAAAAATTAGGCTTGTCTGATGAGAGCATTGTCGGCATAATAAAAAATTTGACTAATAAGCAAAAAAATTTGACTAATAAAATTGGTCAAGAATTGTCAAGATTAGAGGAAAGTAGTTTGATTAATTTGCTCCAAAAGTTAAACGAAATGTTAGATGAGTTAGAAAACAAGAAATAGTCGTTTAAATAAGTCTTTAAGTAATATTCTTTTTTGTTAAAAAACCATCCTAAAAGTCAACTTTCCTATTTTTGCTAAATCCTTTAAGATAGAAACAGCCACAGAGGAAAGAAACTTAGTCGTTTGACCTGTGTGTGGACTCTTTTGTGGAAATTTGCTAAGAATTAAAGAGGAATTTTTTGAGTTGCGATTTTCTGGCCTAACCAGGAGCCACCAACTCTGCTTTTTTTGTATTTAGTTTTTGGTTAGGTTTTGTCATTACTGATTTTTTTCATGTCTATTTGCACATAGATAAAAATCGAACTAAGAAAAAAAAGCCGTGTAAAAATATAATTAAATGGCGAAAAAAAAATCTAAGAGCGATATTTCCCTAATTTGTCAAGAGTGCTTAACTAAAAAAAAGACTAGCCACCGAAATTATCGCACAACTAAGACCAAAGGAATACAAACACAAAACTTGAAGTTAAATTTACGAAAATATTGTAAATTTTGTCAAAAAACTCAATCTCATAAGGAGGGAGCAGTTAAATAATGGTTGTTAAAATTCGCTTGACTCAAAGAGGAAAAAAACACCAGCATTCTTATCGAATTATTGCCGTAGACAGTCGTAAACCACGAGATACAGGAAATTATTTAGAAGAATTAGGTCATTATAACTCGAGAACCAAAGAAATAAAGTTAGACAAAGAAAGCATTCAAAAATGATTAAGTAATGGTGCACAACCTACCCAAACAGTAGCAAATTTAATTAAGAAACATTTATAATTTAAGATTATGAGAAATCATGAAAAGAACCAAAAAAATAATTTTGCTGGTTTCTTTGCTGGCAGTAGGAATATTAGTAGTTATCATTTTGGTAAATTATTGTCAGAAAAAACCAACCTCCTCACTACCAAAACCACAAGAACCAACCGACAATTCTAATAATCCAAAAAATAATAATATGAATATTCTCCAAAAAACAATTGCTTTAAGCAATGGAATAATAATCCCGCTATTTGGTTTAGGAAGTTGAAATCTGACTAATTATCAGCGAGACAAGCAAGCCGTTCAATATGCTTTACAACGAGAATATCGCTTAATTGATAGTGCTCAAATGCATAATAACGAAAAAATGATAGGGCAAGCGGTCAAAGATAGTGGTGTTCCTCGCCAAGAAGTATTTTTAGTTTCTAAACTGAATACTCACCAATGCGAATATAACACCGCTAAAAAAACTATCGACCAAATGCTAGCAAACTTTCAAACTGATTATTTGGATTTATGCTTAATTCACTGACCCGTACCCCAAAAAAGATTAGAGGCTTGAAAGGCAGGCTTATCGGGAAGGCAAATTAAAAGCGATTGGGGTCAGCAACTTTGAACCGAAACATTTAGACGAATTATTGGCTAATTGTGAAATTAAGCCTACGGTTAACCAAATAGAACTTCATCCCGCTTTTCGGCAAAAGCGTTTACTTCCTTATTGTCAAGAAAAGAATATTAAAGTTATGGCTTATATGCCCCTAATGGCGGGTAATTGTCGGAATAATAAAGTAATCAAACAATTAGCCAAAAAACATAATGCTACCCCCGCTCAAATTTGCTTGCGATGAGTTTATCAGCAAGGAGCCATTGCTATTCCCAAGTCTAGTAATCCCCAAAGAGTTAAGGAAAACGCTCAAATTGAAGGTTTTGAGTTAAGTCAGGAGGATTTAAGTTTAATTGACACCATTAAAGAGAAAAAATATGATTGAGACCCGCGAAATGAGGATTAAGGATTAGGTTTTTTAGTCTTTCAGTATTTTAAGGCGTAAAAAAAACATAATGAAAATTCAATTATTTGTCATAAAAACTAAGTGATTATGTAGGCAAAGCAGAAAAATATGGTTGTTGCTGTAGTTTATTATATTGCTGATTTTGTTAAAAATAATATATGAATTTAGTAAGATTTTTAGAGAAAATAGCTTTTGGCTTTTTAGCCTTTTTACCTTTAATTCTTACCTTTTGTAATTATTTTACAGTTTTGAAAACAGAAAAGCAAAGGACCAGCGAATTGGGTATTCTCTTTTTGATTATCAGCATTATTTATGGCTTGCTTTGTTTATATTTCTTGTGCAAAAATTGAAACAAGATAATTAACTAAAAATATTATTATAAAGCTGGTTTAGCTAAGTTGGTACAGCGCCCGCCTTGTAAGCGGGAGATCGGGGGTTCGAGTCCCTCAGCCAGCACCAAAAGAATAAAAATTAACTCTGATAAATAACTACTCTGTTTTAAATTTCTATAACAGAACAAAATTTTACAAATAATTTTAACTACTCTTGTCGAAATTCTGCATGTTAGAGTTGATTAAATTCATTATAGTCATCTTAGTTTGATGGGCTTTATTTTCAGTTTCTCCGGTAAAATAATCAGGTTTGTTTTTATTTTCTATTAAACCCCATAAAGATATATGTCTAATTCAATATTTCATTTCTTTGGGATTATCAAGTGAACTACTCGCCACTTGGAGAAGTGGGAGCTTCTAAAAAGAATCAACAGACCTCACCTATTTCTAGGTCGTGTTCCTGTTTCACGAAGTCCGCTCCGAACTCCGAGATGCCTCTACACATCTATATTATAATTTTACCAATTCATTCCCCAGTTATAGAACAAGGGGACTTCTTGGCTAGGTTGGGTTAAACTTTTATTTTTTACAAAAACTATCCAAGAACGCCCCCACCTTCAAACTTGTTAAGTGGGGGATGAACTGGCTAAAAAGTATGAAAAAATAAGTAATCGGATGAAAGATAGAAACCACAAACTTTCACGAAAACTAGTGAACAAGTTTGATTTAATTGGCTTGGAGGACTTGAAAAGTAAAGAGATGACCGAGAGAAAAGAAAATCAAAAAAGAAAGGTTAATCGTTCATTGGCAAAAAGTATTATTCAAGCCAATTGATACCAATTAACCCAATTTCTTTCTTACAAAGTGGAGGAAACTGGTAAGGAAATTATTGTGGTTAATCCTAAAAATACTACTCAAAGATGTAGTAGTTGTGGCAAATTAGCCAACCCTAAAATAGAAAGAAATGTTGAAATCTATAACTGTTCTTGTGGTTCAGTATTAGATAGAGATGTAAATGCTTGCCAAAAATATCTTATATTTAGCCCAGAATAACAGGTTAGGAACTTTGCCAACCGAGTTGGTATAGCCTGCTAGTCACATGACTAATCAATTTAGTTAAACTAGGAAACTCCCAGTTCAAATCCGAATGGATTAGGTGGGGGTAGTTCATATTATCAACAAGCAAATTAAAATTAAGAAATCTGCTTGTTTGCCTTTACTCTTCTCGATTTTGTTCCTTTTCTGGTTTAGAAGTAATTAATTGCCGAATGTTAAGCATAGATTTCTCTAAAAAATTTATCATCATTAGTAAACTATCCTGAGCACTAATGCTTCCATTAGTAGTAATTGTAAGGATTAGTTTTTCCTCTTGATTATTTAAATCGACAATAACTGGTGGTTCAGCTCGTCAGCCTGTTTTTCAGCCCACTGTTTTGACCGGACAATAATTACTAGAAAGAAAAATTACCTTTTCTTTATCTGAAAGTTCCGAGAGCAAATATTCTTGCTCCTTTTTTTTGAGAAATCCTCGATAATAGCGGCAATGTAAAATAATTTTTAATTCTGAATGCTCTTCTACTGTTGCTAAATAAATTTCTGGATTAATTACTTTTAAATCACCCTTTATGTCTTTTCCCGTAACCGTATAACTTTCTTTGCTTTGGGAATTATCAATGTTAATTTGCAAAGTGCAAATTTCTCCTAACCGAGAAAAATCTTTCTTCGGAGATTGAAAAACTAATTGCATAAGGTTGAGAATTAAATAACTTGGAATTTCTTTTACTCCTTTTAGTATAGCTTCTCCACCAAATTCACTAGCAATAGTTTTTTCCTTATCACTAATTTTCACTGCAAAAATTGCTCATCCTGGAACTTGGTTTCCTAACCGTCGGAAAGTATTTCCTCAGGTAGCTGCTAAGTTAATTTCTAAATGT
This sequence comes from endosymbiont GvMRE of Glomus versiforme, assembly GCF_003546845.1. Lineage (NCBI taxonomy): Bacteria > Bacillati > Mycoplasmatota > Mollicutes > Mycoplasmatales > endosymbiont GvMRE of Glomus versiforme. Next base: position 150,913 of record NZ_NWVA01000001.1, on the reverse strand, counting down.
TTAAAAACGAATTCAGTAGTTAACGGGTTTTTTGTTGTTTTTTTGATTTCCATAACTGGAAGGGGAAATAATTCTTGATTCATATTTGTTATTTGCGGGGGGTTTTTCGGGGTCGACAGCCATTAAAAGCCAAGGGAGTTTTGTTGACTCATCTTTTTACTTGAAGACCCGGTGCATTACGAAATTTTTTGAGGGCAGCATCTTGTCCGCTACCAATTCCTCAAACAATAATTTCGACTAATGAAATGCCAAATTCAGTCAGTTTTTCTAAGGTCACCTTAGCAGCTTTTTCAGCAGCAACAAAAGTAGATGCTTTAGCACCACGGTATCCAGTGGCAGTGCGAGAACTAATTTGAGCATCTGGTAGTTTATCACCATTTTCTTGGGTAATAGTGATAATGAGATTATTGAAACTGGAATGAATATGCAACTTACCTCGACCACTCGAAATTTTCTTTACCTTTTTTATTTTTTTATTTTTTTCTAAATTATCTTTTGACATACTATCCTTGTTTTGGTGCTTTTTTCTTACCAGTGACTGCTACTCGTTGTTTAGTAAAACTAATAATCCCACTTGGTCGTGTGCGATTGTTATGCCGAGTAGGCTGACCCCGCACTTTTTTGCCCATTGAATGAAGCCGGCCCTGTAAGCAATTAATTCGAATTTTTTCTTCAATATTCTGCTTTTTAATTTGTTTTAAATCTCCTTCTATTTCAAATTGCTGAACTTCGTGATTAATTAAATTAATTTGTTCATCGGTTAAGTCTTTGGTTTTTGCTAAGGGATCAATTTTTAATTTTTCCAGAACTTGCCGAGCCCGGGATTTCTTTTTAAATTTTTTTCCAATCCCATAAATAGTGCTTAAAGCCACATAGACGTTTTTCTGTGCCGGAACACTAACATTACCAATTCGAACTATCTGAGCCATATATATATTTTTATTGTTTTTTCTTTGTCTTATCACTTTGGCATTTAAATCAGGCAAGTCTTTGTTTGTTAATCCTCATCCTCATTTTTGGAAATTAAGGTGAATAAGTTTAATATATCAGACTTGAATAATCTTTTTTAATTAGTGTATTCATGTACAATAATAATGAATTTTAACATTCAAAAAAATGCTTTAAAAATGTTTCAGTAATATCACTTTTTAGTCTAGTTTTATTAAAAAATCAAGACAAAATCACATTAAACTTGGCAACCACCACCACCACCACAAAAGTTTATTAGTCAAGGATTCTAAACACTTTTTTTCAATCTCTTTCTTGGACTTCTTTTTTTCATAAATCTTCTTTTAAAGGAAAGCCGATCGCAAAACTCATTGCTAAATTATAATGCTCAAAAGGAATTAAATGATTTTTTTCTAAATAATTAATCACTTCTTTTTCCTGAAATCCTCCCATGGGAGAAGTAGCAATATTTAAACTAGTTCAAAGCAAGAGGAAATTTTGAAGCAAAATAAAACATTGTTGTTTTGCTCAAATACTAATTTTTTTTGGGTTATTAGGATTAAATAAAGACAAAGACTTTTGGTAAAATTCAACATAATTTTCCTCATTTAATCGGTTATATTTCCAAAATACTTTTTGCTTAAATAAATCAGTTTCTCAATTAAATGCTTCCCCGCGATAACTTAAAATCAAAAAAAGATGAGAGCAAGCAAGCACTTGTTTTTGTTGCTGAAAAAGCGGATATAATTCCTGCTTGATTTTTTGATTACTAATTACTAAAATAAACCAGGGCTCCAAGCCATACCAAGAAGGAGCCCGGCAAGCAATTTTAATCACTTTTTCTACTAATTCAGAAGGAATTTTTTGGGAATTATATTCGCGAATGGCTTTTCTTTGGGAAATAATATTAGTGAGAATTTGAAAACTGTCAGGTAGTTCTTGTGCGTTTAGCCAGTTTTTTTCAAATTCATTGTTTTTATTCATTAAGAAGTTTTTATTTAAGAAAACGCTGATTATTTTTTCTTGATTTAATCCTTAGGTTTGCTAATCTCTTCAAAAACAGAAGAAGGGCTATCACGCAAATCAAATTTTTTTTCTAATTTAGCAAAAATGAGGCTAAAAATTAAAGCACTAAGAAAAATCAAGCAAACTAAATAGCAACATTGAAAAAAATACAAGTCAAAATCAAAGTTTTTTCATCTTAAATGCTTGCGAATATGTTTTTGATAAGTTTTTTTTTTCATACTTTATAATTAATTTTTTGTCTCCAAGAAAAAAATGCTCTGGTAATTCATGGCTAGTTTAGGTAAAAAATTTTTTATAATTTTAAACTAAAAAGTTAAAAATAATAATATAAAGGAAAAAAAATCATGATAGAAATAAAAAAAGCAATCATAAATAAGGAACCAGCGAAGCAACAGAATTGGAAAATAAAATTCAATCATTTTCAACCAGTGATTATTCAGTTTCGGAGAATGGTAATGAAAAAACTTATACCATTCATTCAGACGAATTAAAATGAAAATTATGGAATGAATATTTAAAGGATAATCATTGAAGAGAAGCAAACACAATCCAAGAATTTCAGGTGGTAATTGAAGAGAAAGGAGTTAGTGGCTATTCAATTTTTAGCAATGATGGAGTTAAAATATCTAGCACCGCCAGTCCTCATTTTGGTAAATTTAACAGAGAATTTAACAGAGAGAGAGAGAGATACCAACTTTCGACGAATGGCATAGAAAATTAGGACATTTAACTTTCCAACAGCATAATTACAATATTGAAATGCTGGTCAAAAGAAGGACAAAATTAGAAGAGGAATTAGCCATTGAAAGAAGAAAATTTTGCGATAAACCTGATTGTATAAATAAAAAAATCGCCCAAGATATTGAATGAGGAATTAAACTTACCCAGTCTGAAATTGATTATCATATTAGTCAAGTAGGTTCTAACTGCGACCATGTAAAGCAACATAACCCAAACAGTTGAGAGCATAAATGTTCTGAATGTAATAACTATACTTTAACTGATTTTGGTTCGCCTAATGGTTCCCGAGATTACGAATGAATGGAAAAAAGAGTTGTTGAAATTGGTGATTTAATATTTAAATTAGAGGATGAAATATTTACTTTTGAAAAAGAATGTGAATGTAAAAAATATGATTATCATAAGCAACTAAAAGCAAAAGCACTCAAAGAACAAATTTTAATGCTTGATAATGAAAGAAGAGAACTAAAAGAAAAAATTAACCACCGAACCGACTTTATTCCTTATGATGATAAAAAAGAAAGAGACCGAAAAGAATTTGTTGAAGAACTAAACAAAGCACTTTCCGAACGAGACGGACAAAAAACATGAGAACAAGAAGAATCAGCCCAAGAATCAAACGGAGACTATTCACTTACTACCATTCTAGGGAGAAAATATGGTGGAAATTGTTCCGACTGTGGTGTCAAAGGTGAATTAATAATGACCAAATATGTAGAATGTAATATATGTAAAGAAAGAATTGAAGGTGATGGAAATTGAAGATGTGAAAAATGTAATGATAAAAAATATAAACATTCCTGCACCCTTCTTAAAAAACAAAAAAATAAGAATGAAAATGAAGAAAACAAAAATAATTCTCCTCAAAACACCATTAATATCAATATCAGCAACAATAGCAACGAAGTAAATAGTGACAATAATGAAAATAAAAAATTAGAACAAATTATTCAAGAGATTGAAACCTTAAAGCAAAAAATCGCCCAATTAGAAAAAACCGGAGTAAACCCTCAAAAAGTTCAAGAACTAAAACACCAAGTACAAAATCTAGAAGCCCAAAAACAGGCTCAACTCAGTCAGCAAACTACGAAATCAGTTGAAAAAAATCAAGAAACTAACAAGCAAGAAACAATTACAAATCCTGTTCCTACCAAAAATGAAAACCACAAAACTATATTACTTATTGGCAGCGGACTTTTAATTGCCTGTGCCGTAGTGATTGGTTATTTACTCGGTAAATTGAAATCTAAGGACGATAACAAAAAATAAAAAAAACTTAACATAAAAATTATATTATACTAATGAAAACTCTAAAGCCAACTAATAACGCCCAAAGAAATACTGTTTTAATTGATTATCGACAAAAACTTCATTCAGAAGTCAAAAAATACCCTCGTAATTTATTTAAAAAACTACCTTCACACGCCGGAAGAAACAACCAAGGAACAATTACTATTCGCCATCGCGGAGGCGGACACAAAAGAAAGTATCCAAATGTTGATTTCAAACGTTACTCAAAAGATAAAATTGAAGGAACAATCAAAGGATTTAAATATAGTCCTTATCATACTGCTTTTCTTTGCTTTATTAGTTATCGTGATGGCAGTAACGCTCTTATTCTTGCTCCCGAAGGATTAAAAATTGGTGATAAAATTTTAAGCGGTAATAGTGAAAATATTCCTATTCAGACCGGAAATAATTTGCTTTTAAAATATATTCCTGCTGGCACTTTTATTCATAACATTGAATTAAAACCCAAAAAAGGTGGTCAGTTAGCGAGAAGTGCCGGAAACTACGCGGTTGTTCGTGGTTCTGATGAAGACAAAAGATATATCCAAGTTAAATTGCCTTCCGGAGAAGTTAGAAAAGTTCTTGGTGAGTGTCGGGCAACTATTGGAAAAATGAGTAATACGGAAAATAACTTGGTGAAAAAAGGAAAAGCTGGCAGAAACCGTTGACGAGGTATTCGTCCTACTGTGCGAGGTTCGGCTATGAATCCGGTTGACCATCCCCATGGTGGTGGTGAAGGAAAAGCTTCCATTGGTCGAAAATCTCCCCTTAGTCCCTGAGGCAAAAAGACTTTGGGCAAAAAAACCCGTCGAAAAAATAAACTATCCAATAAATTTATTGTGCGTTCTCGACACCAGGCAAAGAAGTAAAATAATAATATATGACACGTTCTTCTTGAAAACTGCTAAATGTTGATCCAAAATTAGAAAAAAAATGCGAAGAAGCTAATCAAGCCGGGAAAGTAGTTATCTTGGAAACTCGCAAAAGAGGAAGCGTGATTAGTGATAAAATGGTTGGCCACAAGTTTCGTATCTATAATGGCAAAGAATTTATTAAACTTGAAATTACTTCCGAGCATATTGGACATCGCCTGGGTGAATTTTCTCCTACTCGAAAAGTTGGCAAACACGGAAAGGCAGGAACTCACTAAAAATAAAGTATGAAGAAAAATTCGTCTTCTCCTGCAAATTTAATTATTCGTTGTCGTTCCTTGACAATTTCTCCTCAAAAAATGCGGCCGGTAGTCAATTTAGTCAGAAGAAAAGAAATTGATTATTCTTTAAATACTTTGCGTTTTTTGCCCCAGAAAGGAGCCCGAATACTCCATAAAATTCTCCAAGGTGCAGTTAAGCAGGTAGACAAAAAGCCGGAAAAAGAAAAAAAAAACTTTTACATTAGCCAAATCAGAGTTGACCAAGGAAGCATCCGCAAAAAATTAATAATTCGTGCCAAGGGAAGTGCTAATACTCTCCGACAAGCCACTTCTCACTTATTTTTGTGTTTAAGTCCAAAGGAGGAAAATAAATAGTGCGACGAAATTCTTATGTCTTGCGTTTAGGACTTAATCAACCTTGACAAAGCAATTATTTTCCAGTTAAGGGAAAAGAAGCCTATTTATTGCAGCAAGACTGATTAATTCGTAAGTATCTTTTTTCTCATTTTCCAGAAATTACCCAAATTAAAATTGAACGCACCGAAGCCGAATTATTTGTTTTTGTTTATTCTCCTAATATTGGCCTAATTACTGGTGAAAATGATGACAATTCAGACCAAGTTTTAACTAAAATTGTCAATATTGTTAACGAAAAAAAAATTACTACTAAACTACACTTAATAGAAGAAAACTCTTCAGCACAAGCCATTGCTAACGATTTAGCTCGCAAACTGGAAAGTCGAATTGCTTGAAATTCACTTCGTCATGATCTCCTCAAAAAAATTACTAATAAAAGAGAAATAAGAGGCATTAAAATTCGGGTCAAAGGCTGTTTAGAAAAAGGAAGAATTGCCGAGCGCAAGTCAATCAGCAAAGACAGAATGCCTTCCAACACCTTAGATAGTTCAATCAAAGAAGGACAAGCAGAAGCCAATACTAAATATGGTCAAATCGGAATTATTGTTAAAATTTATAAAGGAAAGGAGAAAAAATTAAAATATGTCGATATTAACACCAAAAAAAACTAAATTTCGCTTTCCTCACAAAATCTCTTACGAGGGAAAAGCCAAAGGAAATAAAGAACTCACCTGAGGAGAATATGGTCTCAAAATCCAAGTAGGAGCGTGAATCAAGAATAACCAAATTGAAGCAGCACGGAAAGTAATGGTTCGTTTTCTTCGTAAAGGAGGAAAAATGCGGATTAGTATTTTTCCCCATCTCTCCCGCACTAAAAAGCCTTTGGAAGTCAGAATGGGTTCCGGAAAAGGCTCTATTGATAATTGAGTAGCAGTAGCAAAAAACGGAACTATTATGTTTGAATTGAAAGAAGTAAGCAAAGAAGTAGCCCACCAAGCTTTAAAAGCTGTTACTTACAAATTACCTAAAAATAAAAAAGAGGACAAAAATATTAAATATCATTACAAAATTGTTGACAAAAATGAAAGTAAGTAAATCAAAATTAAACGATAAAAAAAAATTAAAAGCACCGAATTTAACTGAATTGCAGCAAGCCTTATTTGTTCTTAAATTAGAGCAGAAAGCTGGTCGGTTGCTAAAAACTCATCAAATTAAAAAAATCAGAAAGGAAATTGCTCGGATTTTAACCAAACAAAATCAACAAAAGATAGTGGTGCAAGCCGAGCCCGAAAAAGAAATTCAGATTGAAGAGTAGAAAAAACTTGAAAGTTTCCTGTTCTATTCACAATTCACTAGCAGCATTAAATAAAAGGACTTTTTTTGTTTTTATTAATCTTCTTTCAGAATTTTTATTTCCTCTTTTAAAAACTTTTCATTTTCTTTAACTCGCTTGCGTGGTGTTTCTAGCACTTTAACTTTTCCGTCGAACTGGGGATGGTGAACTATTTTTTTTAAGGCTGGCAGTTCAATTTCTCCATAACCAATATTTTCATGACTGTCTTTTCTCTTTTTCTTTAATTCATTCGGTTTAGCAGAATCGTTAACATGAATAACTCATAACTTTTCCAAACCAATTATTTTGTTAAATTTTTTAATTACTTTTTCCAAGTTATTTTTAATATCGTAACCAGCATCATATAAATGACAAGTATCTCAACAAACACCAATTTTTTCCTTATAATCAACCTTATCAATAATGAATTTAAGTTGTTCGAAAGTAGTTCCTAACTCATTCTTCTTACCAGACATAGTTTCTAAGGCAATTTTAACTTTTGAATTTTTAGTTAAAACTAAGTTTAGCCCTCGAACTATTTGGTTCAAACCTGCTTCTTTGGTGGCTGTTAAACAACCTCCGGGATGCAAAACCAAAGTTTTTAAACCAATTTCTTCCATTCTTTGGATTTCTTTTTGTAAAAATTTTACGGAAAAATCAAAGGTTTCTTTTTTTATTGTATTCGCTAAGTTAATTAAATAAGAACCATGAACAATAACATTATTAATATCAATATTATTTTTTTCTAAAATTTGCTTGAATTCAGAAACTTTTAAAACATTTAGGGGCTGACGAAAACTATTTTGCGGAGCACCCAAATAAATCATTAAAGCATTAGCCTCATAACTTATTGCTTCTTTAACGGCTCCTAAAAGATAATCAGGGGCTTCCAAACGACAATGACGACCAATTATTAAATTATATTTTACAATATTTATGTTTCCTTTCAAAATGAAATTTCTTCTTTATTAAGCTGCTTGTTTTTTATCTTTTAATTTTAACATGGCACAGGTGACAGGAGTCGAACCCGCATCCCCAGGACTGAAGCCCGGTATTCTGCCATTTAACTACACCTGCTCCAAAATTTTTTTCTTTATTTTCCGTAGTAAGCCAACTTTTTAATATAAATTTTACGCGAGAATTTTTTTAATTACTGCTTTGGTCCGCCTGGTCCACCACCACCCATCATGCTTTCTCGGTATTTTCTTCTGTCTTCTTCGGTTAACTCTTTTTCAATTTCAAAATAAATAAATCCTTGGACTATATTTCTCCAACGAATATCAGATTGATTGAATTTAAATATGTCTTTGGTAGCTTGGAGAATATGGTCAGTAGTTAAAGTTTGGCTGCCTCTTCTTTTCATAATGCCTAGTGAGCGAAGTAAAATTTGACTTATATCAGCACCCGTAAAAAGGGTTCTTCTGTCTTCTGGCTTAATAGTTCCGCTGGATGGCAATCCGATACCTCTACCTTCAAGTATTTGTTCATAGGTCAAAGTAAAGTCTTCCCGAAGCAATATTTTATAGAATGGTTCAATAAATTTATTGACAAAAACCCCTTGTCCTAAATTGCCAAAGGCTTTCGCCCCTCCTTCTTTTGTCGCATTTTCCTCATAAAATCTCTCTAAAACTTTCCGAGTTATTTTTTTAAGTTCGTCGGGAGTTGGATAATTAATCAACATCTTTGTGCTTATTCTTTCCGAACGCAATAAAGCAGGATCAAGATTTCAGATACGGTTAGTAGTAGCAATTACTTTAATTCTTTTATATTTTTCACTAGTCGTTCCACTCAATATACCTAAGAAAGTCGCTATTTCTTTACTACTGCCTTCAAAACTTTGCATGTGGTCAATTTCATCAATTAAGGCTACTATTGTTTTATTACCAGCTTCTTGAAGAGCAATATCAAATATTTTGGTCATTCTGTCACTGGTTTTTGGTCCACTAGTATTACCAAAGGCTTCGGCTAAACTAACCTCAAAATCCGAACCGTTTAGATTGAGGAAAAAGGAATCTGAGGCTTTGGCAATAGATTGAGCCAGAAAAGTTTTTCCGGTGCCAGGTGGACCATAAAAAAGCATGTGTTGGGGTTCAACTAAACTGTTAGGATTAGCGTTTCTTTCTCTAATTGCTTCGGCATTGGCTCGGCTTTCTCTTACTGCATTTTCTAGCCCGCCAATGTATTCAAAACCGTGTTTGATTTCTTCCGGAGCCGTAATTTTGGCTTCTTTACGGCGAGCGATTTTTAGTTCTTCATTGGTCTTTTCTTTTTGCTGCTTGGCCAGTTCTTCTTGAATATCTTGTTTGCTTTTTACTACTCGACCTGCCATCTGTTCGGGATTTTGTTTAATGTCTCAGTAATTTCTAAGTATATAAGTCCCTGCTCCTAAGAAAAGAATAATAAAGACAATTAATTTCCAAGTAATAAATGATTTTTGTTTGAATTTAATATTAGTTTGGGGAAAATAAGTTTCCAAATTGTTTGGAGAAAAATAAGGATTAATAATACTAGAATGGGAACGACAAACAAAGTTAATAGTTTTTTTATTTTTTCCATCACTTAATAATAAAGTTCCTTTTAAAGAAACATAATGCGGAGAACCGCCCCAAAACACGCTACTTTCTAAATTATCAATCTTTTTTACTGAATAATTAGTTTTTTCGTTCAAGACATAAGTTTTTTTTTCGATAATTTGGACTTGCTGATGAGGAGAAAGATTAATTCTAACCAGTCATTCAACTAACATACCAGAAAGCAAAAAGTAAACAAATACTAAAAAAGCAAAAAAAACAAAGACAAAAAAACCGCTCATCAACTCTTCAAATTTTCTTTCTTCTCATCTTAAAACCGACAACTTAAAAGTGCTTCAAGGAGTAGAGGTTCCAGGAAATAAATATTGTGATTTACTAATCAGTCAGCCGACTAATATAATGCTTAAATAACGCAATAATTTTACTAATCTTACAATTCAGACATTACCAAACAAGGCTAACTTAATTTTATTGATTTGTTCATTTAGGTTCATATAAGTATATTTTACTCTCTCTCTCTCTCTCTCTCTGGTTTTTTTATTAATTTCCCTTTAAGGGCAAAATGATCATGATTTTTTATCTTTGCTAATTTTGGTTGCTTTTTTCTGAACCGGAAAATCCTTTTTCTTGCTAAAAACGAATCTTTTAAGCCATTAAAAAGTTTGCAATTCTCTTTAACTTTTTGATTAAAAAATATCATATGACCAAAAAAATCTCCCGCAAAAGCGTTATCTCCACTGATGAAGTTAGAAAAAAATGACTAAGTTTTTTTCAGCAAAAAGGTTATCACTTGCTTGAACCAGTTTCTTTGGTTCCTCAAAATGACCCTTCGCTTTTGTGAATTAATTCCGGGGTGGCTACTTTAAAAAAGTATTTTAGCAACCCTTCTTTGGCTCCTTCCCGCAATTTAGTTAATTGTCAAAGAGTAATCCGCACTGATGACTTAACTAATATTAACCAGTATTCTTACCACCAAACACTTTTTGAAATGTTAGGAGTTTTTTCCATTGGAGGAAAATTTAAGCAAGAAACTATTCCTTATTTTTGGGAATTCTTCACTTCACCAGAATGGTTAGGGTTAGCGCCAGAAAGATTATTTATTACTGTTTACCACCAAGATGCTAATACTTATAAATTTTGAAAAGAACAAAAAGGCATTCTCCGTGAACACATTCTTTACGGTTCAAAGAAAACTAATGTTTGAGACATGGGAGGAGATAACAGCCCTTGGGGCTATAACACCGAAATTTATTATGATTTTCAAACTAACCAGGATACACCAAAAAACGCTGCTGATTTGGATAATAAAAGGTTTTTGGAAATCTGTAATATTGTCTTTCCGGAATTTTACCATCAAGGAGATAATAATTTGCCCTTAAAAGAAAAATGTGTAGATGTCGGCGGCGGACTAGAAAGGATGGCCATGGTAGTTCAAGGTAAGAAAAATACTTTTGAAATTGACTTATGAGAACCAGTTATTCAATTAATAGAAGAGAGACACAGTAAAAGTATAAATAGTATATAAATTATTATTTTAAAATGGAAATAAATGTTACCATATTCATTAGTTAATAGGGAAAATCTTCTTCTTAACCAAAAAAAATTCTGGCACTAGTAAAAATTAACAGAAGTTTTTTTTCTAAATCATTGTAGCACCCCAATGATTTTTGTTCACTAAATCTATATAATTATTTTACTAACCTATCAGCAAAAACTCTCCATAAAAAATCCAGTCAAAAAATCTAAAAAACTTACACAAAAAATTTACTGACCTATCAAAAAACCTCCCCTGAGACATATATCCCCCCGTCACCCACACCTCCCTCTCTCGTCCCTCTCTCGACGGTGTTTTCCCGTATCTCACGAGAAAAAACCCTACTCCTCTAAAAAGGAAATATGAACGAAAATAATCAACAAAATCCACTAGCCAATAGTGAAGAACACGAAAAATTAGTGCTAGGTTTAAAACAAGATATCCAAGATGCCTTAGCCGAAGCCAAAAAATGACAAGGTTCTTATATAAAAATAGAACAATCCCTAGCCGAAACGGAAAGGAAAAATAGAACCCTAGAAGAAGAAAAAGAAGCCTTAAAAAGAGAAAACTTACGGCAAAGAAAAATTGAACTCAACCAAAAAGAAACTAAAAACAAAAATGAGTTTTTAGAACATTTCCAAAGGCTCCAAACAGCCAAAATCCAAGGAGGTCTTAAATAATGGTGGACTTCAATCCCCTCTTGGAAAACCTTCAAGAACGAGTAGTCCAAGAAAAACCTTTGAAGTTAATCTATGCTGATAACACCTACTCCGTATTTAACAAAGGAACTACGGAATTCCACGGAGCCGAAGAGGAATTTATTGGAGACCAGCCCTTAGAAGGAGTAAAATGAAAGAAAACTCTTAAAAGTAGTGATGCTGAAAACTTGCCAGAAGTCTTCTCTTGTCGATTAAAAATCATTCACGACCACTTTTACTACACCATTTATAACAAAAAGGTCATGAAACGAGCCTTACAATCTCCGACTGAAATGGCAGCTCTGGTCGACCAATTAACGGACAGCATGACTACTAAGCCCAAGTTAGACTTGAATCGAGTTTTAACTAAAGTAATCTGCACCAAAGACAATTACAATAATGCTGCTTGGGAAACCGTCACTGCCGAGGAAGCCAAAATTGACAGCCTAGATAAAGCCATAGCCATTTTAAGGAAAATCAAAGCAGCAGCCAACGGGATGGTGGAACCTTCGGACAAGTATAATAGAGGATATCAAAAACCAAATAGCCACGACTGAAACAAAGTAGTTACTAATAGTGAAAGCCGAAAGAATTTAGTTTTAACTATTGACCCGGATTTCCTTGATGACTTAGAAATCTACTTTCTAGCTGATGTGGCTCGTGACTCTAACCTTAACCCCTACAAACTTTTCAAAGAAGTAATTGTAAAGAAACTCACCAATAATGCCTTGGCTACGCTCCATGACGAAAAAAGTGTAGTTTACCGGATAATTAATGAAGATGGAATTACTCACGAACAAGTCTTTGGTTCAGGCAACAGTAAATTTGGCTATCATATGACCGTGATTGGAGGCATGATACCTTTCACCAACAGTTGAGCCCTAGCCAGAGCATAGGAGGTATATGTATGTTAATATTGAGAGGAGAAATCAGCAAAAGTCGGGAACAAACCAAAAACCAACAAACCCAAACCGACTTAAATAAAATTCTTAAAAAATGAAAGTTCGGAGGTCAACCTTTTAAAAACACCGAGGACTTTCTCACCAAAATGGGTGGCTGAGTAGATAAACAAATTGATAAAGACAAAGAACTAAACGACTTTTTAAAACTTTTTGACCTAGAAAACCTCAACCAAATTAAAGGAATAGAATTGAAAGGAGAAGGAGAATAAGATGAATTACCAAGCCCGATTATTACGACAAATGTGAAGCAATGACATTGCCAAAAAAACTAATCAATGAACCCAAGAAAGGAACATTCTTGAAAATGACCTCACCACTCTCCAAAACTCCGTAGATGTTGCTATTGTGAAAAACTATCTAAAGAAAATAAAAACCAAGCAAAGCAAATCAAAGCCCTCACTCTCCTAGCCACCCAAAGAAAAGAACAGTTAGAACAAGAAAAGAAAGCTCTAATCACCCTAGCCCAAAAGAAAATCACCAACCAAAAGCAAGCCCAAGAACTCCTAAAAGAGCTCACCGAAAAGTGAACTAATGAAAAACAAGAATGAACCAACCAAGAAAAAGAACTCACTACCCAATTAAACCACTATCAAGAATTATTCACCAAAGAACAGCAAGCCAACAACCAACACTGAAAAGATAAAGGAGAATTACAGCAGCAGTTAGAGAAAGAACAGCAAACCCGAAAACAAGAAAATCTGAGCTGAAAAAATGAGAATAAAGACCTCACCACCCAATTAGAGAATTCCAACAAGGAAATCCAAACCAAAGCCCAAGAACTAACCAACCTAAATAAACAACTCACCCAAAACCAAACCCGAGAAAAAGAACTCAATAAAATCATTCAACAAAAAGACCGAGAAAACCAATTCCAAGAAGAAAGATTACAAGGATGAAAAACTAAAAATCAAGAAAAGGAAAAATTACTCTCCCAAAAACAAACCCAAATCAACACTCTTAATCAGGAAAAACTTACTCTCCAAGGCCAAAACACCCAACTAAACACTACCATCACCACCCAAACCAAAACTATCCGGGAACAGTTAGAGAAAATAAACACCCAAGACACTAAATTAACCAAACAAAAAACTGTGTTGGAAGAATTACTCACAGCCCGAGAAGCAAGATTACAGGAGGTAGAAAATGACTAAATACAGCCTAGAAGAATTTGAAAAGTGATTAACTGATAATAAAAAATGAGGAACATCAGCCATGCATGTCTACATAAGCAATTTTAAAAAACCGTCTCTTTGAGAAGTAGCTTGCCAAGGAAAAGCTACCGAGGAATATGCTGCTAATAATGGTGGTTTTTATATATTACCATCACGCTATGAAACACTCTTAAAATGAGTATCTGAAGTAGACCAGAGAGAGAGAGAGAGAGAGAGAGCAGCAAGGAGGTGACCCTAATATGATTTTAGATTGTAAAACATGTTGTCGTTCTCGTGTCGAGCATGTGCCTAAAAAATTTGGTGTACCTTATGAAGAAATTGAATGAATATGTAGTTATTGTTTGAAAACAGATTTTGACCAACTAGAAATCCAATTCACTACCGAGCAAAAGAAAGTTGTTGATTTACAGAAGCAAACCAAAGCCCTCACTCTCCTAGCCAACTCCCGTAAAGAAGCCCTAGAAAGAGAAAAACAAGCCCTCATCCAAATTGCCAACAAAAAACTCACCAACCAAAAAGAAGCAAAACAACTTTTAAAAGAACTCCAAGAAAAGTGAAATAAAGAAAAAACTGAACTCACCCAAGAAAACCAAGACCTTACCAAAGATAAAAAAAACCTGAGCCAAACCAAAGAAAACCAAGCCCAAAGAATTCTAGCCCTGGAAGCCGATAAGCAAGACCTAATTAAGCAACTCACCCAAGCTAAAACTAAACACCAAAATCATCTCACCAAGGAAAAATCCCTACTCCAAAAAGAAATCAAATTAATTAAGGAGGCACTATATGAATAAACCCACCCAAAAAGACCTTTGAAAAGCCAATATGTTGGAGTTTCTCCATAATTGCCATATCGGAATTTCTCACTTAGAATGCTCCAATCCTAACTGTCCCTTAGTTCTCAACTGGGGAAATCTAGAAAGAAAAAACAGTAAAAAAGGCTACGGAGCCTTAGTAAAAGTAACTAAGGATAAATTCTTAACTGTCAGCATCCAATCTTATGAACTAAACGGCTTAGAAGAACCCATCAACTTAACCATCAAATACCGTGACGGCAAAGAAGCCTTAGTGAGAACCAAAGCCGAACAGGAAGAATTAACCAAAAACTTAACCCCCGAAGAAAAAAGCCAATTATCCTTCATTGACCCCTCCGAAGTAGTCTGCTTTTTCAATAATCCCACCCACCGACCCAACCTTGAAGGAGCCGAAGAAATCTACCTTGAAGACCTTTGGGATATTAAAGAGAAAATTAAGTGAGACCGAGATAAGTCTAAAAAGAAAGTCTTTCTCCATGTGGAAAATGACCCTTCCAAAGAAACTCAAGCCCAAGAAATAGATGCTGCTGAAAAGGATTATCTTTTCTATATTGCTGACCCTTCCACCACCAATGAAATCAAGAAAATGGAAATCTACTCCCCTACCAAAGGCACTGAAGAAAGAAAACAACTCCACGAGGATTATTTAAAAGACTTTTCAGAATTAAGGAGAGTATTCGGTATCCGTCATCTCACCTCCAAAAAAGAAGACCGACAAAACAATCCTGAAATAGAACTCAATGAAGCCCAATTCGTAGCTTTGGAGAGGGATAAGTGAAGAGAAAGAATGAAGAGTATTAAAGAAGCCAAAGACAAACAATTCTGTTCCGGAGAACACAAGCTAACTTACGGAGCCTGACAGGAAAGACAAGAAGCTGAAATAGAGCAAGTTAAGGAAATCCAAGAGAACCAAAAAGAACCTGACCCAGCCCAAGAACTAGAACAAAAACTAGCCCAGTTGGAAAAAGAAAAAGGAGGAGGTAAATAATGAATATCGGTTGTTGCCACATTGCCCTAGCTTTGGTGATAGCTCTCGTTTTTGTGGTGGCTATGCTTACTAATCGAACCCTCAAAGCCGAAGCCAGAGTAACCAAACTAGAAAAGAAAAACGGCAGGGAGCAACGGGAAATTAAAGAATTAAAATTAGAGATTGAGAAAATGAAAGGAGGCAAACATGAATAAAACCAAATTACAAGAAGAATTATTAAAGAATGTGAAACCAGGAATTAAACCCTCTGACCTTAAAAAACAGAAAAAGAACAGCCAAACCAACAACCAATTACTAACTCCCCCACCAACACCACCTTTGAAACCAGTAAAAACTAACAATTCACCCTCCCCTATTGTCCAATATCCAACCCCTCCCGACAGCCCCCTCTTAAAACCAACTCAACCTAGCAAACCAGCCAATAATGTGAAAGATTTACAGCAACAGGTTAGTTATTGGAGTAAAACAGCTCAAAATCACCTTTTAAATCTCTCCAAAACCTCTGCTGAGTTATTCAATGCTGAAGAAAGAATAAAAGAACTAGAATCAAAACCAAAGTCCCAAACCCTCAGCCAAGAAGCCGAAAAAGCTTTGGTGGAAGCAAATCAAAGAATAAGAGAATTAGAGGAGAAGTTAAGTAAAACCACAGCCAGCCAAGAAAAGCCAGTAAAACCCGTCCAAAAACCAGAACAAACCATCTTCACCTGCTCCGACTGTAATCAAACCAAATCTCACCAAGAATTAAGCCGACAATTTGCCAATCATTCTTTCTGTCGTTCCTGCTCTGTAAAAGCCAGAAAAGCAGCCGAAAAACAAATCCAAGAACAACCCATCCAATTCACCTGCCACACCTGCCAAAAAAACCACCACCAAGTCCCTACTAAAATGAAACTAGACCAAACCCTCCAAGAATACTTAATCTGCTCTACTTGTCGTCCCAATGTCAAAGAATTTAATGAAGCCGACTTAATCACTGACGAACTTTGGCAAAAATACCCATATTCCTCAGCTAGTGAAATCCTGGAAAAAGAATTTGACCTAAAAAGGAGGAGTGAATAATGACTGAACCAAGAACAGTCCCTAAACAATCCCTAGCAAGATTATTCCCCAATGGCTTTCCAGAATTCTGAGCCAAAACCGAAATGAAACCAAGACTAGAATCCGTAGTCTATGATTTAGTGCCTGCCACTCTCACAGCTGAAGAAACCCGAAAAACCCTCATGAGTGGTTATGGCATGAATGCTGTTTTTATTGCCAAGCATTATTTTCTGAAATACCAATATCGAACTTTCGAACCCTACGAGGATGACTTTATGGCCCAATTCACAGCTGAACTTACTTTTGTGATTGCTGAAATCAGAAGGACAGAATGATTATGGCAAGATGTTTTTAGGAACATTAAGCAATGACTAAAACCTTTGAAACTAACCACGGACACTCGAACTTCCCAAAACTACGATAAAACCCAAACCCAAGGGGGAAGAACTACCACCCAAGGAAATGAAAACCAAAATTGAAGTGATCAAAAACAGAGTAATCAAAAGAACACTCCTACTTTTAGTAACGTAGATTTATCCTCAGGAACTTACGGAGGATTTAGCCGACAACAACAACTATCCACTCAAACCCAAGAGCAAGGACAAGGTAATCGAAACTCTAACCGAAAAAACACTACTGATAAAATCAACCATGTCAATAAAGAACACCACCGAAGCAAAAAAGATGAGAATGTCTCCACAGTAAAGCAAGATGTTTACGAACTAAACAGCCTGAGCCGACTATTAAACAATTTTGCCTTAACTATCCTGGATTTTAGCAAGTATTACCCAAGATTTAACCGGCTTTTTATTAAAATGTTCGGGGTCTCCGTAGTTCCCGTAATCGACCCAGTCACAGGCAGGAGAAAATACATCACAGAAGCTCAATATGAAGAAGAAATGACCGAAGAAACCGGAACCACTAAACCTCCCGAAGGAAATGAGTGAGATGAAACTATTCCCTACCTAGAAAGATTAAAAATCCTCCACACCAAAACCGAAAAAGAGTGAAAAAAACTCCCTGACACCTCCAACCGTAAGCCCAGAATTGCTTTAAGGCTAAAAAACCTCGAAGGTTGTCTCAAAGCCTATGAACCCGAATACATAGAACTCCCCACTGTCGAAGTCTTCCGCACCAGAATTAGAGGAGAAGAGGAAGGCTACCAGAAAGTAATCGGCTATCAAAATATCATCCAAATAGTGGAAAAATACCTTCGTAGTTATCACTTTGCCAAAAGAAATAACACCCCACCTCCAGCCCAGTTAATGATTATGCTTTTAGGAGAACCAGGACTAGGAAAAACTTATATCAGCCAAGCCATAGCCCGAGCATTAGGCAGAGGATTACATATAATCGGAATGAACGGCAAATTAAATGCTTCTTTAATTACGGGAACTAACATTGAAAACCCTGGAGCCGAACCCGGAGAAGTATTGAAAGCCATCAGCCGTTATGAAGACCGAGCTTGTGTGATTGTTTTTGACGAGATTGAAAAAGCAGCCCGAGAATGTAAAGAAGCAGCAGGTATTCCCACGGATATTACTGGAAACAAAAACTACCGAGACACTTTTTTAGATTTCCCTACTCCGACTAATGAGTGTATTTTCATTAGCACCGTGAACCGTCCGGAAGATGTTCCTTCTTTTGTAGCTGATAGATTTGCTATCAGAGTGGAAGTCTTGCCTCTTGGTTATTTGGAAAGATTAGAGGTGGTGAGAGTGGTTTTACAGTCTGAATTAAAGAAACTCAACAATGCTTTCCAAAGAATTTACGGCAAGAATTGACAAGAGATTTATCACCTTTTCAACCAAGAAGAACTCTTAAAGAAAACTCTCACTTGAACTTTCTCTATCCGAGGAGCCAAGAATAATATTTTACTGAAACTAATCCCTACTCTGATTAGTGATTTCTTGGAGCCTGAAAGCCCTCTAACCGAGGACCCCATAAACTATGATTGAGACTTTTTACAAAGGGAAGGAAAGGATGAGAATTGTCCTTATGCCAAAGATATTAGGAATAATCACAAAGTTAATTGTATGTGTTTTGTAAAAAACTTAAACTTGGCTCCGGGTTGAGCCGAGAATATGGGAGGAGAATATCATGGTTAGTATCGAGCAATCCAATCAAATTCAAGAGATAGATATTAATACCCGAAAGGAATTATGGGACAGTTTATTCTTATTTGTTGATTTCTCACGAATGAAAGACCAGTATCCTAATATGTGGAATAAAGAATACCGACTACTACCCTTACCCAAACCTTACCAAGAAATCAAAACTAAATTCACCCAGTATTGCCAAGAGTTGAATGGAAAGTTAGAAAACTTAATCAACTCTTTTGCTGGTTATTTTAAGGAGAATATTTATCCCGTGTTAGAAAGCAACGAAGGAGACAAAACTCTTTTATTCCGATGTAAAAGACTACTCAACAACAAAATCATTGGAGAAAGTAGCAGTCTTTTCCTAGATTTACTTATTTTTGAAAGAGAATATCTCGGCAAATCCGAAGCCAAGAAAGTTTGAGAAGGATTTAATAATGTAGAATTCTTTGAAGAAACTAAACTACAAGAATTAATTGAAAGTGATATTGAAAAACTAAAAGAGGGGAGAACTAACCTTAATATCTCTTGGGTGTTTTATCGAAAGTGGCTCAATCTAATCGAACAAAAAGGCACTGATATTGCCCGAGGCATCTGATTAGCCTTAAAGAATTTCCTCAAAGATTGAGAAGCAGGAAAGTTAGGAACCAGTGAATGAAAACAATCTTTAAAAAACATGGAACAAGCCCGAGACAGATTATTTGACTTGGGCTCCGAGAGTATTAGTGATGGCTTACCTTTCTTACAGTTAGGATTTATTAAAAAAGACACTCATGAAGGCTTGGAGATAGTTTGTCAGAATAGAAAAGGTTTTAGTCTTAATAATCCTTACTTATTTTGTGTTTGGTTTCATCAGAAAAGTGTGAAAGTTTATGTTGTGGACGGATTTAATTATTTGAACCCGAGAAACCTTTATGTTAGTGTTTATTTGAGAGAAGATTGAGTTTGGAAAGATTTGCCATGAATTGTAAATGCTATGGGTAGTTTAGTTAGTGGGAATCATCCTATTTATCATGGCAGAAACTTACCTGAAAATAATCAGTTGCCTTATTTACATTATAGTTTTTGTGGGGATTTGGGGAATAAAAAAATTGCCGATATTCCTTGACCTGAAAACATTAATTTTGCTTTGTTCAAAATTAAGCAACTTATAGGCGGAGGTGCTGGACTTGCTCTGAATGATATGGATTGAACCAAAGATATTCAAATTCCTGGCATCTATGAAGTTCAAAAAATAAATAGTATTCATGAAATGTTTAATATCGTCGATAAAGAATATCAGACTTTTATTGCTCCTAGTGATTATAGTCAAAATGAACTCTTATATGTTAGACAAAAGAAATTAACTGTTCCAATTCCAGAAGTAATTTATAGGCATCCTCATTTGCCAACTCACTCTACTTTTCAATTCTATTTTCTTAATAATTCTTTGTTTACGGCAAATTTGCCTTATTTGAGGATTAATAACAACAAGGAAATAGAATTTGATTGAAAAATAAAAACTAGTCCCTCTGGCACTTTTGTTTCACTTCGTAGTGAGCATGTTATTTTTAAATGAAAAATAGAAGTTAGACAAGGAATAGTTAATATGTCCCTAATAAAAGTAATGATTGACGGAGTAAGCCAAACCATAAAAGGAGCAACCCAAGCAGCAGCAAGTTTCTTTGGAGTTAATTTAAGTGGAGTTGAAAAAGCTCAAAGTGAAATAGCAGGCAATTTAGTTGGTAAAGATAAAGGTGGCAGTTTTATGGAACGAGAAAGGAGCCAAAGGATACAAGAACAACAAACAGCAAGAATGTTTATGTCTACTCTACAACATACTGGTGATAATCCAATTGAACCTTCTGTTTTTTATGCTAATACAGTTAAGTTTCCTTATAATTTGTTTGATTTTTGATTGAGAACCGAACAAAAACCTTTTACTTGCCGAATATATCATAGCGACAATTTACTCAACAACTTAATTCATAATAACAATGCTAATCCAATCACTCATCCGCTAGATATAACTTTTGAAAGACTAGGGAATATTCTCAAACCAGGATTTTACCAAAGCAGAGAATTATATTTAGATTATGACCCTGACGGAAGAATGGCAGGATGCTTTGCCGTAGGTGTGACTTTTTATGAAGACAAGAAAAAGCATTTTGTTAATCCTGATTTGGGAGTTCAACAAACAATAAACCAAACACAATATTCTAGTGCTGGTTCTAGTCATGGATACACAGCCCAAGCCATCACCGAAGGAGATGAACCCTGAACCAATGAAATCAACCGAACCAAAGGCTCCAACTACCACCAAAGAGCCCACTTTTTCATTACCTATGAGGACGGAACCAAAGACCATTGGTGTGTCAAGTTCCCTACTTCATTTACCGATAATGATTTAACTGACGGACATAGCCGAGGAGGATTTGATTTACACTTCGACAAACCCGTCAAAGAATTTATAGATGTTTATTCCTGTATTGGCTGTGGAGCATCAGGCAAAAAAGGTGAAACTGCTCCTGAGCAAATTAACCGAGATATTCCTGGTTATGGTTTTGCCAATGACTTAGATTTTCATGGAGACAATTTAGATAACATAATCAAAGGAATACCATGAGACCCTTATTTTGAATGACTGACAACTACCCATGCTTCTACTACTAATTCAGCTGGTTGGTGTCCTGGTTCTACTGGTGATGTCTGAGAATTCACTGGGCAATATATCCGAGGTAAAGACAACAAACCCTTCACAGAAGCTTATGGTTTCATCCCCACAGGTGACACAATTAGGTGAATTACCAAAGGAGGAAAGAACACCAAACTTATTATTCAAGAAATACCTGGTCATGATGACTTTAATGATTTAGACTGAACCCCACCAGCAGGTTCTGGTGGAGAGACAGAAATCCCTCTATCTGACCCCGAAATAAATGTCCCTGAACCAGGAGAAGGAGACATTGTCCCTGATAATGATTTCCCAGAAGTTGACCCTTTCGACCCCACAGGAGGAGAACCAGAAATACCACCAATTGAGCCAGACCCTCCTGCTGATATAGATGTTCCTGATGATGATGTTGGAGGAGATGTTGACCCACCACCAATCGAACCTGACCCACCAGAAGTAGACCCGAATGAACCTGACCCAGGACAAGACCCAGACCCGAATGATATTGACCCTGGTGATGTTGATCCAGGAGGAGATGATGACGATGCTGATTAAAAAAATTATTTCTGATATGTCAGTAATTAAAACTATAATTATCATGAGTAAAGAAATAAAATGTAGCAAAAGTAGTGCTTGCGAAAGATGCCAAAAGATAGCAAAAGAGAAGCTTGCCAAATTAGAAAAATGAGAAATTAAAAGGAGAAAAGCACTAGAAAACCTTGACTTAGAAAAAGAAGTTGAATGTAGTTTTTGTCCTAATAAAAACAATGATGGGAATAATACTCAATATTCATCAGTAGGAGACTATAGCCAAGGTTATAGTTATGAAAAATGTTCTGAATGTGACAAAGATAATTTATATTATATCCACAAATCTAATCAGTATGGAGATGAAACAAAATTCTTAAAAAATAAAAGTTGTAATTGTGAAATAGGAACGAAGGAAAACCTGGGTCATTCTGTTTCCGAAAGTTCAAATCAAACAAAATCCAAAACTCAATCTAATAAATCACTCACAAACTCCACAAATACAGAAAGAAAGAAAGAGAGAGAGAGCAAACCAAATTATCTCCCGTGGATTTTAGGAGGAATTGGGTTAGTAGCAATCATAACAGGATTAGTGTGATACTTTACTAGAAAGGAGAATAAATAATGTCTGGAGATTTTGCTGAGAGAATTATTAGATGAATACGAGGAGAAGAAAAACCTACCCTAAAACGCTTTATAGGTAAAGGTGGCTTTGGTAAAGTCTACTATGGAGAATGAAAGTCACTAGATGTAGCCGTTAAAAAACTATGTTTATCACCTCAAAATACTTCTGAATCTGATCTCAAGGACATCAAAAGAGAAATAGACATTCTTAAAAGTCTAAGAAATAATGAATATGTTATTAAATATTATGATGTTTACTCTGATAATCAAGAACTTCTCATTATTATGGATTATGCTGAAAATGGCACTCTAACTAAATTTATTAATGATAATCAGAACAAAGACCATGATTGAAATTTTAATAATAATCTCATCAAACAAATAACACAAGGATTAGCTTATATTCACCAAGAGAATGTTATTCATCGAGATTTAAAGAGTATGAATATTTTACTAGCTGGTAATTATCAAGTAAAAATATCAGATTTTGGATTGTCTAAGTTTAAAGATATTAATTCTTTGTATTCGAATTATTCTGCTGTAAAAGGAACTCTTAGATGAATGGCTCCCGAAAATCTAAGGGAAAAAATATATTCAAAACAATCAGATGTTTATGCTCTAGGTATGATTATGTGAGAAATTGCTGCTAAATGTACAAAACCTTTTAAGGATGTTGAAGACTATTTAATAGGTTTTAATATTACCAACAACAAAAAAGAAACCATACCTAGTGATACTCCCCGAAATATTTATGATATCATTCAAAGATGTTGAAAAGATAATCCTAGTGAAAGAATAAGCTTGGCAAAGATACATGAAATAATTGGAAATGATGAAGTAAAATCACAAACCTTTTATACCAGTATTAAAAGTTTATTTGGATTTCAGGTCAGTAAAGAAGATAGTAAATCATCCTCTCCAGAGGAAAACTCTAAATCTTACCAAGACTCCGGATTATTAGAACTGGATTTTTCCAAAAAACAAGCCGAAATTTCTCAGCAAGCCCAAATCCTCCAAAAAGAACCTTTTGGCACCCCTGGACCCTCTAAAAAATAACTTAACAATCCCTTTACATTTTTGCTTGTTTTTTCCCTCTTCTAATAAATTACTCACCAACCTAATCTCTTTCTTTAATTCCCCTTGGTTTTTTACTTATTCACCTTCCCCTGAACTCCCTTAATTAACCCCAAAAACCAATCTCTCCCCCGATAATCTCTAAATCTCAACATTCCTTCTTTAAGCAGTTTCACTCATTTCTTAACAATCTCTTCTTTTTTCCTTAACCTACAATTCTTTAACTTACTCTTGGCAACTTCTTCTCAATCAAAGCAAAAGTTAATGAGAGTGCTATCAGTCTGCTTAGTGTTTTTGGTGAAATGCAGCAAAGCATATTTCTTGTGGACTTTCCTTTCTCCTAATTCACAAAAAAAGAAGTCTTGGATGGAGTAAACTATCCGATACTTTTTCATTTGGTCTTCATCAATCATAAAATCATCTCAATTAACTGTGCTAGGGTTGATTTTCTCTTCTAAGGCTCGGGAGTGAGCATCATATTCACCTTCAATTAAGTTGAGATATAACAATCATTCTACTCCTTGCTCGTCTTTGGCAATCTCTAATACTCCGGAGTTATCATTCTTGCTCTTTTTCTCTTCTGCCAACTTCCGTAACTTATGAATATTCTTAAAAACATCTAAAAACCAAGCACTAAATAAATAAGGATTAGCCAGAAAAGTGATTTTAGTTTGAAGTGGCAAGGCTTTGCCATCCTTGCCCTTCCTGCCCTTCAAACTATCAATTAAGTCCTTAAACATTCACTGTTCAGTTCGACCCCCGACATAGAGGAATTCTTGGTCAATCGGAATAGCTTCTTCAAAGACGATTTCTTGGTAAACAGTTCGGGCAATGGCTCCTCGGGCTCTTTGGTAAGAAAAGAGGTCGTAAAAATCTATTCTTTTAGTTCCTTGGTAGAATAGTCCTCGTTCTTTGATTTCGAAGTGATTACGGTTGAGATTAGGATACTCTTCACAAAACTTGGCTACTAAGTCTTCAAAAAAAGGTTTGGTGGAAAGGAGACTGTCATGTCAACGACGACGAATTCAAGCAAAACGGGAAGTGTTGTTAGGTTTGATTATTTCCTCTAAAAAGAACCAGCCCTTAGTGTCAGACTTTCCTCTTTTACGGCTTGTAAAGTAGATGTGAAAGAGTGGAGAGAGTTTGTAAATTCCTTTCCAGTTAATTAACTTACTCATATTCCCTCCCTAATCAGTAAACTAACCAAGCATCTAGTTCATGGATACTAATTCTCTGGTTCTTTCAACTTCACCCTTTACCTCGGCCTTTCTTAAACTCTAAGCCTGCTATGGTTTTGGTTCCACTAAGTAGTTTGGTTTTTAAGGCTTTCACCTGATTAACTGGCACACTCTTCACCTTCTCCACCGGCAATACTTCTAGGGTTCCCAGCAACTTTAATAAACTGGTCATGTCCTTGCCTTTGGTGTTAATAAAATTCGTGTGTTCGTAAAGCAAAACAGTGGGCTGATAGGTTTTGACTAAAGAAACAATAAAATCATAGTGTTTTTGCCACTCTTTTCCTTGATAGTGATTAAACTTCTCTTGTTTGCCATTCTTAAAATAAATTCCTGTGGTTCCTGTCCCTGAGGGGTCAATACTTAATATTCTATTCATTTTCTTTACCTCCTAAATATTTTTCCCGTATACATAAGGGCCAACAAGGCCAGCGGGGGAAGGATTTGCTGACGCTGAAGTCAGGATT
>NZ_NWVA01000001.1:104298-125645 GCF_003546845.1 endosymbiont GvMRE of Glomus versiforme | reverse complement strand
AACCTCTGCTTTATAAAAAGAAAATAAACAAAAGAAAAAGGGGAAAAATGGCAGGCTTAAGGTAAGTTTATTTATTTCATAAATAATGGGCTTGATTGTTGTGTTGACATGTCAGCAAGAATTAGAGAAAATTCAAGCTTGTTCTTTCCCTGTAGAGTTGGTAAAAAGATTAATAAGAAAAAGGTTGTTCTTTCTCTAGGTAAACTTAATCACTAAAATAAAAAAGCAAGGACTTTGATGGGTCCAATGTTGTCACCTTATTCATGGTGTTGCCTACTGGCATTGCCATAGCTAAACTAGGATGCTTTCGGTTCCATTGGTTCTCAGTCTACTTAAACTAGATTATTGGCAGATTAAGTGGTTTCAAAGAGACTGGTTTCTTTTAGGTCTGACCAGCAAAAGACCATTAATTAACTCTTTCGAGCAGCTTTTCATTTGGCTTTTCTTTCGGTTGGGGTCATGGCTCGACCCAGAGGACTTTTATAGGCTCCGGGTCTTTTCTTAACTAAGCCCAAGAGTTCTTTTTCTTGTTTGGTGAGTGGTTGACCTTGGCTGAGTTTTTTCTTGGCTCGTTCAGTTTTTTTTCTTTCGGCTTCACTGGTTCACTTTTTTGGTCGGCCTCCTTGGTGGCCTCAATCTACTCACTCGTCATAATCATAATACTCTAAATGGGAAGGCTTGTTGTAGCCTGATAAAGTTGGGTCATCAAATGTTTCTCTCCTTTTTTCATAATCTCTTTTGCTGAGCCGAGTATAAACTTCATCACCACCCCGAATCGTGATGGTTCGACCTTGTCTTTGGAGTTGGGGTTTACGACCTCTCATGCTACTTTCTCTGACCTCCGGGCTTGCTGTTTTTGTAAAGACGGTTTACGGACACTTTTAGGCTAAGTTCAGGTTTTTTATTTAAGCTTTGTATGGTGGATACTTTTAGGCTTTTTTGTTGAAACTTAAAGGGAACGTTAAGCATGTTTACTCCTCCATTTACCGTTAATTTTCTCTACTTCATCTTTGGCTGTGAAAGTGAAGATTACTTCATTTTGCCTAGGTAAATCTTTTCGGTAGTAAGTAATTCAAGTAGGTGCTTCTTGGTCTTTATAGAAAGCTCTGATTTTCTTTTCATAGAGAGTGAAAGATACTCAGCCATTTTCTAGCATAAATCCTTGGCTACCGAAGTGGCCTTGGAATTGTCGGGATTCGGGGATTTCGTTTCAATACTCTCCCTGTTGGTATGCTAGGGTATTTAGGAGATAGTGGTATCTGAATTTAAGCATGAGCTCCTCCTTTTCATAGTTTACTATAATCCGAATACAAATAAGCAAAATCATTGTGAATATAAGTCTCCGTAGTTTGGACACTACTGTGACCCAAGAGTTTTTGAATAGTCATTAACTGAGCTCCTTTTTGGTAGAGGAGAGTGGCAAAGGACCTTCGAAAGGTGTGAGGAGTTATTCTTTTAGGGATATTAGCTTGGGTAGTTCTTTCTTTGAGGAGCCAACGAATATATTCTGCTTTCATGGGATTGCCTCGTTGGTTGGTAAATAAGTAATCTTGCTTGGTAGGGTTAAATTTGGTTATTAAGAACTCAGGTAAGAGAACATAACGGACTTTATTACCTTTGCCGTGGACTTTCAGTTGATTGCCTTGTCAGTGGTGGTGTTGGATATTGGTTAACTCGTTAATCCTTAGTCCCGAGTAGAATAAGAAATCTAAGATTAGGTTGTTTCTTTGGTGGATTTGTTTATTTTTCTCTACTCGGGCTTGCTTAATTAGGGCTAATTCAGTTTCATTTATGGTGTCAAAGAATTTCTTTTGAACTGAAGGGATTAGACGGGCAATTTTCTCTCACTCTATTTGGAGTTGCTTGAATTTGAGGTAGGAATTGAGAGCATACTGTTTGGTTTTGAGAGTTTTTGGTTCATAGGCTTTTTGGTTTTTTAGGAAGTATTCTTTAACATTGGCTGTGTTCAGTTGTTGAGGAAACTGTTGGAGAGTTTGCTGATAGAGCCTGATGGTGTTGGGGGAAAGGTTTTTGTCTTGGAGGTATTGGGTGTATTCTTGGTGGTTATTCATGGCTATTTTTGGTTGATGGGCTTGCTTGGTGGCTCAGTAGGTGGTTCAGTTCATTATTCTTTACCTCCGATAAAAAATAAGGGTAATCAAAGATTATTCATTAGTGGTTTACCTCCTTTTCTTGTTGAGGGATTTCCTCTCAATTCACTAGATAATAATAACCTCTCACATTTCGGCAAAAGAAAATGAGTGGTTTCTTAGAGTATTGTCTTTGTTGGATAGCTTCCCAGATAGTTGAGTTGGCTAGCTTTTCTTTGAAGACCTGAATAGTTTTCTTAGTTTGGTCGGATTGGATTATTTTCAGTCGGTAGTATTCTTGACCAGCATATTTACTTGTGGGTGAAGGCTTGGTTAGGGTTTTAGAGTGAATGGTTCCGTAGAATTGGTAAATATATTCGTGTCTTTTATTAGTCATGGGTTTCCTCCTTTTGGCTTTCTTGGTGGGCAAGATGAAGAATTATTTTTTCTTGGTAGTATTGGTGGAGTTTCTTTTGTCAGATTTGGAGACATTTTGAGCAAGGTTGGTTTCCTTCTTCATGGATTTCTAAGAGTTGGAAGGTGGAAAAACAATCTAGGCAAGTTTGCTTTAAGATTAGTTCGGTTTTAGTCATGGTGACTCCTTTCGCAAGATGGACAGAGGTTTTTAAATATCCTTTTGAGGGGCTTTTCTTTTTTACACTTTCAGCAATCTTTATTAAAGAGCCAGTAAGTTAAGCAAAATAAGCCGAGAGTGTTGAGGATAGTTAAGGTAAGGATTAACATGTTGACCTCCTTTTTTGTTTGATTTCCTTTTGTAAGTAGTGGATTAATCTTTGATACCTTTTATAGTTAATTCTTTTGAATTTGGTTGTGGGATTGATGATTTCTAACTTAATTACTTCGATTTTTGGTTTTTTAATTATTGGTTTAGGTTTAAGTCAGTTGGTTAGTTTAGTTCAAAGATTATTCATGGGAGACCTCCTTGGCTTCGGGCATTTTTGGTTCTTTGAGTTCTTCTGTGTCTTCTCCTTCTATTAATTCGGGGCAATTATAATAATCATCAATTGTTTCACTGGTGATTAGTTTGTGAGTGATGTCTCTAACAATTACTCCTAATCAGTGTCAGTTTTTTTTGAGGGGTTTGAATTCTATGTCATTGGAGGTGTCCCACCAAAAGGAGAAGTTGTCTTCTTTGAGGTCTTGTTCTGTGAAGGGTTGACTACATTGGGAACAATCTAATTCCCTTAGGTAGTTATGGATATTTATGTCTCGGTAGTTAGTGGAGGCTCCCATTATTGGTTGGCCTCCTTTCTTTGAATGGCTTTAATTCTTCTTTCAGTGTCTTCTAATTCAGAGGCTATTCTTTCTAAATAACTTTCTGGAGTAAAGTTCGTGTGTTTTAATAACTCTTGCTGATAGTTGGAATACCGAGCATTTTTGGTTAGTAAATAGGCTTGGAGGTATTGGTGTCCTAGTTTACTTATTTTTTCTAATTTCTCTAAGGCTCTATTTTTACTAAAAAGGAAGTCTGTTTTTTGTTGCCATTCTTGTTTTTGTTCAAGGGTGAAAGAGAGGAGGGGTTGAATTTGTTTACGGAGAGATTGGATGGTTAATTCTGGTGGGTCTTTTATGATTTGGTAATCTTGACAGGTGAAACTGGGTCGAGAGTTGTTGCTTTGGCTTCATTTTCCTGTTAATTTTACTTCACTTCCTTTAGAGATGGTGGGTTTATAGTGTCCTTTTTGGTCTTTGAATATGATGGGGATTTCTTGTTCCAAGTTGGGAAACTTAAAAAAGCCATAATAATAAGGCTCTGTTCTGGTTTCTCTGGTTTCTATACGGGAAGTTAGGGTTCCTGTGATTATTTGTTGGTCTAACTTGGAGCCACCAACACTGCTCTTTTCAGTTGTATTTTGGTTTACTTTTGTTTCTTTCATATCTATTTGGCTATAGATAAGTGAGCTAGTAGAAAAAAGTTCTGATTATAAAAATATAATATATGATGAAAGTTAAGTTACCAGTAAATATTTTAAAAGCCGTTTGAGGCATTGCGGCAGTTATGGAAGCCGGAGCTTGAACTACTAAGCACACCGCTTGAGTAGGAGAAAAGGTTTCTCAAGTTGCGGAGACAGTTTCCCACTATGCCAAAAAAGGAGCAGAAGGAATAAAAGATTTAAATGGCTGAATAGAAATCAATGCTAAAATAGTGAAAGAACAAGCCGAGCAGTCTATAAGAGAAGATGAGTTTGAAAAACTAAATCAAGATATTACTAGCAGCTCTGATAAGTTTGATAACTTAAAAGAAATTCAAGACTCTGAATTCTCTGATTGAGTAATTGTTGAACGCCAAGAAGGATAAAAATAAGCAAACTTTTATTAAGTAGATAATTTTTTTTGCTATTAAAAAAATTTTAAATATTTGAAAACTTATTAAATTTTTCTTTTTAACATGTTGATCAAGGTCAAGTATAAATATCAATTAAATTAATAGAGACGAATTAACATAAATTTAACGAGCAAGTTTGTAAAAATTAATTATAAAGCCATGGATAACGAAGAAATAAACATTGAAGAACTAGAAATTGATTATGAAGCTGAAAGCATTCAGGTTCCAAAAGGAGATATTAATTCAGTTAGAAATTATCCAGCAATGTATATTGGTTCAACCGACGAGCAAGGTTGACATCATCTTTTTCAAGAAGTAATTGATAATTCAATTGATGAGGCTGTAGCTGGCAATTGTAATCAAATCAAAGTAATTCTTTCTGCTGACCAAAAAGCCATTACTGTTGAAGATAATGGTCGTGGTATTCCAATTGAAAAGCATCTGGTTGCTAAAAAAGGTTCCTTAGAAGTTAATTTTACTATTCTTCATGCAGGTAGTAAACTGAAAAGCAAAGTTTACAAAACCTCAGGAGGATTACATGGAATAGGAGTAACTGCTGTTAACGCCTTGTCTGCTTACTTACGAGCCGAAAGTACCCGAAAAGTAGTTGAAAAGTGTTCTCTTCATCAATCCCAATGAGCAAAACATGAGGACGATGACCATCCCTGTGGTAATGAAGATTGTCGTCAGCAATTAAAAGAACTAAGAAAACAAATTAAGAAATGCAATAATTGCCAAGAAAAAGATAAGACAGGAATAGTCGAATTTCGAGAAGGAAATTTAATAAATTCACAAATTATTGACAGTCCCGGAAAGCCTAGCGGAACTATTGTTACTTTTACTCCTGACCCAAAAATTTTTCTTGAATTTACTTATTTCAAAATCGAGACTATTCAGAATCGTCTAAAAGACCTGGCTTATCTTAATCCCAATTTAACTTTATTTTTTTATCCTTCTCCTGACGCTACACCAATAACTTATCATTTTAGTAGTGGTTTGGCAGGCTGAGTAAAAGAAATAAATCAAGAGAATTATTTGGAAAATACTGATATTTGTGCCGAAGAATTAACTGACTCAGTTTCGATAAGAAAAGATGAAGAAGGAAATTATCAAAAAGAATACTTTTATTTAAACTTTGCTTTTCAGTATAATCAAGAACAAAAAAAAAGTCAAATCAAATCTTTTTGTAACAACATTAGCACTAGCGGCGGGGGAAGTCATTTGGACGGTTTTGAAAATGGTTTGATTAGTGCCTGTCGCGACTGAATTAAAGAAAAGTATTCTGACCTGAAATTAAGTATAAAAGCTGATGATATCTTGGAAGGATTAGTGGCTATTTTGTCTATTCGTGTGAAAGACCCCCAATTCTCTGGTCAAACTAAGTACCGTTTAGCAATGAGTCCAGTGCGGGAGACAGTTAAAAATATTACTTACGATTTAGTTAAAAAATTTCTCCAAGATCACGGCAATAGTGCTGAAGCCATTAGCAATAAAATTATCACCACTGCCCAAAATCGGGTGAAATCCGAAGAATACAAAGAATCCTTGCGAGAAGGAGGAAGAGGTGCAAATTTACCGGGCAAATTAGCTCCTTGTATTTCTAAAGAAGTGGCTAACAATGAGTTATTTATCGTGGAAGGAGATTCAGCCGGTGGTAGTGCCAAGGCAGCACGTTTTCCTTTTAATCAAGCGGTTTTACCAGTTCAAGGAAAAATTATTAACGTGATAAAGGCTAAATGAAGTCGAGTTTCGAAAAATAAAGAAATTGTCAACATAATGAATGCCCTCGGATTTGGTGCCACGGAGGCGGCTCAAAATTATTACAATCGTTTTCAGAATGAATTAGACACTGACATTAGTCAAAAGGAACTAGAAATACCCGAAGAATTTATTTATCAAGACGATGATGGTCAAGAACAAATAATCCCAGCCCATACTACTCTCACTCGCGAACAAGTAAAAACCATAGTTGAAAAAACTAAAGAAAAATTATTAAAAAAACTTCGTTATGGCAAAATAGTGATTATGACTGATGCCGATCCGGATGGTGACCATATTGGATGTTTAGGATTTGTTTTTTTTATTCGTTATTTTCGTTATTTATTGGAAAATCGTCACTTGTACCTAGCATTTACTCCTCTCTATCGCTGACGAACCAAAGAGGGAGTTAGATATTTTAATAATGACTATGAATGAGAAAAATATCGGCAGGAAAATAAAAAAATTGCTGGTAATTTACAACGATTTAAAGGATTAGGAGAAATGAATGCGAAACAATTGCGAGAAGTCGCGATGGTTGCTGAAAAACGTTCCATTAATGAATTATTTAGCTCTGATCCTTTGGCTACTTGGAAGACAGTTCAAGATTTAATGGGTCCGAAAAGTGAGCCCCGAAAAAGGCTTTTAGAGAGTGGTGAATACAAAAACGCTCAATTAGAGGCGACTGACGGTAAAATAGATATTAATAAAGCCTTATTAGTAAAATTTTCTTCTTATGGTTATGAAGTAGTAGAAGACCGGGCTCTAACTCAGTTACAAGACGGTTTAAAACCAGTGCAGCGTTATATCCTCTACGTTCTCTATTTATTAGGACTTTTGCCTAATAGACCTCATAAAAAAGTGCCAAGGATAATTGGAGATGTTATTGGTAAATATCACCCCCACGGTGACCAAAGTATTTATCAGGCCATGGTAAAAATGGCTCAAGACTTCAATTATCGTTACCCTCTAATTGATGGACAAGGTAATTGAGGTTCAATCGATGGTGACTCCGCCGCTGCTTTTCGTTATACCGAAGCCCGTTTAACTCGTTTTGGCTTGTATTTCTTGAAAGATTTAGAATTCGAAACCGTAGTAAATTGAAAAGAAAACCATGACGGCACCGAAATAGAACCCGAAATGCTACCACCTCACCTTAATTTGTTGCTCAATGGTTCCAGTGGTATTGCGGTGGGAATGAGTGCTAACATTCCTCCCCATAATTTAGGAGAAGTAGTAGATATGACAACCGAACTGATTAATAATCCGCAACTTACTACTGAAGAATTAATAATTACTTGGGAATGCCCTGATTGTAAAAATAAAGGAAGGGGAAGAATTACTCAGTGTGAAGATTATTGTCAAAGCACTAATGTCAAATTAAATTATTTTGGACCCGATTTTCCCACTGGCGGGCAAGTATTAGAACGGGAAAAATTACTGGAAATTTACGAAAAAGGCGAATGTCCCAAAGGAAAAGGAACTATTTACGTTCGAGCCAAAGCCGAAATAATTTCTAGCAAACAAGAGAAAGAAAAAAAAGATTTAATTAGGATTACCGAATTACCTTTCAAGATTAATAAATCAAAACTAGTAGTTAACATTAGTCAAATAATCAAAGATAAAAAAATTCCGGGCTTGAAGAGTGTCGCTGACTATTCTAATTTTGAAGAACCAGTAAATATTCATTGTTATTTTGATTCGGATTATGATGGGGAAGTTATTCTTAACCAATTATACAAAAAAACTAAACTTCAAAGTACCTTTTCTTTTCAAATGCGGTCTTTGATTGGTGACCAGCCCCAAGTGTTTTCTTTAAAAGAAATTATCCAAGGGTTTATTGTTCGAAAATCAGAAAATATTCGCAAAAAAGCCCAATTTATTTATTACAAAACCCAAAAAGAATTAGTTAATTTAAAAACGCGTCATTTTATTATTAAAAATTATCGAGAAATTGCTCAAATAATTCATAATAGTTCTTCCGAAGAAGAAAGTCAAAAGCAATTAATAGACAAATTCAAAGAAGAAATAAAGGAATTAAGAGATTTGACAGTAGATTTATTTTTAATTGATCTTATTATCCGAGCCCAAAAGACATTAGGTGAACTGCAAAGTAAAAGTTATCAAAAGAATGAAGCAGCAAGGAAAGAAAAATATCGGGAATTGGTTGGTTTAGTGAGACAAATTTATGTCTACCAAGGTGAGAAAAATTACCACAATAAAGAGAATGAAATAAAGGAAATAATGGAAATAATGACTAGACTAAACATGAAAAAGGATGTTTTATCTGAAACACCTGAACTGCTAGAAGATTATTTGAACCCTGAACAAAAAGTCGTTAATCGTATTTTAGATACTCCATCCAGTTTTCGCCAGTTTACTCCAGAAAGGCAGAAAAAATTACAAGGTGATATTGATCTTTTGAAAGAAAAAATTCTTCAACAGCAATTATTAATTGTCAATCAAGAACAAAGAAAACAAAAGTTAATTCACGAGTTAGAGGAATTGAAAAAAGATTATGCTGATGACCATCGCCGAACTATTATTACTTCTCAATTCCATTATATTGCGGAAAGACAACTAATTCCTCACGAAGAAAGAATTGTTTTTCTCAGTCGCTCAGAAAATAAAAAAGAGAACAAATTTAATAATTACTTAACCTCTTACAATTTAACATCTTTGGATCCAACTAATATTCCGAGCCAAGGAAAAGAATTAAAAACCCGGGGGGATAATTGATCCATTGTTAAACTTAGTCGTCGAGATGATTTATGATGTTTTTCTAATCATGGTAAACTATTCATCCTTAATTTCTACCTTTTTGCTACTAGCAAAATCACTAATCTAGACGAAGAGTACTTTACTCGCAAAGGAAACTCTACCATCCAAGATCGAGAATACTTTACTTCGGTTCTACCAGTGAAAGAAGAACCAACCGAAAAGTTCCTTCTA
Source organism: endosymbiont GvMRE of Glomus versiforme (assembly GCF_003546845.1). Taxonomy (NCBI): domain Bacteria; kingdom Bacillati; phylum Mycoplasmatota; class Mollicutes; order Mycoplasmatales; species endosymbiont GvMRE of Glomus versiforme. The sequence continues at coordinate 116,498 of NZ_NWVA01000001.1, read as the reverse complement.
ATTATTACCAAAAAAGGGAAAATCAGACGTCTAGAACGCGAAAAATTTCAAAAAGTCAATAAATCAGGAAGAAATGTGGTCAAACTGGGACGAAAAATGATTGAAGAGTGCTCTCTCCACCAAACTCAATTAACTGAACACAAGGTTATTTCTCATGTTTGTGGTATCAGTTGTTTGCAACGCCGAGAACTACAAAAACAAATTAAAGAATGTAATGATTGTCAGAAAAAATGAGTAAGTAGTGATGATGAAATTAGCAAAGTTACTCTTATTCACGGAAAAGAATTAAATCCTAATGAAGAAGTAGAAATTATTCTTAAAAGGAAAAGCAAAGGTGGAAAAATAAAAAATATAAAATTCTCGGCTTACCGGAGAGCAAGAAAAAAAACTGAAATAATGATTAATGACAAAAAAGAAAGAATAAATGAATATTGTTCATCCCATCAGACACAATCTATAAGCCATTTAACTAATCATAAAAAAACTAATACTCGTTGTAATATAACTTGCCCTGCGTCAAAAGAACTACAAAAACAAATTAAAGAATGTAATGGTTGTCAGAACCCTAAATTATTTGTTAAACAATTAAGAAAACAAATCAAATGCGAACGGGTGATAGACGTATTAGTCAGTCAATCTGAAGAAGAAAGAAAAAATTCAATTTTACTTCTAATTAAAAAAGATAACACTTGCGAAAAAAAACCGCTGGCTGCAATAAAAAATTGAATTTCCGCGGATACTGCTCGGCAAAAAAGAAATGATTATTGCAAAAAGCATTGAGGAGAATGAGAAAAAGTAGAACAGGAAAAACAAGATAAAGAACAAATTTTAAAAGAAGAAAAACAGAAAATCGAAGAAAAAATCTTGAAATCTACTTTACCACTGAAAAATAAAAAAGAAGTATTAAAAGAAATAAAATTAATCAAAGGACCAAAAATTTCCAAAGAATTGGAAAGAAAAATTGCTACTTCTCCAGTTGACCTAACTATTGGGGAAATTGCTTTACAAGAGCAAATTAAGGATTTAGTTAAAAGCGGTGAAACTTACCGGCAATTACTTCAAGAATACCAAGAAAAAGAAACTGAATTCAGCAAATTCAAAGAAAAAACTAAACAGTGCAAAGATTGTCAAAAATATTGTTCTGACCACGAAAAAGAAATGGAAAAACATAAAACATGCAGTTATTGCCATAAAAATGATGAAAAAATTAAAGAAATGAAAGTTAAATTAGAAGAATTAAAAAAAACTAAACCTCAATCCGAAAAAGAAATCAAAAAAACAACCAATGATTTAAATAAAAAGGAAGAAGAAATCAAGAAACTACACCGCGAAGCATTTACTAACCGCGTAAAATGCCCAACCCTTAGCAAATTTAAAGAAGAGAGGAAAAAATGTGGTCGTTGTCTAGACAAAATTGGAAAGAAACATGTAATTAAAATGGGAAATCCTCTTCAACAAACTTGTCTAGTGAGTGGGGATATAAACAAACCTGAAATATACTTGTTATCCAAAAAAGATGTGTGTTGGTACAATAAAAAAGACTTGAAAGAATATTTAGAAAGTGAGAGCCGAACTAGGGGCTTGTTAAAAGATAAAAAAAGGGAAATTACTGATGTCAAATTTTATACAAATTAATCAGTTAAAAAAGCAATAAATGAGTAAAAATATAATTATGAACAAAAGGGAATTGGAACTACTTTGACCTTCATATTAATTCATGAATAAAACTAATGCGATTAAAGTCTTAACCCGAGAAGAAGAAGCTGAACTTTTAAAACGAGCCCAAAAAGGAAAAACACTGTATGATATTTTAGGTATAAGCCATAATGCTTCTGAAAAAAAAATTAGGGAAGCCTATGAGAATAAGTTAAAGGACAAAGAAAAAAATAAAACCAAATTCCAAGAAATTCAAGAAGCTTATGAAATATTATCTGATAAAAAAACAAAAGCCATCTATGATAAAAAAAACAAGGACTTATTTTTGGAAAGAGATGAAGCAACTCGTCTTTTAGTTTATTATAATCAATCGTTTGTGAAATACATGGTAAAAGGCTATCATTACCCACAAGGTGAAATTAATGCTGATGAACTAACTGCTGAAGGAGTTATTTCTTTACCCAAAGCCATTAAAGATTTTGACCTTGCTAAATCTGAAAACCGGATGGCAAGTTTTGCTGGTCATTGAATTCGTCACCACATTCGCAGTTTTATCATAAAAAGCCGACTATTACCACAAGCAACACCAAAAAAAAAACCTAATCATCTTTCTGAAGAAGAGGAAGAAACTGAGAAAAAAATTCCCCGCAAATCTTCCTCAGGAATTATCTATTATGACAAAATTTACCAAAGCAGTGAAAGAGATGATAAAATTACTTCTTTATTGGACACCTTAGCCGATAAAAATGAGGGAATTGAAAAACAAATTCAACAAAAAGAAACCAAAGAGAAAATTAATAAAATGCTTACTTTTCTGGAACCCCATGAAGAACTGATTATTCGACTTTTTTCTGGTGTATCTCCCACTGACTTATCCCAGATTAATCGCTTGGCAAATGAAGAAAAAGCTAAAGAATTAAAGAAGACCAGAGACAAAAGCAAAAAAAACTCTCTTCTTTTCGAAAAATATTCAAGTTTTTTTGCCACTCCTCGCAGAAAAGAGGAAGTTGTGCAAGAATTAATAAATCGAGAATTTTGGGAATACTTTCGGGAATTTCCTAAGTTAGCAGCAGCCAAGGATCAAACTTCTCGTCGCAGCAATTCAAAGACAAGCACTTCAAATCAACCAATTAACTCTGCTGAGAAAAAAAAATGATATAATGCGACCCAAAATAATCTCAAAGACGATTCATTTTCCGAAAGTATGGCTGCCAGTTGAATTAACTTAGGCTACCAACCTGAAGACATTACCGACTCCCAAAACCAAATTCTCCAAAGGATTGGTATTAGCAAAAAAGAAAAAGAACAATGACAAAAAGCCAGTAGCAAAGCCAAAAACAAGGATAATTGGTTAGAGCAACGCTTAGGAAAAACCATGGAAAACTTAAAAAAAAATATTTTAAAAAAATTGAAAGGGTTAACAGAGAAAAAGCCAAATAGCAAAAAATAGCAACATAAAAAATGGCTTTATTAATTTTCTTTCCTAGACATAAAATCACTACAAAAAAACTTAACAATTTTTCCCAAAAACCTTAAAATTTTCCCCTCCTTCGAGCGCGCACATTCATTATTTAGAAAAAAACCAGTAAATTTATAAATTTGGTTCACCAAATTATTATAAAAAAAATTTTGGGTGTAAAAACTTATAATATTGTTCACAAACTTTCAAAAATCAACATGGCACTATTAAAAAAACGTTTAAGTAATTATTCAAAATTCACTAAGACAATTTATTATTGTTTTCTTGGTTCATAGATTTCTTTTGCTGACATTATAATTACTAAGTTTTTTTGGCTAAGTGCTTCCATTTTTTTCCAGAAAATGTTTTCGTTATCTTTATCAAGATTATTATCTGCTTCGTCAAAAATATAAATTTCTTTCTCCTTTTTAAGTGTCTCTTTTAAATCAAGAAGTTGAGTTTGTCCCGTCGATAGATTAAACTTGATAAGATTTCGGGATTCAGCATAAGCAATCTTATTTCATCATTTTTTTAAATTCAGTTCGCCAAGTTTATATTTTCCATTAATAATAATTTCTCCTGCTATTGGTTGATAAAGGCCAAAGAGAATGTTAACAATGGTGGTCTTACCAAATCCATTAGGAGCTTGTAAGTAATTCAATTTTCCTTTCTCAAACAATAAGTCTAATTTTTTAAATACTGTTTTGTTTTTTTGGTAGGAAAAGGAAATTTCTTTTAATTCTATTTTGGTAATCGGTTCATTAATAATTATGTTTTTTTGGATATCATTTCTTTCTGGTAAAGCAAGAAAATGGTTTAAACTTTTTCGAGTAGAGGAAAGATAGGAGTGCTTTCTTATCCCTTTTATTAGATAATTAAGAGGAGTTATTAATTTGGAAAATAAGCCAAAGACGACAAAATCATTAGCACTAGGAATGAATATTAGAATAATTAGTAAGAGAAAAAATTTGCTTAGTCGAATTAAATGAGTAAAAATTGATCGGTAAAATGAAATAGAAAAGGCCTCGCTATTGGCTTTTTTTTGCACGGTTTGCAAAGTATGAGTATATTTTTTTAGCGAATCGTTTAATAATCCTTTTTTGATGATTAATTGTCGATTATTAATCAGTTCATTTTCGCAATCTTTTTGCTTTTCAACTACTTTTTGCAATTCAGACCTTTTTTGAGTTATTTGATAGTCAAAATACAGTAAAAGTAGGCTCATTAGACCTAAATAAATTAGACCTGCTCAAATTGTCGCTTTATTAGAAGCAAATTTCATTTCATAAGAAACAAAAGCCAGAGTCAAAAATAAAATATAAAGGCTATCAAAAAAAAAGACAAAGTGAAAACCTAATGCTTTTGACCAATTATAGACAACTCCAAATGTTTCTTTTTCTTTTCCCTTGGCTGCCTTTTCCTCTAATTTAAAAAACTTGTTGATGCTCTTTTTTTTGAGGTCGTTGATAACTTGATTAGCCAAGGAACGACGATAGTAAAGTGAGAGTAAGTAAAAAAGGCAACTTATAGCGATAAAGAAAAATGCAAATAGCAGATAATTTTTTCAGTTTTCACCAAAATCTATTAACGTTTTTTTCCCAAAAGAGTAAAAAATATATTTAGTCGACCCTTGGTTAGATTCTGGCTTTAACAGAGAATAAATTTTTTCCGCACCATTTTTGATCAGAAGAAGAAAAGAAATAGTGCTAATCGTGGCTAAAAAAATCAGTATTATTATTTTCTTTCAGTAAGTTTTAATGAATCACTTTCAACTGATAGGAATTTGGTTTTTAGTAGGCTTTTTTTTAAAATAGTTTTGATTTGTTTCTGAAAAAACTCTCATTATATCAAATTTTACAAAACGGAAGATAAGGCTAGTCTTTTATAATAGTTAATTAATTATTGATTATAATAGATACTCAGGATTAGCAGTAATTATTTTGGTAATGTCCTTCTTTCTTTTCAGAAGATTTAAAATTTTTTCGTCAATTGTCCCTTTGCAAACCAAATCAATAATTAAGCGGGTTTTGGGATTTTCACTCTCCTTGGTGGGCAGAAAACGAGCTTCGGCTTGTTCGTTATCAGCGGGGGAATAACTGCGGTCCGCAAAAATAGCAATATCAGCTCGACTCAAATTTAGCCCCAAGCCAGCACTTTGGATATTACAGAGCAAAATTTTAATTTTTTGTTGTTGAAAAGCACTAATGAATTCAATTCTTTGCTGGTGAGAAATTTTGCCGGTAAGCAAAGCCACCTTTAATTTTGTTTTTTGTAAAGCCTGAGCTAAGGGTTCCAAAAAGGTTTCAGTGCGGGTGGAAAAAATAAGCAGACCTTGCTGGGAATTTGCTTGACAAAAATCAACCAAATAGGAAATTTTACTCCCTTGACAGTCTTTCAATAATTTTCGGTCTTCTTCGGTCAAAAAGTCTCTTTTGTCTTTTCTCTTATGAATTAGAGCGGGAGGAAATAAGGTTAAAGTTTTTAGTTTAGCCAGAAATTCCAAAGGATAATTTTTGTCTCATTTTTGGGTTCAGCGGGAATAAAGGAGTTGCTGATTTTTTTCCATCAATAATTTTATTTCTTGCTGTTCAATTAAAGGTAATCAAGGTAAAACTTCTTTTTGTTTACGAGCAACAGAGATTTGGTTAAGTCGTTGCTGTAATTCTTGTTTCATTTTTTCGTTTTTGAAACCCAAAACTCTTTTAATCTTGAAAGTTCTTGAAGCCTTGGGAATTTCTGTTTCTCTCACCAAAAAAAATTCTTCCGCAAATTTTCAGTAAGAAGTATAAATTTCCGGTTGGAGAAATTTTAAAATGCCAAAAATATCGCTCGAATGATTAACTAGCGGCGTTCCAGTTAAGACCATTTTATATTCACTATCTTTTAAGGTATAAAGGCTTTTACTTTGTTGAGACTGGTAATTCCTTAAGTAATGGGCTTCATCAATCAGCGAACAAAAAATAGGTTTTTTCTTTTTTCGCAAGCCCCGAAAATATTTACTGTCAATTTTAAAAATATCTTTGGAAATGATAATAATTCAATTTTTTTCTTGGCAAAATTTTTGGTAAATAATTTGTCTTTCTGTTAGTGATAAATAACTAAGCAAATAAGCCGGCTGGTTCAGTCAATTTTCTATTGCTTCTTGTCATTGGGCTTGGAGAATGCTAGGACAAATAATAATTAAGTTAGGGGCTTTTCAGCGTTGAAAAATCGTCAAAGCAATGGGGGTTTTTCCGGTGCGCATTTCGTTAAAAATGCCGACACTTTTTTGTGGGCTAAGAAAGTTGACGTCTTTTTCTTGGTAAGGTCTTAATTGGAAATTTGTTTTCTTTATTTGTCATTCTCCGACAGGAAAGGCATAATCAGGAAAAAATTTTTTTAGTTTGCGAAAATTAAGCAGACTTTTTGCCAAATAATAACTTTGAGGTTTACCACCATACTCAGCATTTAAACAAATCGCTCAACTATAATTAGTTTTCAAAAAAATTTTGTCATCCTCAATTTGGATAATTTCAATTTTAAATTCAGGTAATGGATGCATTGATTATAAATTTTTAAGTATTAATCTGCATTTTATTTACAGGGATTTTTGAAGAGATTTTTTAGTTTTAAAAGAGTTCGTTTTTTATTAGTTGCGGCGAAAGAATAGCACTTGGTTTTAGTTTTTTTTGCAATAATTTAAATTCTGGGTGATATTTTAGGCATGTTTTTAAGGATTGCATATTGGCAAAGTTGGCTAAAAATAAAGCACTGTTTAAGAAGCAGACGAGGTTTTTCTTTTTCTTTGAAAGATAAAAGCCAACATTCCCCCTATCAAAAGCAAGACCGCAACTCCAATTGCTATAAAACCGCCTGACCTTCATTGTGGACAAGTTACTTTTTGACTTATAACTACAAAATCATCAGTCATAGACTTTACGGAATAATTAAGAGGAGTATCCTTAAGTCAGCCTTTTCTTACTCTCTCAACTGTGAAATTAAGATTATAATTTTTACCGTTCTGATTAATCTTAATTATCTTTTCTTTTTCAACTGGTTTTCTATGAGAGTGTGGGCTTCCATCATTAAATTCAAGTTCTATTTCTTCCTCTTTGGTTAACTTAGTAATTTGTCCATTTTTCTTGTCTTTGATTTCCACTTCTATTTTAAATTTTCGAGATTCTTTTTTAAATTGTGTTGGGGACGAACTAACCATTTTTTAACTATACTTATTTTTTATAGACAAAAGCACTATTAAAGCCAAGATTTCCGCCGATAGTTAGTTATCTATTAAGATTAACAAAAGAGTAACAACCCAAGGAAAATAAGACCAAACAATTATTTTATTCACTTTCATAAATGAAATTTGTGTAAAATGTCGGCATAGAAAAAGAAAATTTTTTACGTTATTCCTGTCTTCAAAAAAGGAAAAACTTTTCCCTAAAAGTAAAAAATGCTTTTTTACCCCTGCCGATAAAAATTAAAAAATAATATTACAATTTAGCCACCACTCTGTATCTACTTAATTTTTCAAGCAGGTATTTTTTTATAATCATAATTTACAAAAATTCTTCGTTAAATTTTTGGTCAAAGTTAGTTTCTTCTGGTTTATTATAAAATGGCATGCCTCAAATTGTATATTTTCTGTCTTCTCATAATTGTTCTATTTTGTGTTCTTTTTTTAGCGATACCAGAAACCCCTCTTTTCAAGCATCTTTTTCTTTAAAATGACTGCCTTTTGGTTCAATAAATACTTGGTAATATAAACTTTTGGAAAGTATTTTTTGTCGCAAAAATAGCACATAGTCAGGTTCAAAAGATTTTCCGTCTTCAAAATTATAGAGTTTAAAAAATCGCTCATTACGAACTAAATAAATTTCATCGTATTTTTTTTGAAGTTTTTCATATATTCTATCGATATATTTTACAAAATACTTTTCCTCAGAGGTTCCAAAACAATCATCAAAAACATGTCAATGCCTATTATCAAGGTTCAGATTAAATTCAATCTTTTGATTATTTTTCATTGATTCTCCTAATTCTTTGTCTCAACTTTCGCTTGGGGCAAAATTAAGTTCTTTGTCGTCAATTTTTTCTTTTAATAAAATGTATTTAAATTCTTTGCTACCTCTAAATTCATGATTACTAGAAACTAAACTAGAAGTAATTTGTCCGATAATTTTGGTTAAAATGTTAAGTTCGTTCTCGGGTTCTAATTCTTCGAGTTGAGATGCCAGACCGGAAACAGTTATTTTCACTCCTCCTAAATATTTTTCGTTTTTAATAAATTCCTCTAATTTTTCAAGATTAGGAAACCATTTTTTTAGATTGGAAAATGAATAAAAATCAAATTTATAAAGGGCTTTTTTTATAATGTGTGGCTTTGAATCTTTTATTCAGAAGTCTTTTTCTTTTTTTTCAATACTTTCTTTAAATTGGTTTTCAAAAAGGTCCCGGGAAAGATTAATATTAGTTCGGAGAGATGCTTCATAAGGATAATTCCGGATTGTGGATGGCAATTCAACGACGTCTTCTCGCGGATTTTTTTCTCGGTGATTAAGGAATAAAAGACCTGAATTATAAAATTCAGTATTTTTAAAGTTATCTTTGATGACAAGTTTTCTTTTAACTGTGTTGTCAGGGATAATTCCAGTTTTTATCAGAGCAGAAGTTAACTCTTGAATATACCGTGGATTATAATTGCTATGATAATATAACTCCTCACAAACTCTCATTTCATTTTTTAGGTCATTATCAAATTTTCTTTTAGAAAGTTCATCAGTGTCATTAATTTTAAAAGGGCAATAACGGGCTCCTCGTCCGATTAGTTGGGCTTCTTTAATAGTAGTTGGTCCTGGTATATTATTTTTGGCATCACGAGTATCATACAAACGAACAATATCAAAAAGATTAAGCACATCCCAGCCTTCATTAAGTTTATCAACCGCAAAAATAGCCCGATATTCATTATCAGGATCCTCCAAAGTATTTACGGCTAATTGATTGTCCTCACTTTCGTTTTGACTGTTAACCGAAAGAGTTTTTTCCGCCGAAAAATCTTCTTTAAGTTCAATAATAAAATTATCCAAAGAGATTTTATTTTTAGAAAGATATTTAAATTAACAGAAGTTTTTTTCCTTAAACCAAGCAAATCAAGCAGCATCAACCTGACTTACTTAGCTTTCACAAACCTATATAATAATTATTACTGACCTATCAGCAAAAACTTTTCAAAAAACTCTCAGCCAAAAATCACCTAAAAACTCACCACTTATTTTACTGACCTATCAAAAAAAAGCCTACGAGACCATATATCCCCCCGTCACCCACACGTCCCCCGTCGTCACCCACACGACGAGTTTTTCCCGTATTTCACCAGAAAAAACAGCCAATCACTAAAAAGGGACATATGAACGAAAACAACCAACCAATCACCCCCATCAAAAACAGTGAAGACCTCGAAAAATTAATCCTCGATTTAAAAACGGAAATCCAAACTAAAAACCAAGAAATAGAAACCTGAAAAAACGGAAAAATTAAAACCGAGCAATCTCTCTTTGAAAAAGAACGAGAGAATACTCGTCTCCAACAAGACATAGATGCTCTAAAAAGAGAAAACCATCGTCAACGAAGAATTGATTTAGACCAAAAAGAAACCAAAAATAAAAATGAGTTTCTCACTGAATTCACCAAATTACAGCAAGCCAAAATCCAAGGAGGTCTTAAATAATGGTGGACTTCAATCCCCTCTTGGAAAACCTTCAAGAACGAGTAGTCCAAGAAAAACCTTTGAAGTTAATCTATGCTGATAACACCTACTCCGTATTTAACAAAGGAACTACGGAATTCCACGGAGCCGAAGAGGAATTTATTGGAGACCAGCCCTTAGAAGGAGTAAAATGAAAGAAAACTCTTAAAAGTAGTGATGCTGAAAACTTGCCAGAAGTCTTCTCTTGTCGATTAAAAATCATTCACGACCACTTTTACTACACCATTTATAACAAAAAGGTCATGAAACGAGCCTTACAATCTCCGACTGAAATGGCAGCTCTGGTCGACCAATTAACGGACAGCATGACTACTAAGCCCAAGTTAGACTTGAATCGAGTTTTAACTAAAGTAATCTGCACCAAAGACAATTACAATAATGCTGCTTGGGAAACCGTCACTGCCGAGGAAGCCAAAATTGACAGCCTAGATAAAGCCATAGCCATTTTAAGGAAAATCAAAGCAGCAGCCAACGGGATGGTGGAACCTTCGGACAAGTATAATAGAGGATATCAAAAACCAAATAGCCACGACTGAAACAAAGTAGTTACTAATAGTGAAAGCCGAAAGAATTTAGTTTTAACTATTGACCCGGATTTCCTTGATGACTTAGAAATCTACTTTCTAGCTGATGTGGCTCGTGACTCTAACCTTAACCCCTACAAACTTTTCAAAGAAGTAATTGTAAAGAAACTCACCAATAATGCCTTGGCTACGCTCCATGACGAAAAAAGTGTAGTTTACCGGATAATTAATGAAGATGGAATTACTCACGAACAAGTCTTTGGTTCAGGCAACAGTAAATTTGGCTATCATATGACCGTGATTGGAGGCATGATACCTTTCACCAACAGTTGAGCCCTAGCCAGAGCATAGGAGGTATATGTATGTTAATATTGAGAGGAGAAATCAGCAAAAGTCGGGAACAAACCAAAAACCAACAAACCCAAACCGACTTAAATAAAATTCTTAAAAAATGAAAGTTCGGAGGTCAACCTTTTAAAAACACCGAGGACTTTCTCACCAAAATGGGTGGCTGAGTAGATAAACAAATTGATAAAGACAAAGAACTAAACGACTTTTTAAAACTTTTTGACCTAGAAAACCTCAACCAAATTAAAGGAATAGAATTGAAAGGAGAAGGAGAATAAGATGAATTACCAAGCCCGATTATTACGACAAATGTGAAGCAATGACATTGCCAAAAAAACTAATCAATGAACCCAAGAAAGGAACATTCTTGAAAATGACCTCACCACTCTCCAAAACTCCGTAGATGTTGCTATTGTGAAAAACTATCTAAAGAAAATAAAAACCAAGCAAAGCAAATCAAAGCCCTCACTCTCCTAGCCACCCAAAGAAAAGAACAGTTAGAACAAGAAAAGAAAGCTCTAATCACCCTAGCCCAAAAGAAAATCACCAACCAAAAGCAAGCCCAAGAACTCCTAAAAGAGCTCACCGAAAAGTGAACTAATGAAAAACAAGAATGAACCAACCAAGAAAAAGAACTCACTACCCAATTAAACCACTATCAAGAATTATTCACCAAAGAACAGCAAGCCAACAACCAACACTGAAAAGATAAAGGAGAATTACAGCAGCAGTTAGAGAAAGAACAGCAAACCCGAAAACAAGAAAATCTGAGCTGAAAAAATGAGAATAAAGACCTCACCACCCAATTAGAGAATTCCAACAAGGAAATCCAAACCAAAGCCCAAGAACTAACCAACCTAAATAAACAACTCACCCAAAACCAAACCCGAGAAAAAGAACTCAATAAAATCATTCAACAAAAAGACCGAGAAAACCAATTCCAAGAAGAAAGATTACAAGGATGAAAAACTAAAAATCAAGAAAAGGAAAAATTACTCTCCCAAAAACAAACCCAAATCAACACTCTTAATCAGGAAAAACTTACTCTCCAAGGCCAAAACACCCAACTAAACACTACCATCACCACCCAAACCAAAACTATCCGGGAACAGTTAGAGAAAATAAACACCCAAGACACTAAATTAACCAAACAAAAAACTGTGTTGGAAGAATTACTCACAGCCCGAGAAGCAAGATTACAGGAGGTAGAAAATGACTAAATACAGCCTAGAAGAATTTGAAAAGTGATTAACTGATAATAAAAAATGAGGAACATCAGCCATGCATGTCTACATAAGCAATTTTAAAAAACCGTCTCTTTGAGAAGTAGCTTGCCAAGGAAAAGCTACCGAGGAATATGCTGCTAATAATGGTGGTTTTTATATATTACCATCACGCTATGAAACACTCTTAAAATGAGTATCTGAAGTAGACCAGAGAGAGAGAGAGAGAGAGAGAGAGAGAG
>NZ_NWVA01000001.1:8017-104293 GCF_003546845.1 endosymbiont GvMRE of Glomus versiforme | reverse complement strand
ATGACCGAAGAAACCGGAACCACTAAACCTCCCGAAGGAAATGAGTGAGATGAAACTATTCCCTACCTAGAAAGATTAAAAATCCTCCACACCAAAACCGAAAAAGAGTGAAAAAAACTCCCTGACACCTCCAACCGTAAGCCCAGAATTGCTTTAAGGCTAAAAAACCTCGAAGGTTGTCTCAAAGCCTATGAACCCGAATACATAGAACTCCCCACTGTCGAAGTCTTCCGCACCAGAATTAGAGGAGAAGAGGAAGGCTACCAGAAAGTAATCGGCTATCAAAATATCATCCAAATAGTGGAAAAATACCTTCGTAGTTATCACTTTGCCAAAAGAAATAACACCCCACCTCCAGCCCAGTTAATGATTATGCTTTTAGGAGAACCAGGACTCGGAAAAACTTATATTAGCCAAGCCATAGCCCGAGCATTAGGCAGAGGATTACATATAATCGGCATGAACGGCAAATTAAATGCTTCTTTAATTACGGGAACTAACATTGAAAACCCTGGAGCCGAACCCGGAGAAGTATTGAAAGCCATCAGCCGTTATGAAGACCGAGCTTGTGTGATTGTTTTTGACGAGATTGAAAAGGCTGCCCGAGAATGTAAAGAAGCTGCCGGGATACCTACTGATATCACTAATAATAAAAACTACCGAGACACTTTTTTAGATTTCCCTACTCCCACTAATGAATGTATCTTTATCAGCACCGTGAACCGTCCCGAAGATGTCCCTAGTTTCGTGGCTGATAGATTTGCCATCCGAGTAGAAGTGTTGCCTCTTGGTTATTTGGAAAGGTTGGAAGTAGTGAGGGTGGTTTTACAGTCTGAATTAAAAAAGCTCAACAATGCTTTCCAAAGAATTTACGGCAAGAATTGACAAGAGATTTATCACCTTTTCAACCAAGAAGAACTCTTAAAGAAAACTCTCACTTGAACTTTCTCTATCCGAGGAGCCAAGAATAATATTTTACTGAAACTAATCCCTACTCTGATTAGTGATTTCTTGGAGCCTGAAAGCCCTCTAACCGAGGACCCCATAAACTATGATTGAGACTTTTTACAAAGGGAAGGCAAAGACGAGAATTGTCCTTATGCCAAAGATATTAGGAATAATCACAAAGTTAATTGTATGTGTTTTATTAAAAACTTAAACTTGGCTTCTGGTTGAGAGGAGAATATGGGAGGAGAGTATTATGAGTAATTTAGAGCAAACTAATGAAATAACTGAAAAAGACATCAATACGAGAAAGGAACTGTGGGACAGTCTTTTTCTTTTCGTGGATTTCTCTCGCATGAAAGACCAGTATCCTAATATGTGAAATAAAGACTATAAACTTTTGCCCTTGCCTAAAACTTACCAAGAAATTAAGACTAAATTCACCAACTATTGCCAAGAATTAAATGGAAAAGTAGAAGGATTAATCAACTCTTTTGCTGGTTATTTTGAAGAGAATATTTACCCAGTTTTGGAAAGCCCCGAAGGAGACAAAACTCTGCTATTCCGATGTAAAAGACTACTCAACAACAAAATCATTGGTGAAAGCAGCAGTCTTTTCCTAGATTTACTTATCTTTGAAAGAGAATATCTCGGCAAAGTAGAAGCCAAGAAAGTTTGAGAAGGATTTAATGAGGTTATTTTCTTTGAAGAGGAAAGATTACAAGAATTAATTGAGGCTGATATTGAAAAACTAAAAGAGGGAAGAACTAACCTCAATATCTCTTGGGTATTTTACCGAAAATGACTTAACCTCATCGAACAAAAAGGCACTGATACTGCCCGAGGGATTTGGCAGGCTTTAAAAGGTTTTCTTAAAGATTGAGAGGCAGGAAAATTAGGGGAAAGTGAATGAAAACAATCTTTAAAAAACATGGAACAAGCAAGGGATAGATTATTTGACTTAGGCTCCGAGAGTATTAGTGATGGTTTACCTTTCTTACAACTGGGATTTATTAAGAAAGACACTCATGAGGGATTAGAAATAACTTGCCAAAATAGAAAAGGTTTTAATTTGAATAATCCTTATTTATTTGTGGTGAATTTTCACCAGAAAAGTGTGAGGGTTTATGTTTTGGAAAAATATGAGATGGTTGACCCGAAGAGATTGTATATAAGGATTTGAATGAGGGAAGATTGAGTTTGGAGGGAATTGCCGTGAGTGGTAAATGCTTATGGGGCTTTTAAGAGTGATAGTCATCCGATTTATTGGGGGAGGAATTTACCAGCTGGATAAGATTATTACTCTTTTTTCCTAGTAAAGTATCAGATTAAGGTTGCTATGAGGGTTATTATTGCTATACTGCCAAGAATTCAAGGGAAATAATTTGTTTTGCTCTCTCTCTCTCTCTCTTGTGTTGTTGAGTTAGTGGTTGATTTATTTGATTTTGTTTGATTTGAGGGTTGAGATTGATTGGAGATTTGACAGTTCTTTTTATGTTCTATTGGTCTAACATCACCATAGTCATTTTTCTTTACTGTGACACCACAATTTCGGCATATTTCGTCAGGACTATAAGAAATTATACCTAATCCTGTTGGTGCATATTCATTGTGAACATCTCCAACCTGCTTAATATGACATTTCATTTCTCCTATATCAGAAATTATTTCATTTAGTTTTTTTAAGTCTTCTTGTAGTTGTCTTTTTTTCTTTATTTCTCATCCTTCGGCTTCGGTCAGTAATTTTTCCTTTGCTTCTTTATATTTACTAGCATTACAGATAATACAGTTAAAATCATCATTTTTATACTCTCTTCATTTTTTTCTTATGTTTTCTTCTTTTTTTACTCTTGCTTTATAACAATTTTCACATAAACTTTTCTCATCAACAGTATAATAAACAGACCAGTCGGGAAATTGATAATTACAGTTATCACACTTTTTAATTTCTTCACTCATAATATAATAATTTTTTGACATATCACCAAATTTACTAATTCAATACTAACAATTTTTATATTTTATAACTAAAATATAATATATGCCAACAAAACCAACAGGAGTAGTCAACTTAAAAGAAAAAGATAGATTATGCTTTCCTTTTTGCTCTGATTTGAGTAATAAAGAGATTCACGGTGTAGACTTGGATGACCAAATAAATATCAAATGAGCCTTATTTAGATTAAGACAACTCCCCGATATGTTTGGAGGACCAGGAGGAATTAAAGACACTGAAATACTTATTCCTGGTTCCTATTTCGTTGAAAAAGTTAAACCTGATGATTGAACCAGTTTGCTAACCAAAAGTGAGCAGTATGATGTTTTTGTTGCTCCGAGTAATTACTATGAGGATAAATGTCTGTTCAAAACTTGAAGACAAGAATTAACTATTAATTTACCTAATGAGCTAATCGAACAACCACACTTATATAAGCATTCTACTTTTCAGTTTTACCATTTAAAAAATGTCATCTTTTTTAATAATCTTGCTTACATGAATATTGACGAGAACAGCAAAATCAGAGCTATCGTAGATATTTCAGTTTCTCCTGCTGGGACTTATTTTGTTTTTCAATCAGGAGAAATTCCTTTTAAGTGAAAGTTAGATGTCAGACAAGGAATAGTGACTTGAAATTTAGTTCGAGATACCATCGATGCCGTTCAAAATACAGTCAAAAGTATAGGCTCTGGTATCTTAAAAGCACTTTCTTTGGGAGCAATTGATGCCAGCAAAACCAAAAAGCCCATGGAAAAATTAACCAAAGATTTAATGACTGGCAAGGATGGTTTTAAAAGTATGGGTCTAGATAGAGAAAAGATTAACAAAACACAAGAATTACAAACTCAACGATTATTTACTAGCACTTCTTTAACAGGAGAAAGTATGTTAGAACCATCGGTATTTCACTCTAACTCAGTTCAGTTTCCTTATAATTTATATGATTTTGCTTTACGCTCTTTTACTCCTCGATATGAAGCAAGGATTTACATTAGCAAGACACTATTTAACAATCTCAAACACAACAATAACGAAAATCCCATCACCTATCCACTAAATATCACTTTTGAAAAACTCGGACACATTCTCCGACCAGGTTTCATTCAAGGCAGATTAGATTTAGATTACGACCCAGGAGGCAAAATGGCAGAGTGTTTTGCTCGGGGTGTCACATTCTATAATGACAAAAAAGAACATTTTGTTAATCCTGATTTGGGAATTGCCCCTGTCAATAGTCAAGTGGTTAGGTCAGGAATAGGAATTGATTCCTACACAGCCCAAGCCATCCAATCAGGAGATGAATCCTGAACCAATGAAATCAATCGAACCAAAGGCTCAAACTATCACCAAAGAGCTCATTATTTCATTACCTATGAAGATGGTTCAAAAGACCATTGATGTGTCAAATTCCCTACTTCATTTACCGATAATGATTTAGCTGATGGACATAGCCGAGGGGGATTTGATTTGAAGTTTAATAAACCTGTCAAAGAATTCATAGATGTATACTCTTGTATCGGCTGTGGAGCATCAGGCAAAAAAGGTGAAACTGCCCCTGAACAAATTAACCGAGATATTCCTGGTTATGGTTTTGCCAATGACTTAGATTTTCATGGAGACAATTTAGACCATATCATAAAAGGAATACCATGAGACCCTTATTTTGAATGACTGACAACTACCCATGCTTCTACTACTAATTCAGCTGGTTGGTGTCCTGGTTCTACTGGTGATGTCTGAGAATTCACGGGACAATATATTCGTGGTAAAGATAATAAACCATTCACCGAAGCATACGGTTTCATCCCCCAAGGTGGCACGATAAGATGAACAACCAAAGGAGGAGGTAGCACCAGACTAGAATGACAAAAACAACCTAGTCGTGATGATTTCGATGCTTTGGATTGAAGTCCACCAGCAGGCTCAGGTGGAGAATTGGAAATACCCCTTTCTGACCCCGAAATAAACATCCCCGAACCAGGAGAAGGAGACATTGTCCCTGATAATGACTTTCCCGAAGTTGACCCTTTTGACCCAAGTGGAGGTGAACCAGAAATACCACCAATCGAGCCAGATATCCCTCCGGACATTGACCCAGCTGACCCAGATGAGTTTCCAGACATTGACCCTCCTTCAATCGAACCTGACCCACCCGAAGTTGACCCAAGTGAACCTGACCCAGGACAAGACCCAGACCCAACAGATGTTGACCCGGGAGATAATGACCCAGGAGGAGATGATGAAGATGGAGATTAAAAAAATTATTTCTGATATGTCAGCCTAAATTCTAAGAACAATAACCCTCCTAGGATTAATCAGCATCCTAATTTATTTCCTAACTAGAAAAAAACAATAACTTTCTCAACATTTCCCTAAACAAAAAACATTCACCTATAAATACCCTCACCCAATAAAAACCAGCAAAAACATAAAGGGAAATATAAGGCAAGGGTCGACAAAACCCAACTAACTTTACCCATTCAATTCTCCTCTTTAGTGCTGTTTTTGCTTAGATACCTTATCGTGTCAAGTCTAATTACATCCCTTTTAAGTCTTGTAAAATACTAGACTTGGAGAGGTGTTTTTCTAACTGGAACACTAAGAACAGAACTCATCCTAAAAAACCTTTTTTTCTTAGGATAACATTTTAGAAAGTTTCAGAGTGTGTAAACTAATCATCCTTGACATGGAAAACCTAAGCATTTTTATAACACTTTTACCCTTTCACTATAAATTATGTGGATAGTTTTTTTACTGTGCTTTTTGTTATACTTTTCCTTAATAAAGGTTATTTCTTAGTTGAGGCTTGAACTCCTTTTATTTGTTCTAAAAATCAATCTCTCCCCCGATAATCTCGAAACCTCAACATTCCTTCTTTTAATAACTTCACTCACTTCTTAACTATTTCTTCCTTCTTCCGTAAACGACAGTTTTTTAATTTAGATTTAGCCACTTCCTCTCAATCAAAGCAAAAATTAATGAGAGTGCTATCAGTCTGCTTAGTGTTTTTGGTGAAATGTAGTAAAGCATATTTCTTATGAACTTTCCTGTCTCCCAGTTCACAGAAAAAGAAGTCTTGAACAGAGTAAACTATCCGATACTTTTTCATTTGGTCTTCATCAATCATGAAATCATCTCAATTTACTGTGCTAGGGTTTATTTTCTCTTCTAAGGCTCGGGAGTGAGCATCATATTCACCTTCAATTAAGTTCAAGTAAAGTAATCATTCCACACCATTTTCATCCTTGACCACTTCCAACACACCCGAATTATCCCCTTTAACTTTCTTTTCCTCTGCCAACTTCCGGAGTTTATGAATATTCTTAAACACATCCAAAAACCAAGCTGAGAATAAATAAGGATTGGCTAAAAAGGTGATTTTGGTGGTGAGAGGCAACTTCTTGCCGTCCTTGCCCTTCCGACCTTTTAGGCTGTCAATGAGGTCTTTGAACATCCACTGTTCCGTTCTGCCACCGACATATAAAAATTCTTGGTCAATAGGAATTGCCTCTTCAAAGACAATTTCTTGGTAGACAGTTCTGGCTATGGCTCCTCTTGCTCTCTGATAACTAAACAAATCATAAAAGTCTATTCTTTTAGCTCCTTGGTAGAAGAGACCTCGTTCTTTGATTTCAAAATGGTTTCGGTTAAGTCCTGTTTCCTCACAAAACTTTGCTACTAGGTCTTCAAAAAAAGGCTTGGTGGAAAGTAAACTATCATGTCACCTTCTCCGAATTCAAGCAAAACGGAAATTAGTGTCTTTGGTTATGGCTTCCAGGAATGACCAGCCTTTGGTGTCGGACTTGCCTCTCTTTCGGCTTGTGAAGTAGATGTGAAAAAGTGGAGAGAGTTTATAAATGGATTTTCAGTTGATTAGTTTAGTCATGGTCTTCCTCCTCTGGTTCAGGTTCACAAAAACATTGTTCCTCTCCACAGTTTTCACAGAGTTCACGGCAAATAGTTGGACAAACACAGTTGAACTCATTACAGTATTCACAATGAGGCTCATACCACTCTGTGTCTTCTAAATCTTTCTTACCCAAAAAATAAACCAACCAAGCATCTAATTCATGAGGGCTTATCTTTTGACCCTTTCAACTTCAGCCTTTGCCTCTACCTTTGGCAAACTCTAAGCCATCTATTTTCCTAATTCCTTTCAATAACTTATCTTTGAGGGATTTGACTTGGTTTACCGGAACAGTCCTAATCTCTTCAATCCTAGGAAAAACATGCTTCAAACATTCAATCCCTCCAAAGAGTTTAAGTAAGGCTGTCATATCTTTTCCTCTCAGACTGATAAAATTCGTGTGTTCGTAAAGCAAAATATTAGGTCGGTATACTTTCACTAAAGAAGCAATAAAATCATAGTGTTTTTGTCATTCCTTTCCTTGATAGTGATTAAATCTTTCCTGCTTGCCATTCCGAAAATAAATTCCTGTGGTTCCTGTCCCTGAGGGGTCAATACTTAATATTCTATTCATGGTTTAAAAATTTTTCCTTTACATATACGGCCAACAAGGCCAGCGGGGGAAGGATTTGCTGACGCTGAAGTCAGGATTTATCCTTACCCCGCTGGGTAAGTGATATCTCACAGACAACCAGCCAGTCAGCATCTCCGTCCCGCTAGTGCCTTGGGTGGGTTTATTTTTTTTTAATTTACCAAGTAAATTATTTTTTCTTGGATAGTTCATAATGCTTACTTTTTGCCTTGGGGATAGAAGTCTAAAACTTGTTTGTTGGTGATTCATTTTCGGTATTTAAAGACTAAATTCTGGCCTAAGATTTTCATGTGGCTGATTTGGTTTCATTTGTCCTCAGTTAGATTTTCCTTTCTGGCTTGGAGAGTTTCTTTGGTGTGGCCACCTCCAAGTTTGAGGACATAATAAGTTTGACCTTTGTTTTTGCCTGTTTTCTGTTTTTTGTCGGAGATTTCTGTGATGGAGCCAAAGAGGGAATAAGTGGTGTAGTTTTGGTCAGTTTCCTCAGTGTAGTAGGAATTGATTTTTTTGGTGAGTTCACTGAGTAAGTTGGATTGGATTTTAGTGGTTGGTGTGCCGAGTTTTTGGATTAGGTGTTGGTGGATTTGTTCTCGGTCAGTTATTTTCTTGCTTTCAAGTTGGTTTCAAAAGTTCATATGTTCTTTTTTAGCATTCTTGTTTTTCCTTTGTGATAAAGGTTTTGTTGACCTATCAGCAAAATAAACCGAGCAATAAAAACCTGCCAAATTTTTCTCTTTCTCGGCTCACTTTCTTATTATTATTTCTTTCATAGTCTTATCAAAGATAATCCTCTTTCAGAAATAACACTGTAACATAACCTCTGCTTTATAAAAAGAAAATAAACAAAAGAAAAAGGGGAAAAATGGCAGGCTTAAGGTAAGTTTATTTATTTCATAAATAATGGGCTTGATTGTTGTGTTGACATGTCAGCAAGAATTAGAGAAAATTCAAGCTTGTTCTTTCCCTGTAGAGTTGGTAAAAAGATTAATAAGAAAAAGGTTGTTCTTTCTCTAGGTAAACTTAATCACTAAAATAAAAAAGCAAGGACTTTGATGGGTCCAATGTTGTCACCTTATTCATGGTGTTGCCTACTGGCATTGCCATAGCTAAACTAGGATGCTTTCGGTTCCATTGGTTCTCAGTCTACTTAAACTAGATTATTGGCAGATTAAGTGGTTTCAAAGAGACTGGTTTCTTTTAGGTCTGACCAGCAAAAGACCATTAATTAACTCTTTCGAGCAGCTTTTCATTTGGCTTTTCTTTCGGTTGGGGTCATGGCTCGACCCAGAGGACTTTTATAGGCTCCGGGTCTTTTCTTAACTAAGCCCAAGAGTTCTTTTTCTTGTTTGGTGAGTGGTTGACCTTGGCTGAGTTTTTTCTTGGCTCGTTCAGTTTTTTTTCTTTCGGCTTCACTGGTTCACTTTTTTGGTCGGCCTCCTTGGTGGCCTCAATCTACTCACTCGTCATAATCATAATACTCTAAATGGGAAGGCTTGTTGTAGCCTGATAAAGTTGGGTCATCAAATGTTTCTCTCCTTTTTTCATAATCTCTTTTGCTGAGCCGAGTATAAACTTCATCACCACCCCGAATCGTGATGGTTCGACCTTGTCTTTGGAGTTGGGGTTTACGACCTCTCATGCTACTTTCTCTGACCTCCGGGCTTGCTGTTTTTGTAAAGACGGTTTACGGACACTTTTAGGCTAAGTTCAGGTTTTTTATTTAAGCTTTGTATGGTGGATACTTTTAGGCTTTTTTGTTGAAACTTAAAGGGAACGTTAAGCATGTTTACTCCTCCATTTACCGTTAATTTTCTCTACTTCATCTTTGGCTGTGAAAGTGAAGATTACTTCATTTTGCCTAGGTAAATCTTTTCGGTAGTAAGTAATTCAAGTAGGTGCTTCTTGGTCTTTATAGAAAGCTCTGATTTTCTTTTCATAGAGAGTGAAAGATACTCAGCCATTTTCTAGCATAAATCCTTGGCTACCGAAGTGGCCTTGGAATTGTCGGGATTCGGGGATTTCGTTTCAATACTCTCCCTGTTGGTATGCTAGGGTATTTAGGAGATAGTGGTATCTGAATTTAAGCATGAGCTCCTCCTTTTCATAGTTTACTATAATCCGAATACAAATAAGCAAAATCATTGTGAATATAAGTCTCCGTAGTTTGGACACTACTGTGACCCAAGAGTTTTTGAATAGTCATTAACTGAGCTCCTTTTTGGTAGAGGAGAGTGGCAAAGGACCTTCGAAAGGTGTGAGGAGTTATTCTTTTAGGGATATTAGCTTGGGTAGTTCTTTCTTTGAGGAGCCAACGAATATATTCTGCTTTCATGGGATTGCCTCGTTGGTTGGTAAATAAGTAATCTTGCTTGGTAGGGTTAAATTTGGTTATTAAGAACTCAGGTAAGAGAACATAACGGACTTTATTACCTTTGCCGTGGACTTTCAGTTGATTGCCTTGTCAGTGGTGGTGTTGGATATTGGTTAACTCGTTAATCCTTAGTCCCGAGTAGAATAAGAAATCTAAGATTAGGTTGTTTCTTTGGTGGATTTGTTTATTTTTCTCTACTCGGGCTTGCTTAATTAGGGCTAATTCAGTTTCATTTATGGTGTCAAAGAATTTCTTTTGAACTGAAGGGATTAGACGGGCAATTTTCTCTCACTCTATTTGGAGTTGCTTGAATTTGAGGTAGGAATTGAGAGCATACTGTTTGGTTTTGAGAGTTTTTGGTTCATAGGCTTTTTGGTTTTTTAGGAAGTATTCTTTAACATTGGCTGTGTTCAGTTGTTGAGGAAACTGTTGGAGAGTTTGCTGATAGAGCCTGATGGTGTTGGGGGAAAGGTTTTTGTCTTGGAGGTATTGGGTGTATTCTTGGTGGTTATTCATGGCTATTTTTGGTTGATGGGCTTGCTTGGTGGCTCAGTAGGTGGTTCAGTTCATTATTCTTTACCTCCGATAAAAAATAAGGGTAATCAAAGATTATTCATTAGTGGTTTACCTCCTTTTCTTGTTGAGGGATTTCCTCTCAATTCACTAGATAATAATAACCTCTCACATTTCGGCAAAAGAAAATGAGTGGTTTCTTAGAGTATTGTCTTTGTTGGATAGCTTCCCAGATAGTTGAGTTGGCTAGCTTTTCTTTGAAGACCTGAATAGTTTTCTTAGTTTGGTCGGATTGGATTATTTTCAGTCGGTAGTATTCTTGACCAGCATATTTACTTGTGGGTGAAGGCTTGGTTAGGGTTTTAGAGTGAATGGTTCCGTAGAATTGGTAAATATATTCGTGTCTTTTATTAGTCATGGGTTTCCTCCTTTTGGCTTTCTTGGTGGGCAAGATGAAGAATTATTTTTTCTTGGTAGTATTGGTGGAGTTTCTTTTGTCAGATTTGGAGACATTTTGAGCAAGGTTGGTTTCCTTCTTCATGGATTTCTAAGAGTTGGAAGGTGGAAAAACAATCTAGGCAAGTTTGCTTTAAGATTAGTTCGGTTTTAGTCATGGTGACTCCTTTCGCAAGATGGACAGAGGTTTTTAAATATCCTTTTGAGGGGCTTTTCTTTTTTACACTTTCAGCAATCTTTATTAAAGAGCCAGTAAGTTAAGCAAAATAAGCCGAGAGTGTTGAGGATAGTTAAGGTAAGGATTAACATGTTGACCTCCTTTTTTGTTTGATTTCCTTTTGTAAGTAGTGGATTAATCTTTGATACCTTTTATAGTTAATTCTTTTGAATTTGGTTGTGGGATTGATGATTTCTAACTTAATTACTTCGATTTTTGGTTTTTTAATTATTGGTTTAGGTTTAAGTCAGTTGGTTAGTTTAGTTCAAAGATTATTCATGGGAGACCTCCTTGGCTTCGGGCATTTTTGGTTCTTTGAGTTCTTCTGTGTCTTCTCCTTCTATTAATTCGGGGCAATTATAATAATCATCAATTGTTTCACTGGTGATTAGTTTGTGAGTGATGTCTCTAACAATTACTCCTAATCAGTGTCAGTTTTTTTTGAGGGGTTTGAATTCTATGTCATTGGAGGTGTCCCACCAAAAGGAGAAGTTGTCTTCTTTGAGGTCTTGTTCTGTGAAGGGTTGACTACATTGGGAACAATCTAATTCCCTTAGGTAGTTATGGATATTTATGTCTCGGTAGTTAGTGGAGGCTCCCATTATTGGTTGGCCTCCTTTCTTTGAATGGCTTTAATTCTTCTTTCAGTGTCTTCTAATTCAGAGGCTATTCTTTCTAAATAACTTTCTGGAGTAAAGTTCGTGTGTTTTAATAACTCTTGCTGATAGTTGGAATACCGAGCATTTTTGGTTAGTAAATAGGCTTGGAGGTATTGGTGTCCTAGTTTACTTATTTTTTCTAATTTCTCTAAGGCTCTATTTTTACTAAAAAGGAAGTCTGTTTTTTGTTGCCATTCTTGTTTTTGTTCAAGGGTGAAAGAGAGGAGGGGTTGAATTTGTTTACGGAGAGATTGGATGGTTAATTCTGGTGGGTCTTTTATGATTTGGTAATCTTGACAGGTGAAACTGGGTCGAGAGTTGTTGCTTTGGCTTCATTTTCCTGTTAATTTTACTTCACTTCCTTTAGAGATGGTGGGTTTATAGTGTCCTTTTTGGTCTTTGAATATGATGGGGATTTCTTGTTCCAAGTTGGGAAACTTAAAAAAGCCATAATAATAAGGCTCTGTTCTGGTTTCTCTGGTTTCTATACGGGAAGTTAGGGTTCCTGTGATTATTTGTTGGTCTAACTTGGAGCCACCAACACTGCTCTTTTCAGTTGTATTTTGGTTTACTTTTGTTTCTTTCATATCTATTTGGCTATAGATAAGTGAGCTAGTAGAAAAAAGTTCTGATTATAAAAATATAATATATTATGAAAAAAAAATTTTTTAAGTTAGATTTGCAATTTTTCGCTCAAAAAAAAGCCGGTGGTTCAGCAAAAACTAATCGTAATCATGATTCAAATTCTAAAAGACGTGGTATTAAAGAACATGATGGAAATAAAGTAGAATCGGGAGCAATAATTCGCAAGCAGTTAGGAAGTGAAGTACATCCTGGAAAAAACGTATATTGCAGCAAAAAAGATCGAACTCTCCATGCACAAATAAAAGGAACAGTAAAATATTACACAAAAGTTATGTATAAAGGTATCAAAAAAATTCGAAAGGAATTGACTTTTGTTAAAATTATTTAGGGCAGGATAGCTCAGTCGGTTAGAGCAGACGACTCATATTCGTCAGGTCGGAGGTTCGAATCCTCTTCCTGCTACCATAAATTTTGTCTTTCATTTTGCTTTACTAATTTAAATGCTGGTGATGCTGGTGAAGTTTAGAACTTATTTTTTTTTTTTTTTGTGATAACATAAATAATAAAGACAAAAAAACTTAAACCAATAATAATTCCGCTGACTATCAAAGCCGTTTTTAAATTTTTTCCTGATCCTTTTTGTGATTCTACATTATTAGTTTGATCAGAATTAGAGGCAATTTTGTCAGAATTATCATTTTTCGGTGGCGTTTTAGCAGGTTCATATGTTTGATTGCTGTTTTGGTTTTTCTTTTCGGATAAGGAAGCAAAAACATAATTATCACTATTAGAAAAATGCAAGGTGTTTGAGTCATTAAAATAAAACTTTTTAACTTCCATGGTAAAAGTTTTCCGGCACTCTCGGGTAATATACTTGAATTATATAATTCGCTTTCAGTCAGGTCTTTAACATTCGGGTCGCCGGGTCCCGGTGAGGGGTTTTCCTTAGTGATAAATTTAAATTCTAGGCAAGTAATTGGTGGTAAATTTTCTATTCCCAATGAAAAAGGTTCAATTTCTAGTTTACCACGAAAACTTCCTCACTGATTTTCCTTTTCTTTGGTTCATTTAATTGCTTTAAAAGTGATTTGGCTCGGTTCTGGTCTAGCACGTTTTGATTCATTTCCAACAATTTTTTCCACTTGGTTAGTATCTTTAATTACTAATCCATGAAAAGTAGTATTTTTTACTTTATAAAAATTAGATTTAAACCTTAAATTTTCAGCCGGAGTAGCAAAAATATGATAATAAGTTTCGTCCTTATCGACAAGTTCTTTAATTTGTTGAGCCAAAGTTGAATCATTAGGAACCAAAAGTAAACAATTAGGATTTTCAAAAGTCAAAAATTCACCTGCCATCATCCAAAAAAGCAAATATTCTTGACCTTTTTCTTGATAAGTAGCAAAATTAATCGGCTCTTGAATAAAACTAGGGTTAAAATAAATTTTCATGTTTACTTAATTTTTTAACATTATTTATCAGACTGATTATTAGTTTGCTGGCTATTCTCGCTCCCTTTTCCGATATTTCGTAAACCTTCCATTAATTCTTTTCGCTTGAAAAGTAGCATGAAAATAAACCAAATGAGAAAAATCACCAAGGCAATTTTCACCACAATTTCAAAAATTTTAGAAACAATATAAGCAATAACAAAAATCAGGATAATAAAGAGTAAAAGTGCTGGTCAATTTGTTCTTAAAAAGACCCTTAAACTATCCCAACTAGGCTCATTAAGTAATTCACCGAAACCTTTTGCTAAATTTTTTAATCAATTAAACATTTTTTCTATTAAAAGTTTTAACTTTGCCGTAGGTTATTTTGTAAAGATAGAGACCAGCCGCAGGAGCCAGTATTTGGTATTTTAAGTTTTTTTGCTTAGGGTAATTTAATTTTTCTTGTAGTTTTTCAATAGTTTGTTTTCCCTCATAGCACTTAATGCTTTCACCAATCATGGCCCGAATTTGATAGCGTAAAAAACTGCGAGCAATTACACTAATTACTAATAATTCTTTGTTCTTTCAACACCTTATTTTCTCAATAGTGCGAACAGTAGCAGTTTTATCCTGGTCTTTCTGACGACAGAAGGAAAAATTAAAAAAATCATGTTTTCCTTGGAAAATAGTTAAAATATTAATGAGTTTTTTGGTATCCAGGGGCAAATTATATTCTCAGCAGTATTTTTTTGCAAAAACATTATATTTCCCGGTATTGATATAATAACGATATTCTTTTTTGCTTACATTTCTAATTGGATGAAACTCTTTTTTTACTTGACGAACACTTTTGACTAGAATGTGTTCTTGTAAAGATTTGGCTAGAATTCGCTTTAACTTTTGACAAGAAAGAAAAAAAGGCAAGCGAAAAGTAAATTTTTGGTTGAGAGCATGAACGCCTTTGTCAGTACGACTAGTTGCTAAAATGCTAATTTTTATCTGACAAGATTGGTTTATTTTAAAATTTTTGCTTAAAATCTCCTCAATATAGCCTTGGACAGTAAACTGCTGTGGTTGCTTGGCTCAACCAAAGAAGTCACTACCATCATAAGAAACTGTGACTAAATAAAAATACGATTCTTTTTCTTTTTTCTCCATTAAGAAAATTTAAATCAAAATCCTAATCTTTGCCGAATTTCATAAAAAATAAATAATATGAAAGTCTACTAACTTCACTTTATCATAATGGGGTGTCGTCTAATAGCAGGACAACAGTCTTTGACACTGTAAACTCTGGCGCAATACCAGACACCCCAGCCAAATAAGTTAGAATGAAAAAATTTGCTGGCAAAACATTATCAGAACGACTTTTTTTGAATTTTTAGCCTTTAATTATGGTTCTGAATTTGATTTTATTAGGAAGTTTCATGCTAATGTTCAACAACAATGGTAACTGTTTTTCGGGCAGTAGTTAATTCTGCTACTTTTTCTTTTCATTGGTCACGATTATTTTTATCCAGAGAATTCCAAGCCTCGTCTAAAATTACAATTTGGCTTTTTCTTACTGGGTCAAAGGAAGTATAATTATTTTTCAGTAGAATTTCTTCTAATTCTTGAATTTGTTTTTCTCCCTCAGATCCTTCTTTAAGTAAAGTTTGATTAGAAGCATAAGCGATTTGCTTGCGTCAGTGAATTAAGTCTAATTGCTTCAAATCATAGTGATTATTAATAATAATTTGCCCTTTTTGGGGCTCCACTAGTCCTAAAATAAGCAAAATAATGGTAGATTTGCCAAAACCATTTCGTCCTTCAATTTTGGTGATTTTACCAGCAATGAATTCTTGATTGATATTTTGTAAAAGATATCTTTTTTGATTAGGATAATGGAAATAAATATTCCGTAATTCAATTTTTTCAATTGGTTCGGTAAGGTGAATTTTAGAAATCTTTTTTTTTGTTGGTGGCATAGTTGCGTGGTAAAAATTAGCCAAGCGTTGACTTGAAGTCAAAACAGTTGGTAAGCCACGCATTGCTACCAAAACACTTTTTAATTGTCGAAGGACATTTTCCGTTAACACACTCGCTTGGATATCTAAAGTAAAAGCAAATAAAATTATCACCATTGCCCGGGGCAATAAATAATTAGGGTAAACTCCGTTAGCCACAAACAAAAATTTATCTTTTTCTCTTTTTTTGATATTTTTGTGCATTGTCAGTTTAATTTCTTTTAAAAAAACTGGACTTAATTCTTTTTTTTTCAGTAGTTCAATATTATCGAGTAAATTATCAATTTTTTGGCTTTCTTGGTCGAGAGATTGCTTAAACTTTTTTTCTTTTTTTACTAATAATCATTGTAAGAAGATAACCAAAAGCAGAGTAAAAATAATTGCTCCTAATAAAATCAAAATACCCCTTGTTTTTGTTTTACTTTTTAGACCACTAATTAGTAAAGCGGTGGTTAGCATTGTATCTGCCGTTTGATAAAAAATTTGGTTAAAGTCTTGCCCTTTGGCTCCACCCGCAAAAGAATAACTGAGTAAAGGAATATCTAATAAAAGAATATTTCGTAATTTACTTTTTATTACTTGTGTTTCTAAATAAGGAAGTTGAATATAACGAGTAAGCGAATCTTGGATCAAATGCTCCCGAATTTTGTCTTCCAAAGTTCAGCCAATATACATATGAAGATAAGATAGATGTGTCTGTACCAAAACTGCCAGCAAATAAGCAATGACAAAACTACGAAAATCTAGTTGGTAAGTTCCTCACGGTAAAGAAAAAGGATAAGTTTTATTTTTAACAATTTCTCAATTTTCCGCAAAACTTTTGCCAATAGTTATGCCTTCA
Organism: endosymbiont GvMRE of Glomus versiforme; assembly: GCF_003546845.1. Lineage (NCBI taxonomy): Bacteria > Bacillati > Mycoplasmatota > Mollicutes > Mycoplasmatales > endosymbiont GvMRE of Glomus versiforme. The sequence goes on along the minus strand of NZ_NWVA01000001.1, from coordinate 87,769 downwards.
AAAACTTGTAAACTAGTGGTCAGCAAAAAAATTTTTCCTAAGAGAGCAATGCCGGCTGCTATTCAATGGGCCAAAACCCACCAACGTAATTTTTTTTGAATAAGCCGAAAAACAAAAATTTTATTGAGACCAAAAAGAAACAAGCAACCCAAAAGGAAAACAAAGACCACGGCTAAAACGAAATTCATTTTCTTTTGCCAAAGTTTCGGCTTTTTATTTGCTGACTCGGGCTGCCTCCCATATTAATAAATTTTTACTAATTAGGTGTTTAATATTACACTAAAAAAACTCGCTTAAATTTCTTTAAAATATTTATCGTGCTCGCTATGAGAATATTGATTGTAATGTAAAACTAATTATATGACGGAATGAGCCGAGAAAATTGAGGGATTAATGAAAGAAGACTTAAATAGGCTAGAAACTAATTTAAGAAAAATTCGTAGCAATCAAATTTCTTTGGAAGCAATTGAAGAATTAACCATTGAACAACAAGGAAAAAAACAAAAAATTGAACAATTAGCCACCTTGAAGATTAATCCTGAAAGACAACTAGTTGTTCACGTTTTTGAACCAAAAAAAATCCAAGTAATTAACAAAGCAATCTTAGAATCTGAATTAGGCTATCAGCAAGTCAAAATGGAGAAAGATGAAATTTGTTTTTCTCTTCCCCCAATGACCGGAGAAACTCGCCAGCAATTAATTAAAAATGTTGGGAAAAAAATTGAACAAGGAAAAATTGATTTGCGCGCCAGTCGCAAAAAAGTTCTGAAAGAGATTGACAATTTAATGAAAAAGAAAGAATTATCTAAAAATGAACAAAAATTAGCCGAAAAAGAAATTGAAAAAGTTAATGAGAAGTATTTAAAAAAAATTCAAGAACTCCAAAAAAAGAAAGAAAAAGAATTGACTCTGTAATTTAAAGATAAAAAATACTTATATTATCTCTGGGAGCGTGCCCGAGCGGCCAAAGGGGCCGGCCTGGAAAGTCGGCGGTAATATTACCACGAAGGTTCAAATCCTTTCGCTTCCGCCATATAATTCACAAGGTCGATAAAAACATTAAAATTTTAAGTAATGACGAGTTCAAAAAAAGAAAAACGTGATATCCTTTTTGAAGTATCAGTTAAAAATGCTTCGGATGGTAGCATTCAACATCTTAAAAATTATATCCAGTTAGAAATTGAATGACAAGGAAATGAATCAGTTTCTTTTGACAAAATTTTAGAGAGAGGAAGAATAGTTTGATTTATGTCAAAAAAGAGGTGAAACTACCGTTTTTTAATCAAAAAATTTAAACTAAAAAAAGGCTGATTTAGAGATAAAGTAATCGACTACCAACTGGAACCAATTCAAGATGAGATAAGTGAAAAAATCACTGTGGCGTGAGGATATAAAGTTTCTGCTTCTCACCAAATTAGATGAGGAAATGTTGTAGCGTTAACTGCTTTGATTTTTATTCTACTTCTTTTCACTGCTATTTTCTTTTGTCTACGACGAAGAAAAAAATAAAAATATTGATATTTAAATGTATATACCTTGAAATTGGCTAAAAAGCCACCTTATTTTTCCTGATAATTCTCAACCACAAAAAATTGTTGAAAAATTGACTGAATTAGGGCTAGAAACTGAAATAGTGGGACAAAATTGACAATTTACTCCTTTACCAAACCGCTTAGACCTTTTTTCTTGGTGAGGAATTGCCCAAGAAATAAACATTTTATTAAATTATCCTTTAAGTTTACCATTAACAAGCCAACAAAAACTAAATAATTTAATTGAGCAAGAAGCAAACTGAGGCAAAATTATTATTAATACTCCTCATTGCTCCCAGATTCAACTAGTTTTGATTAAAAATATCAAAATTGTTCCTTCGCCACAATGGATAAAAGACTATTTGGCTAGTAATAACATTGACCCAATCAACAATAGTGTTGATATTGCCAATTTGGTAATGCTTGAAACTGGTCAGCCTTTACATATTTATGATTATGATAAACTGACCAGCAAGGAAATTACCATTCGGCAAGCACTTGAAAAAGAAGAAATAATTATCCTTTCAGGAAAAACCTTTTCCCTAAGTATGGAGGATATGGTAATTTCTGCTGACCGACAAGCAATAAGTTTAGCAGGAGTTAGCGGAAGCCAAGCCACGGCAGTAAATAACCAAACTGTAAATATCCTAATTGAAAGTGCTCTCTTTGCTCCTTATGCTATCAAAAAAACTAGTCAGCGTTTAGCATTTTCCACCCAGGCTAGTCAATATTTTAGTAAAAAATATAATTTGCCTTTTGGCAATTATGCTTTAAATCGAGCAATTGAATTAGTTAAAGAAATTTTTCCAGGAAGCGAAAAAGAACAGGTAATTAGTTGAACAAAAAAACAACAAAATAAAAAAACTATCACCATCAGCCAAGAATTTATTGAAAAAAAGTTAGGAGTAAAATTAAAATCAGAAAAGTTAGAAGAAATTTTAAATCGTTTACATTTTCCTTTCAAAAAGGTCAATAAAACTTAAAAAAAATATGAATTCATAAATAATTAAACTTTTCTAATTATCATTCTCACTAATTTTCCAAAAAAATTAAGACGATTTTCATCATCTTTCAAATTCTTTGTATTCTTTAGAATTAATAATTATTTGGTGAATTTCTTCGGTCAGTTGAGCGTGGTCTTTTACTCATTCAGGATATTTAGGCTTGGTTAATTTAAGTGGATCAGTGGGGTCATTTCTTTCTCCCTCTCCACTACTTTCGCACTGGGTTAATATTATTCCTCCTTTGCCCATTTCATAATGGTCAATATTTTTTACTTCTTGAACCGCATGGGCTAATTCGTGAGCAATGGTTTCAATTAGTTCATTAAAGCCTATGGGTAAAATATCACGTCCAATTACTTCACCTTTGGAATTTCTGCTGATTTTAGAGACAAATCTGTCCATGCTACCATTTTTTCCGTTATTCAGTAAATACAATTGGTTAAGCTTGATTATTATCGGTAAACGAGTTATTTTATCGCCTAGGGTAGTTATGCCCTCATTTTCCGGGAGTCCACAATTGCCCATTTCGGATATTCTACTGTTTCCTTTGGGTTCAATATAAAAATTTCCAAAGCCTTTAAAATCAACCTCGGATCGGGATAATCCTTTTTTGGTTAAAAAGCGGTAAAAGAAAGTTTTAATAAAATCATTAAAGCGAGCATTAACTTCACGGTCTTGGTCTAACTTGAAAGTTATTTCTACTCAATTCTTTTGAATTTTATGTAATTTTTCGTCGTCAGCGATTTCTTTATGTATAACTCTTCAATATTCACCAATTTGGTTTTTAATGTCTGAAAATTCCTTTCAGGCTTGCTGGAATTCTTTTTCTAACTTTTCGGTCTTTTCGTTTTTTTGCTCCCAGTTGGGAATTTTTGGTGGCTCATCACGTTTATAACTACCTTCACCCTCTTTTAACGTATTATTAAGACACTTGGCTAAATAAATCTTGTTATGTTCAGTATCTTTCTTTAATTGTTGAATTACCTTTTCAAAATCCTTAATTTGTTGGTTATTTTGTTTCGTAGAATGATTTTTATTTCAATGACGATAAACAAGATAAGCCCCGCCGCCTAAACCAACTAATAACAAAATACCAATTATTCACTTAAAAATCTTTCGCATATTAAATTTTTATTAACTTTTTTCAGCATTCTTGATATTTTTGATTGAGAAATTGACTTAATTCCTGTTCCTGGCAAGAAAAGCGAAGTTGCTCTCTGCTGTCTCTTTCCCTAACTGTTATTGTTTCATCATTTAGAGTTTGGTCGTCTACTGTCAAACAATAATAAGTGCCAATGGCATCTTGATAATGGTAACTTTTGCCAATGCTATCAGTTTCTTCATAAATTACGGAAAAATTAATTTCGGTTAACAATTTTTGGTAAATTTGTTTTGCTTTTTCTCGTAAAGATTTTTTTCAAGGAATAACGGCCACAAAATAAGGGGCTAAAAGAGGATATAATTTTAATACTTCTCTTTTTTTTTCTCCTTTTGAATTTTCTATTGTTTCTTCTTGGTAAGCATCCTCTAAAATGGCTAACATTAACCGTTCTACTCCAAAAGATACTTCAATGACATGAGGAGTTATTCCTTCTACTTTTAATTTTTCTCCTGATTTTTCGCTATGATTTTTTAAGTCGTAATCTCCACGATCGCTAATGCTACATAATTCTCCGGGACCAAAATGATATTGAAAATATAAATCAGTAGTTTTCTTAGCATAGTGCGGTAATTCTTCTTGGTCTAGTGCTTTTTTTTGGGCTTTATTTTTATCATTAAGCAAACTAGTTAAGAAATTTCAGGCTTTTTGGTTTCAGTATTCTCACCATTTTTCTTTTTCTTCAAGAGAGCAAAAAAATTCTAACTCCATTTGTTCGAATTCTCGGGTGCGAAAAATGCCATGGTGGAGAGTAATTTCATTGCGAAAACTTTTCCCAATTTGTCCCACCCCAAAAGGTAATTTTTTCCGAATGCTTATTTGAATTGCTGAAAAATTAATAAATATTCCTTGGCAAGTTTCAGGACGCAAATAAACTAGATTTTTTTTTTCTTGGTTGGTTATTTGTAAATCACTACTTAAAAGCAAATTAAATTGCCGTGGGTTGGTGAATTTATTTTTGTCGCAGGAAGGACAATTTTGCGAAATAGAAAATTCTTGCTTGTTTTCCTGAGCCAAAAAACTAGTAAATTCCTCAGCCGTAATTAACTTATCTAAGCGATGCCTTTTTTGGCAATTAGAGCATTCTACTAGTCAATCATAAAAATTTTTTAAATGTCCTGAGGCTTCTAATACTCGTGGGTGAGTAAGGATTAGACTATCTGAGCCTACATTATAAGGTTGAAAGGTAACGAAGCATTTTCATCATAGATCCTTTAATTTTCTTTTCAATTCAGTGCTGTTTGGTCCACAATCCCAAGATTTCGCTAGTCCTTGATAAATTTCTGCACTAGGAAAGAAAAAGCCATAATGCTTGAGATAACTAGTAATGTCTTTGGCTTCATTCATTTCTTTATAGATAAATTTTTAAGTCTTTTTTCTTAAATGTCTTATAAAAATTCTTCTAAAATTGTCATGATTCTTCTTTATAAGTTAAAATACTTATATGAACTTGGAAATAGATTTAGAGAAAATTGAAAGTGAAATCAAAAAATTTAAGTTAGATGAAGATTATACTGTTTCGGATAATGAAACTGGCACAATCACTTATGCTATCAAATCGGAAGCAGCCAAAAAAGATTTACGCATAAAAGTTTTTGGTACGGAAAAAGACGAAATAGACGGAACTCCGATTTTCGGCCGAGGAAAAGGAAATTGTGGTGGTTTTGGTCATCCTTTTTATCATTATCAGGAAAATAAAGAAGACAACTATCCTGATTATTTTACCATAGAAAGCGGGGAAGACAAAAGAAAAAAAGATAATGAATGAAAGGAAGAAGCCGAAGCCGCAAGGCAAAAAAAAGAAGAAAAAGAATGAAAAAAAGAACTAAATTCACTAGATAAAAAAGTTAGAGAAAACTGCTTCCTTTGCCACAAAATAATTGGAAAAATCAATTTTTCCAAAAACACCCCAACTATTACTCGAATAAAAATTACCGAAAAAGGGCAAGAATTAGTATTTTGTTCTTTTGAGTGCTACAACAACCACAAGAAAAAAACTAATGAATTAGAAAATAAGCAAAAACTAAACAAGTCTCCTGAAAGCAATTTTTTAATATTTAGTTTTTTAAGTTTAATAATTATTACTATTTTGCCAGTTATTTATCTTTTGGTGAAAAAAAGAAAATAAAAGATTCTTGCTTGTTGTTAGTCATATTCTTTCCTTTGTAATTTTCTTTTAATTTCTTTATCTTTAATATCTTTCTTTACTTGGTATTTTCTTAAAGTTTGTACCAGGGCAATTTCCGTTTTGGCTCACCCTCTTTCGTTAATAAATACTCGTAATGGAATTAAATTATAATGTTTAGTTTTTATTTGAGTAATTAAATGCTTAATTTCTTTTTTTTTCATTAATAACTTGCGGGGTTTCTGGCTAGTGGTATCATGCTGAGAAAATTGACTAGCATAACGATAAGGAGAAATAGAAGTTTTGTAGAGAAATAATTCGTTTTTGTAAGGCAAAACATAGGCATCACTAATGGAAATTTGATAATTACGAATGGCTTTGATTTCGTTTCCCGTAAGCCGAAGTCCAGCGATTTTTTCTCGACCAATAATTTTAAATTTATGAGTATTTTTTCGCTGAGTGATAATTTTCATGATTTTATTCATTTGGTGTGGGTCAAGGGACTCGAACCCTTACGCTTTAAAGGCACAAGAACCTCATTCTTGCATGACTGTCCAATTCCATCAGACCCACTTTTAACTTTATTCTTATATTTTATATGGTGTGGACCGAGGGACTCGAACCCTCACGCATAAAAGCACTGGAATTTAAGCCCAGCATGACTACCATTCCATCAGGTCCACTCTATAAGCAAATTTTAACATAATAACATAAAATTTATTTATAGCAAGGAGGTGTGGTTAAGTGGTAGAATAACAGTTTCCAAGTCTGAAGACAGGGGTTCGATTCCTCTCACCTCCGCCAATATTCAAGTGAAAATTTGTAAAAATATCAATTACAAAAAACTTGTTGATTTCAAAAAAAATTCAAACAAAATAAAAAGTAAAACAAAAATTTTAATTAATAACTAAAAATGAGTAAATTATTGCCTAAACCCCGAGGTACCCAGGATATTTTGCCAACCAGGGCGATTATTTACCAACAAATTCAACAAATTACCCAAAATATTCTCAATTGTGCTGGTTATCAACCAGTTATTTTACCTACTTATGAATACCAAAAATTATTCACTACTTCTGTGGGTGAAGCCACAGATATCATTCAAAAGGAAATGTTTACTTTCCCTGACCGTAAAGGAAGACAATTGGTTCTGCGTCCCGAAGGAACTGCAAGCATTGTACGCTTAGTTTGCCAAAATAAATTAGTTAACCCTGGATACCCTTTGCGTTTATATTACTGAGGAAACATGTTTCGTTATGAACGACCACAAGAAGGTCGTTATCGGGAATTTTGACAATTAGGAGTAGAATTAATTAATGCTAATGGAATAATGGCTGATGGAGAACTACTTTGGTTAATTAAGCAAATCATTAGAACATTTGACTTAAAAGAAAACACTATACTCTATTGGAATTATCTTGGTGGTTCAGAAACCAGAGAAAAATACAAATCAATATTGAAAGAATATTTACTAGATAAGGAACTTTGTCTGGATTGTCAAAGACGTTACCAACTTAATCCTCTACGAATTTTAGATTGTAAAGTTTGTGAATTAAAAAAACTGCCTTCTTACAAAAAAGTATTAGAAAAAAATGAACTAGCCTATTTAAAAAAAATCACTAAAAAACTAAACGAACTAAAAATTAATCACTACTATAACAAATGATTAGTAAGAGGTCTTGATTATTATACTGGCATTGTGTTTGAACTTTTGTTAAATAATGGCAACAAGCAAGTAATTTTAGGCGGCGGTAGATATGATAAACTCTTTCAGCAGTTAGGGAAAAAAGAATTTCCAGCATCTGGGTTTGCCTTAGGTGTTGACCGTTTAGTTAATTATTTGTCTCTTTTAGAAAGATGAAAAACTGGTTTTAAACCTGATATTCTTTTTTTAGTTTTAGAAGAATCAGTCTGCTCATTGGCTGCTTCTTGACAAGAAAAATTAAGTAAAAATTGCCAAGTTGTCTCTAATTTGGAAGTTAAAAAAGTTAAAAATCTTCTCAAAAACATTAATTATTATTCTCCTCGCTTGGTTATTATTGTCGGCAAAAAAGAATTAAAAGAAAAAAAAGTGTTAGTAAAAGATTGCCAAAAAAAGAAAGAATTTGTAATTGACCAAGAAGAATTAGTTAGTTGAGTTTATAATTACTTACTAGTAAAATAATTTCGATATCTTCACGCACGCATTTCATTATTAAGAAAAAGCAAAATTATAATTTGGTAGTTAGGAAACTATTCCAAAATTATAAAAAAAATTAAAAAATGTGCTTTCAACAAAATAAATATAGTTTAACATTTCAAAACACTTTCTCGGTGAAGTTTACGGTGAAAACTAATTACATAATGATGAACCTCCTCTTGAAGATTAACCAGAAAATTTTTGAGTTCTTCATTAGCAGGCAAAGGTAGTTCTCGGAATTCGCTAGTAATAATTTTTTCTGTTTGGTGCTTTTCATTTTTAGCCAAACCAATTACCGGAACTTTCAAGTTTAATTCTCAGCAAACAGTCAAAAAAGCTTTGATTTGGGGTTTTCCACCATCTACTAATAAGAGTTGCGGTAAGTATTTACGTTTTCTGTAGTGTTGTCGGCAGACCTCAGATATTCAAGCCGTATCACTCTTTTTTTCTGAATTAGTTAGTTGGTAGATTTTTGATTTATTTTTAGCCTTTTCTCCGTTAAGATAAACTAAAAATCCTGCCACTACATCCTGCTGAAATAAATTGGAAACATCCAAAATTTCCAAAAAATAAGGGGTTTCGATTTGCAAGTATTTTCCTAATTCTTCTAAAAGACTAATTTTGTCGTTTTTTAGCAATTTTTTTGTGTAATTTCTTTGTCAAGCGTGAAAAGCATTTTGCTGAGCCATGGTTAGAATTTTCTTCTTTTTTCCTTTCTGGGGAATTTGGCAAGCAAAACCAAATTCTTCGGCTAACAATTCTTGATTTTCCAGTTTCTCAGACAAATACAAAATTTTGGGCGGAAGATTTTTTTGGTAAAATTGATAGAGATAAGATTGTAATAATTCTTTTTCTTCATTTAGTCCTTCTTGGACTTTAAAAGTTTGGGTTTCGGTGGTGCTTAGTTTTCCGTAGCGGTAAAGAAGAAAAAAGCAAGCAAGCAAACCGTTTTGGAAATGGAAACTGAAGAAATCACAGTTTCCGTGGTAAGGAAATTCGATGTTTTGTTCGCTCACAAAAAAATTGAGATTATCTAATATTTTTTTTTCTTTTTTGGCTAATTCAAATTCTTGATTAATGATGCTTTTTTGCAAGGCTTTCTGTAATTCTTTTTTGACGGTTTGCACTTTTCCTTGAAAAAAATCAATAATTTTTTGCTTAGTTTTCTGATAGTGTTCCGATTCAACTTTTTTAAAACAGTGTCCCGAACATTGTCCCAAGGAATAATCTAAACAAGGTTTGCCTAAATTTCCTTTGCATTTGGCTAAGGGAAACACTTTTTCGAGAATTTGTAAAATTTCTCTGGCTTTGGTACCGTCTGGAAAAGGACCAAAATATAAATCTTTGCTAAAAGGATTAAATTTTTTTGCTAGCCAGTAGCGAGGATTAGTTTCCTCAGTAATTTTGATATAAGGATAAGTGCGATTGTCCCTTAATAAAATATTAAAACGGGGTTGGTATTTTTTAATCAAATTTTGTTCCAAAATGAGGGCTTCCTTGGCATTATTAGTTAAGATTATTTCTCAGTTAGCAATTAAGCCTAAATATTTGCTTTGGCTTTCTTGAAAATGACGAGCAATTCTTTGGCGTAAATTTTTGGCTTTGCCAACATAAATTACTTTCTTTTGCTGGTCTTGGAGAAGATAGCAGCCAACTTGAGAAGGTATTTGGGAAATTTCAGGAACATTTAGTTGGTTCATATTAGTTGATTTTTGCCTACCTAAATCAATTTCAAAAATTTTTTTTAAGTATTATGGCTAATTCATCAATATTTTCATTAAGTAATTCTAAATGTAAGTTGACGAGAATAAAGAAAAAAACAAATTTTAAAGAATGATAGAATTGGGTCTTAAACTGGTTTGTTGGATATTTCTTGTCAATAAGGAAAAAAATTATTTCAGAATTTTTGAATGAATTCAAGATAAGAGTTTTTTCCTTGGCTAATCTTATCTAATTCTGCTTCTAAATTAGCAGTATATTTTTCATTAATTAAAGAAGCAAAGTTTTTTTGTAATCATTCATTCACTTTAAAGCCTAATTCCGTCGGGACAAAGTGTTTTTGTCTATCATTATTATATTCAACATAACCACGATTAAGCAAAATTCTGCTAAATGTATTATAAGTGGATGGCCGACCAATACCTAACCTTTCTAATTCTTGAACCAAACTTCCTTCATTATAACGTTGAGGTTTATTTTCCAAGTACTCTTTTACTTCAATCTTGTTTACTTCTAAGGATTTTAAATCAGTTTTTTCCAATAAAGAAGTTTTTTTGATCTTATAATTAGGTAAATAGTAATCAGGATTAAGGACAAAAAAGCCCGCAAAGGTAAGCACGTTTTCATTCATAGTAAAGTAATAACCATTATTAACAAAGGTGTAAGTAGTTTTTTGTGTTTGGGCCGAACTCATTAAACTAGCCAAAGTATGTTGGTAGATTAGTCCATATAAGGAAAATTGCTCAGGTACTAAACTATCTTTTGTTTCTTCGGGGCGTTGAGAAAAATAAGTGGGACGAATAGCTTCGTGAGCATCTTGGATAGTTAAACTTTCTTTTTTTTCTTGGTGTTGAGGAGAAAACTGACAATATATTTTGCCTCACTGCTTTTGAATATATTGATAAACTTGTTCTACAAATTGCTTATTTAAACGACAAGAATCAGTACGAGGATAAGTAATCAAGCCTGTTTGTTTGTTATTATTTTTCAAATAAATACCTTCGTATAATTGCTGGGCTAATTTCGTAGTTTGGGCAATGGAAAAACTTAATTGAGATTTTGCCTCATATAACAAGAGAGAAGTAGTAAAAGGAGGCTTAGGAAATATATATCTTTTTTCTTTTTCTTCATTAATAAGGGAAAAAATAGAGTCCAATTGAGATTTAACTTTTTCTGCTTCTTCTTTGCTAGGATAAGTTACTAATTTTCCTTTTTCATCTTTTTGTCTTAAAGTATATTTTTCACCTTGGATTTCGTAAATTCCTTGGATAATGTATTCTTTTTTTTTCTCGAATTCCCGAATGGCAATTTCTCGATCCACAATTAATTTCAAAACTACAGATTGCACTCGACCAGCCGATAAGGCTTGTAATTTTTTTCGTAAAAGTGGACTCAGACAAAAACCAATCATTCGGTCTAAAACTTGGCGAGCATTTTGAGCTTCAACTAAGGATTTATTAAGCGATAAGGGATTATTGAGGGCTTGCTTAATACTTTGTTGGGTAATTTCGTAAAAAAGTAAGCGCTTATAATGATGAGGCTGTAGTTGCAAAATTTTCACAATTTCCTGGGCAATCCCCTCCCCTTCTCGGTCTGGATCAGTAGCCAAAAGAATTAAAGTTGGCTTGTTTTTTTTTAAGTAGTCTTGCCAGAATTTAATATTTTTATTTTTTTCAGGTAAAGGGTCATAATACGGAGTAAATTTAGTTAAATCAACTCCTAGGTTATAATAACCTTTCTTGGCTAATTCCATTAAATGCCCGCTGGTAGCAAAAACTTCGTAATCATTTCCTAAAAAAGTTTTGATCGTTTTTTGTTTAGTGAAAGACTCCAAAAAAATCAAGTATTTAACCATAAAGTTTTTTTATGCTATTTTTTTAATTTGTTTCATTCAGTTTATATGAAAAAACAAAAAATCAACGGGGCGTTTGCCGACCAAGATCCTCAACGGCTAAATTAGTGTGTTTTCTGACCCCAAACAGAGCAAATGGATACTATTGTTCTCATCATTCCGAGCAAGCGAAAATCTACCATCAAAAAGGAATAAATTTAACTATCTTTTTTATCAAATTTCCCTATCCGATAACAATCCATTAAACCAATTATTTTTGGTTCTTCTTCATGAGCAACACATCAAACTAGCCGATAGGCTTTGTCTTATTTCATTATATAATGGTGAATGAGGATAATAAGTTCATTGATATATTTCTTTTCATCAGGTTCCACTGTTTAGCCGTTTAACTGTTTAAGCAAAAAAATAATCAAGTCATTTGTGATATTTTCATTAGGATGTTTAACATGTGGCAATTAAGTGATTGATTACTACTTTTTTCAAACAGAGTTTTAAATTATTTTTAACTATTTTTCTTATTTCGCATTTTTTTAAGTCTGGTTTTTTGTTCAAACTTCTTGGTCTAACTTTTTCCGACAATCAGAACAGTAAGGAGACCCACCATATCGACACACTTGGAGCCATTAACATTGCTCTTTTTAATTGAATTTAGTTTTTGGGCAGGTCTTGCTACTTCTACGGTTTTCATAACTGTCTTAGGTACAGACAGAATGAATTGTGAAAGAAATTAAGTAATTAGGTTATATTTACGAGCAATTTCTTGCTTATCCATCTTACCACTCACTAAACTTTTAATTGGTTCATAAGTTTTTCGATGTAGAGAACAAATTCCATGCTTAAAAATGGCTTGTAAATGGGTAGGATTAGGATAACCTTTATTATTTTCTCAGTCATATCGAGGATATTTTTTATGCAAATTTTTCATAATAGCATCGCGGGTAACTTTGGCAATAATCGAAGCAGCCGCAATATTAATTGATTTACGATCACCACCAATAATGCTTTGGGTTGGAATACCAGAAATTATTATTTCCTCTTTGCCATCAACCAAACACAAACTAGGCTTGTTTTTTAATTTTAAAGTGGCTTCAACCATGGCTTCTTTGGTGGCTTGTAAAGGATTCTTGTTTTCTACTTCCCGAGGGCTTTTAATTATTATGCTATATTCCAAAGCTTTTTGTCTAATGATTTCGTATGCTTTGTTTCTTTGCCAAGGTTTTAAAATTTTGGAATCTTGAATCAATGGAGAACGAAAATATATTGGCAAAATTACTGCCGCAACGACAATTGGACCAGCTAATGCTCCTCGACCAGTTTCGTCCACCCCCACAATTAAATTGTGTTCTTTTCAAAGAGTTAATTCAAAATCAAGATTTGTTTTGACCATTATTTAAACTATATATTAATTTTAGTTTTTGTTTAGGCATAATCTAAATCCCACTAACAATCCATAAAATAAGCAACAGGACCGGGGCAATTCAAAATAATCCTCGATAGAAAGGTTCTTGTTTTTTATAATAATCAAAAGGTTTGCTGGCTTGCTTTTGAGCTTTAGTTTGGTTTTTGTGGCTAGTGAATTCAGTGGTTTTATTTCTTAAACTTTTTAGTTTATTCCAAATCCGCTGCTGATTAGTTAATACTTAGATTAAACTTATTTGGATTTGTGATAAAGAACTCTGAATCTTGCCAATAACACCCACCAATGGCAGGTATCTTTTGACCGACAGTAGTGTCTAAGAAAAAAAGGGATTCAAGGTGAGCATTTAGGTATTGGTGGTCGAATTTATTGAGTTCTTCAAACTTTTTTAACTCTTCTAATTTACGGAATAAAAAGTCTGTTTTTTGGCTAAACTAGTAGCAATTAAGGGTTGAATTTGTTCCTGGATAGATTAGATGTTAACCATGTAATGTTTTCGTTGATAGTGTTTTTTGATAGTTTGGTTGCCTTGAGCCTTAAAAGTACAGTTACGGCAATAATCATAGTTATTTTTTTGGTAAGCGATGAAATGGTCAGCATAGCCCGAACAGGATTTTTTTAATTGCTTAGCCTTTTGACCTTGCTGTTTAGTTAGCCATTCATTCCGTTGAAAAGTTGCTCTAACTGAGTCACGATTGGTACTCGAATCCTTTACTCACTAATTAGCAGGATACTTTCCTCATATAAAAGAAAAATAAAACAGAGTAAAAATAACTTATGAAAAAAAATGTTCATAATTACGAATTATTGTGTTTATTTTCGGGCCAAGAAGAGGAAAAAAAAGCAAATTTAGTAAAGAATATTCAAAACTTGAACCCTCAAAAACTAGAAATAAAAAGTTTGAAAACTGAAAAATTAGTTTGACCTGTTGAAGTGAAAAATTACTTATTGCTTCATCTAGCAATTGGTCCTGAAAAGGTTCAACAAATAGAAAAAATTCTTCAACAATCGCCTGTCCAACATTTACTAATTAACTCAGACAGGGAGAAGAAATTAAAAATCAAAAAACCTAACAGCCTAGACACTCCTCAGGAGAATATTTCCAACAAAGAGGAGCAAATTATTAGCAAAGAAGAATAACTATAATTCTAATTATTTGCTTAACGAAAAGCAAGTTTGGTAATGAAAAACAAAAAAATTAAGGATGAAATTGTAAAAGAAAGCACTAATCCGCCCAGCAACTTTCATAAAAAAAATAGAAAAATTATTTCCGAACAGATAGAAAAAAAAAATAATAATATTGATAAATATCTACTCTTAACTTGATTAAAAAAAAATGATTTTAATTTATTCTCACAATTAGTTCTTGACAATCCCAAAAAAATATTACCTTTAATTTACACTCCTACCATTGGAGACATTTGCTTAAATTATTCTTCCTTGGTTCCTTTTTTGCCACAGGAAGGATTAATTATTAACTTAGAAGATTTACCCAATCTTGATAAAATGCTTGTTAATTACAAAAAGAAGTTCAGTGCACCGCAAATTGCTATTTTAACTGATGGTTCACGAGTTCTAGGCTTAGGAGATTTAGGAGTTAATGGTTTTCCTATTTGTTGAGGAAAATCCCAATTACTAAGTATTTTTTCTAAAATTACCCCAGAGAAAATTTTGCCAATTATGTTTGACTGCGGAACTGATAATCCAAAGAATTTACAAGATCCTCTTTATCCAGGCTTAAAACAAAAAAGACCAAATGAAAGAAATTTCTACCAAGCCATAGATAATTTATTAAAAGCATTAACCAAAAATTTCCCCCAAATATTAATTCATTTTGAAGATTTTCAGACTAAACATGCTTTGGAAATGCTAGAACGTTATCAAGATAAATATCTTTGTTTTAATGATGATATTCAGGGAACTGGTGCTGTGGTGTTAGCAGGATTGATTAATGCCATAAAAAAAACTAAAATTTTACCCATGCAACAGCGAATATTATTAGTAGGAGCAGGTGGTGCGAGTATAGGAGTAGCAAAAATGTTACTGATTTACTTCCAAAACGAACACAATTTAACATTAAAAGAGACTAAAAAGTTAATTTGAATGGCAGACAGCAAAGGACTAATTACCGAAGACCGCGGAGACAAACTGGCTAAACACAAAATTTTTTTCGTTCGAAAAGATAACGAGGGCAAGCAATACCAAAAACTCAGTGAAATAATTAATTATGTTAAGCCTACTATTCTTATTGGATTAAGCGGAAAAAAAGGAATTTTTACACCAAAAGTTCTGCAACTAATGACAAAATACAACCAAAAACCTATCATTTTTGCTCTTTCAAACCCCCAAACTAAGGCAGAATGTACCTTTGCTGAAACTATGAAATACACCAACAATCAAGCAATTTTTGCTTCAGGAACAGATTTTCCTGATTACTTTACCCCTGAAAACAATAAAGTTTATAAAAATAACCAAGCAAATAATATGTATATTTTTCCTGGTCTAGAATTAGGTGTTTTGCTATCCAAAACAAAAAAAATCACTGATTCCTTAATTTATATTGTTGCCAAATGTTTAGCAGAAAGTTTAAACGAAACAGAAACAAAAGAAGATAGCCTTTACCCCAACTTAACTAGAATTCAAACAATTAGTAAGCAAATTGCCATTCTAATCAAGCAAACACTCAGTAAACGAGAAAAATATTCTTCTCTCCAACAAGCAAACTAAAAATAACTTCTTATTCTTCTCAAAAAAGCGACAATATTTTTTGTAGTGTTAATAATTAGAACTGGGAAGTTAAGTATCAAGCAATTCCAACCACTATTAAAAATTCAACAAATAGTTTTTTTGGTGTCATTGTGTCTATGGATTTTTTGATTGAATTGTTAGAAATTTTAATATATTATGTTCTTTTTAATAATCGGTTTTAGGCAAAAAAAACAGTCTCGTAATTCTGTCTCAGCATAAAAAATAATTACAAGTAAAAGTAATGAATGAAAACCAAAAAAAAAGTAATAAAGTCAAAAAATCTACTAAAAGAATTGGCTGCTTATCCTGACACGAATATTTTGCTTCAATTGCTAAACTCGTGGCTCAAAGAAGTAAAGATCCTAATTATCAAGTGGGGTCGGTAATAGTTAACCAACAAAAAGAAATAGTTGCCACTGGCTACAATGGCTTTCCCTGAGGTTTTTCTGATGATAAGTATCTTTGGAATGATAAAGGACCATGGCTAGAAACTAAATATCCTTATTGCGTTCATGCTGAAACTAATGCAATAATTAGTGCTCGACAAAACTGCCAAGAGTTTATTCTTTATACTACTTTATTTCCTTGTAATGAATGTGCTAAATTAATTATTCAAGCCGGTATCAAAACTGTTTACTATTTAGATTGGCCAATTTCAGAACAATGAGGAGAAAGTTGAAAGGCTGCTAAAATAATGTTTGATGAAGTGGGAATTGATTACCAAAAATTAGAAATATAGTCAGAAATTTCGCCAAGTACTTATCTAGAAGCCTGTTCTAAATGGGAGTTGGATAACTAATAACTTTTTTTGCTATTTATAGTTATTATTAAGATGAATTTCTAGAAAATTGGTTTTTTTTACTCCCTTTTAGCAGTGTAGAAGGAAAATAAGATCTCTTTATTTTTAACAGCAAAAGCAAAAGTATCCAAAGAGCTAAAACACCACCCCAAAAAAAGCAAAAAAATTTAAATCACTCTCCTTTTTCGGCTCATTCAAAGCACGGAACCATAAATTTCTTTCAACCTCTTTTAGTGTTTAAATAAGTTTCGTCAGCCGTGTTCACTCTAAATAAATTGATGACAAAGAAAATGAAAGGTTGAAAAGCAAGCAGCAACAAAATCTTTTTCTGGTAAACAATTTTTTCTTCTATTTTAACAAATTTACAGAAGTAAAATAAAGACAAAGGAAAAGTGACATAATGCCAAATAAAAGAGTAAATTCATCAAAAAGGTCCTCGGCGAATATCTTTGCTTAATTGGTCGGGCAAATAAGTAGTAAAAATCAGTATGCTTAACGCATTACCAACAGCCAAAATTAAACCAAAAGTTTTTCATCATTTTGGGGCTTGTTCGTTCTTTTCATAATCTCATTTCAACTCAACAAGATTATAAATAACTGTTAGTACTGAACTCCAAACACATCAAAAAACAGTCAGTCATTCCCAAAAGAAGTTAAAAGGTGCGTGAGCAAATTTATTACTTTCTAAAATGTTGTTATTAAATATCAAAGAGCAAACAAGAGAAAAAATATGCAACAAGGTGCTAATTATTAAAATCGGTCTTTTTTCAAAAATCTTGCTTAGAAAAAATTTTCTTCTGAATTCCATATTCTCAACAATGAATAATTTTTAACATCTATTCATTAATATAAATTTTATCTTTATTTAACGGCACTAATAAAAAAAAATTGAAATTGAATTCCTTATTTTCCTCTCTTGCTTTTTGAACCTTTTGGCAAAGGAGGTTTGGTTTTTCCTGTACCAGTTGGAATTTTGTTAAGATACCAGGCAGTTGCTCCTAATACAGCAGTCGTGGCTAAAACTCCGCCGCTAATGGCTCATGGAAGCCATTTTTTTTCTTTCGGGGATGTGAAACTAGTTTGATTGACTTGCTGCTGTTGTTTTTGTAATTGCTCTAAACGTTTAATGGCTTTTTGGACTTGCTGTTGGTAAGCATTAACCATTTGGTAGATTTGAGCATTCGTTTCTTTTTGTTCCACTAATCAATTATGTAATTCTTGGGAGTAAGTTTGTGTTTTTAAGGCTTGACTTGTTTTGGTCATTAATTCTTGCACTAATTTGGCTTTTTCAACAGTAGTAATTTTGGCTGCTTTTTGGTCTTTTTCTGGCTGGTCTTGGGGTTTAGCAACATTTTCAGTAAGAATTTTTTCAATGATTGCTTTTTCTTCAGGAGTTCAGTTTTCTCCTTCACTGTTTTGGGTTTTTACTTTTGTAATTATTTCAGGATTAAGAGGAGTTTCAGGTTGAGAAGGGGAGTTTTTAGTTGGTTGGTTAGATTCTGGTTTAGTAGGAGTTGGTTGAGACTTTGAAACTGGAGGATCTTTACTTTCAGAAGTAGAGGTAGGAGAAAAGTTTCCTCCACCACCTCCTCCGCCAGTAAAACCACCACCGAAGTATCCACTACTACTAGAACTAGAAGGGGAAGGTGAACCATCAGGAGAATTACCTGCACTAGTTCCGTTATTGCTGCTTGTACCAGAAGAAGTTGGTTGATTAGTTGAAGTTTGAGTCGTTGGAGTCGGTTGAGTTTGATTTTGATTTCCAGTGTTGCCACCACCAGTATTTCCAGTCCCAAAACCAGTGTTTAAAGGAGGAGTATAGCCACCTCCGCCACCTCCAGGAGCACCACCTCTGCCGCCAGTTCTGGCATTTCTTTGGTTTGTTATTTCATTATCAATCAATGTGGTCAACCCAGCCCTTAACACTGTACATTCTGGACC
This sequence comes from endosymbiont GvMRE of Glomus versiforme, assembly GCF_003546845.1. Classification (NCBI taxonomy): domain Bacteria; kingdom Bacillati; phylum Mycoplasmatota; class Mollicutes; order Mycoplasmatales; species endosymbiont GvMRE of Glomus versiforme. Next base: position 69,294 of record NZ_NWVA01000001.1, on the reverse strand, counting down.
ATTTTTGCCATCAAATTTGCTTTCTCAATCTCTTCCCAAGATAGCGTTTTTATCAGTTCCTGCTGCTAGATTAGCAACGTTATTGTCTCAATGATGATTTACTGCTTGAATTCCTTCGGCTTGTTGTTTAGTTCTTGTTAAAGGATCAATATTATAATTAGTTCCGTCTAAAGTTGCTTGGCGAGCATGAGCAGTTCCTTCATTTCCTAACTGGTTAGAGTCATGTCAACCATTATTATAAACAGCCCGAGATTCAGTGCCATTGAATCCTTTTCCTTGATAAGTTAATATTTGGTCGTTAGTCAAACCAACTGGGATAGTTCCTCGGAATTCGTGAATGAATTGGGCTTGGCTTTTCAAAAGGTTAAGAGTATTATAAGAATAAGGTTCTCCATCAATAACTCTGCCTTGGTTAGGCTGAATATTATAATCAGCAACATCGCTGGCACTTCAACCATTATCAATATTTATGCGAGCATCAGTTGGTGGGTAATTTTTGCTTAGTCAATCAAAGGCTATATCATTTATTTCATCTCTTCCAATCGGAACATGAATTCTTCCTGGCCGTGTGCTTCCAGGAGCATTATTTAGGGCGGTTTCATAAGCAGCCAGTTTGTCAATTATTTCGGGATTAATAGTGTTATCATAATCAACACTATTTCAAGTAATTTCACCATGATGTCCGCTAGTTAAGTTGCCAATATTTTCTGGATTTCAATATTTATCATAAACTCGTCTGCTCTTTGCTGGATCAGAATAAATTTCTATCCAATTGTTAATTTCTGCTTCGTCAACTGGTAATTCTCTTTCTGTTTCATCGACCGCTAATATACCATTTCCCGCTTGTCTGAACGTATCCTGATATTTTGCAATTCGGGTTTTATTTTCTCTTCAATAACTATAAACTTCTCAATTTGTAATGTTGGTTTTATCGTCAGCAAAGCAAACAATTCCTCTTCCTTCGTTATTAATGCTAATTTCCTCTGGATTAGTTCATCCATTATCATAAGAGTTTCATGCGTTAATTTCAGTTAAGCGGTGAGCACGATTAGGACTTGTTTTCTTGTAAGCCAAAATTTCTTCATCTCTCATTACTGCTCCCTTAGTTTGGAAATAATGAATAAAATCTAAATCGTCTTTGTTTTTAACTCTTGGGTCAACCCCATTTGTTGGTATGCCATAAGAAGTATAGACAAAAGTTCCAGTGAGTCGATTAAATCCGCTAACTCTACCCCCTTTGTTATCAACATCTCCCAGTGTTCCATTGTCATTAAAATCTCTTCAACCATTATTTCAAACTTGGTCGGCTTCGCTGTCTGCTCCGGCATGACGGGTTGGACTCAGATTACTATTTCTTCAACTTTGACGCAGAGCATTTTGCTCGTGAGTTGGTGCATCTCTGCCAAATTCGGCAACATGATCGGCAAAAAATCTGTTTCATTCTGCATATTCATTATTTATTTCATTCCTTCTTTCTGTTCTTTTTCTATTCAAAGCCGTTTTTTTTAATTCATTTGGTAGTTTTTCGTTATCGGCAGCAGAAATTGCTTCAATTTGGGTATGGATTACTCCTCTGTCATTCAAGTCATCAATGCTATCAATAGTTTTTCCTCTAATATCAGTTAAAATTCGGTGAGCATTGTCTATTTGTGTTTTTCCGTGTAATCGAATATCAATGTTATTTATAGTAATGCCATGTGAAGAAGTATAATTAACTAAATAAATATTATCTCTGTCTCTTGCTGCTTGTAAATGAGAACCATCGTCAAAGTTTATTGTACCTCTCAATGTTTCGCCTCAGCCATTTAATGTCAAAGATTTTATATTTCTAGCATGTTCTATATTTGCTTTTCTTGCACTCTCGGGTAAAGCATCATCAGCAATATCAAAGTTAGCAATTCGTTGACCGACTGTTCTTCTTATTTGATACATTAGATTGCTTGAATCAGTTTCTCGTTTAATATCATTTAAAAGGCTATGAACTGTATCTAAATCATTTTTATTATAAGTTCAAAGACCTCGAAGATCAATCATTGTGGTTTGTTCGTGGCTTTCATAAATTATTCTGTTATCTTCATTGCGCCCAACTCCTTCCAAATTATCTCAGTGCTTTTCATCATAGGCTCGAATGGCTTCATAAATATTTAGATCAAGGTCAATTCATCTATTTTTGATTTCATTATCCGCAATTCCTCTATTCGCAAAAAAAAGCCTTTCATATGCTTCATTAACGGTGTCTCTTAGACGAATAGTAATGGGAAAAGTCAGAGGTGTTTCTCCTGGTCTAGCAGTCATTCTTAATTCTGCTAATGGGTTAGCAAGGTCTATTGGTCGAACAATAAAATCTATAATTCAACCATTATTTTTAGCGGTTTGGCATTGTTCAAAAGTTAAGCCAGTAGCTATTCATTGATTACGAGTTCCCGGATCAAGGAAAGTTGTATGTCATCTTTCAGCAGTTTCAGCAGTTATTTCTAATGGATTATAACCAGTGCCATCATCAGTGCCATCAAGGTGAGCCATGCGTTCCGTAATTTGATTTGGTAATCAACCATTTCTTTGTGCTGTTTGAGCCTCATTGATTTCTAATCCAGTAGTTCTTCATTGAGTTGCTTCATAACGATTGGCAAATACTTCTTCTCATCTTCTTGATTCTTCTGTTTCAACTATATATATTTCCCGTTCTCTTAAATCTCTAAGCAATCCCTCATTTTCTTCTCTTGTTCTTGCTGGAACAGTCCACACAATATTTCGTGGCGAACCGGCTTCGGCAATCGCAAAAGAATTTAAAAAGGCAATTTGTCTTCTTAATGCTTCTAAGTCATTAGTATGTAGCATTGTCTGGGCTATTCTTTTTTGTTCGCTAAAATAAACGGCTAAGCCGAATTCTGTTAGCGTATGTTCCCGAGTTTTATTAGTAGTGATAGGATTGAAAGTTGTGCCATCAAACATGGTAAATAATCCAGTGTTATCAGGGTCGTTATAATTTTTATCAGAAATGTTATCAGTTCTGGCATTTCATCCTCTTTCAAAAGCAATCCGAGCATCATCAAAATTAAATCCTTTTTTTCTTCAAGCATGGATTTCGGCTCTTAAATTTCTCTTTCCTTGTTCTTCGGCTACTCTAATTTCCTCATCAGTAGGGTCTCTATCTCTAAATAAGTCTTCCGTCATACCGGTGAAAAGTGGGTCAGTATCTCAACGTTTACCAACTGGTAACTTTTCCGTTCGGTCAGCTATTTCTCGCAACTCTCCTTCAAGGCAATTTTTAAATAATCTAGCATAAAAATTGCTTTTTTTTGGCATTGTTTCTCTTTCTTTTCTTCATTCTTTTTTATTGTTAAACAAAATAGTGGATGAATAAGGTAAAAATATTTCTACTCCGGCTAATTGTTGTTCATCAGTCATAATTGTCTCGCGAACTGTTTTGTCTCCTAATCTTCTTGTTCTGTTTACAACTTCATAGTCAGGGTCTCCTGGGCGGACTTCTCTTCCATCGCTCATAATATATATATATATACGATTAAATAGAGGTCTTATATCGTTAGGTTCTCATTTTTTTTCTCTACCAAGATAGTTAGCTTGTCTTGGAGTTAAAATTAAAGAACTTTGTCATTTATATCTTTCAGCAGCATCAGGAAAAAGTTCTCTTCATTCTTCATCTTGGGCGACAACTCTCTCTTTTTTTACTATTAAAGGGTCAAAGATATAACTTCCTTCTTCACCGTTTAATGAAGCTTTGCCAGCAATTTCTCTATTTTTATCTAACCTGTCTTTTACTTTTACATCATTAGCAACCCAATCGTTTTCAGCAGCAGTTAAGAATTGTTTAGGAGTAAAGTGCTTTCTCATCCAAGATTTTATTAATTCTCTTTTTTGGTCAAAATTAAGCCCCCTAAATCTTATTTTCATTTCGTTTTCATCTGGTAAACTTGCTATAACTTCCATATACAAAGCAGATTTCTTTTTACCAACACCTCTCTCTCTAAAAATATCAATGTTAGTTCCTTCAAGAATAGCAATTGGATTGGCGTCGCTTGCTTCTTTTTCTTTTAGGTCTCTGGCTTCTCACTCAAAATCTCAAATTCGCCGAGCCGTTTCAGCATCTCAACCTTTTTCTTTATAGGCTAAAATTTCTTGGTTAGTAATTGTTTCCATGGCTTCTCGTCCGCCTTGTGCGTCTTTGAATTTATTAATAAATTCTGCTGCTTCTTCATCTAGTTTTTTAGCCAAAATATCAGTCACAATCCTTTGAGTAGTGGCTGCCACATTTTCTAATTCCGGGTTTTTGGTAATTGATAAGGCATCATTCCTACTTCTGCCTTCTGGGTCTTCTGCTCGGTAAAAACGATTTTCTGGCTCTAAATCACCTGTTTCTACATATGAATCTGCTCTTAAATTTCTTAATACGTCTCGTATATGAGTTAGAATTGCTTCGTGAATCTCATTTTTTATCCTTTCTGCTTCATCAAAGTTGGGAGCATCAGTAATTCGTCTTTCCCATCCTTCAAATCCTCTGGTTTCATCAGTAATTTTAAATCTTTCTTCAATGCTTTCAATGTTATTGATAGCATTAATGGTATTAGTAATTTTTTCAATAATTTCTCCTTTTTTGTATTCGTCTCCTTTTGAATTTCTTACTTCTTCTTTTGTGGCTTTTCTAATATTACCACAAGATAAGCCAATAATTAGCGTGTTTTTTTTAACTCATTCTTTTCTTGTGTCCCCGTATTTATCACCTTCAATGCGAAATTCGGCTTCCCCTTTGCTTATTTCAACGTCTTCAATAGTAATATTTCTATTTCTTTTATCAAGTAACAATTCTTTTTCAAGGACAAAACGACTTATCTCAATTCTTTCAATTTTATTGCCTTGAATAGTAATCGGATAATCTAGTTCTAGGTTAATTGTGTTCCCTATTGTAAATTTTTCATATTTTCCGTATTCTACTCATTTTCACCTTCCTCTTGTTCTATCAGATGGATCAAAGTATTCTAAATTCCCATTTGCTTTTATTCGCCAATCTACATTTTCTACTAATTCTTTTTCTCCTCTTGCTCTTTTTTCTGCATTTTGTTTTTTAATTTCTTCTTTGCAGTCTGAGACACTTGTAGTCAACTCTTTTCAATCTTCTCCTTTTACTCCAAGACTACATAAAGAACAAGCGACAACTCAAGAATCGGTATTTCCTTTGTGACATCCACCCATTTCTCCACAGTTTCTGTCTAACATACTTTTCTTGCCCCAACTAGTAGCAGAAGATTTATCAATCTCAGCATTTTTAATGACAAAAGTAATATTTTCTTTTTCTTTTTCTTTTTCTTTTTTCTTCCTGGCAATATTAATAATTATTTTTTCTTTGTTTTCATTGACAAATTTTTCTAAATTGCTTTCTCTTTCGGCAGTTATAACACTATCTAATAGTTCATCAAGATTTTTGGTTTTTTTTCGGTTTCTCAGACTGCTATCAATTATGCTTCCATCTTCAAGTTGATTAAGTTCACCTCCAAATATAGTAGATAAGACTCCCGATTCATCACATTGGGCTATAAAATGAGATTTATTAATAGCAATTCAACAATCTCTTTCTTCATTTTCTTCAGTTCATAGTCATCTTCATAGTTTAGTAGACCTTGTATCTTTAATTTCGTCTCCGGTTCTGTGTATAACATTTCCGTGTGCGTCAGTCTCGTCAATTGCGTATCTAAGTTTTCCTTCTCTGTCTTTTCTAATAGCAATAGTTAGTGGACCATGAGGACCACCAGCTAAGGGGGCTTGTCAATGACCTTCTCTGCTTTCATGTAAATCAAACTTCACACCTCTTAAATAAATACTCAAATTATTCCCTACAAGTTTTTTTTTTAATTTTCTGCCCTTTGTTAAGTATCAATCTTTTAAGTCTTCATAACTTCATTTTGTATATTCCCTTTCTCTTTCACTGTCTACATCAGGATTATAGGCAGTGTCTCCATTAAAATTCAATTTAAAGTTTTCAAAATCAAAATTGTTATGACCCGCTTCCTCAGCCAGACATTTAAATATTTCTTTCAATGCTTTTGATTTTATTTTATAACTATCGCTTCTATATAGTTCGCTATTTTCATTAGTTCTTCCCTCTCTTTCAAGCGAACTAGCATGAAAAATTAACCAATTAGAAGTAGAATTTATTTGGGTTAATCTGTTTCGCTGGGTTGAGTAAATTAATCCTTTTCTGAGAAGGTCTCGGGAATATTCATGGGCTGATTCTTCATCTATAAAAAAAGTGGTTGGTCTTTCTGAAGAACCAGATGAATCTCCGCTTTCTTCTCGTTCTGTTCATCCTTCCTTTTTTTGAAGTTCTTCTCTTATTTCCATTAAAATTTTGCCCAAATGGTTTTGTCCAACATGGTTTCTTTCATCAATATAATGAGTAACACCTCAAAATTTATCATCTTCTGTTTCATCAAGAAGAAGGTTGTTATCCACTATTAACATTTCGTAGCCAGTATCCATTAATCGTTGTTTTAGTTCTGGATTTTGAGTGAATTTTTGTCTTATGACATATTTCATGGCATTTAATTTATAGGTGTCTCAATCTCTTCTTATTTCTCCACCTATTTTGGTCGGATCTGTTTCAGCGAAATATCTCGCATTTTCTCCTGAATGTCCTGGTTTTAAAAAAACTTTAACTCTCTTTCGCTGTTTTATCCTTTGCTTCACATAAACTCAATTAGGATCTTGTCAGGCAAATTTTAAGGCTTGAAAAAGATGCTCAGCACTGGCAAATCTGAATGGTTCATCACCTTTGCGTCCCTTTTCTCTTTCATCAATATCAATAATAAAATAGTCCGAGTCTTCTGCTATTTTTCCGTTATTGTCAATTTTAGTTGGCAGAAGCGAATTAATTGGCTCTCTTTTGTAAAAATTTGTGAGTCAGAAATTTCCATCTTCTGGTTTATTAAATTTTATTATTATTGTCATAATATATATAGTTTTAACTCTCTCTCTCTCTCTGGCTTTTTTTTAATGATTTTGCTTATGTTATATAAAGAAAAATTAAGGTTGATATATAAAAAATAGGGTAAAAATATTTAAAATTTTGTTTTAATCTCTGTTTTTTCATAATATTAATTTCTTCTGAATTTAATTGGTTTGCTATGATTGTCTAGTTTTTCAGTGGCTCAAATCACTCCTCCACCTAAACAAATATCTTGGCAATAAAAAACGGCATATTGCCCAGGGGTAATAGCCCTTTGTTTTTCTCCAAATTCTACTTTTATTTCACTTTCCTCAGCAGAAAATAATTTTACTAAAATTTCTGGCTGCCGGTAACGAAATTTAGCAGTTATTTTTTGACTATTAAGATAATTAATTAATTCTTTTTCTTCTACTAATCAATTAACTTCTTTCACTCAACAATGATCACTGTATAATCAAGGATTTTTTCAATTTTTTGCTACGTAAATTAGATTTTTTTTCACTTCTTTACCAACCACATAATAAGGTTCTTTTTCACCCTTTAAACCAATGCCGTGTCTTTGCCCGATGGTAAAATAATAAATTCCTTGATGCTTGCCCTTAATTTCTTCTTTGTCAATGTCAACTATGTTTCCTTCTTTTTTAGGCAAGTAATTAGCAAGAAAACCAGCAAAATTTCGTTCACCGATAAAGCAAATACCTGTTGAGTCTTTTTTTTTGGCATTAATTAGTTTCATTTTTTCAGCTATTTGGCGAACTTCTGTTTTAGTTAAATCAGCCAAAGGAAAAATTATTTTACTTAATAAATTACGGTCAATTTGGCACAAAAAATAAGTTTGGTCTTTGTTTTGGTCTTTTGGTTTACTTAAATAATAGCCTGAATGACTACAACCAGGAGAAACACATTCACATTTTTCTTTAACAATTTTAGCATAATGACCAGTAGCAATAAAATCAGCAGTGAAGTTTTTTTTTACATACTCAATAAAATAATGAAATTTAATCGAACTATTGCACAAAATATCAGGATTAGGGGTTAACCCTTGCTTTAAACCTTTTAAGAAACTCAAAAAAACTTCATTTCAATATTCTTGTAAAAAACTAACTTTATAAATAGGAATGTTTAATTGCTGGGCCACTTGCTGAGCATCTTGCCAGTCTTGACCTTGGGAACAAATTGTTGCTTGGCTAAGACTAGCATTTAAATAATCATCTCAATTCTGCATAAAAATCGCAGTTAATTGATAGCCTTGTTCTTTCAAGAGATAAGCAGAAACTGCTGAATCTACCCCTCCGCTTAAACCAATCACGACTTTTTTATTGTTTTTAATAAGAGAATGAGACATATTGATAAAATTTTAGTAAATGGGAAACTATAAGGATAATTAGAAAAAAACATACACGAGAGGGAAAAGAAATTAAACTTAACTGCTGAAAAAATAATTTGTTGTCAAAATTTAATCTATGTTTAGTGAAAAAACTATTACTGCTTTAGTTACTATTCCAATTACCCAAAATGTTGCCTTAATTAGAATATCGGGACCGAAAACTTATAACTTAATTAGCAAATTTTTTGACCATTCTTTACCCAAATACCCGCAAAAAAAATCTCAATTAGTTTTTGGTAATATCATTAATCACAATAAAGAAATTATTGACCAAGTTTTACTTTTGTGCTTTTACAAACCCCACTCTTTTACCGGAGAAGACGTAATAGAAATTAGTTGTCATGGAAATTTATTTATTGTCAATCAAATATTGCAATTAATTTTAGAAAATGGGGCTGAATTAGCCAGAGAAGGCGAATTCACCAAACAAGCCTTTTTCAATGGTAAATTAAATTTAATTCAGGCTCAAGCCATTAATGATTTAATTCGGGCTCCTACTCTTTCGGCTAGCAAATTGGCTTTGCATAATTTAAGTCCCCAAACTCAAAAAAAATTTGACAAATTAATAGAAAAAATTACTGACAAATTACTAAAAATTATTGCCACAATTGAAGTTAATATTGATTACCCTGAATATGATGGGGTAGAACTTTTAACATCAAAAAAAGCATTAAACCGTTTGCAAGAAATAAAGCAGGAACTAGGAAAATTACTTTCTTTAAGTAGGCAAGTTAAAGTTTATCAAGAAGGAGTTAAAGTTGCTATTGTAGGAAAACCTAATGTCGGAAAATCTACCCTTTTAAATTCTCTTCTTCAAGAAGAAAAAGCCATTGTATCACCTTTGGCCGGAACTACTCGTGATGTAGTTGAGGGAAAATACAATTTAAAAGGAATTCCACTAATCCTTTCTGATACCGCTGGCATTCGTGGAGCCAAAAATATTGTGGAAAAAATTGGTGTGTCTCGCAGTCAAGAAGTTCTTGAAAAGGCTGAATTAATCTTTTTTTTGCTTGATAATTCACAAATTTGAAGCAAAGAAGACATCAAAGTTTGGAAACTAGTAAAAAATAAAAAAACAGTGATTATTATTAATAAAATTGACTTAAAAAAAAAATTGAAATTACCTAATGAAATTTTAGCCAAAAATCCCATATCAATTAATGCTAAAAACGGAGAGATTAAAGATTTAGAAACAAGAGTGGAACAATTATTAGTCAAAGATTTAGGAAATATTCATTCTCCTTATCCTTTTTTAAGTCAAAGTTGGCAACAAAGCAAACTTCAAGAGTTAATTAAGCAAATTGACGAAATCACCCAGGCTTTGCAACAAGAAATTCCGTTAGATATAATAAGCGGTGATTTCCAGATAGTTTTTCACTTATTAAAAGAATTGAGTGGTAAAGAGTACAATGGAAAATTGTTAGATATCATTTTTAGTGAATTTTGTTTAGGGAAATAATTATATATTTTCACGTATTTTGCAAACTCTAAGTAATGTAATTTAAAAATTTTATATGACCGTAGTGGCAAAAGAAATTAGCCAACAAATGCAGAAATTAATTCAGTTGTTGGAAAAGTGGAATTATGAATACAATTTTTTAAACCAACCAACAGTTGACGATAAAATTTATGACCAGACTTTTCAAGAATTAAAAGATTTGGAAGAAAAATATAATTTGGTTTTGCCTAATTCACCCACGCAAAAGGTGGGAAGCAAAATTAAAAAAAAATTTCATCCAGTTGCCCACCAAATTCCAATGCTTAGTTTGGAAAGTACTGATAATTATGAAGAACTAGTGCGATTTGATGAAAAAGTAAAAAAAAAACTTGGGCTTAACGAAATAGATTATCTTTGCGAATTAAAAATTGACGGCTTGTCAGCTAGTTTACATTATCAAAATGGCAAATTAAGCAAGATAGTTACTCGTGGAGACGGATGGACAGGGGAAGATGTTAGTGTTAACCTTCCTTTAATTCAAAACTTACCAAAAAATTTACCGGAAAAAACTAAGATAATTGAAATCCGTGGAGAAATTTACATGAAAAAGGAAGAATTTCAACGCTTAAATAATGAATTAAAAAAAAGAAAACTGTCTCTTTTAGCTAATCCCCGAAACGCAGCAGCCGGAACTTTGCGAACTTTGATTCCCACCCAACAAAGAAACTTAAACTTTTTTGCTTACCAAATTTTGAGACATGACAACGATAAAGTCAATGAAACCAGTAATCAATTAAACTGCTTGGAAAAGTTAGCCAACTGAGGTTTTGAACCTAGTCCTTATTATCGGATTTGCCATAGTTTAGAAGAAATTCAAAAGTATTTTCAAGAAGTTAAAGAAAAACGGGATAATTTAGAATTTGAAATTGATGGAATTGTAATTAAAGTTAATAATTATGAATATTACGAAAAATTGGGTAATACTAATCGTTTTCCTCGTTGGGCCTTTGCTTACAAATTTCCGGCTTCTATTGTACTGAGCGAAGTTAAAGATATTCAAGTAGAAATTACCCGTAGCGGCCGAGTTTCTTATGTAGCCCAAATTATTCCTGTTTCTTTGCTGGGAAGCCAAATTAGCAAAGCCACCCTTCACAATTATGGCTTCATTCAGCAATTAAATCTTGCTATTGGTGACCGAGTAGTGATAAAAAAAGCTGGTGATATTATTCCTCAAGTAGTACAAGTAATTAAAATGAATGGGCAAAACACTTGCTGAATTCCGCCTACTAATTGTCCCTCTTGTTCTGCTTTACTTGCATGAAACCAAGAGCAAATTTATCAACACTGCCCTAATGAAGATTGTCCGGAAAGAAACATTAAGTCCTTGGCTCTTTTTGCTTCTAAACAAGGCATGGATATCAAAGGAGTAAGTGAAGCAATTATCCGTAAATTGTACCAAGTTAATTTGTTAAAAACTCCAACTGATTTTTATCGTTTAGAGCAAAAAAAATCAGAATTGTTAAAAATTGAAGGTCTACAAAAAAAATCAGTTAACAATCTTTTAAACAGTATTGAACAGTCGAAAAAAAAGCCTTTTTTTTGTTTAATAACTGCTTTAGGTATTCCTTTATTAGGGGGAGTAAAATCCCGCAAACTGGTTAGCAATTATCCTAATCTAGGTAGCCTTCTTCAAGCCGTTGAAAAGAATGAATTAGAACCAATTGGCAAACTCTTGGGAACCGAAACTCAAAAAGAAATTACGCATTACTTCCAAAAGCCTAAAAATTTAGAAATATTGAAGGATATGGAAAAGTTTAATTTTTAATATTTTTAAGAATTATTATTTTTTTTATATTAATTTTAATACCAAAAAAATCCAAAAACTCTGAGCAAGATATTTCTTTTAATTGTGCTCCTCGTATTGTCAAAAAAATTCCTGATTACTAATAACTATTACATCATTACTTTTTACCCCTTTCTGTTGCAAATATTCACTTAAATTAGTTTTTTTTAAATGCTGAATTAATTTTTCTGGTTGAGGATATTTCTGGCTTAAGTTCTCAATAAAAGAACCAGTTAGTTTTCAATAATGAGGCTTTAAAGAAACTATTTGCCAGTCAACGAGAACTGTAAAATCATAAATTTTATGTAAAGGAGAAAGAGAGATAATATTTGTTTCTTGGCTTTTTTTGATTGACTCAAATAATTCTTGGGTCAATAAATCTAAATTAATTCTTTGAGTTGCTGAGATAAAAAGATGTTTTTCGTTACTTAATTCAAGTTGGCTTTTTTTTTGTAACTCTTTTTTTTTCGCTAAGGAAAGCAAATCAATTTTATTTCAAATGATTATTTTTTGCTTGTTTTGGGGCTCAATAAACCCACTATCTTTTAATTCTTTTTCTAAAACACTTAAATCTTGCCAAGGGTTGTCTCTGCTGGCATCTAAAACATAAATAATCAGAGAACAGCGTACAATGTGTCGTAAAAATTGTAAACCTAATCCTTTTCCTTGGGCTGCTCCTTCCATAATTCCTGGCAAATCGGCAATAGTTATTTTTTGCTCTCCTTTGGTTAAAACTCCTAATTGAGGATTGAGAGTAGTGAAAGGAAAATTCGCAGTTTTTACTTTGGTATTGGTTAGGGCATTGATTAAAGTGCTTTTGCCAACGTTAGGCAAACCTAATAAGCCAACATCAGCTAAAATCTTTAATTCTAATTTTAATTGAAATTTTTCTCCTAAACGACCCTTTTGGGCATAATGAGGGGCTCGATTAACCGAAGAAGCAAAGGCAGCATTTCCTAATCCACCTTTTCCTCCTTTAGCAATTAATAAAGTTTGTTGAGGAAACAAGATTTCTCCCAGGATTATTTCTTTGTAATTTTGGGCAAAAGCAGGTTTTTCTTCATTTAATTTAATAATTGTGCCTAAGGGAACTTTGATATAAGTGCTTTCTCCACTTTTGCCGGTTTTCAACTGATTTTGTCCGTTGGTTCCACTACCGGCTGCCCAAAGTTTTTTGCTACTTAAAGAAAAAAAAGAGTTTGTTTGCTCATCTCCTTGAAAATAAACATGACCACCACTTCCGCCATTGCCTCCGTCAGGACCAGCCTTGGGATTGCGATAATCATGACGAAAGGAGACAACACCATTTCCGCCATCACCAGCCTTGACTGTCAAATAAATTTCGTCAATGAATTTCATATTAGAAATTTTACTTTTGACTTCCCTGTTCAACTTTGTCTATATGCTCTAGCAATTTGCGGTGACGTTTTAAAAATTACTAATATATGAAAATAAAAAGAAAAGAAAGAAAACAAAAAAGAAAAAAAATCCTTAAACCTAAAAGAAACCAATTGAACCAAGCAAAAGTTCTCAAAAATAAAAAGCGTCAAGCAGAAAAAAGAAAATATAAAACTTTAATTAAAAATCAGAGCAAAATAATTGAGAATGAATGTAAGCAAAGCAGTTTGCAAAAAAAAGATGCTGATTTTACTAACTTAAAAAAATTACTTAGCCAAACACAAAAAATCCTTGATAAAGCCGCTCAAAAAAGAATTATTCATAAAAAAAATGCTGCACGAAAGAAAAGCAAAATTAACCACAAAATCAATGATTTTAAAAAGCAAATTAGTCTTGAAAATTCTGCTGTTCCGGTTGAAGAATAATGAAAATTTTTTATCTTTTTTTTAAATAGTTTGCAACAAGAAAAAAAGAAAGTGCAGAACACACTAGTTCGTAGTTATTATTAACTTTTGTAATTTTCTCACTGACTAACCACTTGTGCCAAAACAATCCCGCAACTGACAGAAACATTTAAAGAACTAATATTATTGCTCATTGAGATATAAATAGCACTATTGCTCTTTTGAATGATTTTTTGTTTAATACCTTGGTGCTCATTGCCAAAAACTATACAAGTAGGAAAATTAAACTCTATTTGATTATATTCTTGGCTTCCTGGCTGGCAAACCGTGGAAATGATTTGATAATTATTTTTTTTTAATTCATTAATGGCTTCTAGTAAGTTATTAACTTGACAAACAGGGACATAAGCCACACCACCCATAGAAACTTTGATTACCGTGCTGTTTACTGGCACTTGATTTTTGGCAGCAATAATCACTCCATCTATTTTTAAAGCCGCACAAGTTCGTAAGATTGCTCCAAAATTATGGGGGTCTTCAATGCCATCTAGCATAACCAATAAAGGAAACTGACGATTTGATTTTTGTTTTAGCAAGGAATTAAGCGAAACATAGTTATATTCTTTAATAAAAGCAATGATGCCTTGATTTTTTTTGTCGAAACTGTAACGAGAAAAGTCATTTTTGTCTAGTAATTGATAAGAGAGATTTTTGGTTTCTAGCAGTTTAAGAAGTACTTTATCATTTTTGTATTTTTCCTCCAAAAGCAAAATTTTTTTTAACTGAAAATAAGGAGAATTTATTAAACTGCGAACAGTATGATTACCAAAGGCGAGAAAAGTCATTTAAATTAGTGTTCTCTCTCTCTCTCTCTCTTGAAAATAATTAACCGAAATTTCGTCTTTTAAACCAACAAATTTATCTTTACTAGAATTATATTTGGGGCTTGAACCATGATAAGCAGGAGGAATTGACTCCATGGGTATATTATCCACACCTTCAATTAAATAAAAATTTCCAATTTCGGAATTAACACCTCAACCATTATTAAAAAGCACGTTATTTAAAGCAGGGTGATTTTTAGGAATCATAAGGCTAAAATCTAGCCCGTTTTGTTTTCCTTGAAAGCAGTAAAATTCTTTCATATCCTTTCATTCTATTGATACACCACCAGGAGATGGCGAACGATAAAATAATTTAGGATTATTTGATAACTTTTCGTCTATTTCTGCTCTTTCTTGCTCTCTTTTAATTCCATGTAGTTCTTGGACCTGTGCTAATAAATCGGCTATTTCTTGACAGTCTTTTTCGTCTAAATAGTGACGAACAAAAAGAAATTTAAAAGCAGGGTCAGATTGAATATCCCCTTCTTCTCAGGTGCCATTTTTTAAATCTTCTAGTTGTTTTTTAATATCTCTCTTTAATGAATTAGCCAACTTCTTTTTATCTAGATTTTTTTCGTCTTTTAGGACACTAGAAGCCGAAGTAGGAGCCGAATTTTTTCAATGTTCTTTTTTGTCAAAAAGCGTGTTTTGTAATGAAGTTAGTTTTTCTTTTGTCAATTTTTTTTCGGAAAGCGTTTGAGTATTAGCAAATTGTTTTTTCAGTTCTTTTTCTTGTTCTTTCAATTGAGCAATTTCGGTTTTTAAATTTTCTCGCTCACGTTTTTCAACTTCAAAATTTCTTGTTTTAGTTTCTGCTTCTTTTTTATTTTGATTATGAATAAAAAAAGCAATTCCGCTAGCAATTAAAAAGAGAATTAATAAAACAATTCCAAAAGTAATATATTTTCTTGACTTGCTTTTTTTCACCATATTAGTTATTTTTAATACTTTTATTAAAGAGTTATAAACAAGTGGATTGCTATCAGAAACACAGATAAAAACTATAATTAATGAAAATTTTGGCAATTGGCGACATCTTTGGTAAATTAGGAAGAAAAATTGTTAAAGATTATTTAAGCCAACATAAGCAAGAGTTTGATCTAGTAATTGCTAATGTAGAAAATGCTACTCACGGTAAGGGAATTTCTGATAAACATTATCAAGAATTAAAAAAAACAGGAATTACTATTATGACTTCGGGTAATCACATTTTTCATTTAGAGGAAACCACAGAACTTCTTAATAGCGTTTCTGATTTATTACGTCCCCTTAATCTTAAACCTTACCATCCTGGTCGTGGTTCGGTTTTAATAAATGTTGAAACTAAAGACAAAAGGGTTAAAAAAGTTAGAATTACTAATCTTTTAGGAACTAATTTTATAGCACTAGGGGCACAAAATCCTTACTTTGCTCTAGAAAAAATGATAAAATTACAGGATTGCGACTTGCATTTAGTTGATTTTCATGCTGAAACTACAGCCGAAAAAAATGCCTTGGCTTGACATTATGACGGACAAATTACTGCTCTTTGGGGAACTCATACTCACGTCCAAACGGCCGACGAAAGAATACTACCAAAAGGAACTTTTTTTTTAAGCGATGTAGGAATGACTGGTCCAAATGAAGGAATTATTGGGGCTGAACCCGAGGGAATTATCCAGAGAAGCAAACATAAAATTTTTTCTCCTATGCGTCCTTGCGAAAAAGGACAGACCCAATTTAATGGTTTAGTTTTAGAAGTTGATGATAATAGCAATAAAGTGATTAATTTTCAAAGAATTAATTTTAAAAATGTTTCCCTATCTTAACCCATGTTCAAATGAAAAATCCTAAAAATATAGCGACAAAAAAACCTACAATCAGCAGAGTAATAATTAACCTTTTTGTTTTCCTTCACCGATAACAAGGATAGCAAAGCCAAAGCGAAGCCGTATCAGAACCGCCGCTGCCTCAACCACCACCGCCTCCTCAGCCACCTCAACCTCAGCGACCACCAAAAACACCAAGTCCCGAACCACGATTTTCCCTTATTTTTATTTCTCTGCCTTCAGGAATTTGTCGATTACAATCAAAGCAAATTTTCTTGTTCATATTCTAAATTTTAATTCTGTTTTTGGTGAATAAGGCAAAGTAGAAAAGATGATGAATGAAATAAACAGAAAAAAAATAAAAGATAAGCCAAGAGAAGAGATAAAAAGCAAAATTTTCCTACTAAACAGAACTAACAAAAAATAATTATGACTTGTTCGGTTATTATTCAAAAGAATGAAATCGCTAAAATCATTTATTTACTGCAAAAAGGAGAAATTTTAGTTCTTCCTACTGATACAGTTTATGGTTTAGCACTAAGTTTAAAAAAAAGTGAAAAAGCCAACCTCATTTACCAAATCAAACAAAGGAACGAAGAAAAGCCGTTAGCAGTGGTGGTTTCTGACTTAAAAATGGCTAAAACCCTTGGTAAATTCGACCAAAATGCCCTTTTTCTTCTTGAAAAACATCCGGCAGGAAAAATTACCTTAATTGTTCCCAAAAATTCCCATCTTTCTTATCTACAAAAATTAGAAAACATTGGTATTCGTATTACTGCTGACGAATGATTAAAAAAAATTATCAATTCGGTTGGTCCTTTATTAATGACTAGTTGAAATATTTCGGGTCATCCTCCTTTTACTTCTCCCCTAGAAGGGAAAATCAATAACTTAATTGGAGGGATTGTTGATGGTGGCATCTTGACTAATAAGCCTTCACTAGTTTTTGATAACATTAGGAAAAAGTGAGTTCGGTCCAATTAAAAACAAGAATTTTAGTGTTTGTCATATAAAATTTATTTATAGATATGCATCCTTTATTAATAACTCTTATTATTTTTTTATTAATTTTTCTCCTTTTGCTTGGTCCTTTAATTACTTATTTTTGGGCTAAAAGCATTGCCATTTGATTTAAAGGAGTAAAAAGAATTGACAATCGGAAGGACTTGGCGAGATACCCGAAATTGGCAGAAATAGTTCGCACTATTAAAGCAATTTGCCGCCATTATGAAGTGCCAATGCCCGAAGTAGGAATTTATCCTTCTCGTGAAATTAATGCCTTTGCCACTGGTCGGCCAGGAGATAGTTTAATTGCTATTTCTACCGGTTTAATCAAAAATTTTACTGATGAGGAAATTAAAGGAGTTTTGGCTCATGAAATTTCCCATTTAATTCACAAAGATTTAAGATTTATTTTGTTAGTTCAAGGAATCTGTGATTTAGTGGTTATTGTTTTAAGTTCGCTTGTTTTTGTTATGGCAGCGGCTCCACGAAGGGATGAAGAGGAAAGTTTCGGCAGCCAAATTGTCCGGCTTATTTTTGCTGTTGTTCTTTATTATATAGTTGCTACTATTTTGCGAATTATAGCCTTGATAATTGTTTGCTGAGTTACCCGCAAAAGAGAATTAAAAGCCGACCGCAAGGGAACCGAAATTATTGGCACGGACCGCATGATTGCTACTCTGAAAAAATTGTTGTCATTAGAAAAGCAAGAAGAATCCTTGGATGACTTTTTGCCGGAAGAAAAAACCCCAGAAGACGATTTGGATTTTGAAGAAACTAAAAAAAAAACTAATGATTACGAAAAAGAGCCTAATTCTATTTCTCTCTTAAAAATTAGCACTGGCAAGAAAAGAAGTGATTGACTTTTAGAACTTTTTCGCACCCATCCGCCATTAGAGGAAAGAATTGCAATCTTGAAAAAATTGAAAAAACAAAGAGGTAATTTTTAATTTCTCGCAATTTTAATTAAAATTATATTATATATATAAAAAGTTATGAATGGCATACATTGAACTTATAAAGAAGGCATTGAGATTGGTTGAGGTTGAGAAGAAAAAGGGAAAATTGATTGATTTGCCTATAAAGGTAATTCAGAAGAAACTAAAGAAATCAAGGAAGAAATTCATAAATTTAAATCTGGTAAAGATTATTCTTATACTCCGAGTGGCAAAATAGAAAAATGAATGGATGGAGAATGTGAAAAATATACTATTCACAACCAAGAATTAAAGAAAAAATTGTGGGAAATTACAAACGAAGAGAATGAAATTGAAATAGAGATGGCTGAAATACCCAAAATTCCTAAGTTGGAGCCTATTAGTCCAATTGAGCCCATCAAGCCGATAGAACCGATTGAACCCATAAAGCCTATAAGACCAATTGGCAAACGCAAAAATAACGAGAAATGAAAAGAATACGACGAAAAAATGAAACAATACCAAGAAAAAATGAAAACTTATGCGGAAAGAATGAAAGAATATGGTCAAAGAATGCAGGAATACCATCGAAAAATGGCAGAATACACCAAAAAACTGGCTGAAAAATTTGGTAAAAAATCCTTATCAGAAAATAATAAAGTTAGCAGAAACCAAACTGAATATAAAAAAAAAGTTTGTCCTAATTGTTTAGACAAAGGCCAATACAGAGTTCAGCCAGGCGATAACTTTTGCCGAAATTGTGAAACGCAACTTATAGACATAGAAAGAAGTAAACTTATTTTAGAAAAAAATCAATGAAAATGACGAGAATTTTGCGTAGGAATTAGTATGACCTTAATTCTTTCTGGTCTGGTGTTTTTATTAGTCAAGTTATTTAAGAAAAAGAAATAATTTTAACTTATAACTTACTAATTTCTTTCATGTCCTTAAATCAATTTGTCATAAAAAACTTAACTGATTTGGAAAAACTGACAAACTTTATTTTGCCTTACCTTCAACCTAATATCTTTTTACTTTTACAAGGAAATTTAGGAGCAGGAAAAACTACTTTCACCCAAATAATTGCTAAAAAACTAGGAATTAAGCAAACAATAAATTCACCTACTTTTACTATTTTACAGCAATATAAAATAAGGAATAATTATTACTTAAATCACTTTGATTTTTTTCGTTTAACTTCAAAGGATAATCTTTCTGTTTTTGAGGAATTAACTGCTAATAATTTAAATGTTATTGAATGACCTGAAAGAAATCCCCAATTTTGACAGAACAAAAAACATATTTGCTTAATTTTTAAACTTCAATTTTCCCAAGAAAAAGAATTAAGATTAGTTAAAGTAAAATGAAATAACTAAAAAATATTCTTTTGTGATTTGTTGGGATAAATACTGAACTAAAAAGGCAGAAAAACTTTATATTATTAGATAAAGAAAAATTTATAATTTAATGCTTTTTTTATAAGATTTTTTCGTTTTTAGGAATCTAAAATTTTCCTATTCACTTTTTTTCTTGGATTCTACTAATCGGCTAATAATTAGTCCTAAAACAACCACTCCTGCCACAATTGCGAGACCAATAGCCACTTTTTGACCAGTGGTGAAACCATTTTCTTTATTATTTTTATTTTCTTGGCTAGTATTCGTGTTTTGTTTGTTAGCAATTTGGCTTTGTTGTAGCTTTTGTGAGTGTTGAATGGCCTTATCTACCTGAGTTTTGGTTATTCGGTAAGTATCTGGCTCGCTATCCTTAATTGCGTGTAATTTAGTAACCAAATTTGGTTGAAAAGTTTGACTATTTAGAGTTTTTTCCGCTATGGTTAAAGCATTTTGAACTTTTTTGGTTTCTTCTACTGATTTTACTTGTGATGAATCAATTTTTTCAACTTCTTTTTTAAATTCAGGAGTTCATTCTTTACTATCGCTATTTAAATTTGACCAATTGCTAACTGGTTGAGGGTTTTGGTTATCAGTGGACGATTTTTCATTATTCTCGGGCTGCTTATTTGGTTGACTTGTTGATGCTGGATTTTCATTTAATGGCACAGTAGGTGAAGAAGATTTTACTTTCTCACTTTTTTCCGATGGCGTGCTTTCTTGGGATGAAGAAGAAGATTTTTCTTGTTTTTTCGGCTTTGCTTCAGTAATTTTTTTAATTAACTCTTTTTTATATTCGTCAACAGCCTTTTGGTCTTTATTTTCAAATTCTTTTTTTCAATCTTTACCTAATATGTCAGTTTCAGAGGAAGCGAGATTAGCCTCTTTTCAGGCTTTTTCTACTTCTTTGATAGCATTATCTACAATTTTTTCAAGAGAATTTTCCTCTTTTTGAGCGGCTAAATTCTTATCACCTGCTGCTTGTGTTGTTTTGCTATCATTTTTAACTTCGGCATCACCTTTTTCCTCTTTTGTTGTACCTGCATTATTTGTTTCACTACTGCTAGCAGTGTTATTTTCTTCTTTTTTGGCAGTAGCAGTATTATGTGTGTTATCGTCTTCGCTTGCTTCTTCTGCTGATGCACAGAATTTATTGTTTTCATTATCATCTTTTGTCATAATATATTATTTTTAATGCTTATTTATTTTTTATATTATGGAATTCTCTCAATTTTCTTTTTGTGAAGTTAAAAATTGTTATAATAATAAATGGAAGTAAAAAATCAAGACCACCGCACGATTGCCGAAAATTTGGATTTATATATTTTTGATGAAAAGGCTGGTCAAGGATTACCAATTCTTTTGCCTAACTGAGTAATTATTCGCAACCAAATTCAACAATTTATTCACCAAAAGTGAATTGAATATAATTTTCAAGAAGCAATTACTCCTATTTTAGGAAGTAAAGCATTATACAAAACTAGCGGGCATTTATCTCACTACCAGGATTACATGTTTCCCGAAATCAGCCGTAATAATGAAACTTACTATTTACGCCCTATGACCTGTCCTCATCATTGCTTAATTTATCAACAAAAACCCCGCTCTTATCGAGAATTACCTTTCCGTTTGTGTGAAAATTCTCTTTTATTTCGTTATGAGGCTTCGGGAGCAATGAAAGGCTTAGAACGGATTCGTTGATTTGAATTATCTGAACATCACATTTTTGTTTCTCACGAGCAATTAAAAGAAGAATTAAAAAAAAATTATCGTTATATTGCGGATATTTTAGCCGCGTTCAATTTCCCAATCTCGCGACTAGTTTGTGCCCTTCATGACCCTAATAATTCAGAAAAATATCATTCAGATAAGGAATTATGAAAATATTCAGAAAGCGTTTTAGTTGATGCTTTAAATGAATTGAAATTAAATTATGTTGTTCTTGAAGGTGAAGCGGCCTTTTATGGTCCCAAATTAGACCTGGAAATAACCGCAACAGACGGCAAAAATATTACTATTGCTACTATTCAATTAGATTTTATTTTACCCCAAAAATTCGGTTTAAAATATATAGACCAAGAACAAAACTTAAAAATTCCTGCCATTATTCACCAGTCGCCCATTGGTTCTTATCAGCGATTTATTGCTTTATTATTAGAACAAACTAACGGTAAATTGCCCTTTTGATTAGCACCAATTCAATTAGTTATCTTGCCTATAAACGATCAAGAAGAAGTAAAGGAATACAGTGAAAATTTACAAAAAAAGTTATTAACGAATAATTTTCGCACCGAAATTTGGCTACCAGAAAAACAAATAAAATACCAAATTAAACAAACTTATATAAAAAAAATTCCTTATTATTTAGTAGTTGGAAAAGAGGAAATAAAAAATGAAAAGTTAAAGTTAACTTACACCTATTCATCGCCAAAAAAGGAAATTGAACTAACAGAAAATGAATTATTAGAAAAATTAAAATTGGAAAATAGTATTCGCATGGTCAAACTTAATCAATAAAACCCTTGTTCTTTTTTTTGCTGTTGATCAATAATAACAAGTAGACTATAACCCTAATGTTGCTGGGAATTAAATCTTATCAAGTATAATTTTTTTTGGGAAATCAAAGAGCAGTTTCTTTTTTAGCACTTTCAAGGCTGTCTGAAGCATGACAAATATTTTCATTAATTTTTTGTTGTGGACCAAGATAAAAATCTCCCCGGATAGTTCCAGGTGCGGCTTCAGCCGGATTAGTTGCTCCAAGCATCTGACGAGCAGTATTAATAATGTTTTCTCCTTGTCAAATCATTGCAATAACTGGTCCTGAAAGCATAAAATCAATTAGTTCTTCAAAGAAAAATTTTGCTTTTAATTCTGTATAATGCTCTACAAGAATTTTCCGATTTGCTTGAAGCATTTTTAGAGCCAGCATTTGAAATCCTTTTTTTTCTAAACGTTGAATAATTTCTCCAACTAGTTTCCTTTTTATTCCATCAGGTTTAATCATAATAAAAGTTTTTTCTTTTTGATGACTGGTTTCATTCATATTTAATTTTTAGCCTAATCCAGCAAGAACCTACCTCGTAATCAGGTAGGGGATGAATTGCTAACTACTAAACTCCATTCAGTCTTAAAATATAATATATGGAACTCGATAGCAATAATCATTCAGTTTTCTTACTCTGATACATTCTGTATTCGTAGTTAAATATCGGAGAAAAGTCATTAATAAAACCATTTCTCAAAGGCTTAAAGAAATCTTTGAATACATTGCCCCTAACTATCACTTTCCAAGAATGAAACCATGACGGAGACCATATTCACTGCTTATTCAAGGCTCACCCTAACTCTCAATTAAGCAAGTTCATTAATGCTTACAAAGCTGCTTCCTCACGATTGATTAAAAAAGAATACCCAGACATTAGGGAGAAATTATGAAAAGAATATTTTTGGAGTTGAAGTTTTTGCTTACTAACAACAGGAGGAGTTTCAGTAGAAGTGATTAAAAAATACATTCAAAATCAAGGTCAAAAAAGTTATGAAAAAATCTAAACAAGAAAAGAAAAATATTCTAACCATTACTTATCAAGCAAAAATTAAAGCTAACCAAGAAACTAAAAAACAACTTCAATTCATTTCCAAAGGCTGTAATTTTGTCTATAATTGAGCTTTAACCAAGAGAATTAAGTGTGATAAACAAGGATTAAAGCAACCTAGTAAATATCAACAAGCCAAAGACTTAACCGACTTAAAAAAACAGCCAAATTGTAATTGATTAAATAAGATACCTGCTTGAACTCTCCGAGAAGTAGTAGCAAATAGAGTTCTCAACTCCTGAAAAAAATATGAGGAAAAAAAGCAGGTTATCCAAGAGAAAAAACTGAAAATGGCTGACATGACAGTTTTTCGATCCAACAATCAGGCTATCAAATTAAAGATAACCAGTTAATTCTATCCCAAGGAAACCATGAGGGTAAAAGACAACCCAAAATAATTATTCCATTTGAATTAACCAATCCTCTAAAAGGCGAGACAAAAATAATCAACGTTTCGTGAAAAAAGAACCAGTGAACTCTAAATATTGCTTGCGATATTGAAATCCCTCCTCAAATGCCTTTAAGTGAAATTAAGAAAATGCTTGGCATAGATAGAGGAGTTAGAAAAATACTGGCTATTTCGGAAGGATGAAAACTCTTTAATCCTGAATACTGGAACAAAATAGAAAAGAAATATATTGAATTCCAAAGGTCATTAGACCGAAAAGTTAAAGGTAGTAGTAACTGAAAAAAAGTAAAATCAAAGATGTCAAGCATGGGAAAGAAAACTAGTAATCGAATGAAAGATTTGTGCCACAAAACTTCAAGGGAACTAGTGGATAAATCTGATTTGCTGGCTCTTGAAAAACTAGAAACTAGCAAAATGGTTAGCAAAGAAAACAAAAAGGTCGGCAAATGAACCCGAGATGGAATGTTGAAAGCCTGTTGAGGTAAATTGGCGTTCTTTATCGTTTACAAGGCGAAGGGTGCTGGTAAATGATACATGTTTGTAAGTCCAAGCAATACAAGTAAAAGATGTTCCAATGCCAATTGTGGCAAAATCAATAAAGAGTTAAAAGACGAAGAAACTTTTCTTTGTCCTAGTTGTGGCTATAAAGAGGATAGAGATGTTAATGCTGCCAAAAATATCCTCTGAAAAGCCCAAAAGAAATTAGGCTTAATTAAAACGGGCTAGGGATTAGCCTCGGGCATGTTAATTGTGTAATTAATTCACAGTTAACCTCTACGAAACTCCTACTTCAAACTCGTAAGAGTCAAGTAGGGGTAGTTCATTTTAAAAAATTCCTAATAAATTTAGGCAGATCGTTTTTATAATTAGGATACAGATACTTACATTTTATAACCTTTCATTTGTGTAAATTAAACAATTAAATCAAGTTGGAAAATGAACACAGTCGAAAGAATAACTTTTCGCTTTTGAGACATTTAGACAAATGTTATGAATAAAAATAATATATAGTAATGGAACCAAAAAATGAACTAGAAAAGCAAGCAATTTCTTTTGGCGAGCCAGAAACCAAAAAAATAACTTATGAAGTTAAAGAGAATGGTCTTTTATGACCTTATTATCAAGGAAAAAAAGCTTGAAGCCCAAGTTCTTTGATAGAAATTTTAAAATTAATTGAGTATGGAGATAAACAAATACCAGAATATGTTTTGCGAAAAGCAGCTGATAACGGCAAACTTTTTCACCAAATCATTCAAAAGTTTGTTCAAACCGGCAATAGTCCTACCCAAAAAGTTATTAGTCTCAGTGTCCAAAAAAAACTTAAAGAGACAATTTGTTTTTTAGAGCAAAATAAGAAAAATTTGGGTAGTAAACGCTTTCTTAGAAGTGAGAAATTACACCATACTTTTTACAAAGAAGTTTTAATTGCTACTTACGTTGATTTAGAATTTGATGACTGTATAGTAGAATTGAAAACTAATAACATTAAAATGCATGAAAGTCCCTTAACTCTTTTAGCATTTCAAATTCAGTTATTAATTCAGCATTTATGCACCAAAAAAGAAGTTTATTTACTTTGGAGCACTGGTGATGGAGTAATTTTTCACCGCTTTCAGGCTTCTCCAAGTTTATTTAAAATTCTTGATCTCCTAATTGATTTGGTAAAAAAGAAAGACACTTATACTTTAAAAGAAAAAAGAGCCATTGTAGAAAAAATTTTGCTTGATTATGTTCCTCATCGACTAATTGATCTTAACTAAAAAGAAAAATTTTTGCTCGTTTTCATTAATTTATAATAAGCCAAAATCCCGATCATAGCAGCATTGTCAGTGCAATATTTTCTTTGCGGAAGAAATAGTTTAATATTTTTATCTTGGAGAAACTTCTGAATGTAGTCAGTTAAGTATTTATTTGCTATTACCCCTCCGCCGAGAACAACAGTATTAATTTTATTTTCATTAAGGAACTTTTTAATTTTAAAAGTCAAGATTTTTGCTAAAGTATGTTGTAAAGAATAAGCCAAGTCATTAATGTTTAGTTGTGTTAGATTATTTTCAAACTTTTTTCGCTCAATTATTCGTCGCACAGCAGTTTTTAAACCACTAAAACTAAAATCAAAAGTATCATCTAATTTAGTTAAAGGTAAAGGATAAGTATTTTTTCCCCTTAAAGCCAATTTTTCGATAACCGGTCCTCCGGGATAAGTATAACCTAAAAGCAAAGAAACTTTGTCTAAGCATTCACCAACCGCATCATCTAAAGTTTGCCCTAGCAGTTCAAAATCTAAATGCTTTTTTAAATAATAAAGTTGAGTATGCCCACCACTAATTACTAAGGCTAAAACCGGAAATTTTCACTCTTCTGTGTTTTCTAACAAACTGGCATAAATGTGTCCTTCCAAATGATTACAAGGAATAAGCGGTTTATTTAAATAAAGAGCAAGAGTTTCGGCAATTACTTTGCCAATTTGTAAACAAATAACTAATCCTGGTTTTTCCGTATAAGCAATATAATCAATTTTTTCTTGCTCGATTTGAGCCTTTGCTAAAGCCTTTTTTAAAACTTCTTGCATGTTTTCTAAATGCAATTTTGCGGCTAGGTCAGGAACTATCCCTCCGTATTTTTGCTGTTCCCAAATTTGAGAAATGGTAATGTTGCTTAAAACTTTTTTGTTTTCCAAAACGGCAATACTAGTTTCATCACAACTAGTTTCAACAGCAAGAATTATCATAATTAAAAAATTTTAAAATCATTTTGTTGTTAACTTTCTGAAGCCCTTTTTTGTGAGATTTCATTCTCATCTGTAATTTTGCCTACCAAGTTTTCTAAAATATCTTCCAAAGTAATAATACCGATGAACCTCTTTTGTTTATCAACCACAATAATTAAATGTTGACAAGTTTTTTGACAAGTTTCAAAAGCAGTGTTTAATTTAGCATTTACTTCCAGATAATTAATTTTTTTTTCAATAAATTTTTGTCAATCATCGTGCTTATCTTTCATTTCTAAACCAAGTGTTTTAAAATTTAAGATGCCGACCAATTCTCGTTCTTCGGAAAGGACAGGGTAGCGGGTATAATGATATTTATAATAAATTTGTTGAATTTCCTTAAAAGTCATTTTTGTGGAAAGTAAAATTACTTTTTTACGGGGTCTAAAGTGCTTTGCAATACTCTCTTCATCAAAATTAAAGGCTGCTTTTAATAAACGGACTTCTTGGGCTTCAAGAACATTTTCCGCTTCTAAATTACCTATTAAACGAATAAGATCCTGTTCCCGATAAGGAGAAAGTTTTTTTTCTTTGATTACCCAACGTAAAGGTCAAGCCATCATTCGAGTAATTAAATGAGCCGAATTAAGAAAAAAGGAATTAAGTATTCGACGCTTAGCAAATTCCCTTTCAGCGAGATAACGCACAAAGATTTCAGTGAAAACAACTAACAAAAGAATAGTTAATATTTCAATAACTCAACTCCATGCTTCCTGGCTAGGAAGAGTAATAAGAGTCTGTCCAAAAAAGCCGCCAAAGATAATTCGCGAAATGACAACATTCAAAACCACTGATAAGATTGAAGTTCCTACAAAAAGGAAGTAATTATTTTTAATAATATAAATAAGTTTTTTGACTTTTTTTCTTCTTCGGTTAACTTTCGATAAATCAACTTTGGAAATATCAATATCAGAATACAGGGAGGAAATAAAGTTTAAGAATCCAGTAATAAATAACAATAAAAAAATCATTATAATATTTGCGAAGATATTTAATACTTCTCCTTGTTTTTCTGCGAGGAATTGAGTTTGAGACATTATTGGATTTTTTGGATGATTTTTTCTAAATCACTAATTTTCTTTAATTCTTGGTCCAGCAAGAGAATTATTTTAGGCAAGCGGGCAAATTTTTTTGACTTTGCAAGATGTTTTTTAACGACAGGTAAATAATTTTTGCTAATAAAATTAAGATATTTTTGGTCTTTTTCATTGGTGAAAACTAAGTAAACTTTTAAGTTTTCAGCCTTGGTGCTTAAAGAACAATAACTAATGGAAAAAAGCGGTAACTCTTTTTGCTGAATTAATTTTTGAAAAATGAGAGCAATTTCCCTGGTGTATAAACTTTCTAACCTAGCGTGGTGAAAATTAGTTTTAACTAACATCTTCTTCCTCCCAACAATAACTAATAATTTGGTCTTTTTCTTGAAAATCATCAAAGCCTTCTAACACTATTCCACATTCTTGACCTTTCTTTGCTTCACTTGCTTTTTCTTTTTCCACTTGTAAACTTTTAATCTTTCCCGAAAAAATTTTTTGACTTTTACGAAAAACATGCACTAAACTATTACGTTCGATCTTTTCGTCGATTACTTTGCAGCCAGCAATGTTTCCGATTTTGGAGAAATAAATTATTTTTATGACTTCGGCAGTTCCTAATATCTTTTCTACTTGCTTTTTTTCTTTGGTTCGTTGGATTAATTTCTCAAGTTTTTCTTCTACTTCATAAATGATGTCGCTCTGAAATCATCTGAGTTGGTTCTCTTTGAATCTTTGATGAGTTTCTTTACTTAATTTTAAGTTAAAGATGAGCAAATAACTCCGAGTGATTTTTGCTAAATTAATTAATTGGTCGGGAATGTTACTGACGGAACTGGCAATGATTTGAAAAGATAAATCATTAATGGTCTTGTTTTCAACTAGGTCAGTAAGCACTTCCAAAGCGGCTTGGGTATCAGCAATTACTAATAAATTGATGACTTTTTGTTTTTCGATTTCGGGATTTAACCAAATAGTTGGCTGGTTAGAAAAATCAATCTCGCTTCTTTCTTTTTGATAATCACTTAATAATTTACTGATTTTTTTGCCCACTTTGTCATCAGAAATAGTTAAAAATTTTTCTCCAACCTCGGCAAGAAAATCTAAGCCAATTACTTGCACTGGGTCGCCAGGAAAAGCTTGGTTAAGGATTTTTTTTTGAAAATCAGTCATTCTTTTAATTTTTCCTATTTTTCCATTAGTGAGAAGTAAATCTTTTTCTCGTAAAGTACCATTTTGAACCAAAAGAAGAGCAATTTTTCCTAGTTTTGAACTTAATTTGCTGTCAACAACCAAACCACAAGCCGGTAACTGCAGATTGGCTTTTCATTGATAAATTTCATTCGTTAAGAGAATATTTTCACAAAGTTGGTTGACGTCTTCTTTTTTTCGAGCACTGCCAGAAATGATTTCCATGGGAGTCAAGCCTTGCCCTTGTAATTGTGATTTTAACTTAATTAAATTAACTTCATTATCTGTTTCGGCAGGTCTTTTATGATTAAAAAAAACGATTACTGGTAATTGATATTCATGGAGATAATTAATAATTTCTTTAGTTTGAGTCATTATGCCACTTTTGGCATCAATTATTAGTACCACTAAGTCAGTTAAGGAAATCCCTCGTTGACGCATTTTAATAAAGTCGCTATGTCCAGGAGTGTCACAAAAAGTTATTTTCTTTCCTTGAAAAATTACTTGATAGATGCTGATTTTTTGGGTAATGCCACCTTTTTCTTCTTTTTGAACTTGGCTGCCTCGAATAGTATCTAAAAGAGTAGTTTTACCGTGGTCAATATGCCCCATTATGCTGACTACTGGCGGACGAGAAACTAAATTTTCTTGCTGGTCAATTTGGTGAAGATACTCTTCGATAATTGAATTAAAAGAAGAATTTTTTTGCTTTATAACTTTTACCCCGTGACTTTGACAATAACTTTTGATTAGTGGCAGTGAGAGATTTTGTTCCTGATTAACGATTACTCCTTTGTCCCAAAAGAAAGTGATAATTTGTTTAGCGGGAACTTGAAAAGCCTGGCTTAAATCAGTTAATTTCAAATTGCCAGCATAAAAAAAAATTTTATCTCTTATTTCTTGCCAATTTTTGGCAAATAATTTATTTTCAAGTAATTCCAACAATAGTTGATTATTGTCTTGGGTCATATTGGCATTTTTCAGAATAAGTTTTAGTTCTTTCTTGCCAGCCTATTTTATCAGGTGTTCAAAGAATGACGACATTTTGTTCCTTTATTTCTTCGGGAGTTTGGACGATAATTTTGGTTTTCAGGTAATCTTCAATTAATTGAATTATTTTGCCTTCTGAGGCTAAACTTAAACTCTTTTGTTCTGGTGAAACAACCACTATCAGTTCTTTTTTGCCCTGTAATTTGCAAAGATAAAGGACAGTAGTTGGTAAAAGAAGTTCGGCAATTAACTCGTTTCTGTTTTCTTTTCACTCCGCAAATTCAACTCTTTCTTTCTCCATTTCCTGCTTAATGATTCTAACTCGTTCTCCTCCTTTTCCAATGCAAGTACCTTTCGCATTAATGCGTGGGTCTTTGCTGGACACAATTATTTTACTAATTACTCCTGGTTGGCGCAAAATGTCTCGAACAATTACTTCCCTTTTCTTGATTTCGAAAATTTCAATTTCTAATAGTTTTCGTAAAAACTCTTCATCACGACAAGCAAGATTAACAGCGTATTCACCTTCTTTTTTTACTTCTTTAATTAAAAATCTTCTTTGTTGTCCTACGTTAGGGGCTTTTTGGGATAATCATTCATCTTTATTTCAACAACCAATTCCTTTTCCTTCTAGTAAACTTACTAAACAATAATGAGGATAAACTTCTTGAACTATTCCTTCCAGAATTTTTCCTTGTAAAGGCAAAAATTCTTCATATCATCTTTTTTGCTGGCTTTTTTGTAAGGAAAGGCGAAATTGTGGCAAGATTTCTTCATAAGTAGTTATTTTTTTCAAATCTAATGGTAAAAGCAAGCAATCTTCTTGAATTTGGGCTTTTTTTTCTTGAAACAATTCATTTTCAGAAGTGATTTCTTGGCTTGGGTCATTAATTTTCTCCACAATTCGATAAACTTGATAAGCCAAAAATTGTTTTTCTTTTTCATCAAAAGTTACCCGTAATTCTTTTGGATCATTGGCTTTTTGTCGATAAGTTTCTTGGATGGCGTAAATAAACAATTCAATAACTTGGCTTTCTGCAATTTTTTCTCTTTCCGCCAAACTTTTGATTAGTTGATAAGTGGTGTTGTTACTGTTCATTATAAATAAGTTTTATTTTAAACTTGGTACGCCTAGGAGGATTCGAACCCCCGACCCTCTGATCCGAAGTCAGATATTCTTTCCGCTGAACTATAGGCGTAGACTTAAAAATGCAAACAAAACAAAGATTTTTCATTATTATATATTTTAATGATAACGCAACAACTTCCAAATCAAACGAATTATTTAAACTCGTTTTCATAATATAATATTTTACAACTTTTTATATTTTTTGTTTCAATTGAAAATCAATCAAATTATAAATTAACATTTAACTTCACCTTATCAATAACATTAAATAGGACATGTTGCCTACTTTCGAAGTCGGCAAATCTTAATATATTACTGTCTAAATCCTCTAAATATTCTCGCACTAATTCTTTTAAACCTTGATTATCTAACAATCTTTTATTTTTTCTTTCACTTCTTCTAAAATCCTCATTAGTTAAACAAATCTCTTCGGTTCATCTTGGCGCAGATAATTTATTATTTCCCTCACTGACAAAAAAATATTTACCTGTTCTTAATTGGCGACAATAATAAAATCCTTGTAATTTATAAAGTATCTCATAATTGTTCGGCAAATCAATAATGCCTAACTTTTCATTAGGTAAGAAAAAATTGTTTCACTCTTTATCAAATAATTCTCTTTTGTGTTCGGTAGCGAAAAGGAATAATAAAGATTTCTCTGTTTCTCCTCTTAAATTTTCTTCCTCAACTTCTATTCTAATTAACTTTTCTTTTCATAATCTTTCTTTTAATTCTTTTAGGTTTTTATTTAGATAACTATTAAAAGGTTTCATAAAAGGTCCAAATCTATCGTAAGGATTGGCAACAAATATTTTTCTGGGTAGTCTTTTCTTTAAATTTGGTCGTTCTCTTCACGCACTTCCATAAAGTTCATCGTATAAAATATCTTCATCATCCAAATATTTTAAATTGGTTTTGTCCTTTCCTTTTGGATTAGGTATCGCTTCATCCATAAAGATATCGGTGTTTTTGTCTAGTAGTTCACGGGCATCTTCACTTTTATAAAGTTCGATAAAATGTAAACGCATTACTTTTTTATATTTAATGCCTCTGGTTATGGCTTCTCATATTTCCTCAAAGTCTTTACGCTTATATTTATTTTCCGAATATTCAAAACAATATTTATCCAATATTTTTCGTCAAGGTTCTAATGAAGATTTACGAATATTATCAAAATTACGCCTTAATCAAATTAATTCGCGGTCAGTTTTGGTTATTCATTCTAGTATTTTTACTTTGACATTATGGCTTTTGCCTGTTCCGCGAGAAGTAATGATAATTAAAGTTAGATAATTTACTAATTCATCTAATAAATCACTGAATTTTTGATAGATTTCGGCATATCCTTCGGGGAAGATTAGGTTATTTGTCATATTTTCTAATAATTTCTTTTAATTCTCTTATTTCCTCTTTTAATTCGTTTATCTGTTTTTGTTCGCTGCCGTTTTTTTCTTCTAAAACTTTTATTTTTTGTTCGTTTTGTTGATGTTTTATTTCGTGTTGTTTGTCATGTTTCTCTAATGTTATACTTTTTTTATCTATTTTGGCTTTATAGTTCAAGAACATGGCAACTATTCCTAAAATTGCCATAGTTAAAGTAGTTATTGCCACTGTGCATCCTGCGTCCATATTAATTTTCCTCCTCCACTTCTTCTTCATCTTCGTTTTCGCTTTCTTCTTCGCTTTCACTTTCTTTCTCGTCCTCTTTTTCTTTTTCCTTCTCTGGTTCCTTTTCCTTTTCTTTCTCTTTTTCGGTCTCGTCTTCCTTTTCGGTTTCATCTTCTTTCTCTTGTTCGTTTTCCTTCTCCTTTTCCTCTTCCTGTTCCTTTTCTTGTTCTCGTTCCGCTTCTTTTTCTTTGTCTTTTTCAATTACGCCAATACCGCTTTCCGTTTCGTCCTCTTTTTCCATTTCTTCTTCATTTTCCACTTCCTCTTCAATAATTTCCTCTTCTAATTCTTCGTCTCGTTCTAATTTGTCGGCATCTATTTCTTGCGTTGTAGTTTTTTTCTCTTTAAATACACTTTCTCTAATTGTTTTAGTAATAGTTTCGGTTTGGGTTCATTCAAAATCAATATCTACTGTGCCATCACCAACACCTTTACCCCCTCCACCACGCATACTGATTTTAACTTTGATAGGATTTTTACTGTTTAATTCTCCGCTTTTTTCTGGTCCCGTTCATACTTTCCAAAAGTATTTATAAACTCCTGCGGGAATAGTAAAGTCTTTGGTTCATCCTCCGCCATAATTTCATCCACTATATCCACTTCCTCCTTGTCAGTTTGGAGTTTGTTGTAATAATCCTAATAATACATCATTTCCATTACTATCTTTAATATATGGTGAATTAGTAAACAATACTCGATTATCATGTTTAGTTATATTGTCAAAACTGTCGGCATGGTCGGTTTTTTGAACTTCTTTGGTTTCAGTTATAGTTTTTTCAATATATTCTTCTTCCGCTTCATAAGTATCTCATTCATTACCTCCTGATTTTACATAATCTTCTTGTCGTTGATAATCAAGTTTCGGGTTTTCTATGTCCTCGCCACCATCTAACCAATAACCTCTATTCATAATATCGCTAAAAAATCCGTCATAATCATTCCTTAATATCACTCCTCGCCATTTTCAATAACCTAATTTGCGGGTGTCGGTTCCTTTTTCCTCATCCTTTTTGCCTTGGGTTCAACTGGCTAAACTGTTTCATTGAAAAGGTAAATAAAGTATTTTACATTTATTATTCGCTCAACAAAGATTATTAAATAAAAGTTCGGACATTTCCACTCGATAGAAAAATACTGGTTCGCTTAAACGGGTAAAAAATTCGTTTAATGAATAGTGAAAATCAATGGTGTTTCCGTGAAACATTTTCGGTTCTACTGATTTATTTAAAGTATCGAATAAAGTTGATTTAAACATTCTTTCGGTTTGGGCTTCTTTGGTAGGATTTTCTTTTAATTGGTTTTCTTCTTGCCTTAAACTATCCATTACAATTCCCGCGGGGTTAATTCCTAAACCTGTTCCTAAAATTTGAAAAGAAGTGATAATTTTTAAAGGGGCAAAATTATCCTGAAACGCACCAATACATTTTATCTCACATTTGACAATTATATTTTGGAATTCTCAACGATAAACTAAAACGCCTGGGGCATGGTTGATAAAGAGTTTGTAGGGTAAAATAAATTGGTCTTTTTCTTTATCATATCTAATACCTATAAACTGACCGTTGGCGGTCATAGTGATATTATTGAATAGATAAAATTGAAAAGTGGTATGGTCTCATAAATGCGGTTGTTCTTTAAATCACCTTTTATAAGATTTGGCGACTTCGGCTTCATTCTTACTAACATATTGTTCTTCGGTCTCTTTAAAAATAACTTCCTCGTGGTCTTCCATCTTCGAAAAAAATGCCTTGCCGTCATTATGTTCTTGTGGTCCAACTGTTAAAAATACTTTTCCTCCTAGAACATCATTAAGAAGTTGTTGGATTTCCGCTTGTGGGTCCATTGTTTCATCATAGGTTTCAGTTTCAGTAATGGTTCCTTCACCACCGCCACCTTCTCCGCCTGTTTTTACCGTAGTTTCTTTGGTAATTTTCTTACCTCTGATGAATTTAATAAGAAGTTTAAAGATACCTGTTATTGGATTTGATTTTAGGGCATCCATTATCGCATTACGGTCGGCAAGTTGATTTAAATAAATATCAGTAGGAATACATAAACCTTCGCTTTGGTCGCCTCTTTGTTTTTTAACCGCTCAAAATGGATTATTGTTGATATCAGGATTATTGGCAACATTTTTCTTTCCTACGGGGAACGCTCTAAATAAACTAAATCTTGGTTGATAAGTTTTAAATTCACTCTGATAAGTCCGCTTAATTCCTAATTCTCCGCAAAATTCATAATGCATTCTGGCACTTTGCATTAAATTCTTGGGTGTTCCGTCTTCTTCTAAAATTCCTTCTTTAATTATTGGTCCTTGTTCTAATATTCCTCTTCCTTGGCTTCTTTGTCAATTTCAGTAATATAAAGATAACGGGCATTTTCTCGCTCTAATTCAAACTCATAACTGATAATTATTAACATACTGAAAATCAATAATAAAATAAAGTTGTTTTCTTCACAATATCGCTAAATCAGGGCGGTTTAAGTCATAACTTTTTTGAACTTGTTCGGGTCCTAATCCATCTTTTTTTGTTTTTAATTCTTTTAATTTATCGTATTCTTCTTGGTATAAATGTTTATGTTGGCTTTTAATAAATTCATCAGGGTCATTACTTTTTCCTAAATTATGAATACTTTGGCGATATTCTTTTAATATTTTTTCTTTATCATCCTGTAAACTTTCCTCGGTTTCTTTGTTTTTACCTTTACTGGTTTCGCCTTCTTTTATAAATTCGGCAGAAGGAAAATTAATGATGTCGGGTTCTTCTTCTCATTCTAAATCTCTTTCTTCTTCATTATAGCTATAATATCCTCTTTCTCCTGATAATTCTTTTCATAATTCGTCATCGCTTCTTCTCCATTCGGCTCCTAACTTTTTCTTTATCTGTCTTAATAAATCAAATTGTTTTCAGTAAATATCGGCGGGCGGTCCATAAGAATTACGGGTTATTAATTCTATTTCGTTATTCTCATTCTTAACTATTTTACAATTATATTCTCCAAATTCAGTATTTTTATATCATTTTGTCCCTTCATTATATCTTTGGTAATGAGGGATATAATAATAATCTTTCGTTCATCATGGGCGTCCTTTGGAGTACACAAATTCAATTAAATTATATTTTTGTATTCAATGTTCGGGGTTTACTCGAATATCGCTTAAATCTCTGATTAATTTTGGTTCTTGGCTCTTCATATTATTTTGTATATACTACCTTTGGCGGAACAGTAAAGATAGTATAGTCATCAGTGTAAAAATCAGGTCAGACGGCTTCTTCCATATCTCCTAATCATTTATAACTTGTTATTGTTTTTCCATCTAGTCCATATTCGGCATCTCCGCTTCTTACTCTTACTAAATCAATGCGGTTATTATTGGCATACTTCAAATTAAAACGGGTTGGGGTAGTTTCAATAGTTTCATAATCAGTTATATCGTCAATGGCGGTTCCCTTGCCTTTTTTTGCTAATATCGCATAACCTCTCAACTTTTTATACATTTCCGACATATTTAAATTAGTTTGTCGTAGTCCTCATGTTTCGGTAATGATTAACCTACAAAAATCTTCTGTCAATTGGTCGGCATATTTAGAAGTTAATGGGTCTTTACTTAATTTCTTTTTCAACATTCCCATCGCATAATTTAGTCGTTGTTCGTAAGAATAAAGAGGAATATTAATAAACTTCGCTCTATCTTGAACGAAATCGGGAACTTGGTCGGCATAATTGGCAGTCGCTAAAAATATGGCATTAGAAATATCCACCTCAAAACCTAAAAATTGGTCTTGTCAGTTCTTATTTTTCTTAATATCTAAAACATTACCTAACATCATATTTAAACCTTCTCCTGCCACTTTTTCAAATTCATCTAAAAGAATAATTGGCATTCTCTGTTTTCCTGTCGCAAATCCTTGGCATAATCTACCTGTGAACGCACCTTTCACGGCGGGCGTAGTTCCTTCTAAAATTTCGGTGTCTTTTCGTCCTCCTAAATCAATATTTATTAAATATCATCCTGTCGCTTCACTTAACATTTCACTAATAAAACTTTTTCCTGTTCCTGGTTTTCCTAACAACACAAAAACAGTTTTC
Source organism: endosymbiont GvMRE of Glomus versiforme (assembly GCF_003546845.1). Lineage (NCBI taxonomy): Bacteria > Bacillati > Mycoplasmatota > Mollicutes > Mycoplasmatales > endosymbiont GvMRE of Glomus versiforme. The sequence continues at coordinate 32,985 of NZ_NWVA01000001.1, read as the reverse complement.
ATTTCGTCAGGTAATTCATATATTCCTTGTTCCAGGTTCTCGGCAAGGTTAAGAATGTAAATTTTTAATTCATTCTTAAATTCCTCGTATCCCATTACTCCGTTCATTATTTCGTCAAATTTCTCCAAATCTGGTATTACAGGGTCATCAGTTCACGCTTTTATTAGTCCGTCCGCTAATTCTTTCTGTTTTTCTATCGCTAAACCTGTTAAACTTCCTACTGGTGCCTTTTCTCGTTCTTTTCTCACTCGGTATCTAGTTATCCGCTCTAAATAATAAGATTTGGCGACAGGCTTTCCTTCTTCAACCATTTTTTTATATTCCGCTAGGGTAATATCCGCATCATCAGTCTTTTTAATTTTTTTCTTGGTTGATGTTTCTTCCTCTTCTTCTTCCTCTTCTTCTTCCTCTTCTTCTTCCTCTATTTCTTCTCTCGTATAAGGTATTCATTTTTTTCGTCCTAATTTGGTAATGATGAATTTACCTTGCGGGGCATAAATACCAACAAATAAATACGCAAAACTGTCAATGATTTCGGTGGGCGACCACTGTAATTTTTCCACAATGTTTATTAATCTCCCTAATCACATCCTATCGCCTTCGGTAGTAATAGTGCGGTCGGTGTCTCGGTCTCCAAATTCTTTATCAAAAGTCGGCTTATATTCAATAGTGTCGCCTTCTTTTACTCTCCTTCCCGTAATTTCCTCGGTGGTTAACTTTTTAATATCTTTCTTTTGTTGCTTAACTAACTGGCTTCTTCCATAAGTTTCCCCAATCATGTCCTCTCCTGGGGTATAAGGTATATTAGTAAAGTCGGTAGTTTGCGGTTCAGTAGTAATTTTCTTATTAACTTTACTGTGTTCGGTTTTAACATCAATATCTAGTTTAGTAATGTCTTTAACTACTACTTTATAAAGGTCTTTGTCTTTTAACTTTAAATCACCTAATAAATTATCGTATATTTTCTGCTTGGCTCCTATTTCTACGCTTCATGCTTTAATTTTGGCTAAAAAATGTCCTCTGAACTTGTTGGACGACATAAAAAAGTCCGAATAACGATAATATTGGTAAACTGTGTGGGCTACTAATACATGAACTTTCCTGTCTCCTCAACTAGTTTCTTTACTTAAAAACTCGGTGCGGTATTCGTCTCACAAGTTATTATATTGTTGTCAAATACTTACTACCTCTGACATATTATTAAGTATTTTAAACTCGTTGAGAAAAAAGAAATATATAAATATATTTCAATTAATAATTCAATTGAATTAGTTTAAAAGTAGTAAAATGTTATCAATTAATCGGGTCTCAATCGTCTTTTCGTTCTGTTTTTAAGTCTCACCGTCCACTATTTACACAATCATCGCACATTTGATATAGTTTAGTTAAATCCATTCCTAAACCACTGTTTAATTTTTTTAAATTTAAATGTTCGTTAGGTTTATAATTTCCACAAGTATCACACAAAATATTAAAAGTTTTTTGCGAACGGTCTAAACCAACACTATTTCTAATATCTACTTTCTTTTTTACTTCGCTAGGTTTGTCATCTTCTTTAACTATTTCTTTAATTTCTTTGTTTAGTTTCTTTTTCAATTCTTTTTGCTTTTCTTTCTGTGATTTTTCAAGTTCTTTTATTCTGTCTTGGGCTTGGTTTAGTTTTTTTTGTTGATTAACAATTACTTCGTGTTGAGTTTGAATAATTTTTGGGTTCTGGTCGGATATTTCTTTTACTGGTTTTAATGGTGGTGTTAGTGGCGGGGTTAGTAGTTGGTTAGAGTTGGTTTGGCTATTTTTTGCCTTTTGTTTCTTTAAATCACTAGGTTTGACACCTAGTTTGATTTTTTTATTTAATTCTTGCTGTAATTTATCTTTTTTTTCTTCCACCATGATTATTTTTGTATTTTTCCACTTTTCTAAATATGTTTCTTTTTCTCCTGATAACAACAACAATATCATTAAAAGAAAACGCTTAAATTTATTTTTGGTAAGTTAACCACATATAATTAATTTTTACTGATAAAACGGCTTTTATTTATGGTGGGTTATTTTCTCAATTTCTTCAAATTCTAGTAATCAATATTTATCACTGTAAACACTAATTATATATTTACTACTTTCAACAGTAAAAAATCCTTCTTTATCTTTATTCTCGCAAATGTATTTTTTTCATTTAATATCAAATTCAATTTTATTAATTAACTTTCCATCAACTTTTAAGTTTATTGGGTGAATGTCAAAACAATCACCGTAAGTTAATTCACTGTTTCAATAATCAGAAAATGTTATGTTAATCTTCTTCGGCGGTAAAGTATTCTTCCTCGATGGTGTCTTTTTTACTCTCTCTCTCTCTCCGTATTTTCAACATTTACTTTTTGGTAATCTCTAAAATAAGAACAAGTTTTTAAATGTTGTTCTCCTTTACATTCTTGACAAATATAAGTTTTTTGGATAAATCCTGGAAACTGTTTAGGAAAAGGTTTAGTTATTTTTTCTATTCAAGGGTCTTTTCAGTTTAATTTATGTTTCCCGTGTAGTTTTAAGTAATCTTTAAAGTTTAGAAAAGTAGTGTTATCACAAATTTTACAAGAATAAGGGTCTTTTGGTTTTTCTGTTTCAGTTTTTATTTTAGGTTTCTTTTTTTTGGCTTGTTTTTTAACAAACTTTTCGTAATCTTTTCTCAAATTAATTCCATTTTGGTTATTGTAATTTAAAACTCATTCAGGGTTATATCCTTTTAATTCTAATCAATAAGCGTAATCATAATCTAACGCTTTTAATCCGATGTCTAACCACTCTTTACAAGAATTTTTGCCAAATCCTAATTTATTTCATGCTTGGGTTATCTCTTCGGTAAAATCTAAAAATGGATTTCCGTGTTCTTGTCAGTTAATCATAATTATAATCCTCGTTTAAATCTTAATTCTCCTTTTTGATATTTATTATTTTCTTTACTTATATTTTCTTCATCATTTTGTCAGTCTTTTTTTTCTTCGTTAATATTTTCTCTTGGCTCATAACAACTATCGCATAAATAACGATTATTTTTTAAGTCAGGTATTAAATTATCGGCATCGTGTAATTTATGACAATTGCCACAAGTAATCTTATTTCATCTTTTACTTTTCATCTTAAAAATTTCCTTCGCTAATTTGTCCGTATCTTAAACGATATTTACTTCCTTTCATCTTTTTTTGGGCTTCTCTTAACACTTTATCTCTTTCGTGTCAATGTAAATATTCTCACGCATTAAACTCATCCGAACTTAAATAAATTTCGGGAACACTCTGCCTTTCTTTATCTTGGGCGTCCATTTGGTTAATATGTCTTATCCCATGAAAACTTTTAATTAAACTTAATAGATTATATAAATCTCGTCATAATTGGTCGCGTTGTTTTCCTTGTTCGGGGTCGGCATAGGTGTCATATTTAATATCACTCATTTTAATTCCTTTATCTTTACTCGAAGGTTCTTTTAGTAGAGTTATTAAGGTTAATATTCCAATTTCTCAACTATTAACTACATCCGCTCATTTTTCGTCATCGGGTTTACTCGGTAGAATTAAAATAAAACGCTTTTTGGCTTGTCCTGCGTCTCATTTAATTAATTGATAAAAATTGTCTAAATCCTCACACATCTCGGCAAAATCACTTCCTAACATGGGGGTTCCACTTCGGTCATTCTTAAAAATTAAAAATCTATCTCCAATTCAGTTTTTTTCGGCAATATTTTCAGGTTTTTCTCCGTTGCCTCCGTTTATTTCCTCTTTGGTGGCATCGTCTAGTAAAATAAAACTTACGCTTTCTATTCCGCCACGGGTTCGTTTGATTTTCTTTTCTTTGGTTGTTTCGTCTTTAAGGGCAACAACCGCTAAAAATCATTCGCCACTGTTCTCAACTAATTCAATTACGGCAATTTCTCCTTGAATTATCATTTGCCATTCAACATCGGCTCACAAATCTTTTAATGGTCCTTGTCCTTCTAGTCGGCTAATTCCGACATAATGGTTATAAAATTTTCTTTTTAATTTTCCTTCTCAACTTCAATTATTTAAATTAGTGTAATTAGATAAATCAAAAATATCTACAAAATCGCCTGTTTTTGTCATTATTTATTTCCTCCTTTTCTTCACCATTTATTTTTTGTTGGGGTAGAAGTTGAACCACTTGCCGAACTTTTACTATCCTCTTCCTCACTTTCATATTCTTCATCATTTTTAAATAATCTTACTTTATCACCAATAAATAGTTTATTCTTGGTTAATCCAATATAATCAGTTGGCTTGTTCTTACTTCTTACACTAATTACGGCAAATTGATTATCGTTTAAATTAACTTTTAATTCATTATTGTCAAAAGTGCCAAAAAATAAACAACTATCATCGAAAATTTGCGGACATTCAGATAAATTAATTTCTTTTTCTTTATCGCTAACACTGTAAAAGAAATAATATAAATGTTGCTGGTGTTGTTTGAGAATTTTAACTACTTCTTGGCTGGAAACTTCAAAAAAACTTAACGCATCTGATTTCTGATAAATATTTAAAATAGTTTGTAATTCTTCGTTTTCTTTTTCTAGTTTTTCGGTTCTCTTTTCAATTTCTTTGTCTAAATCATTTAATATTTTTTCTTGGGCTTCCAATTTGCGGTTTAAATCAATTAAATTATTTACTCCTCATTTAGTTAAAAATTGTTGAATAGTAGTAATATTTCCTTTTAATTTGGTGTTGTGTTTTTTCAACGTTTCTTTATCTTTTTCGCTACTTTTGGTTTCAGTTTGTAATTTACCAACAACATCCGCTAATTTTTCTCCTTGTAAAAATGTTTTGGCATCATTAAAAGAATTAAAACCTAAATCATTTTGGATAAATTTAACTAATATTTGGTTATCGTCTTTTTGCTTTTGAACTTCTTTCTTGGCTTGGTCTCTTTCTTTTTCTAATTGGGTTAATTCTTGGTGAAAATCTTCTCAATCTTTTTTAAATAAAGCGGGATTATCCACATAATCTTTTAATTTATCTTTTATTGGTTTCTTGCCAATTAGTAAATAATAAGGTTTGCCATACGGGGCAACATCCTCAAAATAGATGGTTCTTTTGTAAGTCATAATTGAAAATTAGAGAAAATTAAGTTTTTTGTCATTTTACCACGTTCACAAATGGTATCATTCCTTGGAATAAGAATAATCACTTAAATAAATAATTCTTTAAACTCATCGCATAGCGGGAAGTATCAATAAATATTCCGTTGCCTGGATAATCAATCGCTATTGCCATTTGATAAGTGTTTTTGTCAAATAGATAAATAAAATCTTTGTCGCCTTCGGGTTCGGTAATAATTACTCCGCCAAACTTGGTATTAAACTCAACATATCCTATATTGGCAGAAGGGGCGTATAATTGGCTCACAATCATACTATGAACTTGGGGGCGAAGAATTAAAATGAGTTCGTCCATACCAAAACTACAAATTAATTTCCCGCTTTTGTTTCACTTTTTAGAATATTCCATTAACTTATGGGCTTGGGTGTCAATACTGTTTCAAACTGCCACGGAATTATTTATTCCCGAAGTGGCATCTACACCTAATTTATAAAAGTCTTCGGCTTCTTTGATAATCGCACTAGTCGCATAATTATTATCGTCGGCAATATCTTTTTTAAAAGTTTGCGTAAAAGCGTGTTTCATGCGATTAATAATATTTCGCATTTTTACTTTTAGAAGTTGTTTAGTTTCATCGGGTCTTTGGAACGCTAATGAACTTAAATCTTCCGAAAAAATATCACCAAAATTCCCATATTCCTTTAAAGTTAGAGAATGTTGTAGTTCCTCACCTTTTTTAAAGTCTTTATAATCCATTCCATCGGCTCATTTAACGGGTTCAGTTCAGAGAGTAGTTGTATACTTTGCCTCTCCTGCTTCAATTCTGATTTCAGGATTGTAAAAATATTTTCAGATTGGGGCTTTATTTTCCAAAACATTAAAAATTTTGGCATTTAATATTTTGTTGTCTATTGTTGTATGAAATAAGTTTTTGTCTACCATGTTAAGTTAAAATTTTTCCTAATTCGTTTTAACCTAATTGCTTTATTATATAATTTTACATCTAATTCAATTTTTTTTCACTTCTGGCACAGTAAAACAAATTAGGAATAAACCTGTGCCATGATTTTTTAAATATGTCATATGTTTTTGTTCTTTAAGTGTTCGGTGTCTTTTATTTCCTCGTCTAACACTTCATATAACATATTAACAATAATTCCTTCGGCGGTGTTTTGTCTGGTTTCTACTGCGTCCCGATAATCACTTTCTTTACTGGCTCAATATTTAGTTTTGGCAATTTCTTCGGCGTTCTTGGCTTTGGTTAATTCGTCAACAGTTCTATCTAATTTCTCGCCTATTTTAATTAATTGTATCTGATAATCTTTATCTTTTTGGGCGAACTCTTTGCGTTCCTTTTCTCGGTCAACCTTTAACTCGTTATACATTTGAAGGGGTGTTTTTTCTTTCTGTAAATCAGGGCGAGGGTCTTTCAATTGATTGTCTTGTTGGTTATTATTTTCGTTATTCATATCTTTATAATTCATTTAATTTTTCTAATAGTTTACTTTGCGGGAAAACTCGGGCAATATTCTCTTTAAATAGTCGTCTTTCATCCTCATTCGCTTTTTTGTAGAGGTCGATAATTCGTTTCTCTAATTGGTTAATAATAGTATTGGCAAAATCTACCATGGCGGGAATGGCATTTTTTACTAATCCTCGTAAACAACCAATAATAAATTCTAATGATTTTTCTTTTAAGAAATTTAAAACTGTTTCTTGTCAAAATCCTTGAACACCAAAACTGGCTTGTTTATGAGTATGAGGTATAACGATATGTTCTATGGCATAATGTTCTCCTGCTTGAACTTCTTTATCAAAATCACCACTATTAAATGCTTTAATTTTTTCTAATTCTCGTCCTAAATCACCTTTACCTTTAATTACTCTGGCTCGGTTAATCAAACTTTCACTATGTAAAGTTAATAAATTACTAATACACGCAACTTCATTTAAACTTATTTCTTGGGGATTTAATTTTAAATTAGAGGTATCTAAATTATTTACGAATTCTTTTAATTGTTGATAAGTTATGTCTTTCATTCTAAATTATATTATCTATTTTACAACTTTTTCGCTAAACTTATTATAAAATAATAAAAAATATTTTCAATTGAATTATCAATCAAGAAAGTTTCTATTTATTATTCTATTATTTAATCGAATATTTAAATTTGTTTTTTACGAAGTAAAAAACTAAATATTCTCTCGAATTATACTTCGATATATAAGTTCTTTCGTAAGATAAAAGGTTAGAGATTATAAGAGGAAGGAGGATTACACCGCTGGCTAATTGGTAGACGAAAACTCGAACTCGTGAGAGTTGTAGTCGTCTTGGTTTGGTTTTTCCTGTCGTTATTCTTGACATTATTCCTGTCGTTGGTTGTCGTTCTTGGTTCACCAAGATAAGACATAACTTCTCGGCAATTTTGTCGGTAAGTGTTGTTCGACAGAACATAAGCGATTTATTTATAAAGTATTGGTGTTCGTTGTCTGTCAAGACATAAGAACATTTATAAACATTTCCTTAACGACGGAATACCTACGCCATCCTTTCTCTCGTTTGGGAACCGTAGGAATAATTATGTTAACGATTATTCCGAAGGTGTTTATTCCCGTCAGAGAAAAAACCTCTAAAAAAGAGATAATAATATTTTACAAACTTTTTAAATTTTTGTTTTATTTTGTCAACTTGTTTACAACTTTTTTTGCCTTAACCATAAAAATAATATATATGAATTGATTAACGAATACATAAAATAATTATATGGAAAAGAAATGTTTTAAATGTAAAAAGAAAATAATTCTTAAATATGTTTTATCCAAAAAAGGTTATTCTTTAAAAAATAATTGAGATTACTGAACGGAAAACCCTAAACATGAAAATAAATTTATCTGTAATTCTTGTTTATTAGATTTGTATTATAACGATAAAGGAAAATATTTAGAAGAAGTAAAAAATAATAAAAAAAGACGCATATTTACCGCTTATGTTTACAACAAAACCATCTCTTAATTTTTTTTATGTATCAATTGATTAATGAATATAGAATAAATATGACAGAACACTATTTAAAAGAATTTAAAAACTACCTAGAAAATAACCATTTATCACCTGACGCTATTAGGAATTATCTTTGAAGTTTAAAAAAATATGGAGAAAGAGAGTTAAATACTAATGAAATTATTAATTTTTTAAAAGAAAGTTTAAATAAATATCAACCATCCTCTTTAAGAAATTTAAGAAATGGTTTAAAGTCTTTTTCTCGGTTTCAGAAAATAGATATTGAATGAGAAATAACTAAAAAAATAATTCCTACTATTCAACCTAAATTCTTTACTACTATTAATCAAAAAGAATTAGAGTTATTAAAACAATCTCCTACTAAAACTAGTGAAGAAATAAATAATCGCAATAATTTATTACTAGATTTCTTATTTTACACAGGATTGAGAATAAATGAACTAGTGAATATTAAACATTCTGATTATTGTCAAGGAAGTTTAAAAATCCATGGCAAGGGAAATAAAGTCAGGTTTATCTTTATTCCTGATTTTCTAACCAAATATTTTAATGGTAGTTCTGATTATTTATTTAAAACTAGAAAAGAAAAAAAGTTAACTACTACCCAAGCGAGAATGATAATTTATCGCAAAACTAAAAAAAGCGGAATAAACAAAAAGATAAGTCCGCATACTTTCCGCAGAAGTTTTGCCACTCTCTTAAATAATAAGAATGTTCGTTTAACTACTATTCAGAAATTATTAGGTCATAGTCAGATAAACACTACTGCGAACTATATCCATAATAGTCATGAAGAACTTTATAAGGATTATAGTAAGGTTTTTTGATAGGGAAAAGTAAGTTGAATAATATTTATTAGGAAGAGTTATTTTTGTTTGAAATTTGTTTGTAAATTTTATTTATCTACCAAGGAAATAATTAGTGGCTTAACTTTTGGTAAATCCTGAGAAATCAAGTCTTGCATTTTTTCTTTAATATGCTTTTTTAGTTCACTAATAGGAGATTTTTTCTTGTCATTAACTAGTTTATGAAGACTTTTTTTTCAATTATGTATCAATAATTTGTTTTTTTCCATATTCAAAAAGCCATAAGTGAAAAGATAAGGCAACTCAATTTTTTGTTGAACTTGATTGTAAAAGGCAATAACAACTACCGCACCAAAATGAGACATTTGTTGGCGCAAGTCAAGATAATCCTTTCACCAATCACCCTGAATGATTTTTTGATTGAAAACATAATGGGGAGTGGTATCAATTTTTTGGTTAGTGAAAAAGAATTGAGTGGGCTTGTTTTCTTCTTCTCTGGCTTGAATCACTTCTCCATTTTGGCAAACAAAAATGTTATCAACCGGAACTCCTATTTCTTGGGCCAAAGAACCATGAACCTTTAACATGCGAAAATCACCATGAAAAGGCATGAAATAGCGGGGTTTAGTTAAAGTTAGCATTAACTTTAAATCTTCTTGACAAGCATGTCCCGAGGCATGGATTAATTCTTCTTTACTGTTTTCGTAAATAGTGGCTCCTAATTCTGTCAATTTGTTATTAATGGCTTCTAAATTATAGCGGTTATCCATGATTGGTGAAGAAGTTAAAATTACTGTATCACCCCGCATAATTTTTCAGTCAGGATGGATTTGGTTTGCTAAACGACTTAAAACTGCTTTGGCTTCTCCCTGGGATCCAGTACAAAAGATAATTAATTTTTGCGGAGGAATTTTTTTATCGAGAACTGATTTAATAAAAATTGAGTTATCGATTTTCCACAAACTAACTTTTTGAATGGCTTTCATCATTTTTGCCAACGAAGAACCTAAAAGGAGAATTTTTTTGCCATATTTTTTGGCAATTTCAATAACTTTTTTCAAACGATAAACATTGGAAGCAAAAGAAGTAATGACTGCTCTCCCTGGAGCTTGGGAGATAATGATTTCCAAGCGTGAAATTATTTTTCTTTCCGTAGGAGTGGTACCTGGAACTTCGGCATTGGTAGAATCACTTAAAAGCAAATCAACTCCTTTTTTGCCTACTTCTGCCAATTTAACTAAATCAGTTTTTTCTCCAATCTCGGTTCAGTCAAATTTAAAATCACCAGTGAGAACTATGCGAGAATGAGAAGTTTCCACAATTAAGCCAAAAGAACCTGGTATTGAATGGGTTACTCGAAAAAAGTCAACCCGAAATTCAGCGGTGCGAATAACTTCTGAGAAAATAGATCCATTAAGCAAATTTTCTTTATTGCCAAGTTTTCCTTTTAACAAAGCCAAAGCAAAAGCCGAGCCATGAACCGGAAATTCATAACCAATTTCTTCTAAAAGATAAGGTATTCCGCCAATGTGATCTTCATGACCGTGAGTAATAAACAATCCTTTGATCTTTTTTTTATTTTCTTTCAAATAGGCAAAATTAGGAATTATCCCGTTGGCTAAATTATAACCATTATTTAAGAATTTAATTCCGCAATCAATAATAATTAAATCTTCATTTTTTTCAATTATATAACAATTTTTTCCTACTTCATGTAAGCCACCTAAGGCCAATATTTTTAAATTTTTATTCATTTTTTTTCCTTTTTCATAATCAGTAAATTAAAAGTAAAGCAGAAACTATTCCCAAGACGAAAATTGTTATTCAAATTTTCTTGTTGTTAATTCCTTTATTTTCATGATAATTTATGCTTTCTTGTTCTTGGTTAGTGTTTTTCTTATTTGAACTATCATTACTTTTGCTACTTTTTTTGTACTCGCTTATTTTCTTTATTTCACCAAAATTGTTTCAACCTTCAGCATCAATAAAAAGTAATTTGTCATAAACACATGGTTGTCGGAATCCGGGAGTTGTTTGATAAGTAGAACCAAATTCTCAATGGTTAACCTCTATGGTAAATTCTTGGCCTATGCTTTCTGGGGAAAATAAAAAGTTATATTTTTCTTTAAACTTTTCGGCTCCTCTTTCTTTTCCAAATGAAAAATTAATTTTGTTGATAGACAAGCCTTCTATTCCAAAATCTAACGGCTCTATTTTCAATTCATAGCCGGTAATTTCCTTATATTTTTTAGGATATTCGCCTCTCCAAGTTTCTTCGCTAATTTCTGGTTCACCAGCAAGTTTAAAAATTAATTGCTTATAATTTGGTTCAACTTTGCCAAATTCTTTAATTTTACTGGTATCTTTTATTAGTAGACCATGTTGTTTACCTCACCTTCATTTTTCTGAATAAGCTGGTTTGTATTCAAAATTATTTAAATCGTCAAGAGAAAAAGTAAAATAGTCTAAAATTCTCCGTCCTGGATAAAAGACGCCTCGCATAGTTTCCTTGATATGGTTAACGAAAATTGAGTTATCGTCCGGCACAATTAAATCGTCTACTGGTTTTTCTGAAAAAAGAATTGTATTGTTTAAATGAAAAACTAAAAATTTTTTTCCTTCATGGATAAAAAAATCTTTTTTTTGATAAGCATTGTTTTCATAATCGTTATCAGGTTGAAAAAAAATAATTTGTTTATTGTTCATAAATATTAAATTGAAATAATGGCACGCCCAGAAGGAGTCGAACCTTCTACCCTTTGAACCGCAATCAAATACTCTTGTCCGTTGAGCTATGGGCGTAATTAAGTTAAAAAGTTAAGAATTCTTTATTATTAATAATTTTTAAGAGTTGGCAGTAGGAAAAATTTTTTGTTTCTGGCTAAAAATAATTATTATGGCAGTTCCTTTTCGTCGAACCTCTTCTAAAAAGAAAAAGTTAAGACATACGGTTAGCAATCTTAATTTTCAAAAAAGAGCAACAAGAACTTTAATTAAATGTAATAATTGTCAACAGGTAAAAAAACCTCACTGAATTTGCTCGACTTGTTTGACTTATCGTTCAGTAAAACTTTAAATTTGTTATTAAAAATAATAATATATGGACCAAATAATCCATATAGTAAGTGCTAACCAAACACTGATGACAGTTAGTTAATAACTAGTTGAGGAAAGTCCGTACTCGCCCAAGCTGCGACGCTTGGAGTGTTGGTGCTAGAGTTAATAATTCTAGGCAGGAACGAAAGTTCTTGACGACTGACGAAATACCTAATTAGGTTCTTAAATAGGGTATTTATAGTTTGTCATGTTCTCCACCCTTACCTCCTTTCTACTTATAAGGTATTAGTCTATAAAAGTGCTATAGTGACGAATACTAGAGAAATCTAGGAAGTGAGACGACGTAAACCCCACCAGCGAGCAATCCAAATTAATTGGTAGGAGCAGCCAAAAGGAAGAAATGAATTCTAATTGGCTATTCGCAAGAATAAGATAAATCATCAGTTAAAACAGAATACGGCTTATGTTTGGTTAGCAGTTATTAAAAATATATATAAATCACGATGATAGGACAAGTAAGTTCAGTTTTCATGGGCGTAGATATTAGTACTATATGCTTATATGGTGTGGTCGCGATTGGGCTGACAGCACTTGCTTTTCGTCAGCAAAAAGATAAAATAATTTCCGCTTGAAAAAAAGAAAAAGGCAAAATTTTACTCTGGGCTTCTGTGTGCTTATGTATTACTTTAGTTACAAATTTTCTATTAAGGTTTCTGTCCGCTCTGGTTTCCGGGAAAACAGAAAAACCCCTAAATCAACAACAATTAGAGTCTTTAATAAGTCCTTCTTTTTGAAATTGAACCGTGACCGGGTTTTCTTTATTGATTTTAGCTCCTTTATTGGAAGAATTAGTCTTTCGCTGATTGCTTTTTGAAACTTTTGGCAATAATTATTTTAGTGTTTTTTTTTCTGCTCTTACTTTTGGTTTTGCTCATTATCACGGGGAAACAAGTGCAGCAGGAATTTTGACGTTTCTTATTTATCCAATAATGGGCTTCGCTTTTGCTTATGTCTATAAAACGAAAAAAAATATAATTTGACCAATTGCTTGTCATTTTTTAAATAATTTAGTGGCTTTTATTTTTATGCTGTTCGCCACGTTGAAATAAAAAAAAATGTTTAAAATTTCCTGCGGGGCAAGTTAACAATATTATCTCTTGAATTTAAAAACAAAAGTCTAATTAAAACAATTTTAGGATTATGTGGAAAATATGTAATTCTTTTGAATTTTACTAAATCAAGTGGTTGGTATGCTTAAACTGCGTTCATCTTCTAAGAAAGCATTCCATAATGAGTAAAGTCTAAATTGAGAATGCGAGGTTGATGTTTAGTTATTGGAATTCAGTTGGGTGAATAGAGATTTGGTGATTATTTTTTGCTTGGTCCAGGGATGACAAAAGGTTGGGGTTGGAGAATTTGGGCGGTTAGTTGTGTTTGTTGATATTCATTTCTTAACCTTTCTAAATCATCGCTATTTAAAGGATTGCTTAGAGTTAGTTTCTTGGTATCTTCAAGCCAGAGAACAAACTCATAATCTTGGGCAGGATTAAGCGAAGGAATGGCTCTAAATCATTCTTTAATCTCTTGTTGTATGAATCGTTCACTTCAACGACCTCTGATATCTTCATTATCAAAATCATTATGAATAGCAACCCAATCTTCAGTTTTGTTTTCTAAACTGAATTCGTATTGTGAAGTATATAATTCGTAAAATTGCTTGTTAATTTCTTGGCTGTTTTGGGGTTCAGGAAGATTATCAGTATCTAAAAGTTGGCTGGTATAAATAGTTTGGGGGTCAACTTGGTAACCAAGAACCGTATTTGGTCGGGAAGTTATTTCTTCAATGCCTTGATATTGACGATAAAATTCAGTATCCTTTTTACTCTTTATTTCATTCAGCCAAGCATTGGTAATTTTGAATAATTTATTGGCAGTAGGACGTTTTGAAGGGTCAGCATCTCAGCATTGTCTAATTAAATCCTCTAATAATTTTGGCATCCGCACATTAGCAAAGTTAGGACGAAGCCCTTGGCATATTTTCAAGGCTAATTGTTCGTCAGCACGTTCATGATAAGGAACACGACCAGCAAATAATTCATAAACTACAATCCCTCAGGAATAAATATCTGCGGCTTGCGTATGAGCTTTACTTTGGAGAACTTCTGGAGCCACATAAGGAAGAACACCATAAACTTTTTCTTCTTTGTCTTTTTCGTCAACCGGTCGACATAAACCTAAATCAGTGATTAAGCACACATCACTATTAGAAATTAATATATTGCCCGGATGAAAATCTCGATGAACTAACCCTTGGCGATGAATATTGTTTAGCCCTTTCGCTAAATGATATGACTGACCGAGTTTATTGTAAAAGTCTAGTTTCTTGTAATAATTAGTTAAATATTTTCGCAAATCCCCATTTTTTATATAATCCATTACCATAATATAATCACTAGTTTGCGGGTCTTGAGAAATTCCAAAACATTTTACCACCCCATCATACTCATCCTTGAAAAGTTTATAGTAGGCCACCTCCCGTAAAAAATCATCAGTTATATTTTGCGAATTAGTTAAAATTTTTAAAATAACTCCATCCGGATAAAACTTATCTCTTTCTCAATCATTTTCTTTCATGTTTCAATAACTAATTTGTCTGTCGACTCACTCAGCTACTTTGTAAATCTTGCCAAATCCACCTTCGGCTAAGTATTCAATGTCCCGAAATTTCTCATAAGGAATTCATTCTAATACTCCGTATTTATTAATGGCATTTAATTGATATCACTGAATAAAGTTATCGACTGCTGAATTACCACCACTTCAATTTTCAAACTCCTCAGCAAAATGGCGGGCACTGCACGATTTACATCAACGATATCATGTGTTGGTCTGACTACATTCTTCACATAGACCAAAGTGCTTATATCTTTCCTTCAACTCTATCTTATTAAGTATTTCAATGCTTTCTGGTTTGTAAATTTTATCGCATTTTTTTAAGCGATCCATCAATAATTTTCTTGAATAGTTGCGAATTTCTTTGTTGATAGCAATTCGTTCCAATGCTCTCATGCCACTAATATTTAATGGCGGATTGTCAACATGAATTATTTTTCTATCACAAGATTCAATCATTTCGACAACTGCTTTATTGTTTTCAGCAAGCAATGACTTAATGCCTTTCTTACATTCTTCTTTGTCCTCAAAATTATCAAAATTAGTTCTTACGATAGTAGTATATTTAGTAATATTTTCATCAAAAAGAATTTCTTTTAAGGTATTATAAGTATCTACCTCTTCTGGCGTAAGTTTGCTGCTATTTACAAACAAAATTTGACTTAATCCGTCTTTAACTTTGTCATACACTTTGGCTATTTCTTGCAATGTTTCAATTTTTGTTAATTTCGTATCGCCAAGTCCAGGAGTATCAATTATTCGATATTTTATTCCATTCATTTCAAATACTTTATCGCTTATTTTTCTCGTCTCACTTGCAATGCCATGACCTTCCTTAAAAAATTCTTCAAACTCACCTTCTTTGTTAGCCAAAACATTAGCCAAAGCCGATTTACCATTACCAGTTCTTCCAATTAAAAGAATATTTCGATACTGAATTTCTTCTTGTTTTGTTTCCTCAGTCTCTTTATTATTCACATAACTTTTGTATTTTTTTCTTAACTCTTGCTCGTCTCCTTTCCATATATTTAAGTAATCTGATAATCACTCAATATTTTTGCCTTCAATGTCTCTTAATCAACTAGCAAATCCAGCATCACCTACTTGTAAACCAGCACCAATTCATCACCCGGTTTGCTCATAATTAAATCCTTTTTCTTCTCATTCTTTTTGCAACTCAGGAATAAAGTCTTTATCTATATTTTTCCAATCATTAGTCATAATACCCTTTTTAATTAACTTACTAAAAAATATGAAAAACTCGTTAAAATATCTATATATGTTTCAAAATGAATCTCGTTTATTAATAGCTGATAACTCAGGGGCTAAAGAATTGCTGATTATTCGTTGTCTGGGCGGTTCTAATCGTAAATTTAGTAAAATAGGGGATCGAGTAATTGCTACTGTAAAAAAAGCCAAGCCTCTGGGAAATGCAGGAAAAGGAGATATTGTCATGGCTCTAATTATTGCCAGCAAAAAAGGACTTGGTCGTTCCAACGGTAGTTTTATTAATTTTAGTAAAAATTATGCTATTTTAATAAAGAAAGAAGAACGAAGAAAAAAAGATAAAGGACAGCCTTTTAAGCCGATCGGGACTGTGATTTCAGTACCAGTTTTGCGCGAATTCAAAGAATGAGGCTACAGCGAAAAATTTTTTGAAAAAGTAAGCAATTTAGTGTGAATTTAGCATGAATAAAATAAAATTAAAATCAGGTGATTTAGTAAAAGTAATTACTGGAAAATTTCGTGGTCTAGTAGATAATATTCACCACGTAGAAACTAAAAAAGAAAAAATTTACTTAAATAAAGCAACAAGAAAAGTCTATAATAAGTCTCCTGACGTCAAGAAAAAAAGCCAGTTGAAAGACACTTTGGTTCCTCTTCATATTTCTAATGTGGTAGTGCGAAAAGAGAAGAAAATCATTAAAGAAAAGAAATCAAAAACAAAATTCTAGTCTGAAAAAGACGAAAAATTTCTAAAGGGAAAAATTTAAAATGAATTAATATGCTGCGTTTATTGTTTAGTTTAACTTCTCAATTTCTTTTTATCGCTCTTTTGGAGAATGAAAAATGCCTAAAAAGTAGTCAAAGAATCAACTTTCGCCAACACTCTGAGAATTTTTTTCCTATTTTAAGGAAAATTTTAGCAAAAACCAATCACTCTTTGAAGAAAATTGAGGAAGTTTATTTTACCAGCCTACCAGGCAGCCAAACTGGATACCGAATTAGTTTGGCCTTTGTGCTTACTTTACAACTATTAAATCCTCGGGTTAAAATTTACTACCTTAATAGTTTGCTTTTTCAAGTGGGAAAGAAAAAAGCCATTAGTTTAATCAGTATTGACCAAAAAAAAACTAAGTATTACATAGCAGTTTGTGAAACAACAAAATGCTTAATTGAACCAAAAATGGTTGAGCAACAAGCACTAATCCAAATTAAAAGGCAATTTTCTAATTATCTTATTTATGAAGATTTTCACCAAAAATCCAACCAGAATTTAACCAATTTGCTCCCAAAAAAAGTAAGATTTTTGGCTAATTTTCGGCAAATGCTTCTTTACTTCCAGTTATTAAAAGAAAATACAACTAAAAAAAAATTTTCCTTATAATGTGTGGTAATAAATTTTTTTCTTTCATCTTGGTGAGAACTAACTGGAATAGTATGACTTTCCAGAGGTTCAGCAGCACGAATTAATACTCCTTGTGGGTTTGTTTTCTTTGTGAGCATGGCAGGCTCGGTCAATTTTGCCATTATAGGCTTCGGTTTCAACAATTCTAACTTTGATAATTTTACCATTAATATTTCTTACTAGTATTTTACCCAATAATTTTTGGGCTAATTCTACTGCGTCAACAGTGAAAAATTTGAGGTCGGTGATACGCATGATTATTTTATTTTCTTTATCCATCTTTTTGAGTTTTTTGTTTATTTTTTAGTTTTTTCCGAGTAATTTTTTTAACTCTTGGGATAATTGGTTGTTTCCATAGTTATCTTTTTTTGTTCTTTATTTGTTGTCAAAATCCTCTTAATGACGAAAAAGTGCCTAAAAAATATTCTTCTATTATTGACTATTAATTTAATTATTGGACTGGTTATCTACTTGCTAAAAAGAAAGAAAAATAAAACTTAAATTAAAAATTAATTAAGGAGTAAATATGAGTGAAAATAATGACCTAACTTTGTTTCGCATGTCTATAACATGAGTAGAAAAATATATCGAGCAACAAAATTATTATGACAATTGACAAGGGCGAAAGCAGACTGACACTTCTTTAATTTTGCATGAGAGAACAAACGAAAGTATACTAGAAAGTTTAGGAATTTCCTTGTTTATTGAGTTTGGAACTCCAAAAGGTAAGGAAAAACGTTCTCCTGCTTATCTAGAAATTAGAAAAAACGAATTTTACAAATGAATTGACGGAACTAAGATTCAGCTGACTGAATTGCCAAAAAAATTGAAACTTATTTTAGTTAAATTTCACGAAGTAATAAAAGATAAAGAAGGAGGGTGAAAAATTTTCTGAGAAATTGAAAATAGCGAAGATAAATACGAACCGAATTCTCCTGAATATGAAGAAGAAATGAAAAAAATGTATTCTAGTTTTTACGAAGCACGTGGCAGCAGAGAAGACTGAAAAGACAAATTAAACAAATCATTCACCGGCGACTCCCAACAAGGAAAAACTACTTTTGAAGCCATTGCTAATTCTCTTTCTGATTCTGAAAAAGAAAACTTTTCCTTTTGACTGCAAAAAAATAGCGAAAAACAGGAAATAAAAGAAAACCAAGACAACAAAGAGCAAGAAACCAAAACTACCAAACCCGCACCTGAAAAGGAACATCCAAAAACTACAAAAACAATTCTTATAATTGGTGGGGTCTGCTTATTAATTTTAAGCCTAATGGGCTTTATTTTTTATTATTGAAAGAAAAATGCAAAAAGAAAGTAAACCTTCATTCATCAATAAGGGGATGGAACCACTAAAAGCCTTAATTTTTGACCTTCTTTATAATCAATACCGAGGAGTAATTGTTTATGTTCGCATTTTTGAAGGAGAATTAAGACCAAGGCAAAAAATTAAACTATTAAGCAATCAAAAAATCTACCAAGTAGAAAAAGTAGGAGTAAAAACTCCCCAAGAAGTAGAAAAAAATTGCTTAATCACAGGAGAAATTGGTTGATTTACTGCCAACATTCGTGATATTAGAGATACCCAAGTTGGTGATACTATTGCTGATATTAATGCTGAAAATCTAGTTCCTTTACCTGGTTACCAAAGACTAAAACCTAATATTTATTCTAATCTTTATCCACATGATAGTTCTGAATTTAATGAATTTAAAAAAGCCCTTTTAGAATTACAGTTACAAGATAGTTCCTTAACTTTGGAAAATGTGGAGTCAAATATTTTAGGTCCTGGTTATTGTTGTGGCTTTTTAGGCTTGCTTCACCGAGAAATCATTCAAGAAAGAATTAAAAAAGAATACAATTTAGAATTAATTCTCACCGCTCCCACTGTTAGTTATCAATTAATTTTGAGAAATGGGGAAACAGTAAAAGCCACTAATCCGCAAAAAATGCCTGAATGAAATAAAGTAAAAGAGATTCAAGAATTATTTATCAACCTGATAATTATTACTCCTCACGAATATTTGGGAAATATTATGGAATTATGCCAAAGCAAAAGAGGAATTTACCAAAACACTCAATTAAAAACTGACATTTGATGACAAATAACTTATGAACTACCTTTTGCAGAATTTATTACTGACTTCACGGATCAATTGAAATCTTTGTCTCGCGGGTTTGCCTCCTTTGACTATCAATTTATTGGCTTTCGTCCCTCGGAAATTACGAAAGTGGATATTTTATTGAATAAACAATTAATTCCTGACCTTTCTTTTTTAGTTCATAGACAATTTGTTGAGGAACGAAGTCGTGAACTTTGTTTTCGTTTAAAAGAAACCCTTAATCCACAAAATTTTGCTGTTCCAATTCAAGCTTGCTTGGGTCAAAAAGTAATTGCTCGGGAAACACTTCCTGCTTTACGAAAACATGTTACCGGAAATTTGTATGGTGGTGACCGAACAAGAAAAATGAAACTTTGACAAAAGCAAAAGAAAGGCAAAAAGAAAATGCAAAGTCTAGGCAAAGTGGAATTTACTGGTAATCTTTTTCGCAGTTTATTAAGGAATAAGAAAAAGTAAAAACTTTACTCAAATCTAATTTTTTATGACCACAATGATAAACTCCTTTAAAGTTCATTGCTATCATTCATTCAATTTTATCTATATAATATGTTTTAGTAGTTATCTATAATTTTTCTTAACTAAGATTCCTCCCCCAATAAATAGGATGATTCCCACTAACTAAACTCCCCATAGCATTCACAATCCAGGGCAACTCCCTCCAAACTCAATCTTCTCTCAAATAAACACTAACATAAAGGTTTCTAGGGTTCAAATAATTAAAACCGTCCACCACATAAACCCTAAATACTTTTTGGTGAAAATTAACCACAAATAAATAAGGATTATTCAGATTAAAACCTTTCCTATTCTGGCAAGCAATCTCCAAGCCTTCATGAGTATCTTTCTTAATAAATCCCAACTGTAAAAAAGGTAAACCATCACTAATACTCTCGGAGCCTAAATCAAATAATTTATCTCGGGCTTGTTCCATATTTTTTAATGATTGTTTTCACTCACTGGTTCCTAACTTTCCGGCTTCTCAATCTTTAAGAAATTTCTTTAAGGCTAATCAGATGCCTCGGGCTGTATCGGTGCCTTTTTGTTCGATGAGGTTAAGTCATTTTCGGTAAAACACCCAAGAGATATTAAGGTTAGTTCTTCCCTCTTTTAGTTTTTCAATATCAGCCTCAATTAATTCTTGTAATCTTTCCTTCTCAAAGAATTCTACATTATTAAATCCTTCTCAAACTTTCTTGGCTTCGGATTTGCCGAGATATTCTCTTTCAAAAATAAGTAAATCTAGGAAAAGACTGCTACTTTCTCCAATGATTTTGTTGTTGAGTAGTCTTTTACATCGGAATAAAAGAGTTTTGTCTCCTTCGTTGCTTTCTAACACGGGATAAATATTCTCCTTAAAATAACCAGCAAAAGAGTTGATTAAGTTTTCTAACTTTCCATTCAACTCTTGGCAATACTGGGTGAATTTAGTTTTGATTTCTTGGTAAGGTTTGGGTAAGGGTAGTAGTCGGTATTCTTTATTCCACATATTAGGATACTGGTCTTTCATTCGTGAGAAATCAACAAATAAGAATAAACTGTCCCATAATTCCTTTCGGGTATTAATATCTATCTCTTGAATTTGATTGGATTGCTCGATACTAACCATGATATTCTCCTCCCATATTCTCGGCTCAACCCGGAGCCAAGTTTAAGTTTTTTACAAAACACATACAATTAACTTTGTGATTATTCCTAATATCTTTGGCATAAGGACAATTCTCAT
Organism: endosymbiont GvMRE of Glomus versiforme; assembly: GCF_003546845.1. Taxonomy (NCBI): domain Bacteria; kingdom Bacillati; phylum Mycoplasmatota; class Mollicutes; order Mycoplasmatales; species endosymbiont GvMRE of Glomus versiforme. Next base: position 11,850 of record NZ_NWVA01000001.1, on the reverse strand, counting down.
CCTTTCCTTCCCTTTGTAAAAAGTCTCAATCATAGTTTATGGGGTCCTCGGTTAGAGGGCTTTCAGGCTCCAAGAAATCACTAATCAGAGTAGGGATTAGTTTCAGTAAAATATTATTCTTGGCTCCTCGGATAGAGAAAGTTCAAGTGAGAGTTTTCTTTAAGAGTTCTTCTTGGTTGAAAAGGTGATAAATCTCTTGTCAATTCTTGCCGTAAATTCTTTGGAAAGCATTGTTGAGTTTCTTTAATTCAGACTGTAAAACCACTCTCACCACCTCTAATCTTTCCAAATAACCAAGAGGCAAGACTTCCACTCTGATAGCAAATCTATCAGCTACAAAAGAAGGAACATCTTCCGGACGGTTCACGGTGCTAATGAAAATACACTCATTAGTCGGAGTAGGGAAATCTAAAAAAGTGTCTCGGTAGTTTTTGTTTCCAGTAATATCCGTGGGAATACCTGCTGCTTCTTTACATTCTCGGGCTGCTTTTTCAATCTCGTCAAAAACAATCACACAAGCTCGGTCTTCATAACGGCTGATGGCTTTCAATACTTCTCCGGGTTCGGCTCCAGGGTTTTCAATGTTAGTTCCCGTAATTAAAGAAGCATTTAATTTGCCGTTCATTCCGATTATATGTAATCCTCTGCCTAATGCTCGGGCTATGGCTTGGCTGATATAAGTTTTTCCTAGTCCTGGTTCTCCTAAAAGCATAATCATTAACTGGGCTGGAGGTGGGGTGTTATTTCTTTTGGCAAAGTGATAACTACGAAGGTATTTTTCCACTATTTGGATGATATTTTGATAGCCGATTACTTTCTGGTAGCCTTCCTCTTCTCCTCTAATTCTGGTGCGGAAGACTTCGACAGTGGGGAGTTCTATGTATTCGGGTTCATAGGCTTTGAGACAACCTTCGAGGTTTTTTAGCCTTAAAGCAATTCTGGGCTTACGGTTGGAGGTGTCAGGGAGTTTTTTTCACTCTTTTTCGGTTTTGGTGTGGAGGATTTTTAATCTTTCTAGGTAGGGAATAGTTTCATCTCACTCATTTCCTTCGGGAGGTTTAGTGGTTCCGGTTTCTTCGGTCATTTCTTCTTCATATTGAGCTTCTGTGATGTATTTTCTCCTGCCTGTGACTGGGTCGATTACGGGAACTACGGAGACCCCGAACATTTTAATAAAAAGCCGGTTAAATCTTGGGTAATACTTGCTAAAATCCAGGATAGTTAAGGCAAAATTGTTTAATAGTCGGCTCAGGCTGTTTAGTTCGTAAACATCTTGCTTTACTGTGGAGACATTCTCATCTTTTTTGCTTCGGTGGTGTTCTTTATTGACATGGTTGATTTTATCAGTAGTGTTTTTTCGGTTAGAGTTTCGATTACCTTGTCCTTGCTCTTGGGTTTGAGTGGATAGTTGTTGTTGTCGGCTAAATCCTCCGTAAGTTCCTGAGGATAAATCTACGTTACTAAAAGTAGGAGTGTTCTTTTGATTACTCTGTTTTTGATCACTTCAATTTTGGTTTTCATTTCCTTGGGTGGTAGTTCTTCCCCCTTGGGTTTGGGTTTTATCGTAGTTTTGGGAAGTTCGAGTGTCCGTGGTTAGTTTCAAAGGTTTTAGTCATTGCTTAATGTTCCTAAAAACATCTTGCCATAATCATTCTGTCCTTCTGATTTCAGCAATCACAAAAGTAAGTTCAGCTGTGAATTGGGCCATAAAGTCATCCTCGTAGGGTTCGAAAGTTCGATATTGGTATTTCAGAAAATAATGCTTGGCAATAAAAACAGCATTCATGCCATAACCACTCATGAGGGTTTTTCGGGTTTCTTCAGCTGTGAGAGTGGCAGGCACTAAATCATAGACTACGGATTCTAGTCTTGGTTTCATTTCGGTTTTGGCTCAGAATTCTGGAAAGCCATTGGGGAATAATCTTGCTAGGGATTGTTTAGGGACTGTTCTTGGTTCAGTCATTATTCACTCCTCCTTTTTAGGTCAAATTCTTTTTCCAGGATTTCACTAGCTGAGGAATATGGGTATTTTTGCCAAAGTTCGTCAGTGATTAAGTCGGCTTCATTAAATTCTTTGACATTGGGACGACAAGTAGAGCAGATTAAGTATTCTTGGAGGGTTTGGTCTAGTTTCATTTTAGTAGGGACTTGGTGGTGGTTTTTTTGGCAGGTGTGGCAGGTGAATTGGATGGGTTGTTCTTGGATTTGTTTTTCGGCTGCTTTTCTGGCTTTTACAGAGCAGGAACGACAGAAAGAATGATTGGCAAATTGTCGGCTTAATTCTTGGTGAGATTTGGTTTGATTACAGTCGGAGCAGGTGAAGATGGTTTGTTCTGGTTTTTGGACGGGTTTTACTGGCTTTTCTTGGCTGGCTGTGGTTTTACTTAACTTCTCCTCTAATTCTCTTATTCTTTGATTTGCTTCCACCAAAGCTTTTTCGGCTTCTTGGCTGAGGGTTTGGGACTTTGGTTTTGATTCTAGTTCTTTTATTCTTTCTTCAGCATTGAATAACTCAGCAGAGGTTTTGGAGAGATTTAAAAGGTGATTTTGAGCTGTTTTACTCCAATAACTAACCTGTTGCTGTAAATCTTTCACATTATTGGCTGGTTTGCTAGGTTGAGTTGGTTTTAAGAGGGGGCTGTCGGGAGGGGTTGGATATTGGACAATAGGGGAGGGTGAATTGTTAGTTTTTACTGGTTTCAAAGGTGGTGTTGGTGGGGGAGTTAGTAATTGGTTGTTGGTTTGGCTGTTCTTTTTCTGTTTTTTAAGGTCAGAGGGTTTAATTCCTGGTTTCACATTCTTTAATAATTCTTCTTGTAATTTGGTTTTATTCATGTTTGCCTCCTTTCATTTTCTCAATCTCTAATTTTAATTCTTTAATTTCCCGTTGCTCCCTGCCGTTTTTCTTTTCTAGTTTGGTTACTCTGGCTTCGGCTTTGAGGGTTCGATTAGTAAGCATAGCCACCACAAAAACGAGAGCTATCACCAAAGCTAGGGCAATGTGGCAACAACCGATATTCATTATTTACCTCCTCCTTTTTCTTTTTCCAACTGGGCTAGTTTTTGTTCTAGTTCTTGGGCTGGGTCAGGTTCTTTTTGGTTCTCTTGGATTTCCTTAACTTGCTCTATTTCAGCTTCTTGTCTTTCCTGTCAGGCTCCGTAAGTTAGCTTGTGTTCTCCGGAACAGAATTGTTTGTCTTTGGCTTCTTTAATACTCTTCATTCTTTCTCTTCACTTATCCCTCTCCAAAGCTACGAATTGGGCTTCATTGAGTTCTATTTCAGGATTGTTTTGTCGGTCTTCTTTTTTGGAGGTGAGATGACGGATACCGAATACTCTCCTTAATTCTGAAAAGTCTTTTAAATAATCCTCGTGGAGTTGTTTTCTTTCTTCAGTGCCTTTGGTAGGGGAGTAGATTTCCATTTTCTTGATTTCATTGGTGGTGGAAGGGTCAGCAATATAGAAAAGATAATCCTTTTCAGCAGCATCTATTTCTTGGGCTTGAGTTTCTTTGGAAGGGTCATTTTCCACATGGAGAAAGACTTTCTTTTTAGACTTATCTCGGTCTCACTTAATTTTCTCTTTAATATCCCAAAGGTCTTCAAGGTAGATTTCTTCGGCTCCTTCAAGGTTGGGTCGGTGGGTGGGATTATTGAAAAAGCAGACTACTTCGGAGGGGTCAATGAAGGATAATTGGCTTTTTTCTTCGGGGGTTAAGTTTTTGGTTAATTCTTCCTGTTCGGCTTTGGTTCTCACTAAGGCTTCTTTGCCGTCACGGTATTTGATGGTTAAGTTGATGGGTTCTTCTAAGCCGTTTAGTTCATAAGATTGGA
>NZ_NWVA01000001.1:0-8012 GCF_003546845.1 endosymbiont GvMRE of Glomus versiforme | reverse complement strand
GTTCCTCCTTTTTCTCTCTCTCTCTCTCTCTCTCTCTCTCTCTTTGGTCTACTTCTTGCATTCATTGTAAAGATATCACATAGTATTTGCTAAGTCAATGAATAGTGTGAGCTGCTGATTGTTCATTTTCTTCTTTTATAAAATTCTCTTTTTGGTAATCAAAGAAAGCAGGTCAATAGGGCAAGTTTTCTTTTCTTTCGGGCTTTTCTTCCAACCACTGCTTAAATTCTTCGGTTTTGTATTTAGTCATTTTCTACCTCCTGTAATCTTGCTTCTCGGGCTGTGAGTAATTCTTCCAAGAGAGTTTTTTGCTTGGTTAATTTAGTGTCTTGGGTATTGATTTTCTCTAACTGTTCTCGGATAGTTTTGGTTTGGTTAGTGATAGTCTTATCTTTTTCTGTAATCTTGGTTTGTAATTCCCCTTTATCTTGGTTGAGTTGATTAATTTGGGTTTGTTTTTGTTGATTTTGTTCTTGGGCTTGGTCTAGTTTGTTGTGGGTTTGATTGAGTTCTTTTTCTAAGTTCTTTAATCCTTGGTTGAGTTGGGTAATTCTGATTTCCTTTTGTTCTGAGATTTGGTTTAAGTTAGTTTCTCTTTCTTGACTTTGAGTGAGTTGTTGGTTGAGGTTGGTTATTTCTTTATTACGGCTTTCTTTCTCTTTCTCTAACTGTTGCTGTAATTCTCCTTTATCTTTTCAGTGTTGGTTGTTGGCTTGCTGTTCTTTTTCAAAAAGTTTTTGGTAGTGGGTAATTTGCTCAGTCAAGTTCTGAACTTTTTTCATTTCTTCTTTGATACGGGAGAATTGATGTTTATTTTCAGCTTGGGTTTGGGTGAGTTGCTCTTGGAGTTCTTTTTCTTGGTTGGTTCATTCTTGTTTTTCATTAGTTCACTTTTCTTGGAGTTCTTTTAGGAGTTCTTGGGCTTGCTTTTGGTTGGTGATTTTCTTTTGGGCTAGGGTGATTAGGGCTTGTTTTTCTTGTTCTAACTGTTCTTTTCTGTTTTGGGCTAAGAGGGTGAGAGCTTGGATGGTTTTTTTGAGTTCCTTATTCTCTTTATCCAAATTCTCCACAATGATTACATCAGTGCTATTTTGGAGAGTGGTGATATCGTTTTGTAAGATATTCCGTTCCTGTTGTCATTTTTGGTTTAGACTAGCCAAGTGATTTTTGTGTTGCTGTCGTAATAATTGTTCTCGGTAATTCATATTATTCTCCTTCTCCTTTCAATTCTATTCCTTTAATTTGGTTGAGGTTTTCTAGGTCAAAAAGTTTTAAAAAGTCGTTTAGTTCTTTGTCTTTATCAATTTGTTTATCTACTCAGCCACCCATTTTGGTGAGAAAGTCCTCGGTGTTTTTAAAAGGTTGACCTCCGAACTTTCATTTTTTAAGAATTTTATTTAAGTCGGTTTGGGTTTGTTGGTTTTTGGTTTGTTCCCGACTTTTGCTGATTTCTCCTCTCAATATTAACATACATATACCTCCTATGCTCTGGCTAGGGCTCAACTGTTGGTGAAAGGTATCATGCCTCCAATCACGGTCATATGATAGCCAAATTTACTGTTGCCTGAACCAAAGACTTGTTCGTGAGTAATTCCATCTTCATTAATTATCCGGTAAACTACACTTTTTTCGTCATGGAGCGTAGCCAAGGCATTATTGGTGAGTTTCTTTACAATTACTTCTTTGAAAAGTTTGTAGGGGTTAAGGTTAGAGTCACGAGCCACATCAGCTAGAAAGTAGATTTCTAAGTCATCAAGGAAATCCGGGTCAATAGTTAAAACTAAATTCTTTCGGCTTTCACTATTAGTAACTACTTTGTTTCAGTCGTGGCTATTTGGTTTTTGATATCCTCTATTATACTTGTCCGAAGGTTCCACCATCCCGTTGGCTGCTGCTTTGATTTTCCTTAAAATGGCTATGGCTTTATCTAGGCTGTCAATTTTGGCTTCCTCGGCAGTGACGGTTTCCCAAGCAGCATTATTGTAATTGTCTTTGGTGCAGATTACTTTAGTTAAAACTCGATTCAAGTCTAACTTGGGCTTAGTAGTCATGCTGTCCGTTAATTGGTCGACCAGAGCTGCCATTTCAGTCGGAGATTGTAAGGCTCGTTTCATGACCTTTTTGTTATAAATGGTGTAGTAAAAGTGGTCGTGAATGATTTTTAATCGACAAGAGAAGACTTCTGGCAAGTTTTCAGCATCACTACTTTTAAGAGTTTTCTTTCATTTTACTCCTTCTAAGGGCTGGTCTCCAATAAATTCCTCTTCGGCTCCGTGGAATTCCGTAGTTCCTTTGTTAAATACGGAGTAGGTGTTATCAGCATAGATTAACTTCAAAGGTTTTTCTTGGACTACTCGTTCTTGAAGGTTTTCCAAGAGGGGATTGAAGTCCACCATTATTTAAGACCTCCTTGGATTTTGGCTGTTTGGAGCCTTTGGAAATGTTCTAAAAACTCATTTTTGTTTTTAGTTTCTTTTTGGTTGAGTTCGATAAGACAATTACGACGGGCTTCTTTTTTTCAGTCATCTCGTTCGACTTCTAGTCTTTCAATAATTTTGTCTTTGGCTAAACTTGCTTCATCACTTTTAATGGCTGTGTTTTTTCACTGTTCAGCTTTTCCTTTTTGTTTTAGGATTTCAGCTTCATAATCGTTTTTTAGTTTTTCATAATCTTCACTGTTTTTGAGTGGATTTATTTGGTTATTTTCGTTCATATGGATTTTGTTTTTAGAGAACAACAAAAAAATTTTCTCCCTTAATTCTTAGAATTAAAGCAGCGTGTGGAGGTCGTGTGTCTTTCGTGTGCTTTTTTTTTTCTGATTAACTTTTTTGCTTTTTGTTTGTTGGTTTTTTTTCTAATTACAACTAAAATTATTATATAGATTTGTGAACCTCATGGGATGCTACTTGATGAATCCGTGTTAAAAATAAATTATATGTCATTTATACTTAAACCAGGAAAAAACTCTGCTTGACGAAAGCGTGTTGCGAATAACTTAGTAACTGATGTTATTTGTTCTAAAAAAGGAATTGAAACTAGTTTGCCAACAGCTCAAAGGTTAACAAAGTTGCTTGCCAAATTAATTACTTATGCCAAAAAGGCTGAAAAGGAAAAAGAAAAAAAAGAAGTTCGTCAACACTTTTATCGCTTAGCCTTGCGTTATTTAGTAAACAAAAAAAGGGTTGAATTCAAACAAGGAAAAACAAAAACAAGAGTGCTTAGTAAGTTGTTTGACGATTTAGGAAAGAAATATCAAAGTCGATCAGGTGGTTATAGCCGAATTGTTAAATTAGGTCTGCGTCGAGGAGACAACAATTTAAGAGTGGTTTTTAGTTTAGTTTAGAAAAAGAGCAAAAAAAACTTGCTGAATTTTTTACTTAAATAGTTAAAAAATAATCAGGCTTTTATTTAGTGCAATATGTCATTGCTATATTTAAACTTAACTAATTTTATACCTTGTAAAAATAATGATAAATGCTGCCAAGTTAGTCAAAAAATGGACCGCAATCGGAAAGGCGAGATTTCAACCACTTAGCCGATAAATGTAAATCAAATAGAAAGAAGCGAGCATATAAAACAAAGAATATTTAAGAACTTCAATTCACGGAAGGGTAAAAGCAAATCAACTGAGATGGATAAACGTAAAGCCAAAAAAGGAAAGAAGATAAGGCAAAAGATTACTTTTTTCAAAGTTATCAAAGATTAAACCGCGAAAAAGGCATTCTTCGAGAATAGGAGCAACCAGACAAAGAGATAGAAAACTAAAAAACGGACCAAGACTGTGAAAATGTTCTACTTGCTTAGGAACCATTTGGGGTGGCAAAAGCAAGCCCAGCAATAGACCAACAGCAAAATTAAATAAAATCACTAGCCAAAGTTGATGATAAACTTTTTCGGTAAAAGCCGTTTTGATTTTTTTTCAATTCTTTGGTAAGACCCAAGATACAACAATTAAAAAAGGAATTCGAGGAGCAAAAAATCCCCAAATTTTTCCAGCAAGTTCTAGATTAAACATTTGATATAATAATATTTTTTTGCCAAGTGAAGAAAATTTTAAGTCTTAAAATGGCAATAAAACTTGTGGGCTTTGAATGATTTTTTGTAAATGTGAAACTAACTCGTTAATATCATTATAATTATTATATGCTCCAAAAGAAATTCTTAAAGCAGAATTAGCACCAATTAATTTATTTAAATAAGGACAACAAAGATTTCCTGCCCGAATCAAAATGTTGTTTTTTCCCAGGTAATCAACTATGTCATGAGCGTGATAAGATGCCAAATTAAAGGTAATAATATTAGCCGAAACTAATTTTTGGTTATAAATGGTTATGTTCTTAATTTTTTTTAACTTTTGGAGAGTATAATTTCGCAAATCATTTTCATATTTATAAATCTCTTTGGTAGCAAAATTATTTAAAAATTCAAAAGCGGCTTTTAAGCCAAAAATCTCGGCTAGGGGTAAAGTTCCCACTTCCATTTTTTGCGATAATGGTAGATTTTGGTCGGCAATTTCTTCCATTGGTCCAATTTTTTTGCCTCCTCCCCATAATAAATGAGGTAATTTTTCTCCCAGTTCTTTTTTTATTCATAGGACTCCGATGCCAGTTGGTCCGTAAACTTTATGTCCTGATAAAGCCAAAGCATCGATATTTCATTCTGCTACGTTAATCGGAACATGAATAACACTTTGGCAAGCATCTAAGATAACTAAACATTCCGGATTGATTTCTTTAATTTTTTTGGTAATTTCTGCGGCAGGATTAATTACTCCTAAACTATTGCTGACATGGACAAAACTAACTATTTTGGTTTTCTTATCAATATATTTATCTAACTTACTAATATCAATAGTAAATTCTTTATTTAAAGGCAAGAAATCAACAATGGCTTTTTTTTCTTTGGCAATGGCTTGTCAAGGGTGAAGGTTAGAACTATGTTCCAGGTAAGTTAGGCAAATTCGGTCTCCTTTTTGTAAATGATTTTTTAAAGATAAGGCTAAAATATTTAGAGCATGAGTAGTAGAAGGCAAAAAACTAATTTCTTCTACTTTGCCCTTAATCTTTTGGGCAATTATTTCTCTGGTTTCCTGAATAGTGGTTCATACTTTTTTAAACAAAGGACTGCTGCTTTCACTGTGGGAATTAATAGAATATTTTTGATTATAATCATTAATGGCTTGAATTACTGTTTTAGGTTTTAAACTAGTTGCAGCACTATCTAAATAAATTAACTGCTTTTGCTTTTTAAAAATGGGAAACTCTTTCCGCAAATCATCCATATAAAAATATTTTAGTTGGCTCCTCTTCTATTCCTTGCTCTTTTCTGATAAATATATTTAGTGCTTTTTTCTAGATTTGTTTAATTAAGTAGGCAGTTATTAGCATTAGTTTACTAAATTTGATAGTAATTTTTTTAGTTCATTATGGTGAAAAGCAGCCTTATGATAATCAGGAACTAATTGGAAAATTTTTCGGAGTTTTCAAAAGATACTTTGGATACTCAATTAAAAAAGCGTCAGAAAAATTATTGGCCGTAAAATGGTAGTAAAGAAAATAAAAAATTACATTTAATCCTGGAATAATTAAAATTGGTAAGTTAAAAATTATCTTTTGAAAAAAATAGAACCTATTTTTGTTTAAATTGTAGTCCAAAAGTCGGAAAATTCGGGCTATTCTGGCCTGTTTTTGCTGTTTTTCTTCCTCGTGGTTCTGTCAGGTCAGACTGGTTAAAGTAAGTTGAATTTGTTGTTTTTCGGTATAAGTTCATTGCTTTTTCTCTCAATCTTTTTGTTTTTGTAAACTAGTAGTGAGAAATATATAAAAGAGAAAAACCAGAATGACGATTAAATTAAACCACAAAGTCAAAGCCTTTAACTCTTTTCCTATGTTCCAACTATTCAGAAAAAAGAGTAAAAAATAAATGTTGAAACTAATAATTACCAGGTTTCGAAATATTTCGCTGGGAAAATTAACAAAATGAAAAGAAAAACGAGGAACATTATCAAAAATAACTTGGTTGATTTTTGCCTGGTGAATTTTAATCATCTCAGGAGACGATTGCGAGCAGTGATAAATTATTAGTTTTCTTAGCCAATTTTTACTTAATTCCACACAATAATCCTTTAAAAGTGAACCAACAATATCGAATAAAAAAACTCCTAAGAAAAAACTCAAAAGTAAAATAAGTACTAATTGTAGATGTCATTGAGAGTTATGCCTTGGATTAAAATTTTGTTGCCAAAAAATTCAATTAAAACAGCCATAATTAGGATTTTTTTGGTTAAAATTAGTATGAATATTGAAAGGGATTAAAGCCCAAAAGTAACAATTTAAAAAAACTAGCAAGAAATAAACTAAATAAGGAAATTTAATTTTTTGGAAAAGTCAGCGTCCTAACGAGAAAAAGTTTCGTGTTTGGCAAGAAAAAGCAAAATCTTTCTTTGCTATCTCCTTTGAATTCATTTATATAGAATTTTTGTCTGAACTTTTATTAAATATTCTTTCTATTTTCAATATTAATAATTCACTTAAAAATTTAGCAATTTTTTCCAGATTACTTACTTCTTGCAATCCCTGCTCCTCTGCATTTATGATAAAAAAATTAAGTTATTTTGGATTTAGTTTACTATCCAAAAAAATCATAAAGTTAGCAAAGAAAATGTAAACAAGATATTTACACGCGTATGAGAGCCTTTAAGTTTAACCATGGTTTTTTGCCTATAAGTATATTTTTATAACCCTTTTTTTCTAATTTCCTTTTGTCTATATGTGAAATAGATATGAAAGAACAAATTATCAAAAACAACGGGGTGTTGGCCGACCACGAACCTCAACGGCTAAATGAAAAATGCTTAATTTGTCCCAACCAAATAGTAACAGCAGGATTTTATTATTGTTCAGCTCACAGCCAACAAATCCAAGAAGATTATAGGCATTGAAAACAAAAGCAGGATTGAGACATCATATTCAAAATCAAAGGAATTATTAATAAGCACTTAAACTCCCACTCTGCTTGTGAATCCACTCGTTGTGAAGGATTAAAAAACATGCTTAACCAAGCAATAAATAAGGAGGTAATCCGTGGATAATTTAACCACAATTCAAGGTATCCTCACCTCCCGTATAGAAGAAAAAAACACCAAAACCGAACCCTACTATTACGGATTTTTCCAAGTCCCTAACCAAACCCAAGAAATCCCCGTAGTCTTTAAATCCAAACCAAGTATTCCCAAAGGAAGCCAAGTAGAATTAAAGGGACATTGAGCCAACAGCAACAGCACCCGTCCCTCCTTCACCTGCCACCATTACCAAATCCTCTCCAACCCACCCCCACTCACCACCAAATCCCTAAGAGAACAAATCCAACCCCTCCTTTCTTTCGCCTTAGAACAAAAACAGTCTTGAAACCAAAAAGTAGACTTTCTCTTTAAAAAACTTGAAGAACTAAAAAGGCTTGAAGAACTCAACAAATTTGGCAGCCAATACCTCCAAGCCCACCTGCTCCTAAAAAACACTGAATATTCAGCTTTTAGTGAAGGCAAACTAATCATGGAAACTTTCACCCAGAAAAGCTATTTAGAAAGAATGGCCTCTGAATTAGAAGACACAGAGAGAAGAATTAAAGCAATCCAAAATAAGGAGGCCAACCAATAATGGCAATAGATAAGAAAACCAGCGAATTATTAGACAACTTAACCAACCAGTCAATAAAGATAATGAATGAAGCACTAACAGAAAAGGATAAGATTATTGAACTATGGCAAGAAAGAACCCTTGAATTAAGTGCGAAAAATAGACAATGTTATATTTGCTTATCTGATAAAGATTGGATGCCCGAAACTTTAACTTGTAAGAATTGCCACTGAAAAGCCAAGGAGTTCCAGCATGAATAATCTTTGAACTAAACTAACCAACTGACTTAAACCTAAACCAATAATTAAAAAACCAAAAATCGAAGTAATTAAGTTAGAAATCATCAATCCCACAACCAAATTCAAAAGAATTAACTAT